>JBEPZV010000004.1:46814-131263 GCA_041640655.1 bacterium
TGCCACAGTCTCCTCCAGTCGGGCCAATCGCTCCTCGGCCCGTCGTTGTGCCTCGGCCAGGGCCGCGACGATCTCCTCCAGTTGAGCCATGCGCTCCTCCAGCCGGGTCACGCGCTCTTCCGTACGGTGTTGCGCTTCGGCCAGAGCTGCCACAGTCTCCTCCAGTCGGGCCAACCGCTCCTCGGCCCGTCGTTGTGCCTCGGCCAGGGCCGCGACGGCTTCTTCCAGCCGGGTCATGCGCTCTTCCACCCGACCTTGCGCTCCGACCAGGGCCTCGATCACCTTGCTGAGGTCTCGAACGATTTGAGGCAAGGACAAAAGTTCCTCCGTCAGCAACACCCGCCGGAGCTCCTCACGCCACTCCGGATGTTGCTCCAGGAGTCGCAAGAGATCCTGAAAATCCGCGCTCGCGAAAGACATATTCGCTCCAATTATCCGAGCGCTCGGCGACTTCCGTCAAGGAAGGAGGGCTTCCTTCCCCGCAGAGGACCTCAGGGGATCACGGCGACTTTAATCGCCTCACCGGCGCGCAGGAGCCGGAATCCCTCTCCGATGGCCTCCAAATCCACGCGATGGGTCACCAGTTGTTCCAGTGGAGGGAATCCCGCCTCCAGCATACGCACGACTTTGGGAAAAGCCGTGCGCTGGATGTACGACCCCAGGACGGAGATCTCGTGTCGGGTGATCCAGTATTGGTTCAGCTCTCGCTCAGCACGCAGATCCATGCCGAAGAGGATCACGCGCCCGCCGCGTCGGACCAGTTGAAGGGCTTCCGGCAGGAGCGTCCCCACGGCGTCCACGACGATGTCGGCACCCAGGCGCGTGCGTGTCATGACCTCCCGTGCGATGTCGTGGACATCGGGGTTGAGGGCTGCGTCGGCTCCCAGGCGTTCGGCCATGCGGCGCCGAAATTCAGCACGCTCGACCACGCAGACCGGATAAGCTCCAGCGGCTTTGTAAAGCATCAGAAACATGAGTCCGATTGGGCCCGCACCCAAGATCGTGACGCTCTCGCCGGGGACGAAGGCCGATCTCTCGAAGGAATGAAGCACGCAGGAGAACGGCTCGGCGAGCATCGCTCGATCCGGGGGAACCTGCGGGCTGATCTTATGCACGGCCTTAGCCGGAGCGACGTTCCACTCGGCTAGCCCGCCGTGTCGAAAGATCCCCAGCGTCGTCATGTTCTCGCACATATTGGAGAACCCCAGCCGACAGTATTCGCAGAAACCACAAGTGACGTTGGGATCAATCACCACGCGGTCTCCCGGATGGAGGTGGCGCACGCTGGGACCGGTCGCGACCACTGTGGCGACATATTCGTGGCCAAGGATCGTTCCCGGCGTGGCTGGATGTCCCGGGGGAACGGAGAGGATGTGCAGGTCCGTCCCGCAGATGCTCGCGCGTTCTACCTTTAAGAGCACATCGTCTTCGTTTCGGACCTCGGGGGAGGGGCGAGATTCTACCCCCCATTCCCCGTCACCGTGAAAGACGACAGCCCGCATTGTTTCTCTCATGGCCAGATCTCCACCAGATCTCCGATCCGAAGACGAATGGGGTCTATTCGAATCGGGAGAGAAGGACCCGGGCGAAATTCCGAGTCTAGGAGAAAGACCTTGCGGATGCTTCGGACGAAGCACTCTGCTCGCATGAGGCGCTCCCCGTCGCGCGGCGGTCGGGAGGCCTCCAGGGCATCGCATCGAAGGAGCAGGCGCTCAATCCGCGATGCGGTCACGCCTTCCGGGAGGGGGATCGCCGTGCGCAGGAATCCGCTCCGCTCGAGCTTGAAGTAGGCGAGGCCGAGATCCGAGGTGTACCATGTCCGATCCCCAGCGAGCTTCACGGCCAGACTCAGGCCCGCGTCGCGCTGATCGGCCACGACCTCAATGTACACATACCGACGCGGATCGGGAATGTGCTCGCCAATACGCACGGTCGGCCCCAGTTTGCCCTCCCGCTTCAATTCTTCAGCCATGATGCGGTAGGTCCACGGATGCCGATCCATCAGCTCCTCGCGCGCGACCGCGCTCGTATCGAAAGGAATCGGGCGCAGGGCGAAACGCATGGGCGAACGCCCGCGATCTGAGAAGTTGTTGTTGGTGGAGACTACGAGGAGGAGGGGGTGGTCCCCCTCTCGGCGTCCGCGAAAACGGCGCGGGCGATGGCGCGGGCCCTGGTATCGAGCATCCAGGACGCGCCCCGTCGGGGTCAACGTCACGGCGTATACCCACTCGATGTCGGTCGCGCGCCCCCACCGAGCCATGAGGGCGCTCGTCTCCGTCCCGCCATCCTCGTTGCTGAAGACGACGCTGTAGCGGATGGTGAGCGTCTCAGGCGCGCGCGTCACCTCGTACCACATGAGGAGGGGGATGTCGCTGAATCGTCCGACGGTATTGGGGCGCGCATAAAGGATAGGCGAGTGGGCGAGCGGAAGGAATTCGGGATCGGCCCGGCTCACAGGATGAAGGGTGAAGTCCTCGATGACCGGCGCGGGAGCGTGCGGAGCAGATCGCGCACGATTCCATATCAGGCGGACCGTATGAACGCCCGGGCGCACCCTGCCCAGGTGGAGGGAATACCGAAAGGATTCCGCTCCGGCGAAGAGGACGACCTCTTGGTGATGGCGCTCGTTCAGGAGGACGGTGAGCACGGCGGCTTCGCGTCCTGCCTCTCCCCAATTCGCCTCGGGCGATCTCGCCTGCAGCTCGGCTACGACTTCCGCCTCCGCGTCTACGCGAAAGGTGCGCTCCAGGAGCATTTCCTCAGGAACGTCCCATGAAGAGGCGCGGACGTGGAACCCGAGAAGTCCTCCGACACTCATGACCCACGCGCAGGCCCATCGCATCCATCGCGTGCCGCTCATGTCCGAGCCACCTCTAGCCATCAGAACTCGATCCTCACCGTCTTGATCTCATACGGCTTGGTCGAGATGACCACTTCCTGTCCGTTCACAACGACGGGGCCGATCTCCCGCTCGATGAGATTCACCTCCGCAGCAGCTCGCGGAGGTTTCGGGAGCCTGATCTTCACGTCCGTCGGTTTTCCAGCGAATTCGTAGAACCTGAGGATCCACGCGTCGGAATCCTCGGCCTTCTTCAAAGCCGTGAGGACCACCGTGTTCGGTTCCACGCGAAGGAAGGAGTGGGCCGGCGGGAGCGAGCCGCTGTGTCCGTTCGTGGGATAAGGGATGAGCGGGTAGTTCAATTCGTATCCCCGCTGTACGGTTCCCGCTTGGACCCAATCGCCCGCATGGGGGTAGATCGCGTACGTGAAGCGATGCCGACCTTCATCGGCGTGCGGATCCGGATAGGCCGGTGAGCGCAGGAGCGTCAGGCGGAGGACATTGTCGCGCACATCGTATCCGTACTTGCTGTCGTTGAGGAGGCTGACGCCATATGTTCCGTCGGAGAGATCGGCCCAAAAGAGCGCGGGGACTTCAAACTTCGCTTGCTCTTCGGGCGTGCGGCGCGTCGTCGGACGCGGGATCGCGCCAAACGGGATCTCGAACGTCGCCTTCGGGCTTCGCACGGCGACGGGGAACGCGACCTTCAGCAGGATATGTTTCTCGCGCCAATCCACCTCCATGTGGCACTCGAGCCGCGGAATCTTCGGATAGAGAATGAGATCCTGGATGAACGTCGAGCGCTGAAACCGCTTCACCACGCGGATCACGGCGCGCGTGGGACCGGTCTCCAGCACCTTCACCTCCTCAGCCTGACGCAGCTCCCACATCTTCTCCTCGAAGTTCGCATCAATATTCCACGCGTCATAGACGGAGGGCTTGTCGTAAAATGTTTGCAGGAGATTTCCGCAGCGGGATTCGTCGAGCACCTCTCGGCGCGCCATCTTATCGTAGAGGCTCGTGAGGCATCCCGATCGGGCATCCACCGTGACTCGCAGGAATTCGTTCTCCATCGTCAAGCCGGTGACCGAGAGCGAGGAGGGCACCGGCGATCGCCGAGCGACGGGAACGACACGGAAGACCTTGTATCCCAGCGGGGGGACGTCCTCAGCGATGAAGCGGACCGTCGCACGGTTCGTCTCCGAATCCCGCGCGATCACTTCGGCGATGAGGCGTCGGCCTTGAGGATCGCGAACCTCGACGTCCGAGACGGGATCCGGAAATGTGAGGGTGGCTTCGACCACATCCGTGCGCGCCCAGGAGAGGGGGTTGAAGACGATGAGGGGAAGTCCGGGGCCTCTCGTATTGATGCGATCGGCCAATTCCTTCAAGGCCTCATCCATGACTTCGCGCCCGATGCGTCGGACGTCCGCGTAATCCCGATCCGCATCCCGATAGACGGCGGCGATGCTGCTCCCCGGCAGGATGTCGTGGAATTGGTTGAAGAGCACTTTCTTCCAGGCCGCATCGAGATCATGCTGCGGATAGGGGCGTCCGAAGAGCCGTGCGAGCGAGGCGAACTTCTCGGCGTTGAGGAGCAGGACCTCGCTTTGACGATTATTCCGTTTCGTCGCGGCCTGACTCGTGTACGTGCCGCGATGGGTCTCCAGATACAACTCATCGCGCCAGACCGGTGGATTCAGGCGCGAGATCTCCGCCATCACGCGCTCGAAGAACTCATGCACGGTGCCGAAGAAGAGTCGCGGATAGAGCGCGTCGGTGGAGCGCCATTGGGCGGCTGTCTCCAACATGCTGCGCGTTGGCCCCCCGCCGTGATCCCCCACGCCATAAAGATGCATGTACTCGCGATGGCCCGTCGCCGCCGTGTACTGGGCCAGGTCCCTGGCCATGGACACCGGCTCGATGGGGTTCCCGTAGTGGTTGGGGAAGTAGGTGAGGACGCGGCTGCCGTCGGGAGCTTCCCACCAGAAGAGCCGATAGGGGAAGCGCGTGACTTCGTTCCAGAAGAGCTTCTGCGTGACGAAGAAGTCCATCCCCGACTTCTTCAAGATCTGCGGCAGCTGCCAGTTGTAGCCGAAGGCATCCGGATTCCATCCGACGCGAATGTCCACGCCGAATTTCTCCTTGAAATATCGCGTTCCATGCAGGAACTGTCGGACGAGCGATTCGCCATGCGGCAGGTTCATGTCCGATTCGACCCAGACGCCGCCGACCACCTCCCATCGCCCCTCGCGCACGCGCTGTCGGATCTGCTCGAAGAGCTTCGGATACTTCTCCTCCATCCACGCATAGGTCTGAGCGGCTCCGTGCGTGAAGGTGAAGTCCGGGAATTCGTGCATCAGCTGAAGGACGGTGGAGAACGTATCGCGCACGATCTGGACCGTCTCCGTCCACGGCCAGAGCCAGGCCAGGTCAATATGGGAGTTCCCGACGGCGCGGATCGCGAACTCTCGGAGCAAGGGGGCAATGGGCGTCAGGGCCTCGCGGGCCTCACGCAGCGAGCGATCGAAGGCGAGCTGATCGCCTCGATCCAGAGCGGCGAGGTCGAGCTTTCGAAGCGCGGCGTCCAGATGCGACTCCCATCGAGAGCGATCGTCCCGACGCGCGCTCAGCAGCTGCTCGGCCACTTGGCATTCCTGCAGAAACGTTCGGGGATCGGGGCGCGAAGGGGGAGCTTCGACTTCCAGCTGTCCGGCGCGCATCCATGTCCGCCCGCCAGGCACATCCGCTTTCACCGCGATCACAAACGTATCTCCTGGACGCGCGCTCTCGGTCAGGACGACGGGATCCAGATCGTGCCCCTCCGCACGCTTCTCCCCGTTGAAGAAGACTGTGAGGTGGACCGGGTTCTCCCCCACGATGCGAAGGCGCAGACGGAGCCGCGCGCCGCGAATGTCGTACCCCCCAATCGTCTGAGGCAACGTTATGCGGTAGCGAAACCACGCCGGCCCTGTGCTCCACTCCTCTCCCACCGGGAAGAGCGTCCAGGTCGAATCGTCCAGATCCACGGCCTCGCCTCTGAGGACGTATCCCTCCTTGAAGCGCCAGGGCGAGAGGGGGAGGATCGTCGCCGCTTCGAGGCGTTTGAAGATCGCCTCTCGATCTATGGATTGAGCGAAGAGGGCGGGGGAGAACCTCAGTGCCGGAGATGCGAGGGTCGTGGACAGGACGAGCGTACATCCCCATCGCTTCCACATCGTCATCCTCCTTGCGAAAGCAGTTCAAGGAGCGACGGAGACACGTGCCGACTTCCGTCACTCCCGAAGGGCGAAGTAGATCGGATTGGTGAGCGCGGCGATTCCGCGCTCGTCCCGAAGATTCAGTCGCACCCATGTGCGGGGTTCGGCGCGCCACGAGAGCACGCGCACGAAATCGGGCGCGTCCACGCGGAGGCGAGTGACCTCCGGAGGGGCGGATCCATTGGTGATGATCTCGACGATGTGCCCCGCGCCGCGCTTCACCTCGATTCGAAGGGTGACGGTCTCGCCCGCGCGAGCGATCGGGATTTCCGCTCCCATCATATAGCGGCGCCCGCGCGCGTCTTCGGCGAAGAGGAAGAGGTCCGGTCCATCGGGACCGCGTGTCTTGATGAAGACGTGTCCGGCTTTTAATCCCGCGAGGATCGCGGGTTCAGACAATTCCGTCGCATAGACGACGGTCGTCGGAATGCCCATGACGTGATCGGGATGCTCGCCGCTCCCCGCGCGATGATCGTCGCTGCCGCCGATGCCCGTGATGCGATGCCCCTCGTTGAGGCGCGCCTCCCAGAAGGGAATGCCGCTCAACGGCCCCTCCACCCGATTGCCATTGATGACCTCGATCATGTCCACTTTGCGGAAGTCGGTGGCGTGGACGTCTTCCCAACCGCATCCCATACACTGTTCGCCCGTCGGATGCGTCGGGTGATTGATCGAGATCACGCCTCCGGCGCGACGCACATCATCGAGGATGTCGGCGATGGTCCGCCCCTGCCATCCGAGGCGGAAGTCAATGAACGCGCTCGTGCCGTAGACGTTCGCGTGTCCCCGATAGGTCGTCAGCTCGCGCCCCGGAATCAGGAGAAGCGGAGCAAAATACGCTTGCAACCGCCGCATCTCCGGATGGTGGCTCGTCGTGTTGTGATCGGTGATGGCGAGGAAGTCGAGCCCTCGCGCGACGGCCGCTTGAGCGACGCGGAAGATGGGGCAGGGGATCAATTCCCCCAGACCGTTCCGACAGCGCCCATCGCTGTGCCCGCTGTGCGCGTGGAGGTCACCGCGATACCATCCCGGTTCTTTCTTCAGCACCCACGGAGTGGGGGGCTCAGGTGCCGGCATCGCGCGCGATCGAGCGGGGATCAGGCGGATCCGGATCACGTAGCGGGAGACCTGATCCGGGCGGATGTGCGGGACGCCGAGTACGATGCGCCAGGTCCCAGCCGGCAGGTCTCCCGGCAGATACGACGGCGTCGCTTCATCGCGCGCGAGGAAGAAGTGCGTCTTATCGCTCCCGCTCCAGCCCCGAAACCGAACCGGATCGAAGAGCCCGATGTCCAGCGCCGTCCCCTCACCGCGATGGGTGTACGTGTATTCGACCTCGAGGCGCTCCAGTGGCTCGGGGACGATGAATTCCCGCACGATATACGTCCCGTGGTCGGCGCGCGTAATGGTCCCTTCGAGGACGATCTCGGAGGATTGAGGAGGGGGAACGACGAAGAGAAGGAGGAAGAGGCCGCTCCCCGTGGGAAGCCAGTTCGACGTCCAACGCATAATGGGAAGTCGAGGGCGCAGGGCGAGGGGGACTCGCCCTGCGCCCACGGTCTTCAGAAGTAGAACTTCAGCGCGAACTGCATAACGCGCGGATCACCGGCGAGGCTGCCGATCCGCCCGAAGGCGCCGCTGGACGCGTTCCGATCCGGCAGTCCGAACTGTGGCGTGTTGAACGCGTTGAACATCTCCCAGCGGAATTCGAGGCGGCGACCCTCGCCGAAGTACTCGAACGTGCGCGCCAGCGCGAAGTCGAAATTGACCAATCCTGGTCCGTAGACCGTATTCCGTCCGCATGTCCCCAAGCGCGGGGGCGAGGGGACGCGGAAGGCCGTCGTATCGAACCAGCGGTCCACCGTGCGCTGGTCCTCGGGCAACGTGGGATCGCGCAAGCAATCGGCCAGTGCCGTGACCATGCCGCCGCCACGCGGCCCCCCAATCGGAGTGTTGTTGGCCGTGGCGATGATGGTGAAGGGACGCCCCGTGCGCATCACAGTGATGCCGCTCACGCGCCATCCGCCCAGGATGTGCGAGAGCGCTCCCTCAGTCAGGTACGTGCGCCCGCGCCCGAACGGCAGCTCGTAGTTGTAGGCCAGCACGAAGCGATGCCGGTAGTCGAAATCGCTCGGCCCGCGCCGCTCGCGAATATTGTGCGCGTTCTGCAGGAAACTCCCCGAACCGCCCGTGAAGAGGTGCTCCATGGCGTAATCAATCGACTTCGACCACGTCCAGGCCCCGCGGAAGCTCAGTCCGTGGCTGAAGCGCTTCTCCACGGTCACCTCCATCCCGTGATAGCTCGAGTTCCCCATGTTATCCCGATACTCGATCGGCCCCAGATCGGGATAGGGCAGGATCCCCGTCGGCGTCCCGTCGGGATTGAAGCGCTGCTGGTTGAGATTGCGCAGGACCGAGAGATGCGTCCCCTTCGTTCCCACGTAATCAATCGTCGCGATGAGGTTGCCGGGGAGCAAGCGCTGGAAGCCGAAGTTCCACTGATCCACCGTGGGGATCACCGCCTCGGGATTCACAGCCCGGAGTCGAACGTTCCTCGGGTCCACGGCGCTCGGATCGAGCGAGAGGTTGAAGCCCGTGCGCAGGCGCATGTTGTTGGCCGTCGTGTTGGGATTGGGGGCCGTCACCACGTTGTTGACGACCCATGGGAGATTGAGCCCGAGCTGATCCTCGCTCCCCGCGCGCTCGAAGAGCATGAAGAAGCGTCCATACCCGGTGCGGATGACGGTATTGGGCGTCAGCCGATAGGCCAGGCCGATGCGCGGGGCGACGTTGTTCTTGTCCGATCGCACGAGGCTCTTGCCCACGGTCGAGCGCTCGAATCCGGGGAAGGGCGCGGCCGTGAACCGTCGCCCCGTCTTCGGATCGAGGTTCGTCAGCCGGTCTCTCCCCTCGTAGGGCCAGGTCGCGAAGTCGTACCGGAATCCCAGGTTCATCGTGAGCTTCGGCGTGACCTTCCAATCATCCTGCCAGAAGAAGGAGGCCATCCAGATGCGCGCGTCCACCACGTGCGGATTCGTCAGCTGCGCCGCTGACGGATACCCGAGCAAGAAATCGGCCATGCCGATCCCTGTGCGATTTCCATCGAACGTCCAATCCCCGCGCAGCGCCGGCAGGTCGAGGTAGATGTTGCGCATGGGCAGGCGCACGTCCACGCCGAATCGAAGCTGATGCGCTCCGGCCGTAATGCTCAGCATGTCCCACCACTGGAACTGGTTCGTGAATTGGAACTTGGGCAGGAAGACGGGCGAGCCCAGATGATCGAGTCCGCCGCCCTGACCGCCTGGAATCGTCTGCGTCCCCCCGCGCGCTTGAATGCGAATGGCCGGCAGTCCGCCGCTGTAGAGCGGATCGTCTCGAACGCCGAGGATGCCGAATTCCGCCAGCGTGTTCTTCCCGAAGGGATCCTGCACGCCGTTCGAAGCATTGCGCCCCCAGCCGAGCCGGAATTCGTTCAACACCCGCGGCCCCAATGTGCGATTCCATCCGATGGCCGCCGAATGCCCCTTCATGAAGAGCCGGCCGAAAGCCGATGTAGACGTGCCGTCAATGATCCCGCCGAACATCCCCGGGACATAGCGGAAGCGGTCCGAGAAGGTGTAGCGCACGAAGATATTGTTGTTCGCGTTGATCTGCCAATCGCCGCGCACGGTGAACTTGTCCGTGTCGTCAATGAGCGTCGGCGTGCGCAGGAAGTTGAAGACGTTGCCGAGCGGTCCCGAGCCCGGCAGATTCGGCAGCGGGACCAGATCGAGGATGCGCTTGGCCACCGGATCAATGCACTCGGGCGGGATCCGGTTGTTCTTGAACGATCCGTCGGGATTGAAGGCATCGGGGACCTTCGCCCGGCAATCCCCCACACGATCGAAGATCTTCGCGTATCCAGGCGCGGAGAAATCCCCGATGCGCTCGTTGGGCGTCGGGACGTTCCCCAAGCGCGTCACCCCGCGACGAATGCGCGTGCCCTCGTAGTCGAAGAAGAAGAAGGCGTGGTTGCGAACGATGGGCCCTCCCACGTTGAAGCCGAATTGGTTCTGCCGGTTCTTCGCCTTCTTCGCTCCCGCGCGGTTCAGGAAGAAGCTCGTGGCGTCGAAGATGTCGTTGCGCCCGAACCAGTAAGCCGTCCCGTGAAACTCGTTCGTCCCGCTTTTGGTGGTGACGCTGATGGCCGCGCCGGGGCTGCGCCCGTATTCCGCCGAATAGGGATTCGTGATGATCTTGAACTCCTGGATGGAATCCACCGAGGGGCGCACGACTTGCGTCGTCAGCTCCTGCACGTTCGTGGAGATGGAGTTGTTGTCCACGCCGTCGAGGATGAAATTGTTCTGCAGCGAGCGCACGCCGTGGACGTTGACGCCCCCCGTTCGTCCAGCGGCCGTCGCGCCGCCCTCCTCCGTGTACCGATCGCCCTGCACGCCCGCGATCAAGCCCATCAGGTCATCCCAGTTGCGCATGCTGAGGGGCAGGTCAGTCACCAGGCGATTCTGGACGACAGCGCCCGGGGAGGCCTCTTGAGTCGAGAGCAAAGGCACTTGCGCTTCCACCACGACCGTCTCCGCGATCTCCCCGACTTCGAGCGTGAAGTCCAAACGCGCGCGCTGCCCGACTTCGAGCACGATGTTCTCGCGCACGAACTTCTTGAAGCCTTGCGCCTCCGCCGTGACCGTGTAGGTCCCGATGGGCAGACTGGCGAACGTGTAATACCCCGATTGGTCGGTGGTCGTCGAATACTCCACGCCCGTCGCCTTGTTCTTGGCGACGACGGTCGCATTCGCGATCACCGCCCCGGTCGGATCGGTGACCAGCCCCGTGAGGCTGGCCGTGTGGATCTGCGCCGCTCCGCGCAGGATCACCCCCGCGCAGAGCATCCAGAGACACGCGAGGCATAGGTTCCGGCGTCGCATATGCCCTCCTCCTGATGTTAGGGTTGACCGACTCAACACTTCAGTCTATCTCCCCGATGTTAACGCGGGGTAAAAATGCCATGAAATGTTCATGAAATCGCGCGCTCTTCATACGGGCGACCACTCCTTCGGCCATCGTTCGACGATGACCTTCTTCTCCGTGTAGAACTCAATCGCATCGCGGCCCTGACCGTGCACGACGCCGAAGAAGCTCTCCTTCCACCCGCTGAAGGGGAAGAACGCCATGGGCGCGGCCACGCCCACGTTGATGCCGATGTTACCGGCCGGCACCTCGTATCGGAATTTCCGCGCCGCCGCGCCACTGCGGGTGAAGATCGAGGCCATGTTGCCGTAGGTGTGGCGGGAGAGGATCGCGATGGCGTCGTCCACCGTCTCGGCGCGGATGAGGCTCAGCACGGGGCCGAAGATCTCCGTCTGCCAGACCTCGCTGCCCGGGGAGACATTCTCCAGAAGCGTCGGCGCGATGAAATTCCCCTGCTCGTAGTTGGGGACCTTCACCCCGCGTCCGTCCAGCAGGAGGGTCGCGCCCTCGCTCACGCCCTTCGCGATCAGCGCCTCGATGCGCGCTTTGCTCTCGCGCGTGATGACCGGGCCCATCTGCACGCCTTCGTCCAGTCCATAGCCGACTCGAATCGAGCGCGCGGTCTCGACAATGGCTTCGCGAAACGTCCGATGCGCATCGCCGACGGTCACCGCCACCGAGACGGCCAGACACCGTTGTCCGGCGCATCCGAAGGCGCTCTCGCTGATGATCTGCGTCGCCGTCTCCAGGTCGGCATCGGGGAGGATGACGACGTGGTTCTTCGCTCCACCCTGGCACTGTACGCGCTTGCCATGAGCTGCCGCGCGAGCGTAAATGTATTTGGCCACGGGAGTCGAGCCGACGAAGCTGATGGCGCGCACATCCGGATGCTCCAGGAGCGCATCTACGGCCGCTTTCGTCCCGTGCACGAGATTCACCACGCCTGGGGGCAGCCCTGTCTGTTCGAGCAGCTCGAACGCGCGCGTGATCGAGAGGGGGACTTTCTCCGACGGCTTCAGGACGAACGTGTTCCCGCACGCGATGGCATAGGGGAGGAACCAGAACGGCACCATGACCGGGAAGTTGAAGGGCGTGATGGCCGCGACCACGCCCAGGGGCTGACGGATCATGTGCTCATCAATGCCGCGCGCGACATCCTCCAGATTGTATCCCTGCATGAGCGTGGGGATGCCGCAGGCGACTTCGATGTTCTCGATGGCGCGGCGCACTTCCCCTCGCGACTCGGCGAGCGTCTTCCCGTTCTCCATCGTGATCCAGCGCGCCAGCTCATCCAGATGCGTCTCGAAGAGCGTCTTCAGCTTGAAGAGATATTGGACGCGCTCTTCGGCCGGCGTGCGCCGCCATTCGGGGAACGCCGCAGCAGCCGCTTCGACGGCTCGCGCGACATCGGCCTCCCCGGAGAGGGGGACTTCGGCGAGCACTTCCGCTGTCGCCGGATTAGTGACCGGCAGCGCCTCGCTCGCCATCGCAGGAACCCACTGTCCGTTGAGGTAGTTGGCGAGTCGCATGGCTTCTTCTCCTGACCTCTCATCTGCGCGCGATCTTCGCGTCGCGCGGAACGCGATCGTTGCTCAGGTCCGCCGCCTCCACGGCGAGAGATCGTCGTGCGCGAGTCCCCAGTGGTCGGGGTCCCGGTGGTGGAAGGCGGCGAAGATCCGCTGCGCCAGGTCCCATTCGCCGATCAGCGGGTGAACCAGAAGCGCCAGGTGCGCCCATCGCGCCGAGCGCTCCACCGCCGCGCGGATGACCAATCGCTCGGAGGTCTTCACCGAGAGCACGAGGCCGCGCACGACGTCCGGCAGCCGTCCGACAGCCAACGGTCGCACATCCTGATGGGCGACCAGGCAGGGGACTTCGACCACATCGTCCGGCTCCAGATCAGCGAGAGCCCCCCGATTGAGCACGTTCAAGACGAGACGCTGCGGTTCTGTTCCCCAGAGGGCCATCAGGGTCTCCAAGGCGACGCGATGATACCCCGTCGTGGCCACGAAGGGATCTTCCACCTCGGGCATCTCCCCGCGCAGAGCGGATTCTGCCTTCCCCTCCAATCGCAGGTACGACGCCGAACGTCGGCGCAGATAGGCGCGATAGGTGGCCAGAGCTTCCCGCGGGCGACCGGCGCCGATCTCTCGCGCGAGGTCTCGAAAGAGCTGCTCGTTCAAGCGCTCCAGCTCCTCCCCGCGGCTCGCCCCCACGCGCCTCTGGTTCTCAAGCGCGCGTGTGTGCGCGTAGTAGAAGAAGACGTACTCGGTCGGGATGAGTCCGAGCGCGCGAATGAGTCCGGGATCGAAGAGATCGGCCGGATACAAGTGCCTGAGCGCTTCTTCATCCTGGAGCAGCCGCGGCATCTCATCCCGACCGCGCACGAAGACGGCGCGCACCCATCCGAGGTGATTGAGCCCGAAGTAATCGCAGACGACCTGCTCCGACGGCTCGCCGAGCGCGCGCGCGATGCGGTGGAAGAGTTCGCTCGGCGTATCGCAAATGCCCAGGACGCGGAGTCGCGTCTGCGCGGTGAGCGCTTGGGTGATCACGCCGGCCGGATTCGTGAACACCAGGACCCACGCCTCCGGATTCACCCGCTCGATCACACGCGCGTGTTCGAGGACGACGGGGATCGTGCGCAACGCCATGGCCCATCCCCCCACGCCCGTCGTCTCCTGTCCCACCACGCCGTGTTCGATGGCCAGGCGTTCATCGCGCGCGCGGGCGCGGAGGCCACCGACGCGAATGCTGGTGATGATCGCCGCGGCATCGGCCACCGCTGCTTCGAGGTCGGTCGTCACCGTCAGGGTGAACGCCCCTCCCATCTGTCGGATCAACTCTCGTCCGAGCACCGCCATCAGCTCGGCGCGCTCCTGCTCGATGTCGTAGAGGACTACTTCGCGCAGGTCGAGTGATGCCTCTCGTTCGAGAAGCCCATACAGCAGCAGCGGCGTGCGCACTCCTCCCCCACCGATGATCGTGAGCTTTCGACCCCTCATGGTCGCACGCTCTCTGCGGACATCGTCCGCAATGTCTCTTCGATCTCTTCCCGTGTTGGGAAAGCTGCGATACCACCCAGGCCTCGCGTCGAGAGCGCCCCGCAGATCGTCGCGATCTTCAGGCACCGCTCCGGCGGCTCGCTCGACAGCCAGGCATAGAGGAAGCCGGCGTCGAAGCAATCGCCCGCGCCTGTCGTGTCCACCGCATGGATGCGAGGAGGGGCTTCGACGAACAGCTCACCGTTCCAGGACAGCATCGCTCCGACCGCCCCCCGCTTGAGCGCGATGATCGGGACGCCGGCATCAGCGAGCGCGCGAAGGGCGGCTTTCGGATCGCGCGCTCCCGTCATCTCGGCGGCCTCCCGTTCGTTCGGGAAGAAGAGATCGAGCGCGGCGAGCGCGCGGCGGCTCGCGGGATCACGTAGCCATTCTGGATGCCAGCCCACGTCCAGGGAGAGCCGCGTTCCGTGCTCGTGCAGGAAGCGACCGAGGGCCACCAACACGGCCGGATCCGGCGCGCACGCCAGGTGAACATGTCGAGCGGCGGTCAGCGCCTTCCATCGCCGCTCGTGCGCGAGCACCGCCGGAAGCGCACGGTTCGCGCCCATATAGGTGAAGAAGGCTCGCTCATTCTCGCGCGAGACGCTCACGGTCACTGCCGTCGGCTCCCCCTCGTGCCGGATGAGTCGGCGCGTATCCACCCCCTGAGTCTTCAGGCGCTTCTTCACCCACGCCTCCTCCTCGCGCCCGATCGCCGCAAGCACGCTCACGCGCATCCCGAGTCGCGCCAGCCCGCATGCCGTGATGACCGCTCCGCCGCCCACGTCGCGCGCGAAGTGCGTGGCGAAGGCCTCTTCGCCCGGCTGCGGCCACGTCGAGAAACCGCTCAGGATCACGTCCACGAAGACATCGCCGACAGTGATGACGTCCCACGCCTTGGCCTCATTCATGGATGTAGTGAGACCTCCTCGGCAGGCTTCGGCACGAACGGCCATTCCCGCTTTCGGTACGCGTGCCAGAGATACGCGCCCGTGCCCAGGACCAGCAGCCCCAACCCGGCGAGGATGAAGGGAAGACCGCTGGAGACGAGGATGTACATCCACCCGAGGAACGCAATGAGCACGGGCACAGGATACAGCCACATGCGAAAGGGACGAGCGATGTCCGGCCGAAAATGTCGGATCATCACGACGGCGGCGATCTGTGCGATGTACTGGATGACGATTTGAATGACCAGCAGCGCTTTGATGATCGCGTCGAGCGTGAACCAGCAGGCCGCGGCCGAGAGGAGTCCGACCGTCACGAGCGAGAAGGCGGGGAAGCGCTTGGTCGGATGCAGTTGAGCGAAGGGCGCGAAGAATCGGCCCTCGACCGCCGCGGCATACGGGACCCGCGAGTATCCGAGAAGGATAGCGAAGATCGAGCCGAGCGATGCCCAGAGGATCAATCCCGTGACGAGCGATCCGGCCCAGGGACCATAGAGGCGGGCGATGAAGTCAGAGACGATCGAGCTGCTCCGCATGGCTTCGCGCCAGGGGATGACGCCCAGGATCGTGACACTCATCGTGATGTAGAGCGCGGCGACGGCGAGGATCGCCAGGATGATCGAGCGCGGGATCGTCGAACCCGGATTCTTCACCTCGCCTCCGAAGAGGCAGACGTTGAAGTAGCCCCCATAACTGTACATGGCGATGAGCGTGGCTCCTCCGAGGCCCATGAGGAATTCTCGAGAGAGGCGAAAGGCCTCGGGAGGGAGATCGAGGACGAGTCGCCACTCGAAATGCCGCAGCCCGGAGATCACGACCCACCCCACCGTCAGCATCACGACGATCCAGAGCGCGACCGACACGCGTCCGACTGAGCGAATGTCTCGGTAGAGCAGCGCCGTGACGAAGAGGCAGAGGCCGGCGGCCAACAGCTTCGTCTCCCAGGCCGTCATCGTGGGCCAGAAATATCTCGTGTAGAGGGCGAAGCCGACAGCTCCGGAAGCGATCGAGAGCGGGGCGATGAAGATCGTCTGCCAGATGTAGAGGAAGCTCATCAACCGCCCCCACCGATTCGGGCCGTACGCCTGCTGCAGATAGAGATACGGACCTCCGGAGCCCGGCATCGCCGCTCCCAATTCCGCCCACACAAGACCGTCACAGAGCGAGATGAGCGCTCCCACGATCCATCCGATCAGAGCATGCGGTCCCCCCATCGTCGCGATCATGATCGGGAGCGTGATGAACGGCCCGATCCCGATCATATTCAGCATATTGGTCGAGGTCGCCTGCAACAGGCCGATCCCGCGAATGAGACCGGGGTGAGCGCTCGTCTCCGCTCGTGCCATAAGTTGGCTCCTTCGCTCACCTCCTCGCGCGACGCAGGCTGATCATGTTCGCGAAGAGCCGATAGGCGCCAGCCACGCCGGCCGGGAGTTGGCGGTAGAAGGCGTATGCGGCGTAGATATAGGTCCCGCGCCCGTAGCGCGCGGCGAGCAATCCGCCGCGCTGTGGCTCTTGCCCGCGATCGTGCGACATGAGCAGCGGTTGGTATCGCGCGTCCCATTGGGTCATGAACTTTGAGCCGCGCTCCTCGACCCATCCCGCGAAGTCCGCCGCGGTGATCCGGTTTGGCCAGGTGAAGATCGGATGTGTGGGATCCAGGATCGTCACCGGCGCGTCCTCCTCGGAGACCTCCTCCGCGCGCGCGCCCAGCACGTACGGATAAGGGCCGAAGGGAGCCGCATCGAATTCCTGCGTTTGGTATTGCACGATGAGAATCCCCCCGCGTTCGACATAATCGAGCAGGCGCCGATTATAGGCCTTCAGATCGTCTCTCACGGCGTAGGCGCGGATGCCGATCACGATGGCGTCGAAAGCATCCAGGTCAGCTGCGGCCAGATCCGCCGGACCGAGCCGCCGCACGGTGACGCCCAATTGTTCCAGCGCCTCCGGGACATGATCCCCGACGCCCATGATGTAGCCGACCGTCAATCCCGTCGCGACCTTCACATCTACCGTGCGCAGCTCGATCGCCGCCGGACGGTAGAGGTGGCGAGGTTCCAATTCCCGATAGGCGATCACATGATACCCCTCCGCGTATTCGCGACCATGATACTCAGCGACGGCCTGCACGCGATAGCTCTCGCCGGCCTTCAAGCGCGGCAGTGAGAGGTGGAACGCGAAGGTCTGGACTTCCCCCTCGTGTGTGAATCGAAAGCTCGCTTCTGACGGGGAGACCGTCCACCCCGCGGGGACGCGCAAGCGAACTCTCCCCTGCGCGACGCCCTTGACATTGTTGCGCACCTCGACCCGCAGGGGGTACGGAAGCCGCGTCGCTCCCAACGGGATGATGCCGATGCGCGGGGAGACGGTCACGCTGAGCGGAGGCGCGACCATCAGGAGTCGACGCTGCTCGCCCCAGGGCCGATCCACGAAGACCGTCTGCGCCGGCTGCGTCAGCGTGAGCGTGAGGCCCTCCAGGCGATACGTGAAGACGCCCATCACCTCCGGCGGTGACCACGGCAGATTCACGAACTCAGGCCTCTCGATCGTGTAGACGGTGTCGTGATACTCCGAGGCGCGGGACCAATACGGGCGCGTGTATGCGGCATCCTCGGGAACGCGCACGTCGAATCGCGCGCGCGCGCGGTCGTTTCGCTCCAGCGCGCGTCCCTCCTGCTGCCGCGTGCGCACGCGCCATCCCGCGGGGACGCGCAAGGCGATCTCCACGGGCTCCACGCGGATGGGACTCCGATTGGTGACCGTCGCCGTCACCGTGAACTGTTGCCCGGGAACGGCGACCGAGAACGTCTCTCGCAGCCGCGTGCGTTGGGAATCGCCGGGGAAGCCTTCGCCCTCTTCGCTCGGATCCACGAGGACGTCAAAGGCCAAGCCCAACGCCTTGTTCGTCGCGTCCACGAATTCCCTCTCCTTGTTGCGCAGGAGGAAGAGCAGATGGTCCTTCGCGGCCTCTTCCACGGGCGCGTGCTGCACGCGCTCGATCAGCGAGCGCGTCAGGCGAAGACCGGCGACAAGCTGGGGCACAATGGTCCACGGGTGTCGGGCATCGAACGCCGTCAGCGCTTCATTCACGAGCGTCTGCACCTCGGTCAGCATGGGCCGGAGGTCGAGCGCAGGTCCGGCGAGCTGCGCCAGGCCGAGCCAGCTCGGATCCAGGCCGTCGAAGAGGCTCGTCTCCCGCTCGACCTGGGGCAGGACCGTTTCCACAAGCCACAGCGCGACGCGCGAGGACCCTCGGGGGGCTCGCGCCTGACCCGCCCCTTGCGAGCGGTGGCGACTCAGCCCTTCGCGGCCGAGTTCTCGATAGGAGCGGCCGAGCAGAGGATCGTAGATCCCCGTCTCGATCTCCAGCGTCGGCGGCTCCGCATCCGAGCCGAATCGAAAGGGCGCGACATACAGCTTCTTCGCCTGCCAGGGGCGCAGCCCTTCGGCGAAATGCTCCGGGAAGCGACGGGGATCGGCGGCCGCGCGAAACGCCTCGCGCGTGATCACACCCGCCGCTTGATGGTTTCCATGCCCATCGGAGGGATCGCCACGAAATCGCGAGATGATGATGTCGGGCCGATACATCCGAATCACGCGCACGACGTCACGCAGCACGGTTTCGCGCCCCCACTTCTCCAACGTCTCATCGAGCCGCTTCGAGAAGCCGAAATCCACGACGCGCGTGAAGAATTGATCCACGCCATAGTAGCGTCCGGCCGCCAGCAGCTCCTCCGTACGCAAGATGCCCAAGGCATCGAACAACTCGGGGCCGATCAGGTTCGCTCCCCCTTCTCCGCGGGTGAGCGTCAGCAGGCCGGTTCGGACCCCCTGTCCACGGCTGAGCCACGTGAGTAGGGCTTCGTTCTCATCATCCGGGTGCGCGGTCGTGTGCAAGACTGTGATCGTCGTGCGCAGTCGCAATAAGGCCTGCCACACGGCCGCCGCGTTCTGGTTCTCGACGATCTCTTGAACCTGTGCCGGAGCGCGAGGAGGTCGGCCGACGTGGCCGAGGCAGAGAGAGATGATAAGCGTCGCCGTCAATCCTCTCATGGTCCTTCGTCTCCTCTCCGCTCGCTCTCTCACAAGGGCAGGCTACCGCCGATCCCCCTCTCGGGGGCGGAAGGCACCCGATCGGCCCCTCTCGACAAGGCCGTTCAGAAGTACAACTTCAAGCCGAGTTGAATCTCGCGAGCCGGGCGTTCGGGATTGCGCAGGCTCGTCGTGCGCCCGAACGTGCCGCTCGCGACGTTCGAGTCCGGCGCGGCGAACTGCGGCGTATTCCACACGTTGAAGAACTCCACGCGAAGCTCCAGATACCGCTCCTCCGCGAGGCGGAATTTCTTGAACACGGACAGATCCCAGTTGTGGAACGCCCAGGAGCTGATCGTGTTCGGCCCGCAGTTGCCGAAGGTGAAGGGCGCCGGGATGCGGAACGCCGTCGTATCGAAATAGCGCGCCAGCGTCGGCGTGAAGCCCGAGGGGAAGGGGTTCCCCACACAATCGGCGCGCGAGGTGTGCCCCGGCCCCGTGTTGCTCCGATCCGGCGCGTAGATGGTGATCGGAACGCCGCTGGTGGAGCTGACGATCCCATTCAATTGCCAATCGCCCAGCAGCTTCGCCAGCACGCCCTGGTTCAGATACGGCTGGCGCGGTCCGAAGGGCAGCTCCCACACCCAGTTCACCACAAGGCGATGACGCTGATCAAAAGGCAGGCGTCCGTAGTCGGCGCGCATGTCGTAGACGTTCTGCGGCAGATTTTGCGGATTCACGTTGCCGAAGGTCGGCGAGAGGTGTTCGCTCACCGTCCCGAGCGCCTTCCCCAGCGTGTACGCCACGTTGAACGCCAGACCATGCGAATAGCGCTTGTTCACCGTGATCTGCAGCGAGTTGTAATTGGCTGTCCCATCAGTGCCGAGCCATTGGATGTAGGCGCAAGAGCCCGGAGCGAGGCAGAAGTCGGGGAAGGGGAAGACGACCGGCCCCACGCCCGGCGTGACGATCCGTCCCTGATTCAGATTCCGCAGCTTTCGGATCTTGCGGTTGTAGTTGCCGACGAAGGAGATGTCCACGGAGAGATCATTCGTGAGGAGGAGCTGAGGGCCGAAGCTCACCTGCTGCGAGTAGGGAGATCGCTCGTGGAAACTGCGCGCGCGAATCTGGAGCCGTCGCACGTCCACCGTCGGCGGCGCGGGCAAAAAGCCATCGCGCAATAGCAGCAGCGGCGGCGCATTGCTCGGCACGCTCAGGCTGGCATCAATGACCTGCGGCGGATTCAACTGCAGCATGCTCTCGCTGCCCATGCGATCCATCACTTGGTAGAAGATGCCGAATCCGCCGCGCCAGACCATGCGCCGATTCGGCGCGTATGCGAAGCCGAGTCGCGGCGCGAGATTGTTCCGATCCGGATGCACGAGCGTGCGCGAGAAGAGCCCTCGCCCCTTCGGCGCCGGCTGGATCGGCGGGAAAGGATTCGGCGCCGCCGTGATCAATCCCCCGCGCCCGCCATTGGCCGAGGGATCGAAGTTCGTCGTCAGGTCCTGCCGCTCGATGAATGGCGTGAAGTACTCATAGCGCACGCCGTAGGTGAGCGTGAGCTTCGGAGTCGCGCGCCAGCTGTCCTGGGCATACCACATGAACCCATCAATGTAGTTGTGCACGACATGTGGGGTCGTCGTCTGCTGGAAGAACGCCTGTCCGAGCAAAAGGTTCGCGAAGCTGTCGCCGATCCAGAACGTGTTGAACGCCAGCTCGCCATGGGGCGCGCGCACGTCGAGGAAGTTGTTCACGAGCCGCTTGTACTCGACGCCGAATTTGTACGCGTGAGCCCCGCGGATGTAGGAGACGTTGTCGAGGAACTGATAGACCTGCGAGACCTGGAATTGCGGGCGCCAGCCGGAGGTCCCCAGGAAGCTGTAGCCCACGACGCGAATCCAGGGCAGTCCGTAGACGAACTCGTTATTGGGCGCGTTCTTGAGCCCGAACTCGGCCGCCGCACTCCCTTTCGGCGCGAGCGGTCGGGACCAGCTCTTGATCCGATTGAACCCGAAACGGAAGTCATTGAGCAGGTTCGGGGAGAACGTGTGATCCCACGTGACGGAGAGCACTTGACCGCGCACCTCGCTGTTGGCGCTGAACCCACCCGTGGCCAGTGGGTTCGGGAACGGACCGCGCTCGATCATCGCGCGCTCGTCGAAGAAGTCGTAGACCCCGAAGATCAGGTCCTTCTCTCCGATCCGATGGTCGAGGCGCGCATCGAAGGAGTCGTTGTTCGTCGGGATATTGATCGACGAGACGAACGTGAACGGCGAGATGCCCGGCGCATTCGGCAGCGGGTAGAGCGCGGCGAGCTTCATCCCGACCGGGTCGGCGCAGGGACGGCCATCCGTGCGCATGGCATTCAGGTTGAGGCGATTGGGCGGTGAGACGCAGGGCGCGATGACCGAGAGGAAATCCGGTGGGGCCGTCAGAACCGGGCGCTCGCTGAAATCCCCTTGACGCATCTTCGCCGTGGGCACCGTGCCCGTCAGCGTCGTCTCCCGTCGCGAGCGCAGGCCCTGGTAGTCGAAGAACCAGAAGGTGCGATCCCGACGGATCGGGCCGCCAATGGCGAACCCCGCTTGGTTGCGGAGGAATTCACCCTTCGGGATCACGCGCGAGCCATCGGGACGCCGTCCCGCTGCGTTGGAGAAGAAATCCGCCGCGTCCAGATCATCGTTGCGATGGAACCACCACGCCGTCCCATGCACGGTGTTGCTGCCGGAGCGAATCTCGGCGTTGATGACTGCCCCCTGGAACCAGCCGAATTCGGCATTGTAGGTGCGCGTCTGCACGCGAAATTCCCGAAGCGCGTCCGGAGGAGGCTGCACGACCTGCGGACTGCGCTCTTGTGCGTTGGTCGAGAACGAGTTGTTGTCCACGCCATTCAACGCGAAGTAATTTTGGAGCGAGAAGTTCCCGTTCACGTTGATCTTCGCCTCACGGGGATTGCCGCCGCTTGGCGTCGGCACGGCTCCCGGAGCGAGCAGGATCAAATCCGAGTATCGCCGCCCATCGAGCGGCAGATCCACGATCCGTCGCTGCTCGACAACGGCCCCCACATCAGCGCTCTGCGTTTGCAGAATCGGGACCGTCTCGGTGATGACCAGCTCCTCCGTGATCATCCCTGGCTGCAGCGTCACATCCACGCGCAAGCGCTCTTGAACATGGAGGATGATGTTGCTGCGAATGGCAGTTTGGAATCCGGGAGCGGTGACCCGAAGCTCATATGGCCCCGGCTGAAGCGCCGGCGCGATGTAGGAGCCGGTCGCATCCGTCGTGACCTTCACGCTCGTCCGCAGCTCCTGATGCGTGATCGTCACCTCCGCGTTCGGGATCACGGCTCCGGTGGGATCCATGACCGTTCCGAGGATCGTCCCCGTGTTGATCTGAGCGCGCGCCCCGTGAGGGCAGTGCAGCAGCACCATCACGGTGAGCGCAAGGATCGCGCCGTATCTCATCCATGTGCTTCCTCTCATGGCTCTCACCTCCACTGCTTCGTTCCTCCCGCCATGTCGTGCGGGGATCTCGGAACGCCCCCTCAGCGCCGGGCGTTCGGTGGGGGACAGGTCGCGAGGAAGAACCGTTCGCGCTTCCTCGCCTCCTCGTACTGCGCGCGCGCACGGCGCACCGCGTCCATCTCGGAGACCTCGGCCACGGGCACGTCCCACCACGATTCGTAGCCGGGGACGCGCACCTCTTTGTCCACCTCGACGACGATGACGGTCGTGCGCGCCTGCTGCCGGGCCTCCTCCAGGGCGCGCTCGAGATCGTCGCGCGTTCGGGCGCGAAGCGCGTGCGCGCCAAGGCTCGCGGCGTTCGCGGCGAAGTCCACTGGGATCCAGTCTCCATCCAGCTGTCCGGTCTGCGGATTGCGGAAGCGATAGTCCGTTCCGAACCCCCCTGAGCCGATGGACTGCGAGAGCCCGCCGATGCTGCTGAAGCCGTGATTGTCGAGCACGAGGATCACGAGCTTGTATCCCTCCTGCAGCGAGGTCACGATCTCCGAAGACATCATCAGGTACGAGCCGTCGCCCACCAGGACGTAGACCTCGCGCGAGGGGTCAGCCATCTTCACGCCCAGTCCACCGGCGATCTCGTAGCCCATACAGGAGTAGCCGTATTCGAGGTGATACCCCTTCGGATCGCGCGTGCGCCAGAGCTTATGCAGATCGCCCGGAAGGCTGCCAGCTGCGCAGACGACGACATCGCGCGGACCGACGAAACGGTTGAGAATACCGATGACCTCGCTCTGCGCCATCGGCGGACCATGATGGAGATCGAAGAGGCGCTCGACTTCGGCCTCCCATTCCGCCTTCAGCCGCGCGATCTCCTCCGCATACTCCGCCGAGACGCGATGGCCCGCGAGCGCTTCCCGCAATTCCTCCAGCGTGAGGCGCGCATCGGCCACCAGCGGCCACGCAGCCTGTTTGTACGCATCCATCTCGGCCACGTTGATCGTGATGAAGCGCACATCGGGATGTTGGAATGCCGTCTTTGAGGCCGTGGGGAAATCGCCCAGGCGCGTGCCGATGGCGATGATCAGGTCCGCCTCGCGGGCGATCACATTGGCCGCGCGCGTCCCCGTCACGCCGATGGCGCCGAGGTTCTGCGGATGGTCGAAGGGGAGCGAGCCCTTCCCCGCCTGGGTCTCGGCCACAGGAATCCCCGTTTGCTCGACGAAGCGCGCCAGCGCCTCGGTCGCTTCGCTGTAGATGACCCCGCCGCCGGCAATCACCAGCGGCCGTCGTGCTACGCGAATCCACGCGACGGCGCGGCGCAACCGTTCCCGATCGGCCGGAGGGCGGGGGATGTGCCAGACGCGCTTCTCGAACAACTCTTCCGGGTAGTCCCAAGCTTCCGTCTGTACATCCTGCGGGAGCGCGAGCGTCACCGCGCCCGTATCGGCTGGCGAGGTCAAGACGCGCATCGCTTCCAACAGCGCGAAGGGGAGCTGATCCGGTCGGGTGAGGCGATCCCAGTAGCGGGAGACCGGTCGGAAGGCGTCGTTCACCGAGATGTCTTGCGTGTGCTCGGATTCCAGCTGCTGCAGCACGGGCGCGACGTTCCGGCGGGCGAAGATGTCCCCAGGCAGCAGCAACACAGGCAATCGGTTGATCGTGGCCGTCGCCGCTCCCGTGACCATGTTCGTCGCTCCCGGACCGATCGAGGACGTGCAGGCGAAGGTCCGCAGCCGATTGTGCATCTTGGCGAAGGCCACAGCGATGTGCACCATCGCTTGTTCGTTACGCGGCAGATAGTAGGGGAAGTCGGGGTTCTGCTGGAGCGCCTGGCCGATCCCCGCCACATTCCCGTGTCCGAAGATCCCCCACACCCCGGCGAAGAAGGGGATCTCACGCCCGTCGCGTTCCACATACTGGTTCTTCAAGAACGCAATAAGCGCTTGCGCCATCGTCAATCGCCGCCTTCTCATCGTCGGTGCCCTCCTTTCGCGCGATCGCCTCCGACGTCCGCGCCACGAGGCGCCTACAATCCCCCGCGCGCTTGGATGAATGAGAGGACTTCGGCTTCGTACGGCATGAAGTTCGCGCAGCCGTGGCGCGTGACGACGATCGCGCCGCAGGCATTACCCATGCGCGCCGCCCGATACCAGTCCCATCCCTTCAGATAGCCGTAGAGGAATCCGGCCGCGAAGGCATCGCCAGCCCCCAGGACATTGAGGACCTCGACGGGGAAGGCGGGCGCCGTGATCACTTCTCCGTGGGGCAGATGAACGGTCGCGCCCTCGGCCCCTCGTTTCACGACGAGCGCTCGCGGGCCGCGCTCCAGAAGCAGGCGAATGGCGTGGTCCAATTCGCCCGCGACGCGGGATTCGGAGACCTGCGCGTGCTCGATGTGGACCTCTCCGGCCTCCGCGAGAGCGGCCGCCTTCACCTCATCGGCCGTTCCGAGCACGACATCCACAAGCGGCAGCGCCAGGCGGATCGTCACCCCATAGGCCCGCACATCGTGCCAGAGCGGGGGGCGGAAATCCAGATCGAGAAAGACACGCACATCGTGGGCGCGCGCGCGCTCGGCGGCCAAGAGCGTCGCGCTGCGGCTCGGCTCTCGGCTGAGCCCCGTCCCGCTGATGAGCAAGACGCGACACTCGGGGATCGGCGCGGCGAGCACATCGTCAATGTCCAGTTCCATGTCGGCGCAGTTGTCGCGATAGTAGACCAGCGGGAAGCGATCCGGCGGCTCCACGCCGAGCAGGACAGCGCTCGTCCGACGCCCCGGCTTTCGCGGGATGAACCGCGTCTCCACACCCTCCCGTTCCAGGAACCGCAGGACGAAATCGCCCACGAGATCGTCGCCGACGGCTGTGAGCAGCACCGCGCGCAAGCCCAATCGTCGCGCGCCCACACTGATGTTCGTCGGACACCCCCCCACATAGGCGGCGAAGCTGGTGATCTCCGGAAACGGCGCGCCGATGTCCGCCGCGTAGAGGTCAATCGAGCTGCGGCCCATGGCGAGGAGATCGTATTGCCGTTGGGGCATCCGCTCCTCCTCAATGTGCGCCCTGCTCATCGCACGAGCGGGACGCGCGGATCTTTCTCCGTCCATGTCGCGCGCACCCACGCGTGCGCCGGATCATCGGACGCCGCCATCGAGCGCGCGCTCCCGGCCAGAGCGTTCAAGTAGTACACGTTGTAGCCGTGCGCCGCGACGACCGGATGATACCCCTCCGGGATCAGCACCAGATCCCCATCCTGAACGGTGAGAGTCACGTCCAACCGGCGATCCGGCGTGTAGATGCGTTGAATCGCGTACCCCTCCGGGCGATCCACCTTGTAATAGTAGATCTCCTCCAGGTCCACTTCGTCCGGCGGATTGTGGACATCGTGCTTGTGCGGGGGATAGCTCGACCAGTTCCCGCTGGGCGTGTAGACCTCGACGAGCATCAGGCGATCGGCGGGGAAATCCGGTGGGAGGATGTGATTGATCTGCCGCGTGGCATTCCCCCCGCCCCGAATCTCGATCGAGACGTCTTCTGGGCGGATCAGCCGAGCGGGGAACATGCGCTCGGCGCGCGCTCGACAGAAGGCGAGTTCGCCCTCGGTCTCGGCCGTGATGGTGTAGGACGTGCCGATGGGGAGATACAGAGCGGTCGGCAAGCCATCGAACACGTGTGCACGCGAGCCGATGTGAGACCACGAACCCGCCGAAGAGTGAATCGTGAAGCGCCCGCCCAAGAGCACAATCCCCAGCTCGTCCCGCCCCGTCTCTCCCGAGACGGTCTCTCCAGCGGCCATGGCTCGAACGGCGAAGCCCAGATACTCGAAGCCCACGACCTCCGGCGTGATGGAGATGCGCTCGCCCGCCCCTCCATCGGAGGGGCGCGACCGGATCAGAAGCTCATGAGTACGCGACAGCATGCGAATTCTCCTCATCGAGGTGGGGCCGTCGAATGCCGAATGATCAGCTCGCCCTGCATCCAGATCGTCTGCTGCGAGTTCTCCCCTCTGAGGAGTTGCAGCAGTAGCTCCATCGCGCGCCGTCCCATCTGTCGCTTCGGCTGCCGGATCGTCGTCAGCGGAGGCTCCGTGTACGAGGCGATGAAGAGATCATCGAATCCCACGAGCGAGATGTCTTCCGGCACCCGAAGGCCTCTCATGCGGATCATGCGCAGCGCGCCGAGGGCCGTCATGTCGTTGTAACAGAAGACGGCCGTGGGAGGCGAAGTGAGCATCAGCAAGCGCTCCATCGCGCGCATTCCCTCCTCCGGCTTCCCATCGCCGTGGACGACCAGCTCCGGCTGAAACGTGAGCCCGGCGCGCTCGAGCGCCTGGCGGTATCCGGCGAAACGCTCAGTATCCGACTGATAGCCGAATTGATCGCCGATATACGCGATGCGCCGATGGCCGAGCTGAATCAGGTGATCGGTCGCGGCGCGGCTGGCCGTGACGTTATCAATCATGACCGAATGCACGAATTCCCCAGGATGCTGATTGTTGATGAGCACGATCGGGACCTTCATCTCGCTCAGGTGATCCATGTAGAGCGCACCGACGCGCGAGGCCGTCACCAAAATTCCATCCACGCGCCGCTCGTGGAAAGAGTGGACGACTTTGATCTCCCGATCCGGATCTGCATTGGAATTGGCCAGGAAGACCGAATAACCGTGATCGTTGGCCACCTCCTCGATTCCGCTGACCACCTCGGCGATAAACGGATCGGCGATCGTCGTGACGACGACGCCGATGGTCTTCGTCTTGCGCGTGACTAAGCTACGGGCGACAGCGCTCGGCCGGTATCCCATCTCCTCAGCGATCCGGCGGATGCGCTCAGCCGTCTCACGGCGAACGAGGGGACTGTTGTGCAAGGCCCGTGAGACAGTCGAATGCGAGACCTTCGCCACGCGCGCGATGTCTTTGATCGAAACGGAGCTCATAGGCTGCACACGTTTTCAAAAGCTGGCCAAAGAGAAAATGGGCTCAACTCTCTGTTGAAGCTCATTGTCAACCCACGCCCTCCTCATCCTTGGAGCTTTTTATCATATCGCGGATCTCCACCTTGTCAAGATGGAAAAAATCATTGACATTGCGAGGAATTCGGCTATAATTTGCAGTGTCTTTGGTCAAAAATCGTGAACGATCGGTGAAGGAGGTTATGAGGACGACGAAGGTTCGAGAGATCGCGCTTTTGGAGCACGCCGTCTTCTCCGGTCGGTTTCGAGAGGCCGAGCGGCTGGCCGAGGAGTTCTCGCCGACCGATTTGCGGTCGGCGGCCGCGAAGGCTCAGGTTTTGATCTACAAGGGGGAGTTGGAGGAGGCCGGAGCGCTTCTGGAGGCCTTCGAGAAACGGCTCACCGAAGCGAACCTCAAGGAGGCGGCCGAGTTCGGTCTGGCGAAGGCCGAGTGGCATTATTGGCGGGGCGAGTATGAGGAGGCAGAGCGGCAGGCGCAGGTGGTTTTCGGGATTTACAGCCTGAATCGCGATCGCTTCGGGCTGGCGCGCGCGCTCTACGTGCTCGGGCGGGTGCATCGGCGTCAGGGGGATTACGAGCGGGCGCGACAAGAGATGCTTCAGGCGCTTGAGGAAGCTGAAGCGGTCACCGATCGGCCGACGGGATTTCTGCTTGGGCTCATCATGTTCAATCTCGGCGTGATCCATTACTTCCTGGGGGATCTCGCGCGCGCGGAAGAGGAGTTGCTGGCGGCGATCCGGGCGCTGGAGGACGAGCGGGGGCGGTACTACGGCAATGCCCTGAACTTCTATGGGACGTTGCTCATCGGGAAGGGACTGTATGAGGAGGCAGCGCGGATCATCCAGTCGGCCTACGAGTGCTTGTCCGAGAGCGCCTTCTTCGACGATTTGGCCCATGCGACGAACAATCTGGCCTATGCCTGTCTGCGCATGGGGCAATTTGAGCGCGCGTCGCGACTGCTCCATGAGAGCTTGGAGTTGCGCCGTCGGTCGAAGGACATCGCCGGAGAGTCGGCGACGCTGGAGCTCTTCGGGCGGCTTCGTTATGAGCAGGGACAACTGGGGGAGGCCGAACAGATCCTGCGGCAAGCGATCGAGCTGGCGGAATTGGGGAAGAACCCTCATGAGAAGGCGGTCGCCTTGATCACCTTGGGGCGCGTGCTCATGGCTCAGGGGCGTCTGGACGAAAGCCAGCGGGCGCTTGAGGAGGCTCTTGATCTGGCCGTGCAGTTGAAGAACAAGTCGCTGCAGGCGGAGGGTCACGCCTATTTGGCGGAGCTGTGGGTCTATCGAGGCAACGGGATGCAGGCGTTGGAACATCTCAGGCGGACGAAGGCGTTCATCAATGGGCATCGCGATGCATATCTGCTCGCGCAGATTGAGCGCATTGAGCACTTGGTCCAGCAGCACCGGATCAAGGCCGAAGAGGGGGTCTTTATGATCCGCGGCAGCTTCCTACCGACTTGGCGGGAGGCGCATGAGATGTTGGGGAGGTTCCTTCTGGCGGAGGCGCTGCGGCATGCCGGTGAGAATCAGACGAAAGCCGCTGAGCTGCTCGGCGTCACTAAAGCCTATATCACCATGCTGCGGAAGAAGTACGGGATCTGATGAAGAGGAGGTGCGATCTATGAAGAGGGTACTCGCGGTCGCGTTCATCGTGTTCATGCTCGGGAGTTTCACCCTCCCGGTGCGGGCGGGGGTCACAGCGGGTGGAAAGCCCTATGTGCCGGGCGCTGATCTCCCACTTGGAGGCGTCACGGCCGGAGGCCGACCGTTCATTGGCGGTGGCGGGGTCTTCACACCGACAGGATTCGGCTTGGGTGCTCAGTTCTATGATGACGAGGGATGGGATGCCGCATCAGATCCCTACGGGGGCATCGGTGGAGGAGCAGATCTCGGATGGGCACCCTCGTGGTCTTGGTGGGGATGGGGAGCGTGGGGCGTTCTCGACATCCTTTTCGGCATCCCGATGGCGTTCCTCTTCGCTATGTGGTGAGCGCCGTAGGGGGAATTCGCGAGAGCGAATCCCCCCTGGAGCTTCTGCAGGGAGCCGTGGGATCTTTCGAGCGTCCCGCCGTGGGCTTCTCCCTGCTGCTCAGCCGGCGGTCTTCAAGCTGAAGGTGAACTCCGAACCTCTTCCGGGGTCGCTTCTGACAGTGATCTCCCCTCCGTGCAATTGGACGAGATGTTTCACAATGGCTAGGCCGAGGCCGCTGCCTCCCGTTTCCCGAGATCGAGATTTCTCGCCCCGATAGAAGCGCTCAAAGATACGCGGTTGGTCAGCCGGAGGAATGCCGATCCCGGTATCCGTGACGGCGACGAGGACGCGTTCACCGGAGCGGCGCGCCGTGATCCCCACATATCCTCCGGGCCGATTGAACTTGATGGCGTTATCCAGGAGATTTTGCAGAATCTGCGTCAAGCGGAAGGGGTCGGCTAAGACTTGTATGTCCTCGGGGACGTCGTTCGCGATCGAGATGCCGCGCTCTTGCGCCTGAGGCCGGATGAGAGCTAAGACGTCTTCGACGAGGGCGCGAAGCGGAAGGGCTTCGAGCGAGAGGGCGATGACGCCCGATTCGATCTCCGCCAGGTCGGTGATGTCGCGCACCAGGGCATGGAGGCGTTGGGCCTGTCGAAAGAGGCCCTCCAGGCATCGGCGCGCGTGCTCGGGATCCTCCAGGCCCACCTCCTGCAGGGTTTCCACATAGGCCAGGATCGCCGCCAGTGGCGTACGCAGTTCGTGCGAGAGATTGGCGAAGAAATCGCGCCGCACGCGCTCCAGATGCTCCAGCGCGGTGATCTCCACGAAGACGCCCAGAGCCGCCTGCGGTGCTTCAGAGGCGAAGCGAAGAGGAGTGATGGTGACATGGAACACGCGGGGCTCGCCGCGCTTCAGCTCAAAGCGCAGCTCACGGGATGTCCCCAGATCGAGTGCCTCACGGAATCCCTCGTGCAATGCGGGATCGCGGGTGAGGTCAATCAGTCGAAGAGGGCGGGAGGGGATCGGAGGCGGGGGGAAGATGGATTCGGCCGACGGATTTTGAACGAGGACGGTCGTCTCCCGATCCACGATGAGCAGACCTTCGCGCATAGCCGCGAGGACGGCCTGCCACACCGGATGGGGCGAGCGAACTAACTCCCGAAGGAGATCGCGATCGGCGCTCTCGGTGGCGGGTGTCACGGCGCTGCGTCGGAGGGATCGTTCGATCGCGGGCGGAATCGGTATCCGATGCCGACGACCGTCTCAATGTACGCCTCGTGCCCGAGCTTCTTCCGAAGATTGTGCACGTGGACGTCAAGCGTGCGCGTGGCTCCGGAATAGGCCAGGCCCCAGATGCGGTCCAGCAGATACTCGCGCGTGAGCGTTCGACCCGCATTGCGCGCCAGCAGCACCAGCAGCGCGAATTCCTTGCGCGTCAGCTTGATCTCGCGCCCTTCGACCCTCGCGATGAAATGCGTCGGGTCCAGATAGAGCGTGCCATCGTCGTAGAGGAAATCGAGGGGGGCATCCTCCTGCGCCCGTCGCAGCAACGCGTGCAGGCGCGCCTCCAGCTCGCGCAGGCTGAAGGGCTTGGTCACGTAGTCATCCGCTCCGAGCGTCAGGCCGAGGACCTTGTCCGATTCGCTCGTTCGAGCCGTGAGCATGAGGATGGGCAGGCGGCGCGTCGCGCTCTCCTGACGAAGGCGGCGGCACAGCTCGAAGCCGTTCATCTCCGGCAAGTTCACGTCCAGGATGAGCGCGCTCGGATGGCGCTGCGAGAGCGCCCGGAGCCCTTCCTCACCCGTGCGCGCGATCTCCACCGCATATCGCCCCCCCCGCTCCAGATGGTGCTTGAGGAGGTGGGCGAGTTCGACATCGTCCTCGATGATCAAGATCGTCGGCTTCATAGCTCCGGCCACTCGCGATGTTTGATCACTTCGCCTCGGGCCATGTAGACGATCTGCTCGCAGATGTTCGTCACGTAATCGGCGATGCGCTCCAGATGCTTGATGATGAAGAGCAACTCCGCTCCTCGTCGCACGGTCGAGGGATCGGTGGCCATGAGGTGGATCAGTTCGTCATAGATGCGCTTGTAGAGCGCGTCGGCCTGGTCGTCATGTCGGATCGTCTCCAGGGCCTTCTCCGCATCATGGCTGGTGAACGCATCCAAGCCATCGAGCAGCATTTGCTGAACGATCCGGGCCATCTCGGGAATGTCGAAGTAGACCTTCAACTGGGGCTCCTGGTTCAACCGGAGGACATGCCGGGCGATGTTCACCGCGTGGTCGGCGATCCGCTCGATCGCCGGCGCCGTCTTCACCGCGGCGATCACGAAGCGCAGATCGGAGGCCGTCGGTTGGCGAAGCACGAGGATGTCAATGCACAATTCGTCCACCTCGTTCTCCAACTGGTCAATCTTATCGTCATCGCGGATGACCTGTTCGGCCAGCTCCGAATCGCGTTCGACCAGAGCGCGGATCGCTTGAGCGATGGCTGTCTCCGCCCGCCCCCCGAGCATCAGGAGCTTGTCGCGCAGCCGATTCAAATCGTGATCAATCGGCCTGAGGTGATCGGTCATGATGACCTCTCCTTCCCTCGCCCTCATCCGAAGCGCCCCGTGAGATAATCTTCCGTCAGCTTCTCACGCGGCACCGTGAACAGTTTCTCCGTCTGGTTGAATTCTACAAGACGGCCCATCCAGAGGAAAGCCGTATAGTCGGAGACGCGGGCGGCCTGCTGCATGTTATGCGTGACGATGATGATCGTGTAGTGGCGCTTCAGTTCCGCGATCAGCTCTTCGATCTTCTCCGTGGCGATCGGGTCCAACGCCGAGGCCGGTTCATCCAGCAGCAGGACCTCCGGTCGCACGGCCAGGGCGCGGGCGATGCAGAGCCGCTGCTGCTGTCCGCCGGAGAGCGTGAGCGCGGATTCGTGCAGCCGATCCTTCACCTCGTCCCAGAGGGCGGCCTGCCGCAGGCTCTCTTCGACGCGCTCCTGCAGCTCCCGGCGATTGCGGACGAGCCCGTTCACGCGCAGGCCATACGCGACGTTCTCGAAGATCGTCTTCGGGAAGGGATTCGAGCGTTGGAAGACCATCCCCACGCGCCGCCGCAAGCGCACGACGTCCACCTGGGGATCGTAGATGTTCTCTCCATCCAGCAGGATGCGCCCCTCGGCACGCGTATCCGGGATGAGGTCATTCATGCGATTGATGGCGCGCAGGAGCGTCGTCTTGCCGCATCCCGACGGGCCAATCAGAGCCGTCACCTGATTTCGGGGGAAACCCAGGGTGATCTCGTGCAAGACGCGCACATCGCCGTAGTAGAAGCTGAACCGTTCGACTTGGACCTTCACAGGGAGAGAAGTCGTCTGAAGATCGGGAGCGCGTGCCGGCTCCCTGGCGGTCTCTCGGATCGTGCCAAACTTCACCACCGTTCTCCTCCTTGCCGATGAGATCGCATCGTCGCCGCTCCGGATCACGCGCGGAGTCGTCGCCGAACGCGGGCGCGGATGAGGACGCCGACCGTGTTGAGCGCGAACGTGAGCGCGAGCAGGACCAGGACGGTCCCGTAGAGCAAGGGCTTGGTCTTCTCCACATCGGGAGACTGCGTCGAGAGGATGAAGACGTGATAGCCAAGTTCCATGAACTGGTCGTTCAAGCGGCTCGGCAGATAGGGGAGGAAGTACGCAGCGCCCGTGAAGAGGACCGGGGCGACTTCTCCCGCTCCTCGACTCACGGCGAGGATGGCCCCGGTGAGAATCCCGGGCAGCGCTTCCGGCAGGACGATGTGCCAGATCGTCTGCCAGCGCGTGGCGCCGAGCGCCAGACTCGCTTCACGCAGCTCGCGGGGCACGGCGCGCAATGCTTCATCGGTGGAGACGATCACCACCGGAAGCGTGAGCAGAGCGAGCGTCAGCGCCGCCCAGAGGATGGCCGGTTGTCCGTAGGTCAGCTCGCCGCCGTAGAAGAGCCGATCTATGCTTCCCCCGATGAACTGCACGAAGAATCCGAGTCCGAAGAGGCCGAAGACGATCGAGGGGACGCCCGCCAGGTTGTTGACGGCCGCGCGCGTCGCTCGAGCGAAGAGGATCTCCACGACGTGCCCAAACCCGATCAAGCGCTCTCGCCACCGGCGAGCCGCGCGCGCGCGCGCCCAGGCGTAGGCGAGGTTCGATCCCGGCACGAACTCGCGGAGATAGACCGCCGTGGCCACACCGATCGGGACGGCGGCGATGGTCATCAGGATGACGAGCGCGACGGTCCCGAAGATCGCCGGGAAGATCCCTCCCTCGGTCATGCCCGCGCGCGGCGCTGTGGTCAGGAACTCCCAACTGAGCTGTCCGATCCCATTCCACACAATGTTCCCGAGGATGATGCCGAGCATCGCGACAATCAGCGAGCTGGCCAGTGCGAGCAAACCAATGGGGACCTGTTCGCGAAAGCGCTCCCAGAAGATCTCCCACCGCGAGGCGATGAGCGAGGCAGAGGGGCTTTCGACGCGCGGAGTGACGTTCATATCTCTCCTCGCAAGCGGCGTTGCACGCGATGGATGATGTACACGCCCGCGGAGTTCACCGCGAACGTGACGACGAACAACAGCGCTCCGATGAAGAAGAGCACATGATAGTGCGGGCTGCCGAAGACGACCTCGCCTAATTCCGCCGCGATCGTCGCCGCCAGCGTGCGCACGGAATCGGTGAAGCGCCAGGACGTGATCGCCGCGTTGCCCGATGCCATCAGCACGATCATCGTCTCCCCCACGGCACGGCCGAAGCCCAAGACGAGGCTGGCGAAGACGCCCGGCAAAGCGGCCGGGAGCACGACGCGCGTCGCCGTTTGCCAGCGCGTGGCGCCGAGCGCCAGACTCGCCTCCCGAAGACTCCGCGGGACGGCATTCAACGCATCTTCGCTCACGGTGTAGATGATCGGGATCAGTGCCAACGCCAGTGCCGTCCCCGCCGTGATCGCGTTCAAGCGCGTCTCGAATCCGAAGAGGCGGTGCATCCATGTCGCCAGGACGATCAACGCGAAGAATCCGAGAACCACCGAGGGGATGCCGGCCAGAAGCTCAATGGCCGGTTTGATCAGCTCCCGTATCCTCGATGGCGCGAATTCCGATGTGTAGAGCGCGGCGGCGATGGCCAAGGGCGCCGCGATCCCGAGCGCCACGAGCGTCGTCTTCAATGTCCCCAGGATGAGCGGAATGAGGCTGTATTTGGGCACGAGCGCCACGGGCTGCCACATGTATCGGCTCGCCAGATCGGGCCCCTCCATCGGATGGAAGAAATGGCGCAGGCTCGCTTCCCGCTGGATCTCGGGATCGGTCAGAATCGGCAGCGCTTCTCGAAAGATGAAGATGAAGATAAGGACGATCGTCACGATCGCCGTGAGCGAGAGCATGAAGATCACCCGGTGCGCCCATCGGTCGATCCAACGGCGCCAGCGTTCCTGCCGTGCGTCCCGACCCTCACGCATCGCGCGTCTGGCGGGCGATCACTCCTGCTGCTGCCAGTGGCGCGCCACCTCGCGGCGCTTCTCCTCCGGGAGGGGGTAATACCCCACTTCCTTGACGATAGCCTGTCCCTCGGGCGAGAGGATCCAGCGGATGAAATCGCGCGCCACCGGGTTGCTGGGTTTCCCCACCGTGTAGAAGTAGAGCTCTCGACTGATCGGATACCGACCCGTGGCGACGTTCTCCAGAGTCGGCGCGATCGCCGGAGAGGCATCGTCCTTCTTGATCTTGAGCGCCTTGATCCCCACGCCGTAGGCGATCCCCCCGTAGCCGATCGCCTTCGGATCTTTCGCCACGGCATTGATCACGGCGGCCGTGCCCGGAAGCGTTTGCGCCGCCGGCGCGAAATCGGCGTTCTCCAGCACGTGCTCTTTGAAGTAGACGTACGTGCCGGAGTTGTTCTCCCGGCTGTAGAGGACAATGGGGAGGTCTGCCCCCCCCACCTCCTTCCAATTCCTGAGACGTCCGGTGTAGATCGCCTTGAGTTGCGCGAGTGAAAGCTCGCTCACCGGGTTGGACTCGTGGACGTAGACGGCCAGACCGTCCAGGGCGACCGGCGTCTCGATCACGTCCACGCCGAACTTCGCCTTCACCTGCTCGGCTTCAGACGGCTTGATCGGGCGGGAGCTTTGCGCGATGTCTGTCGTCCCGTTGATCAACGCCGCGATGCCAGTTCCCGATCCGCCCCCCGTGACCTGAATCACCGCGCCCGGATGCTTCTGCATGTAGATCTCGGCCCAGCGCTGGCCGAGGATCACCATCGTGTCCGAGCCCTTGACGGTGACAGCGCGCGCCCGCTCTGAAGGCGCTCGCGAAGAACACGCGCTCATCACGACAATACTCGCAGCAGCGATCGTGCTCCTGGCGATCCGGGACCATCGAGACTCGGCGTTCATAAGGCCTCCCCCTCAGAAAGCGAACTGCACGCGCGTGAGCAAGGCGAAGAAGCTCTCGGAGCGGCGCAAGGGCGACGTCGCGGGGAAGCGTTCCACAGCCAGATCGAGCATATACTTGACGAAGGGCGTCAGGTACCAATTCACCCCGCTGGTGATGGTCTCAGCGCGCTTGGTCTCCATGCCGTCCGAGAGTTGGAGCGTCGAGTACCGGATTTTCACCTCCCACGCTCCCCACCCACGATTCCCCGGTCCCGATGCCAGAAAGGGACGACCGGGGATGACCGGGCCATTCTCCGGCTTCCTCTCCCCGGTGAGGACATACGTGGCCTGCGCAGCGTATCCTTTCGCGACGACGGCCGGAAGGGTGGTCTGATTCGGCCCCAGCTGATACCGATCCTGGACCATTTGGTTGTATTCGGCTCGCAGGGCGAATGGTCCGATCAGGTAGGTCAATTCACCGTTGGCGCGGAGGACTTGCCCATTCACCGGGCGCGCCGGAAAGAACGTCACGCTTTGACTCTCGGTTTGTCCGATCAAACTCATCCCCCCGCGCTGTCGGCCGAGCGCCAGAGCACCGCCAAAGCTCAAGCCCTCCCCCCATCGCACGCTCTCCCCGCGCCAGGGCGAGACGCGCACTCTCACCACGCCCTCAGGCGTGCGCGTCGTATTCGGCGCCAACGTGCCCTTCCCGTTGAAGGCCCCGAGCTGATATTCGATCTTCCCCCCGGCGACGTCCCCCGCCAATTGAATCCCCGGGCTCCGGCTCGGCGCGATGCGCGTCGCCATCGCGCGCTCCACGAAATCTATGTGCATGGCGCTACGCAATTCCTCCTGCGAGAGTGGCTCCTTGAAATGCCCCACCTGCAGGCGCATTCCCGGGCGCACCTGCAGGCGCAGCCAGCCATCTCGCAAGAGCCCGCTCCCGCGCTCGGCGAAATCCGCCTGAATCTTGTATTCGTAACGACTCAGGATCTTCCCGAGCACCGCCAGGCGGAATCGGCGTATGAGGAAGGTGTTCGCCGGGGCGAACGGCTCCTGCCCGTAGGCGCGAAAGTCGAGCTGTCCTTCCCCGGAGAACGCGAGCTCAAAATCCCCGTCCGAACTCCGAAGCGTCGGGCGTCCGTTGGACAAGAAGAAGAGCGGAGAAGCTGTGCGCGCTCCCGAAGCCGCTGCCCGATTCGATCCTTCCGCTGGTTCGTGGGATCGCCGGACCATGGCCCGTACTTCTTCGCGCAGCGCTTCCAGCAGACGCCCCTGTGCGGCCAACTGCTCGCGCAACTGCTCGATCATTCGTTCCTGTTCCTGAACCCGTTTTCTCAAGTGCTCCAGCTCAGCCGAGGGATCTTGCTGTGGCGCAGGAGCGGCCGAGAGCGCTGTGGAGAGAAGCAGGAGAAGTCCCAACGTCCGGAGCATATCCCAGGCCAGCGCCCGTCGCCCCTTGTGGTCGTCCATAGATCAGATCTCCCCATGTGGCACTTAGCTATGGACTTTACTCGATGCCGGTATCGCTTGTCCATATCGGCTCCACGTTCAGAAGTCCGCAAGAGCCCCTCAGTTTACAGGAGCCTGGTGAAAAGCGCGTAAATGGGAGGTTAAATCTGTGTAAAATTCCGGCGGGCGCGCACCCGTTCGACCAAGCGCTCGAACGTCTCGACCGGAAGGGCGACCTCGGAGAAGATGCGGCGCAGATCACAGGCGGTGAGGCGCTCAAAATGCTCCCGGACGGGGACGACGACGATCCCGGCCAAATCGATGGCCGCCGGACTGATCAACAGGCGCTCTGGCTGATCGGCGAAGAAGCACGAGGGGCGATGTCGCGCGCGGGGGAAGAGAAGGACCGTCCACGCTCGGTGGCGGTCGCGCCCCTCTGGTGACGCGGTGTCCGCGAAGACGATGAGGTTGAGCATCGGTTCTTCGGTGGTGCCCGTCAGGTCCGCGAGGATCGAGAGCGTCTCAGAGATGCGGGCGCTCAGTCGCTCGCGATCCGTGGCGCGATACAGGAGCGTTGGGATCGGATAGGAGACGGTTCGGGAGATGATGAGTCCGGGTTCGCTCACGACGAGCTGGCGGTCGGCGAAATTGCGCGCGATCGGCAGACGCGCGCGCCAGGCCGCCTGGAAATGAAGGTGATCTGGGGCTGAAGCGCCGCACCTCGGACCATTGTAGAGGAGGAAGAAGTCCGGGGACAGCTCCGCTGCCAGATCAAGCAGTACGTTGCAGCGCCCTTGCAGCGCCTGCGGGATATGCTCGCGGTGGACGATCGTCAGATGACGCTCGAGAATGGGAGAGGGGTTGCACAAGATGACATACTCGTGCGCATAGGCGAGTCCCCGTTCCTCCGCGGGGAGGTTCTCGGGGCAGAGGAAACACGGACGCCGCCGCAGCGCTTCTTCGTCTACGGCGGCGGTGGTGCTCGTCAGGCGGAGCGGATTGTACTGGAGGAGAAAGATGGCCGATCCGAGCGAGACTTCTCTAACGAGCACTTGGGAGAGGGCGTCCAGGCCATGAGCGAGGGCGGGCCAGTGCTTGCGCTGCTCGTGGAAGAGCGCCTCCACGCGGGCGCGCCAGGTGAGGCCCTCCTCAGAGGGTCTCACCTCCAGGTCCTCATCTCGGAGAAGCCGCCCTTCCCACGCTCCCGACATATCGGTTGACATCGCCGGCGCCTCTCATTATACAACACGGCGTATGCCCATCTTGAGCCTCGCCTCGATGGACGAGATTCGCGCCATTCTCGCGGAGACGCACGCTCTGTGGGGCGAGGGGATGGCGCTCGATGATTACAGGGCGTTCGTCTTCGCGCAGATGGAGAGCCCATGGGGGCGCGAGAATCTCCGGTATCTCGTGTGGAAGGAGGGGGAAGTCATTCTCAGTAGCCTGAAGCTCTACCGCGTGCAGGTGCGATTCGGCGCTCGTCAGATGACGCTCGGCGGGATCGGCGCCGTGTATACTCCGTGTGCGCAGCGCGGGCGAGGGCATGCGCGCGCCATGCTCGCCGCTGTCCTGGATCACGTGCGCGCGGAGGGGGCCAGCGGCGCGCTCCTCTTCTCGGACATCGGGACGGCGTATTACCAAGCGCTCGGATTTCATCCGCTCCCTTCGCATGAGTTCTCCGTGCCGCTTCATGCGATCCCCATGGGCGAGCGCTCGCCTCTGGCGATCGAGCCGATTCGGGAGGCGGAGTGGTCAGAGATCGAACGCCTCTACGAACACGCGACAGCGTCGGACCCTTTCGCCCTGTCGCGGTCTTCGACCTATTGGGATCACCTGCGGCGGAAGGAGCGCGAGCGCGCGAGGCGCCAGCCCGCCGGTGGGAAGTTGCCCTGTCACCGAATCGCTCGACGCGCGGGGAGGGGTGTGGGATATGTGCTCGCTGTGTTCGATCCCCCTGCGCTCGTCCTCCAGGAGTTGATCGTCGCCGACGGACGTCCGGAGACCGCGCGGGCTCTCCTTGGGGCGATCCGGGAGGATGGAGAGGCCCTTGGCGGGACGCAGCTCAGCGGATGGTGGCCACCACAGGGATGGTCGCGATTTCTCCCGCGCGAGGTCTTCCACCCGCGTCCCCGAGACCGAGAGCTGACGATGATCGCGTCATTTGACCCCGCCCTCGATGTGGGCGCGCTCGCCGCGTGTGGGGATCTTTTCTGGGCGACGGACCATTTTTGAGCCCGCCCGTCATCGCACCTTATCGGGACTTGGCGGCTTCTCGAAGAGCCTCGGATCAATGGGGACGTTCACCTGCACCTCCTCGAAGCTCGCGCGCGAGACCTGCACATCGCCGCGGTATCGGTCTATGCGCAGGGGGAGTTTGATCCCGTCGAAGTCCTGGTAGAGGTAGAACCGCTCTTCCTCCTCGCCGTAGGCGAGCTTCACGGGCAGATGGGTGTGCGGATCGAAGTAGATCTGGATGCGGTCCACCTCATCCCCGCCGAGCGGGACGACGACCTCCACGCCGACGCCGCGTTGTCGGAACCAGAGTTCGCGCTCGCCGAGGTAGCGCAAGCGTACATCGGATCGTCGCCAGAGGTCGCGCAGGACGGTCTCCAGACTGCGCCGCTGCGCCGTGAGGAAGCGGGCGATCTCCTCCTCCTTTTGATCGCGAAGGTTGCGGGAGGGACCGTCGTAGATCCAGCCGCGCGAGCCCACGTTGACTTGGATGAACCGATCCTTGCCGCGCCCGAATTCGACGCGTTCGCGATCGGGGTAGACGATGTACAGGGTGAAGGGGAGGAGCGCCTGCAACTGCTCGCGCTCGTTGAATTGGGAGTAGAGCCCGCGCCCGGTGAGGGATTTGAGGGCGAGATACTTCTCACCGCCGAGCGCGCGGATCGCGGCCTCCATGAGGGCACGCGCGCGATCCTCTTGCGCGGGGGGGAGTGAGATGAGGATCACCAGAGGAAGAGCCAGACGCGTCGCCACTTGAGAGCGCTCGCCGGACATGTCGTCGTTCGCTCACAGGACGGCCGCTTCCAGGGCGTGCACCTGAATCTCGCCCTCTCTCACATCCACGAGGAAGTGATCGGCCTCCTTCCACATCTGCGTGATGGGGAGCTTGACGTGCTCATCAATGGTGCGCTTGAGGAAGCGAGCGCCGAATTGCAAGCTGTAGCCCAGCTCGACGAGCCGATCCACGGCGGCATCGGTCACCGTCAGGCTCTTGTTGTACCTGGCCATTTGCGCGCGCGTCTTCTCCAGATACATGCGGGCGATCTCGCGCACCTCCTCGCGCGTGAGGGGGGAGAAGACGATGATCTCATCAATGCGATTGCGGAACTCCGGCGAGAAATGTTCCTCGGCCGCTCGGATGATCTCCCGCTTGATCTGTTCCAGCGTGTCCTGGTTCTGCGGGGCGAAACCGAGCGGATTCAGGTACTTCTTGTAGCGGTCGCTGCCCAAGTTTGAGGTCATGATGACGATGGCGTCCGAGAGATAGACCTTCTTCCCGCGCCCGTCGGTGATCCAGCCCTCGTCGAAGGCTTGCAGGAAGAGCTGCATGAGGTAGATGGACGCCTTCTCGACCTCGTCAATGAGCAAGACCGTGAAGGGGTTATCGCGCAGCGCTTCGGTGAGGATACCGCCGCGCTCGCTTCCGACGATGCCGCGCGGCATCCCGATGAGCTTCTCGATGCCGATAGTGCCGTCTTGGTATTCGGAGCAATCAATGCGGATCATTTTGTTCTCATCGCCGAACATGAATTCGGCGACGGCCTTGGCCAGCTCCGTCTTCCCGACGCCGGTCGGTCCGAGAAAGAGCAGAACGCCATCGGGACGATAGAAGTTCTCCTTGAGCGGCCCCTTATTCAATCGGAGACGGCGAGCGACCGCGCGAATGGCCTCCTTCTGCCCGACGACGCGGCGGCCGAGCGCCTCCTCCATCTCCTTGAAGCGCTCGGTCGTGTCGCGGAAGATCATGTCCTTGGGGATGCGCGAGTCCTGCGAGATGACCTCGATGACGTGTTCGGGCCGGACGATGCGCTCTTCCGGCTGTTCGATCTCGACCTTGACGGCCGCCGTATCGAGCCAGCCGATGACCTTGTCCGGCAGATGAAGGCCTCGGAGGTATCGCGGCGCCATCTCGAGCGCCGTCTCGATGGCCTCCTCGGAGATCGTCACCGAGTAGTTCCGCTCCAGACGCGGTTTGATCCCCTTCAGGATCTGGCGCGTCTCCTCGAGCGTCGGTTCTTCAACCTTGACGACGCGGAAGCGACGGGCGAGGGCCTCATCCTCGGCGATGTACTCCTTGTACTCGGTCATGGTCGTCGCGCCGATGATGCGAATCTCGCCCCGGGCGAGCGCGCCCTTGAAGATGTTGGCCGCATCGTTGGAGACGCCCAGAGCCGCACCCGCGCCGATGATCGTGTGGGCCTCGTCGATGAAGAGGATGATGTTCTCGCGCTCCTTGACCTCGTTGATGATGCCGTGCAGGCGCTCCTCGAACATCCCGCGCAACATCGTCCCCGCGACCACGCCCGACATTTGCAATCCGACGATGTGAGCGTTTCGCAAACGCGGGGGGACGCGCTCGGGATGAAATTCGATGAGCTGCGCAAGTCCTTCGACGATGGCCGTCTTCCCGACGCCCGGATCGCCGACGAGCATGACCGAGTTCGCGCGCTCGCGATGGCAGAGGATCTCCATCACTTGCCGCAGCTCTCGCTCGCGGCCGATGAGCGGCGGCAGCTTGTCCTCACGGGCGAGCTTGTTGAAGCTGACGCCGAAATGCTTCAGATAGGGGGGCAGCTCGTAGCGGCGGCGGAACCGTTCCTCGCGCTCCTCGCGCGAGCGCACGCGCGTGATGATCTTCTGCAAGACGACATCCGGGTCCGCCCCCAATCGGCGCATTAACTCGACGGGCACGCCCTCCCGGTCCTGGAAGAGGGCGACGAACAGGTCCGAGGAATCAATCTCATTGCGTCCCATCGAGCGCGCGCGATCCAACGCCAGCTTCAGGACCGTCCGGCACGAGGGATCCAGGCGCATGCCTCGCCCAGTGAACTGACGCGCCACCGAGAGCTGTTCGTTCAGGGCGCGGATGACGGCCTGGGGATCAATGTTGAGGCTTTGCATGACCTCGTTGAAGAGCGAGCGCTCGACCTCGATGAGGGCGGCCAGAATGTGCTCGGCCGCGATGATGTTGTGATCCCGGTGGCGAGACTCCTCAATGGCTCGCCCCATGACGCGGCGTCCGCTCTCGGAGAACTTGTCTTGGAATGGGCCCAAGTCAATCATAGCCGTCGCAAGTCGGAATTATACACAGCCGCTTCAACCCGACTCAAGGCGCGGCTCATCAGCTTCGGCCGACGTCGCCGATTCGCGAGCGACCCGCTCGGCAGCGCGCCCGACACGCACGCGTGCCGGGCGGATCAGGGTCTTCTCCCCGAGGCGATACCCAGGCTCGACGACCTCCAGAATCATGCCGTCCTGCTCCGGCCCCACCTCGAGGACTTCGACGGCCTCATGCTGCGACGGGTCGAAGGGCTGATGAAGTGGAGCGATGAGAGTGATCCCGCACTGCTCCAGGCGACGTTCGAAGAGCGCGACGATGGCGCGCATGCCCTCCAAAAGGGCTTGGGCATTCTCGGTCTGCTCAGCAGCGCGCACGGCTCGCTTCAACTCGTCGAGCACATCGAGCACAGGACCGAGAATTTCCGCCAGGCGGCGCTCGACGCGCTCCTCCAGCATTCGGGTCTGCCGTTCGCGAAAGGCTTCGACCTCCGCCCGCATGCGCTCGCGCGCTTCTTGGAACGCGCGCTCGATGGCCTGTGCCCGCTCCTCGCTGATCCGGAGTCGCGTCTGCAGCTCCTCGACGTAGGTGGGATACCGGGGCGTCTCCTCCGCCGGCGCCTCAGCGGGGGCCGCTTCGTCCAACCAGCGCGCGAAGCGCCGCTTATCTACAACGCGAGGCTGAGAATCGTCCGATGCGAGCTCCTCGACCGTCGGTTCTGCGGAAGGCTCCTTTGGTTCTCTCACCTCGTCCGGTCGCATCATGATTCTTCCCCCCTCACGTCGTTTGAGCGCCGGCCGATCTCACCTCACGCGCGGGAAGCGTGCTCCAGCAGCCGCCGGATCCGCTCGCGAATGGGCGGATGCGTGCTGAAGAGCGTCATGAAGGTCTCCCCGGCCAACGGATTGACGATCATCATATGCGCGGTGGCCGGATTAGCGTCGAGCATCGGAATGCGCGAGACGCCGCGCTCCAGCTTCTCCAGGGCTCGCGCCAGCCCATAGGGATTGCCGGCGATCTCCGCGCCCGTGGCATCCGCCTGAAATTCCCGCGCGCGCGAGATGGCCATCTGGATCAGAAGCGCCGCCAGCGGAGCGAGGATGAAGAAGAGCAAGCCGGCCACGCCCCGCAGCGGATTGTCGCGCTCATCGCGCCCCATGCCGCCGAAGAACAGCCCCACTCGCGCCAGCATCATGATCGCGCCCGCGATCGTCGCCGCCACCGACTGGATGAGGATATCGCGATTCTTGACGTGGGCCAGCTCATGCGCGAGGACGCCCTCCAGCTCTTCGCGATTCAGGAGCTGCAAGAGCCCTTCGGTGACGGCCACCGCGGCGTGCTCCGGATCGCGCCCCGTGGCGAAGGCATTGGGCGAGAGGCTGGGGATCAGATACAGCCGGGGCATGGGCAGCCCCGCCCGCGTCGAGAGCCGACGCACGATCTCGTACAACTCCGGCGCTTCCGCTTCGCTCACCGGGCGCGCGCCGTAGCTCGCGAGCGCGATCTTGTCCGAGAAGTAATAGGCGGCGAAGTTCAGCAGGGCGGCGAAGAAGAAGGCCGCGATCAGCCCTTGCCGACCCCCGATCACCTCGCCGGCCAGCAGGAAGAACACTGTCAGCAGCGTCAGCAGCAGAACGGTTCGTACGGTATTGCTCGTCATCGCCTCACCTCCGCGTTCCACCGATGGTCCGTTAATAGTATGGTCGCACCGGGGCGAAAATTCAACTCCCGCGCTTGACGAGAGCTGAGTGGCTCGTCACAATCAAGCGTGACTGACATAACGCCGACACCTGAGGCGCACGATGATGAGGCGACAGAAAGCGCGAAAAAGGCCCATGCCGCTTGTTGAGGCGATCGTGGGACTGCCGTTCTACACGCGGGAGGAGTTTCGAAAGCAGGTGCAATATGCGGAGGACAGTCTCGGCTGCGAGAGTTATGAGCAGTGGGTTCGCGCGCATCACGAGTTGAAGCGGAGGCTGGAGGCGCTGGGCGTCGTCGTGGTCGAGGTCCCGATCAACGTCGAGGAGATGCAGCAGTACTTCCTGCAGTACGGACTCCGAAACGATGCGGCGAATCGCAGCCAGTATGTCGCCCGAAAGCTCTTCGAGCGACGCGATCTCGTGTCGCTCGTTCGTCGGTGAGCCCATCGCGATGTGGAGAGACGGCCCACGTGCGTTCGCCGTTGGGAAGCTCCCGCCGGACGTCCTTCAGCGCGCGCTCGCCACAATCCCCATTGAGGACAAACGGGTGAGAATCGGGCCACGACTGGGTGAGGATGCGGCCGCGATCGCCTTCGACGACGTCTATCTCGTCGCGAAGACCGATCCGATCACGTTCGCCACCGAGCGCATTGGGTGGTACGCCGTGCACATCAATGCGAACGACGTGGCCGTCATGGGCGCGCGACCGCGGTGGTTCCTCGCCGCGCTGTTGCTGCCGGAAGGGAAGACGGACGCGGCGCTCGTGGACCACATCTTCCAGGACATCCTGAGCGCGTGCCGTGAGCTGGGGATCACGCTCTGCGGCGGGCATACGGAGATCACCTATGGGTTGGATCGCCCTGTGGTCGTCGGCCACATGCTCGGCGAAGTGCCTCGGGAAAAGCTCGTCGAGAAACGGATGGAGCCGGGGGATCGCATTCTGCTGACCAAGGGCATCGCTATTGAGGGGACGGCGATTCTGGCGCGAGAGAGAGCGTCGGAGCTGGCCTCCGTGTGCGAGGCCGGGCTTCTGGAGCGCGCTCGGCGCTTGCTCTTTGATCCGGGCATCAGCGTGGTGCGCGAGGCGCTCCGAGCGGTCGAGGTCGCGCGCGTGCATGCCATGCATGATCCGACCGAAGGGGGACTAGTCGGCGGTCTCTGCGAGCTGGCGGCCGCCGGCGGGGTCGGCCTGCAGATCTGGCGGGATCGCATTCCTCTCCGGCCGGAGACCGATGTCCTCTGTCGCCACCTTGGGCTGGACCCGCTGCGGCTCATCGCCTCGGGGGCGCTCCTCATCGTCGCGCCGCCCGATCAGTGTGCGAGGATCGAAGACGCCTTGCGATCAGAAGGCATCGAGGTGGCCGAGATCGGGGAAGTGCGAGAGCGCGCGTATGGGCTTAAACTCGAGGTGGAAGGGGAGCCTGTCGAACTGACCTTCCCCGAACGCGATGAGATCGCGCGCGTTTTCGAAACCATCCCTTCCGAGCCCCACGGTGAGGAAGGGCATTCCTCCACGCATGAGCCATGAATCGCCGGGTGTATCCTCTTGTCCTGCGGGAGCGCGCACTGGAGCTTGGCGCGCGCACGTTGATCATGGGCATCCTCAATGTGACGCCCGATTCGTTCTCGGATGGAGGCGAATTCTTCTCAGTAGAGCGAGCAGTGGCTCGCGCTCTGGAGATCGAAGCTGAGGGAGCGGATCTGCTGGACATCGGCGGGGAATCCACGCGCCCCGGAGCGAAACCGGTTCCTCTTGAGGAAGAGCTGCGCCGCGTCCTTCCCGTCATCGAGCGCCTGCAGGGGCGCCTCCGCATCCCCATCTCCGTGGATACGACTAAGTATGAAGTCGCGCGCGCGGCTTTGGAAGCCGGAGTCGCGATGCTTAACGATGTGAGTGGGCTCCGGCGCGATGCACGGCTGGCCGATTTGGCAGCTGAATTCGGCGCCGCTCTCGTCCTCATGCACTCGCGAGGGACGCCTGAGACGATGCAAGACCTGCCTCCGAGTCCGGATATCTTGGGGGAGATCGCCGAGCATTTCGCTTGGGCTCTGGCCCGCGCTCTCGCGCGCGGCGTGGCCCCGGAACAGATCGTGCTTGATCCCGGGCTCGGCTTCGGCAAGACCATCGAGGATAATCTGCTCATCCTGAATCGGCTCGACCGCTTCGCCGAATTCGGGCGTCCGTTGCTCGTCGGCCCTTCGCGCAAATCCTTCATCGGTCATATCACGGGGAGAGAACCTCGCGAACGCGTCTTCGGCACGGCAGCGGCCGTCGTCGCCGCCATCTTCAGAGGGGCGCACATCGTCCGTGTTCATGACGTGCGCCAGATGCGCGATGTCGTCCGCGTCGCCGATGCGATCCTTCGCGCCGGAGAAGCCGAAGCCTCGCGCCAGCCGATATTCTGAGGAGCCGTGGTCCTCAGTAGGCCGCCCGTCCTTGCGCCCGGGGAATACGCGGGGCCGTGTACGGGAACTCCCCACCGTCACGAAGGAGGAATGAGTACGGGCGGGTGCGTTTGGACGCCCGGTGGGTGGATTGGGAGGTAAAGGAGGATGGGGCATGTTAGGAGGTACCCGCCCGTACGATTCGCCGTCAGGGTGGAGCTTGGCCAAAAGGAATGGGAGGCCGGTTGCTGCTCGAAGGAGGAAGCTACTGTCGCCACCTCAGCATGAGAGCTTCTCGCGAAACTGCAGCATTCACCGGCACTCCCTCCCTCCGCTCGGACCTCTTGCCTCAGGCCGTCCGAGTCGATCGGGAAAGGAAGGCTGAGAAGATGGCCCTGCCATCGGCCACCACATGAGCCCGCACATGGAGAATCAGTCACATCCGCCGCCGCTCGGAGAGGAGCACGTGATCGCAGCGCGCGCGCCCGCCCGTGCGTTCGGACTCGCTTCCGCAAATGTCGCTTCCTGAAAGCACCGCCGCCGGAGAGGGAAGCCAGCGCCTGATCTGCCGCTTGACCGAAGACGATGGCAGGGCCAATCCTGGTAAGGAGGGTGGAGCACGATTCGACGAGAATAGAAGAAACATGCCGCAGCTCGGCCCGCCTTCGGTCCGCTGGAGCCATCACCGCCGATGCTGCGAGCTTGACCTCCGCATCTGCGCCCACTCCGCTGCGAGCCATCACTCTCGCTTGAGCATCCGAAGGAACATCAGACACATAGCGCCGGAACCCGAACTGCCACATCCGCTGCATCTGGCATCTGAGCTGAGCTCCCACCGCTGCCGGTACCCACTCTTGAACCTTCCGCTTCATCCGATCACCCGAATCAGGCAAAGCTGCGGCAATTCCGTCAGGCCCATCCAAAGGCACTAGGTGCAAGACCTTGTGGACTTCGCGGACGCCATTCTGCAGCTCGCTCTCGAGCCCAATCGCCCATTTGCTCTTTCCGCTCAAGCCTTGCATCACCTCTGCGCCTCCAGAGGGGCCACTCGATATTCCGTTGCGCCTCTCGCCCGCCCGCCGTCTCAAAGATCGCCTTGCCGACGGTCGCGCATGTTATAGCACGAGTCCGGCAGAAAGTCAAGAAAAAAGTTCAAGTAATTTCTCAACTCTGCCCGACTAAGGCATGGCGAATTAAGGACTAATATCGAGGACGACCATAACCCTTTCCCCTGCTACGACTTAACGATGCTTGAAGCCTGTCTGAAACCTGCCGGCCCCACAGGGCAGGTTCATCCAGATGCAGATCTCAAGAAGTGGGACCCAGGCCGGAAGGGAGCGAGCTCGGGCCAGATGCTCAGCTTATCTTCGCTCAGATCAATAGCTTGCAGTAAGAGCGTCATGAGGACCCCTCGCTTGATCTCCTGCTGTTGCCTAGCGGCCAAGATAGAGAAAGACCTGACCGGCTCTTCGCGAAGCGCCCGGTGCTCCTACGGCCAGATCAGGTTTCCCGTCCCTATTGAGATCACCGATGGCCATAGCCGTGCCAAATTCTGCACCGGCCTCCGGGCTCGGCGGTTCAAGGATGAAGTTGGGGTTCGGACCGATGGCAGGTCCCCCGTAGAAGAGGTACACTCGTCCGGCCCTTTGGCGATTGCCGACTGTCGCTCCGATGGCGCTGACGGCGAGATCGGCCGTACCGTCACCGTTGAGGTCGCCGACAGCCAGTGCGTATCCGAATGCCGAAGTGGCTTGTGGATCAAGCTCTTGCAGGATGAGGTCGGGCGCGCTGTTTAGAGTGGGGCCGCCGAAGTAGATGTAGACTCGTCCCGGTCGGGATTCTGTGGGGTCACCTTCACTTGTATTCGGTGATCCCACGATGGCGTCTGCGTACCCATCGCCGTTGATGTCGGCCACGGCGAGGGAGGAGGCGAATGTGGGATCGGCGACTTCCGGGTTTGCCGGAGGGTGAGGATTAGGCAGCATCACATTTGGCCGGCCGCTCAGAGACTTTCCACCGAGGAAGATGTATACGACTCCGGCTCCATTCGGTCCTCCGAATGGAGCGCCGATGAGAATGTCGGCGAATCCATCTTTATTGATGTCTCCGGCGGCCACGGCGAAGCCGAATTGCTCTCCGACAATACCCCCCCGCAAGATGGTCCGTCGCGACCCGATCGTATTTCCTCCGTACAGAACGACGACGGTGTCCATGAGCCAAGCGCCGACGATCAAGTCGCTCGTCCCATCGCCGTCCACGTCACCGCTGGCCAGGGGCTCGCCGAAGCGGCCACCTATCAAGAAGTCAGGATCCGGCGGAAGCGGGCTCCGCACGGTCGTTGAGTTCGCTCCGAAGTTTGAGGCTCCACGATAGATGATGACTCTCCCATCCAAGAGGGATTCTTCGCTATTGCTGGCCTCGGGGGCGCCGACGGCCAGATCAGTCCGGCCATCTCTGGTCCAATCGCTGGCGGCGAGTGCGAACCCGAAACCGATTCCCGCCTCGCGGGTGGACAACGTCACGTTGGGCGTCCGTTGAAGCGTCTGACGCCCGTAGAAGATGAAGACTCGTTCAGCGCGGTTTTCCAATGTGCAGGGAGCTGAGACCGCCAGGTCCGAGGTCTTATCGTTGTTGAAATCTCCGACGGCCAAGGCCCAACCGAAGCAAGCGTCGGCGACAGGCCGTGACTCGGTCAGGACAAGGGGCTGTGGTTGAAAAGGGGAAGACTGCGCGAGCATCGTGCTGCTAATGAGCAATAGCCCAATCATGAACCGGCGGACGATCTGTCCCTTCATAAGACTCCACCTCCGTGTTGAAGGGGTTGGCGTCGTGGACGCGACGTGCTCGGATAAAGGATCGCTGAGTCTCTGGATGAGGCCGCGTGGTGCGTACCGTCCTGTGAGACCTTCGCCTTGAACGAGTGCAATCGAAGAACTTCATCGCTTCGCATGGCCTCTTTTTACCCCATCTTCCGAGCCCTGGCAAGGGGATTTCACAAGGGGTTCTTCGCAAGCCGACTGGCATTTTCCACGAGAATGTGGTGGACTAATGCTCGGGGAGGGGAGCACCATGGAGAGGATTGAGCGAGATAGCCTTGGGGAGAAGGCGGTCCCGGCCGAGGCGTATTACGGAATCCAGACGGTGCGCGCCGTGGAGAATTACCCCATCAGCGGATGGCGTCCGTTCCCGGAACTGATTCGGGCGGTCGTGCGGATCAAGAAGTGCGCAGCTCAGGTCAATGCCGAGCTGGGGCTTCTGGAGGAGTCGGTCGCGCGCGCGATCATGGTGGCGGCCGATGAGGCGCTGGCCGGGCGGTTCGACGATCACTTCGTCGTGGACGTCTTCAATTCCGGTGCCGGTGTCTCCTTTCACATGAACGTGAACGAGGTATTGGCGAATCGCGCCAGTGAGATTCTGGGGGGACGTCGCGGCGAGTACGCGCGCGTGCATCCGCATGATCATGTGAACCGGGGACAGTCCACCAACGATGTCATGCCGACGGCGATGCGCCTGGCAGCACTGGAAGCTGCGCGTCCGTTGCTCGATGGTATAGAGGGATTGGCGCGGGCGTTTCGCGAGAAGGGGGAAGAATTTCGCGATGTCGTGAAAGCCGGGCGCACGCATCTTCAGGATGCCGTCCCGGTACGTCTCGGTCAGGAGTTCCACGCCTACGCGCAGATTATCGAGGAGCACGGGCGACGCATACGGCGAGCCGTCGAAGAGCTGCGCGTTCTCGGCATCGGCGGCACGGCCGTGGGGACGGGATTGAACGCGCATCCCGAGTTTCGCTTCCGTCTCATTGAGGCGTTGAAGCGCGAGACAGGGGAGGCGTTGATCCCCGCCGAGGATCTCATGGCGGCGATGCAGAGCATGGCGCCGTTTGTCGCGTTCTCCGGAGCGATGAAGAATCTCGCGCTGGACCTGGTGAAGATCTGCGATGACGTGCGGTTGATGGCCTCGGGGCCGGTCGCGGGATTGGCTGAGATCGAGCTGCCGGCCCTCCAGCCGGGTTCTTCGATCATGCCGGGCAAGGTCAATCCCGTCATGCCGGAGGTGCTGACGATGGTCTGTTTTCAGGTCGTTGGCAACGACGCGACGATCACGTTGGCAGCCGCTCATGGGGAGTTCGAGCTGAACGTGATGATGCCCGTAATCGCCTTCGATCTGCTCTTCTCAGTGAGGATCCTGGCCAATGCCCTGCGCGTCTTCACCGAGAGAGCTGTCGTCGGGATCCGCGCCCATGTGGAGCGATGTCGGTATTATGCCGAGAGCAGTCCGGCTCTGGTGACGGCGCTTGTGCCGTATATCGGCTACGAGCGCGCCGCCGAGGTGGCGCGCGAGCTTCTGGCGACGCGGCGGACCATTCGGGAGATCGTTCGGGAGCGGGGCTGGATGAGCGCGGAGGACCTCGATCGCGCGCTCGACATCGAAGCGATGACGCGGGGGGGGCTTCTTGGTGGGGAAGCGGAACGATCGTCCTGATGGCCGCGCGCGGAGCGAGCCCGTCCGCCGCCTATCGTTCCGGTCGCATGTGGGGGAAGAGGATGACGTCGCGGATCGAGCGCTGATTCGTCAGCAGCATCACGAGCCGATCAATGCCGATCCCTTCGCCAGCCGTCGGCGGCATCCCGTAGCCGAGCGCGCGAATGAAATCTTCGTCCATGACCATGGCCTCTTCATCGCCGCGCTCGCGCAAGCGCATCTGCTGTTCGAATCGGCGATACTGTTCGACCGGATCGTTCAACTCGCAGAACGCATTGGCGATCTCCAGCCCGCCAATGTAGAGCTCGAACCGGTGCACGATGTTCGGGTCTTCTTCGCTCTGCTTGGCCAGCGGGCTCAGCTCCGTCGGATAGCCGAGGATGAATGTCGGCTGGATGAGCCTCTCCTCGGCGACGTACTCGAAGAGTTTGCCGAGCATCTGCCCAGGACTCCAGCGGGGATCATAGCGCCCGCCCACGGCCTGGAGCAGTTCGGGCAATCGCTCCGCGGCCTCCAGGTCTTCCGGCGCGGGTGCCGGCGTCGTGTCGGGCCAATACTGAAGGATCGCCTCTTTCACGGTGAGGCGGCGCCACGGACGCGTGAAATCAATTCGGTGGTCTCCGTACTCGATGACGAGCGAGCCGCGCACGGTGCGCACCACATGGGTGATCAGCTCCTCGGTCAGCTCCATGAGGTCGTGATAGTCGCTGTAGGCCTCGTAGAACTCGAGCATCGTGAATTCGGGATTGTGCTTTGTGGAGAGCCCTTCATTGCGGAAATTCCGATTCAGCTCGTAGACCTTCTCGAAGCCGCCGACGATCAACCGCTTCAGGTACAGCTCCGGGGCGATGCGCGCGTAGAGGTCCATGTCGAGGGCGTTATGGTGCGTGATGAAGGGACGGGCGGCGGCTCCCGTCGCCAGCGGGGTGAGCATCGGCGTCTCCACCTCGATGTATCCGCGTTCGTCGAAGAAGCGCCGAATCTCCCGGATGATCTGCGCGCGCCGCACGAAGACCTCGCGCGAGGCGCGATTCGCGATCAGGTCGAGATAACGCTGCCGGTAGCGCGTCTCGATGTCCTGCAGACCGTGCCATTTCTCCGGCAGAGGGAGGAAGGCTTTCGCCAGGAAGTGGAGCCGCTCGACGTGCACGGTCAGCTCCCCGGTGCGCGTCACGAACAGATACCCCTCGACGCCAATGAAATCGCCGAGGTCCAGGTGGTTGTACAACTGCCACTCCCGCTCGCTCACCTCGTTGCTTCGGATATAGATTTGAAGTCGCTCCTCGCCGTCCGAGAGATGGGCGAAGGCCGCGCGTCCCATCAGGCGCGTCGTCATCATCCGACCGGCGATGCGCACGGTGATCGGCCGCAACGCGGCGTTGACGCGGTCCAGCTCCTCGGGCGGTTTCGCTCCCGCGTAGTGGCCGTAAGTCCGAACGATCTCGGTGATCGTATGCGTGCGCGCGAACTTATGCGGATAGGGATCGAAGCCAAGGGCGCAGATCGCCTCGAAGTTCTTCCGCCGTTGGCGGATCAAGTCGTTCTCCTCGCCGAAGATGCTCCTGCTCATGCCGCCTGCGCCTCCTCTGCCGTGATTCGTGACGTGATGATGCTAGTGGGGGAACGGGGGGGCGGTCAAGAACGCCTCACTCCCGCTCGATCCAGGTCCAGAGCGGACGCGACAGCAGCCAATATTTCTCGCGCAACCGTCGCACGCGGTCCGCGTACTCGTGCTTCGGGAATTCTCCGGCCCGCCGCCGATCGCGCAACCGGCGCAGCTCGTAGCAATAGAGGTCATTGAGCTGCTCGCGCACCAGCTCCGGCGGCGTCTCCGGCGTCGGGAGCAAGCCAAAGTGCTTCAGTTCGTCCAAGACGTCGGCCCGATAGCGCGCCATCGCCTCGAAAATATAGCATGAGATCGTCGGCCGCGCGGTCCCGGCGCGCGGGATCGGACTGCGGCTGCGTCTCGCGAGAGCGATGTTGACCCACGTCGGCAGCGATGGTATTTTTGCCCCTTTGGGAAGCGAGGAGGAGCGATGCGCTATGGGCTTTTGGCGAAAGGAGGGCGAGGAGATCACGAGTCTTTTCTCTTCGATGTCGGAGACCTCTGAGCAGGTGGGGGAGCATGAGGGAGAGACCGCGTCGGGGCTCCTGCAGCGGTTCAAGCGCGCCGTCGCGCGGACTCGTCAGACGCTGGTCGAGCGGTTTCACGATCTGACGCAGGGGAAGCGCGAGATTGATCCGGCCGTGTTGGAGGAGCTGGAGGAGACGCTCATCGCCACCGATATGGGGCCGCGCACGGTGATGGAGATTCTGGAGCGGGCGCGCCAGGCGCTGGATCGGGAGGCCTTGCGAGACCTGCAGGCCCTGAGGGATTTCATTCAAGCGGAGCTGCTCGCCATTTTGAGCCGCGCCTGTGGCGATCGGGGCCTGCTGACCGAGGAGCGCCTTCGGCGCGCGAGCGCGCGCCCGTATGTGATCTTGGTCGTCGGCGTCAATGGGACAGGGAAGACGACGACCATCGGCAAGCTCGCGTATCGGTTGAGGCGTCAGGGATTCTCCGTCCTGCTCTGCGGAGCCGATACGTTCCGCGCGGCGGCGGCCGATCAGTTGGAGATCTGGGCCGAGCGCGCGGGGGTTCCGATGATCGGGCAGCAGCCGGGAGCTGATCCCGCTGCTGTGCTCTTCGACGCCCTGCGATCGGCCAAGGCGCGTCGGATGGACGTCGTGATCGCGGATACGGCTGGACGGTTGCACACCAAGGTCAATCTCATGCAGGAGCTGCAGAAGATGTGCCGCGTCGCTGCGCGCGAGATCGAAGGGGCCCCGCATGAGGTTCTGTTGGTGCTGGATGCCGTCACCGGTCAAAACGGCTTGGAACAAGCGCGACGTTTCCTGGAGGCCGTTCGCGTCACCGGACTGATCCTGACCAAGCTCGACGGAACGGCCAAGGGGGGGATCGTCATCGCCATCGCTAAGGAGTTGGGGCTGCCCATTCACTATGTGGGCGTCGGAGAGCAGTTGGACGACCTCATCGAGTTCTCCCCCGAAGCGTACGTGCGCAGCCTCTTCGAAGCGTGAGTCCGATAGTGCGTCCCCAAGAAGAGCACTCGCGCTTCCCCTCTCAGAAGAGTCGCCCCGTCATAGGTCCCGGGCTCTCACCACGGCGGAGCCGATTCACGAGCAGGTGCGCTTGGCGCGTCGGCTCCGGTTGGCGATGTCCGGCCACACAGCGCATGACCAGAGCGATCGCGCTCTCAAGATCAATCTTGTGGCCCGGCGAGACGAAGATCGGGCTTGTGCGATCTTTCGTCCGCAGGGCGGCGCCGACGATCTCGCCGCGATCCAGCAGAGGGGAGAAGCTGCCAGCTTCCGGAGCGGGCTCCTCATAGGTGCCGACGAGCACGCTCTTGGCGCAGCCAACGGTGGGCAGATCCAGGAGGAGCCCCACGTGACAGGCCAAGCCCATGCGTCGCGGATGCGCCAGCCCCTGGCCATCCAGGAGGACGGCATCGGGCCAGTGCGTGACTTTCTCAAACGCTTGGAGTACAGCCGGCACTTCCCGAAACGAGAGCAGGCCCGGGATGTAGGGGAAGCGCGTCACCGTCGTCACCGCAGCTTCTTCGACGGGCGCCAGGTGGGGTAACTCCAGCACCACGACGGCGGCGAAGACCGTATCCGATCCCTTGTCGAAGGAGACGTCCGCGCCCGCGACCCATCGCACGCGATCCGCCGCCAGCGGCGTGAACTGCAGGTGCGCGCGCAGCCGATTTTGAATCCGCATGGCGTCCTGCGGCGAGACGTCCCAGGGATGCAGGTTCTTGATCTTCATCGTTCCGATCTCTCGCGTGATGACGCTTCGCCCTCCACCACCTCACTCGGGGTCGCCTCCACAGCGGGGGGATCGGCCGCTGGCGCGGCGGCGATCTTCGCCGGCCGCAGGATCGAGAGGAGGACGGAGGCGGCCAGGATGCCCGCGACGACGCCGAGGGCGATCCCAATAGGGATCTTGTAGAGGTCCGAGATGAGCATCTTCACCCCGACGAAGACGAGGATGGCCGAGAGGCCGTAGTGCAGGTAGTGGAAGATGCGCATGAGACCGGCCAGGGCGAAGTAGAGCGCGCGCAGGCCCAGGATGGCGAAGACATTGGACGTGTAGACGATGAACGGATCGTGCGTGATGGCCAGGATGGCGGGAATCGAGTCCACGGCGAAGACGAGATCGGTCGTCTCCACGACGAGCACGACGATGAAGAGCGGGGTCGCGAGCGTCCGCCCCATCTTTCGGATGAAGAAGCGCCCGTCCACGTAATCGCGCGTGATCGGAATGAGGCGACGGGCGAGGCGGATCACGGGATTGCGCTCCGGATGGATCTCCTTCTCCTTCTCGCGCGCCATGCGCGCCCCGGTCACGATCAGCAGGGCGCCGAAGACGTAGATCATCCAGTGGAACTTCTGAATGAGGGTGACGCCGGCCAGGACGAAGATGAAGCGCATGATCAGGGCGCCGAGGATGCCCCAGAAGAGGACCTTATGCTGATAGAGCGGAGGGACGCGGAAGTAGGTGAAGATGAGCACGAAGACGAAGATATTGTCCATGCTGAGCGATTTCTCGATGAGGTACCCGGTGAGGAACTCCAAGGCGGCGGTCGTGCCGAACCAGAAGTAGACGCCGACGTTGAAGAGCGCGGCCAGGACGATCCAGAAGGCGCTCCAGCCGAGCGCCTCCCTGAGCTCGATGACGTGCGCGCGGCGGTGAAAGACGCCGAGGTCCAAGGCGAGCATGGCGAGGACAAAGAGCGCGAAAGCGATCCAGAGCCAGAGCGTGTGTCCCATCATCATGCGAAGACCTCCGTCCCGATGGGGTGTGTGAAGATCCCGCGTTCGCGATGCTGAATCGAGTGGCAGCGCCACTGCGCATCATTCGGGGCGGGGAAATCGGTGCGGAAGTGGGCGCCGCGGCTCTCCTCGCGAAAGAGGGCGGCGCGCGCGACGAGCCACGCGACCGTCGCGAGGTGGCGTGTGGCCAATGTCGGGGCTGCCCTCCGCAACGCCTCCAGGTCGTCGAGGGCCGAGCGCAACCGCTCCCCGTGGCGAATGAGCCCCACGGCCTCCCACATGATCGTCCGCAGGCGCCGGGCGATCGCGCCATCCAACGTCGCTTCCTCGGGACTGAGGTTCGATTCCCGAAGCGCTGGCGGTGTGGGAGCCGAGGAGGCGAACGCCAGAGCGCGCCGCGCCGCCCGCGCGCCGAAGACCAGGCCTTCGAGCAGCGAGTTGCTGGCCAGGCGATTGGCGCCATGCACGCCCGTACAGCTCACTTCGCCTGCAGCGAATAATCCCGCGATCCCCGTCCACCCATCGAGATCCGTGCGCACACCGCCCATGAAGTAGTGCGCGGCCGGACTGACGGGGATCCAGTCGCGCGTCAGGTCCAGCCCATAGTGCCGGCACGTCTCGTAGATGCGCGGGAAGCGCTCCCGGACAAAATGCGCCGGCAGGTGCGTGAGATCGAGGTACACGCAGTCGGCATCCGTGCGCTGCAGTTCGGTCACGATGGCGCGCGCGACGACATCGCGGGGAGCCAGTTCGGCCGCGTCGTGGTATCGCGGCATGAACCGTTCGCCAAACCGATTGCGCAAAACGCCGCCCTCCCCCCGCAAGGCCTCGCTCAGCAGAAAGCGCGGGGCGCCCGCTCGATGCAGGGCTGTCGGATGGAACTGCACGAACTCCATATCGGCCAGGAGCGCTCCCGCCTCATACGCCATCGCCATCCCCTCGCCGGTGACGACGTCGGGATTCGTCGTGTGGAGGTAAATATGCCCGGCCCCACCCGTCGCCAGAATGACCGCGTGTGCCCGCACCGTGTGTGACGTGCGCGCCCGTGTCTCCACATATTGGACGCCGAGACAGCGACCGTCGTGGATGAGCAAGCGCAGGGCGAAGGCGTGCGGGAGAATCTCGACACGAGGGAGCTCGCGCACGCGTTCGAGCACCGTGCGCACGATCTCACGGCCGGTCGCATCGCCCCGAGCGTGGACGATGCGGCGCCGCGAGTGCGCCGCCTCCTGTCCGAACGCCAGCTGGTCCCCCGCGCGATCGAAGCGGCAGCCCCAGGCGATCAGCTCCTGCACGTACTGCGGTCCTTCCTCAACGAGCACGCGAACGGCTTCGGGATCACACAACCCGGCCCCGGCGCGCACCGTGTCTTCGAAATGCAAGGCGATCTCATCATCATCGCTCAAGGCGACGGCGACTCCCCCTTGGGCATATCGCGTGCTCGACTCGGTGAGTTCGTCTTTGGTCAGGATGAGGACCGATCCCGCTCGCCCCAACTCCACCGCCGCGCGCAGGCCGGCGATCCCGCTGCCGATGACGATGAAATCCACCTCGCGCATGATCGCGGGGCGTCACTCCGCCTTCTTCGCTTTCGCCTGCGGCGAAGGTTCCGGCTCCAGCGCTCGCGCGGCCTCGCGCCGCGGCAGGCCAAGCACCTGTCGGATCTCATTCTCGATGGTGAGCGCCAGATCGGGATTCGATTTCAGGAAGAGGCGGGCGTTCTCGCGCCCTTGACCGAGCCGCTCGCCTTTGTAGGAATACCACGCGCCACTCTTCTCGATGATGCGGTGTTCGACGCCCAAGTCCAGGATCTCCCCCTCGCGCGAGATGCCTTCGCTGTAGAGCATATCGAATTCGGCCTCTTTGAAGGGCGGCGCGACCTTATTCTTCACCACGCGGACCTTCACGCGGTTGCCGATGATCGTCTCGCCGTCTTTGATGGCATTCGTTCGCCGCATGTCCAGGCGCACACTCGCGTAGAATTTGAGCGCCTGCCCCCCGGTGGTCGTCTCCGGCGAGCCGAACATGACGCCGATCTTCTGTCGCATCTGGTTGATGAAGATGAGCGCCGTGTTGGAGCGGTAGACGGCTCCGGCCAGCTTCCGAAGGGCTTGCGACATCAGGCGCGCCTGCAAGCCGGGCAAGGCATCGCCCATCTCCCCCTCCAACTCCGCGCGCGGCACCAGCGCCGCGACCGAATCAATGACGAGCACGTCCACGCCCCCGGAGCGGACCAGCGCTTCGGCGATCTCCAGTGCTTGCTCGCCGCTGTCGGGCTGGGAGACGAGCAGATCGTCAATGCGCACGCCGATCTTCTCGGCATATGCGGCATCCAGGGCGTGTTCGGCGTCAATGTACGCAGCCACGCCGCCGAGCCGTTGCGCCTCAGCCGCCACATGCAGAGCAAGCGTCGTCTTCCCGCTGGCCTCCTGGCCGAAGATCTCCGTGATGCGCCCGCGCGGGATGCCGCCGACGCCCAACGCGGCATCCAGACTGAGGCTGGTCGTCGAGATGACCGGGATCTCCTCGACCTTCCGATCCCCGAGCCGCATGATCGCCCCCTTGCCGAATTGCTTCTCGATCTGGGCGAGGGCGATCTCGATGGCCTTGGCTTTCTTCTCCAGTTCGCTCATACCCATCTCTCCCAGAGGGGCTTCACCCTCGCGCAAGTTTACTTCGAGATGGACGCGCGCGTCCAGCAGGCGCTCGTCATGCTCCGGGCGCCAGATCGAGGCGCTCGGCCCCCGCGTAGACGTTGAAGCGTCCATCCCGGAGGAAGCCGATCAGCGTGAGCCCGAAATCGCGCGCCACGGTGACGGCCAAACTGCTCGGCGCGCCAATGGCCGCGACCACGGGGATTCCGGCGACCAGCGCCTTCTGCACCAATTCGAAACTGGCCCGTCCGCTGAGCAGCGCGATCGTGCCGGAGGCCGGAACGCTTTCGGTGAGCACCAGGTGTCCGACCACCTTGTCCATCGCGTTGTGGCGGCCGACATCCTCGCGCACAAGGAGCAAGCGCCCGTGTCCGTCAAAGAGCGCCGCGGCGTGAACGCCACCGGTGCGCGCAAACAGCGATTGCGCGTCTCGCGCGCTCTCCGAGAGCGCGAAGAGCACATCGCGCGCGATGCGGGCCGCATCCGCGAGCGGTCGCCGAATGAGCGCGCGCACCAGCTCGAGCGAGGCCTTTCCGCAGATGCCGCAACTGGAGCTCGTGTAGAAGTTCCGGCTCAGCCGTGCCGGATCCACCTGCACACCTTCGGCCAGCACGACGTTGACGATATTTCGAGGCGCTTCCCCCTCGTGCTCGGCGCAGTAGTGAATGTCGAGGATATCTCGGCGGCTCGCGATCACCCCCTCGGTGAAGAGAAAGCCCACGGCCAGCTCGAAATCGTGGCCCGGCGTGCGCATGGTCACGGCCAGGCTGTGGGCGACCCACTCCTTCCCCTCGCGTCGGAGTACCCGCACCTCCATCGGCTCTTCAACGGCCAGCTCATCTTCGCGCGCCTCGATACCCCCTGGATGGATCGAGAGCACGGAGGCGCAGCGGATCGCGTCCGGAGTCTCCATCGCCCTCACCTCGGTGCGCACCGGGAGCGCCTTCACGTCGTCCGAGTGGCATCCGGGAGGACCTCGACGATCTCGCTGCGGAACGCGGGCATGCCGCATTCGGGATCGCGCGCCTCACGCCGGATGAGCACGTTGGCTTCGGGCCAGTAGAGCATCACCACGCCGGGGCGGACCGCTCCCGAGCGCGCGCGTCCGCGAAATTCTCCAATTGCCGATCGCACGCGGACAGGATCACCCTCGCGGAGGCCGAGACGCTCCAGGTCCTCCGGAGCTAGGATCACATCATCGCGCCGCGCATCGGCCAGCACGTCGTGATCGCCGAAGCGCATGCTGTTGAACTGCTTGCCGCGCCGCGTCGTCAGTTGGAACCGGCCCTCGGGGATTTCGCGCTCCTGAGGGACAAGCGGTGTGAAGCGCGCCCGCCCCGTCGGTGTGGGGAATCGCCCATCTTCCCCCAAGCGCGGGCCGCCCCACTGCAGCTGATCTCCCGGGCGTCGCAATCGCTGGATGCCGTCGTAGAAGGGCACGATCCGGGCGATCTCCTCCCGAATCTCCGCCGTTGAGGCGAAGGCGATCTTCGCCGCCAGATCGGGGCGCACGCGCTGAGCCAGCTCCACGAGCACGCGCCATTCATCGCGCGCTTGCTCCAGGCGCGGGCCCGGGATCTCCGGATTGAAGATGATGCGGCGCTCGGTCGTCGTCTCCGTATTCCCTCCGGCCATCTCGTAGCGCGTGGTCGCGGGCAGGATCAGGACCACATCGGCCGGTTCCACGAGCATCTGCGGATTGAGGACGATGTCGTGATGCACGCGCAGCGGGATGCGCGCCAGGGCCTCGCGCACGAATCGGCTATCGGGCAATACGCCGATGAGGTTGCTGCCGATCAGGTAGAACACATCCAGCGCTCCCCGATGCGCCGCTTCGATCATCTCCGCGACGACGTATCCGCGCCAGGCGGGAACGGGAAATCCCCACTGCCGCGCCAGCTCCTCCGCGCTCTGCTCCGTGATCGGAACGCCGCCGGGGAAGTGATGGGGGACGGCGCCCATCTCCGCTCCCCCTTGAACGCCCGAGTGGCCGCGAATGGCGACGAGCCCACAGTGGGGGCGTCCGATCATGCCGCGCGCCAGCGCCACGTTGACGATGGCTTTGACGTTGGCCACGCCGTGCTCGTGCATGGTCACTCCCATGGACCAGATGAAGACGGCCGTGCGGGCGCGCGCATACAAGCGCGCGAAATCGAGCATCCGCTCGCGCGTCGTGCCCGAGAGGCGTTCCAACTGCTCGAAGCTCTGCCGCTCCAGCTCGCGCACCAGATCCTCCCACCCGTCCGTGTGCCGTGCGATGAAGGCGTGATCCACCCAGTCATGAGCGATGAGGTGCTTCAGGACGCCGTTCAAGAACGCGATGTCACCGCCCACGCGAATCTGGAAGAACTCGTCGGCGACGCGCGTTCCAAAGAGCGCCGAGTCCAGCGCGGAGGGGACCCAATAGCGCTCCAGTCCCGGCTCGCGATACGGATTGATGACGACGACGCGCGTGCCCTGCTTCTTCGCCAGGTGGATGTACTTCATCGCCACCGGCTGATTGTTGGCGAGGTTGCTGCCGATGAGCACGAGCAGGTCCGTCCCGATCCAATCCCGATAGCTGCACGTGGAGGCCGCGTAGCCGATCGTCTGCTTGAGCGCCGTCGTGCTCGGCGCGTGGCAGATGCGCGCCGAATTGTCGATATGGTTGGTGCCGAGCGCGCGGGCGACCTTCTGCGCCACGTAGTAGGTCTCGTTCACCGTCCCGCGCGAGACCAGGTAGAAGGCGATTCGTTCGGGCACCGTCGCGCGCATCCGTTCGGCGATGAGATCGAGCGCGTCATCCCAGGAGATCGGTCGGAAGCCGCCCTCGCCCCGACGGCGCCACAGCGGCACGGGCACACGTCCGAGCCGACGCAATTGGGGCTCACTCATCTGCTCCAGCTGCGTCGCGTCGCGCAGCAGCTCCGGGTCCAACGGCCCCATCGTGTTCACGCGGAGCAGATTGAGCCGAATCCAGCAGAGGTGAATCCCCGGGATCGTCCAATCGCGCAATCCGCTTGTGCCGAGCGCGCATCCGTCGCACACGCCGCGCGTCAGGATCCGCCAGGCGTAGCCGAGGCGGTCGCGATTCTCCCAGATGGCGCGAAAGACTTCCAGATAGGAGTTGATCCGTCGCCTGTGCTCGCCTCTCATCATGCCCTCCCGGTGAACAGAGAGAGTGTACAGAGGCCTCCGCTTCGGGTCAACGAGGGGGAGACCGCCGCGCCGACCGGCGATCTTCAATCCGGCGCGCGCCGCCTCCGTTCACAGTTCGCCGTGGGCGGCGAAGCTCCAGTAGCGATTGTGTCCGATGATGAGATGATCGAGCAGCGCGATCTCCATCAGGCGGCAGGCCTCTTTCAACTCGCGCGTGAGCATTCGGTCTTGGGGACTCGGTTCCGGATTCCCCGAGGGATGGTTGTGCGCGCAGATGAGCGCCGCCGCGCCGTGATGTAAGGCCCGCTTGATGACTTCGCGCGGGTGGACGGCGCTGACATTGATCGTGCCGCGGAACAGCTCCTCGATGGCCAGGATCTCGTTCTTGCTGTTCAGGAAGAGGACGGTGAAGACTTCGCGATCCAGATCGCGCATGGAGTGGGCCAGGAGCTGATAGACATCGTCGGGATTTCGAATCGCGCGACGCTGTTCGAGTTGCTCGCGCAGGTATCGCTTGCTCAACTCGATCGTAGCCAGCAGCGTCGCGATCTTCGCATCGCCGAGCCCCTTGACGGCGCGCAGCTCGCGATAGTCGGCGGCGAAGAGCCCGCGCAATCCCTGGAATCGCTGCAAGAGCGCGCGCGCCAGGTCCACGGCGCTGCGACCGCTGACGCCCGTGCGCAGGAAGATGGCCAGCAGCTCTGCATCCGAGAGCGATTCGGGGCCGTGCTTGAGCAAGCGTTCGCGGGGCCGCTCATGGCGGGGCCAATACTTGATGGCATCCTCGCGCAGCGGTTCTCTCCTCGTCATGGGCGGTCATCGGAGGGGATCGGTGCCGATCCCCTCCGGAAGCGAGTCTCAGGCGCGGACGCCCGCTTGATACCGCCGATACCACTCTTCCCCTTGATGCTGAAGGCGAATGTTGAAGCGGCCACCGAAGCGGCGATGCTCGAACCAGGGCGTCGCGCGCTCGGCGATCTCATTGAGGCGGCGGAAATTCTCCCGGGCCTGCGTCTCCAGCGCCCGCACCAACTTCGCCTCATCCGGGTAGAGGGCGACAGCATCCTTCCAGATCGCGCGCCCGCAGAGGAAGCCGTTGGCGCCAGCCTCAACGGCCAGGCGCGTGTTCTCGATGAACTCCTCAATGTCCACGCCCGCGCTCAAGATGACCCACGGCACGCCCGCCGCTTCGTTCAGCTCCCGACAGTAGGCCCTCACCTCCTCGAGCGTGTACACGGGCTCGACGTCCTTCTTCCCGAAGGGCGCCGATTGGAACTCCCGGCAGTATTTCAGATTCGCCGGGAATTCGAGCTTGAGCACATCCACCTGGTATTCGGGCTTGGAGAATTCGCGCGCGCTTCGGATGACGATCTGCGGCTTCTGCCGCGCGTACTCCGGTGTGTTCGTGCCGCCACCGTCGAGCGCATATCCGACCGTCTCCAGCAGGAATGGGATATCCAATTCCGCGCACTCCTGGCCCACGCGTCGCACGAGGTCCTGTTGATGCTGCCGCGCCCGCTCATCCGCATCCGGGTGGTAGTAGAGCAACAGCTTCACGGCGTCCGCCCCCGCCGCGCGCGCCTTCCACGCGCTCCATCCCTCGATGAGTTTGCTGTACCGGCTCTTGCCCACAGCTTCGTATCCGGTCTCCTCATACGCCAGCAGCAGCCCCACGTGTCCGGGGATATAGGCGATCGAGTACGGGTATCCGTAGACCGGATCGGTGAGCACGGCCGTCGCCATGGGCGCGAGGGTCTTCGTCACCAGTTGCTTCACGCGCGCGATCTCCTCAAACGTCACCTGCTCTCTGGGCTTACCCGAGGAGCGCGCGAGCGACTCAATGAGCGATCCGCGCTGATCAATGGCCATCATCTTGAATCGGCCCGCCGCATCGGCCAGCCGCATGAGCCCGCGAAACTTCCCCGCGGAGATCTCCGTCATGGTCCCCTCCATGCTCGGTTGATAACACGGACAAGGATAGCGAAATCCCCTCGCCTCGTTCAAGGAACCGACGATGTCGCCGGCGTCACGGCCCGCGCAACTTGCCACCTCCAGATGTCCCCGAGGTGGACGGAGGTCCTTATCGGTCCGAAGACCCCTCAGAGCGTCGCACGCCACAACTCCAGGAGCGCGCGAAAATCCTCCGGTGGAGGAGAGTGAAAGCAGAGCCACTCGCCCGTGCGCGGGTGGTGAAAGGCCAGCGTGGACGCATGAAGGAAGTGGCGCTCGAAACGACAGCCCGCGCGCTGCATCCACGCCTCGAAAGCCGCATGCGCCTCGCCCCCGTAGAGCGCGTCGCCGACCACCGGATGTCCGATCGCCGCCAGATGGAGACGAATCTGATGCGTGCGACCCGTTCGCGGTCGCGCCTCCAGGAGCGTGAGGCCGCGCGCGCGCTGGAGCACGCGCACCTCGGTCACCGCTTCGCGCCCCGCGTCCATCACGCGCCAATGGGGATGGTGATCGGGATCCCATCCGATGGGGCGCGCGATCTCCAGCGTCTCCTCGCGAAGCTCGCCGTGAACGATGGCCACGTACGCTTTGAGGACGCGACGTTCGCGGAAGTGCCGGGCCAGAACGCGATGCGCGTGTTCGGTCTTCGCGATGACGAGCAATCCGGAGGTCAGGCGATCGAGCCGATGCACGAGTCCCGGACGCGTCCCCGGCGCGTGCTGGCTCAGGTGGTGACAGAGGGCGTTCAGCAGGGTGCCGGAGGTCACCTGGCGGCTGGGATGCACGAGCATGCCCGCCGGCTTCTCCACGACGAGGATCGCGTCGTCTTCGAAGAGGATGGGCACGGGAATCGGTTCGGGGACGAGGCCGGGCGTCGGCGTCGGATCCAGCGCCACAGTCACCCGATCGCCCGCGCGCAACCGGTAATTGGAGCGAGACGGCTGCCCGTTGACGCGCACGCGCCCCTCGGCCGTCGCCCGCCGCAGCAGCACGCGACTCACCTGCGGGAAGGCGCGCGCCAGAAAATGGTCGAGCCGCTGTCCCGCTTCGCCCTCTCCGATGGAGAAAGCGAAGCCCTCGTTGCACTCGTCCGCCGCGCTCATCGTTCTCCTGGCAGAGTATACGGGGGGGAATGCCGCGCGGGGAATGCCTCAGTCGGCCTTCGGCGCATGGTCTCCCGCGCCGTTTCTCGGTATAATGCCCCGACGAAGGGAGGCTCAGGGACGTGCGCGATCGGTATCAACGTCCGGCGAAAGATCTGCGCATCTCGGTCACCGACCGCTGTAACTTCCGCTGCCTCTACTGCATGCCGCTGCCCGAATACGCGTGGGTGGAGCGCGCGGAGTTGCTCACGTTTGAGGAGATCGTCCGGCTGACCCGACTGTTCGTCCGACTCGGCGTGGAGAAGATCAAGTTGACGGGAGGGGAGCCGTTGCTCCGACGGAATCTGGAGGCGTTGATCGCACAGCTTGTGGTCATTCCCGGCGTGCGCGATCTCTGCGTGACGACCAACGGCGCGCTCCTGGCCGAGAAGGCCGAGCGATTGCGAGCGGCTGGATTGCCTCGCGTGAACGTGAGCCTGGATACGCTCGACCCCGAGAAGTTCCGGCGCATCACGCAAGGCGGCGATCTGGCGCGCGTGCTCGAGGGGTTGTTCGCGGCCCAGCGCGTCGGCCTGCATCCGGTGAAGATCAATGCCGTGATCGAACGCGGGGTGAATGAGGAGGACATCATCCCGCTCGCTCGATTCGCGCTCGAGCATGGGTTCGCCCTGCGCTTCATCGAATATATGGATGTGGGCACGGTGAATCAGTGGCGGTGGGAGAAGGTCGTCCCGAAGGCGGAGATCGTGCGCATCCTCGCGCGTGCGTTCCCCCTCCGCGAGGTCGGGCGCGAGCGCGAGAGTGACACGGCCGTGCGATATGAGCTGGCCGACGGACGGGGCGATATCGGCATCATCGCCTCTGTGACGGAGCCGTTCTGCGCCGGATGCACGCGCGTGCGCCTCACCTCGGATGGGAAGCTCGTGACGTGTCTCTTCTCCGCCGATGGATATGACGTGAAGGCGCTCCTGCGGGGAGGCGCCTCGGATGAGGAGATCCTCGCCGCCATTCGCCGCGTCTGGGGGGCGCGACGCGATCGCTATTCGGAAGAGCGGCTCGAGGCGTGGCGCTCCGGCGCTCCCCTTCCGCCGCGACCGCGGATCGAGATGATCCGTCTGGGCGGCTGAGCGCTCATTGCGATCTCGGTCGGGGAGGAAGAGTGAGGATCCTCTCGCCCGCGAACGCATTGAGGGCCTCGGACCGCAGCCGCGTCGCCGTCTTGAGGACGCGTTCGGCATCGGTCGCCAAGCCGATGGGGAGCGCGCGCGTCAGGGCTTCCAAGTTCTTGAGATGTCTCCGAAGGTGAAGAGTGAAATCCTTGTAGGCGTTCTTGCGCTTCCCCCCGGGAGGAACGGCTTCGATCCGGGAGAAAGCGTCTTCCAGAAGGGTCTGGTAGGTGTGCAAGAGCGCGAGCGCGGGCTCGAAGCGTTCCTGGTCGGCGAGGCGCTTGCTCTCCTGAAGCCGCTTCTCCGCATACCCGAGTAACAGGCGGACCTGTTTGGCCGGATTCCGCTCCCGGGTCAGTCGCGCTTGCTCTTCGGGCGTCAACAGCGCGGAGAGGTCCGCGGCCTGAGGGAAGGCGGGGACGCGCACGATCCCCGACAGAGAGAGCGCGAGGATCGCTCCGAGCGCCTCTTGTCGAATCCATGGTGCCAGCCGCGAGCGCGTCATCGTCCTCCGAATGGAGTCATCGCCGACGGCGCTTGCTGGCCTCTTCGAGTTGTCGGCGCAGCGCCGGCAGGCGAAAGCGCGCGCTCTCGATCTCCGTCCGATGCGCGGTCGGATCGGCGAGCGCGAGGAATCGTTCGTACATCGGGAGCGCGCGCTCGTACTCCCGCAGCCGATCATAGCAGATGGCGAGAAAGTAATAGGCGACGGCCCTGTCCGGCTGGCGTTCGATCACCCAGGCGAATTCGCGAGCCGCCTGCGCGTAGTCTCGCAGCTCGAAATAGGCCGTCCCCAATCCCGCGTGCGCCGGATAGTTGTTCGGATCGCGAGCGAGGACCTCGGTGAAGACTTCAATCGCTTCGGGGAATCGGCGGAGCTTGAGCAGCGCGGCTCCCAAGTTCGTGCGATGGACGAGATTCTCCGGATCAAGGCGCGCGGCGCGCTCGAACGCGCGGGCAGCCTTCTCAGGATCGGCTTGAAGCAGCAGCTCGCCCAGCCGCGCGTGCGCTTGGGGATCCTGGGGGGCGACGTGCGTCCACTGCTCGGCCTGCGCGAGCGCCTCCGTCGGTCGTCCCGCGCGTTCGAGCAAGGCGATCACCTGCTCGCGCGCCTCGCGATGTGTCGGTTCGCGGGTGAGGATTCGCTGAAAGAGGGCGATGGCCTCCTCGATCCGTCCGGCGAGGGCGTAGGCCTCGGCCAGGCGTTGCTCGACGGCCGTGGTGGGACGAGCGCGGGCGAGCACCTCCAAGTCCTCGATCGCGCGCGCGTATTCTTTTCGCGCCAGCCGCAGGCGGCTTCGCGCCTCGCGCGCGGCGAGCGCCATCGGATCGAGCGCGAGCGCCTGATCGTACGCCTGCAACGCGGCCTCCACATCACCCGTGCGTTCCTGCGCAAGCCCCAGCAGGATGTAGAAGGCGGCTGTCGGGGGACCCAATTCCGCAGCGCGCTGCAATTCGGCGAGCGCTTCGGTCGGGGCGTTGCGCGCCAGAGCCACGGCGGCCTTCACGATCCGCGCGCGTGGGAATCGCGGATCGAGGGCGAACGCGCGTTGCACGTGCGCCTCGGCTTCCGCGATCTGCCGGCGTTGCAGCAGCACTTCGGCCGCGAGCGTGTGCGCGCGCGCCAGGAACGCGGCGACGGCGGGATCAGGAGTCGGGTCCTCGCCCATCAGCTCGCGCTCGCGTTCGAGCAGGCGCCGAAGATCTCTCTCACTCTCCTCCCATCGGTCGAGGGCGAAATAGGCCGCCGCGCGTTGATAGAGCGCCTCGGGGAAATCCGGGAGCCGCTCCAGGGCCGCCGTGTACAATTCGATGGCCTCCGTCAAACGCCCCTGCTCATGAGCCGCCTGTCCCGCTTCGAATTTCGCCACGGCTTCCGCGCGCGCCTGCTCCTCCGAGGTCGGCCGTTGAGATGTGGTCGGCGATGAAGCGCGCGCCGAGGGGCTGACGCCGATCGGAGCAAGCAGCAGTAGGAGAAGGACGACTGTCCGCATGTTTCCCATCTCCCTCTCTGCGGAGACAATGGTAGCACAGTTCTCCGCTCGCCGCATCTCATCGCGGGCACGTGCGCATTGCGCGGCGGAGGCGCGTGGACGAGGATGCCTCGTCCCCGGCCGATCGCTTCGGTGATCCGGAGCTGAGGTCCGCCCTTCCTCCCACGTGGAAGAACGCGCGGACTCGAGAGCCATCCGAAGCAGGTGGCATTCGCCGGCGCACGAGCATCGGGTTCGCCCCTCGCGATCTCGGTGAAGCGCCCCGACGCCGGCGCGAGCGAGGGCGCGTCGTCGTCAGGCTCCTCCCCCTCCGCTCACTTGCCCCTCACCGGAAGAGGTGTGTAGAATGCCTTTCGTTCGCGGATATGGCGAAGAGGCGAGCCGAGATCACGCCTTCAGGCGAGGGGGTGCGCTCGGAGAGATCCCTGAGGGGAGAAGGTGGCCGTGAGTGCGAAGCTGGAGATCATTCCGCTTGGCGGGTTAGGGGAATTCGGGATGAACATGCTGGCCCTGCGCGCTGAGGAGGACATTCTCCTCATTGATGCAGGTCTGATGTTCCCCGACGAGAGCTTGCATGGGGTGGACGTCGTCATCCCCGACTTCCGGTTCATCGAGGCGAACGCCGCGCGCGTGCGCGCGCTCATCCTCACGCATGCTCACGAAGATCACATCGGCGCGCTGCCCTATCTGTTGAAGATCGTCAACGTGCCGGTTTATGGCACGCGCTTCACGTTGGCCGTGGCGCAGCACAAGCTGATCGAGCATGGGCTGCTGAGCGAGGCCGAGCTGCATGTCGTCGAGCCGGGGGATTTCGTCGAGACCGGGCCGTTTGAGATCGAGTTCATCGGGGCCGCGCATTCGACGATTGACTGTGTGGCCTTGGCCATTCGGACGCCGGTGGGGATCATCGTGCATCTGACCGACGTGAAGCTCGACGAGGAGCCGATCATCGGCGAGCCGACCGATCTCACGCGATTGCGCCAGTATGGTGACCGGGGCGTGCTCGCGCTCCTGGCCGATTCGACGAATGTGGAGCGGAGCGGTCGAACGCCCTCGGAGCGCGCCGTCATCCCGGCGCTGGAGGAGATCTTCGAGCAGGCGCCCGGTCGCTTGATCTTCAGTTGCTTCGCCTCCTCGATCCATCGGATTCAGATCATCATGGATCTGGCGTACGAATATGATTGTCGGCTCGCCGTGGTCGGTTCGACGATGGTGCGCATGGTGGAGACGGCGATGGCCGAGCGGTATCTCGACGTGCCGCCCGGGCTGCTCATCCCCCCGCACGATGTGCCGCGCTGGCCGCGCGAGCGCGTGGCCATGCTCGTCACCGGCTGTCAGGGGGAGCCCATGGCGGCGCTCGCCCGCATGGCCACCGGATCGTACAAGCAGCTTCGGATCGAACCCGAGGACACGGTCGTCCTCTCGGCGCGCATCATCCCGGGGAACGAACGGGCCATCTCGCGGCTCATGGACCATATCTATCGGCGCGGCGCGCGCGTCGTGGACGAGACGACCAAGCGCGTGCACGTCTCCGGGCACCCGTCGCAGGACGATTTGCGGGAATTCTATCGCGCCCTGCGTCCGAAATATTTGATCCCGATTCACGGCGATTATCGGCGGCTCTGCCGCCATAAGGAGTTCGCCTGCGCGGTCGGATTCCATCCGGATCAGGTCCTTGTCGTCGAGAACGGACAGATCGTCGAGCTGGACCGCGAGGGGGCGCGCCTGAGCGGCGCGACCGTCCCGGTCGGACGCACCTTCATTGACGAGGCGGGCTTCGAGGAGATCGAGGAGTTCATCATCCACGATCGGCGACATCTGGCCGAGGACGGCTTCGTCCTCCCCATCGTCGTCATCAACAAGACGACGGGCGAGCTGGAGGCCGAGCCCGAGATCGTCACGCGCGGCTTCGTCGCCTCGGAGAATGGCGAGGAGCTGCTCGACCGCGCCCGCGAGCGCGTCCTGGAGACGATCGCCGCCGCCGATCCCGATGAGCGAACCGATGGCGCCGTCATGAAGGAGAAACTTCGGGTCGAGCTGAAGCGGTGGATCGCCAAGCAGACCGACCGGCATCCGATGATCATCCCGGTGGTCATCGAGATCTGAGAGCATTCCTCCTCGCCTTCCCGTCTCGAGAGTGAGCGACGCGATCTGGAGGGTCAGCGCGCATGACTCTGGTCGAAGCGATCGTGCTCGGGCTCGTGCAGGGCCTCACGGAATTCCTCCCCATCAGCAGCACGGCTCACCTGCGCATCGTCCCCGCTGTGCTGCACCGGCTCGATCCCGCGCGTCCGTGGAACGATCCGGGAGCTCCGGCTTCGGCGGTGATTCAGCTGGGGACGCTCGCGGCTGTGCTCGGCTATTTCTGGCGCGAGGTGATCGAACTGACCGGCGCTTTCGTGCGCGCGCTCGCGCGCGGTCGCCCCTGTGAGACGTTCCCGGCCCGTCTGGCGTGGATGCTCGGCCTCGGAACGATCCCGATCGTCATCGGCGGGCTCGCCTGTGAGCCGTTCATCCTCACGCACGCGCGGTCGCTTCGGGTGATCATCGGGGCGCTGATCGGGCTCGCGCTCCTTCTGCTTTTGGCCGAGCGCGTCTCCCGGCGTGACCGCGAGCTGCGGGACGTGACCGCGCGCGATGCCGTGCTCATCGGTCTGGCGCAAGCGCTCGCCCTGATCCCCGGCGCCTCGCGCTCCGGGACGACGATCACCGCCGGGCTCTTCCTGGGGTTCACGCGCGAAGCGGCCGCTCGGTTCTCCTTCCTGCTCAGCATCCCGTCGGTCGCGTTGAGCGGCCTCTATGAGCTGTACGCGATTCGCCATCAGCTCGCGGGCGCTTACAGCGTCTCCCTCCTTGTGGCGACCGTCGTGGCCGGCGTGAGCGGCTATCTCGCCATCGAATTCCTCCTCCGGTATCTCCGAACGCACACGACCTATCTCTTTGTCGTCTATCGCCTCACCCTGGGTCTGGTGCTTCTCGTGCTCCTGAAGTTCGGACTCATCCAATAGGGCGCGCCGGGCGCGTTCATCGCGGCGAGACCGGCGAGGGACGCCCCCCAGACCTCATGCGCGAGGGGCGATGTCGGGATCGGACCGTGTTGACCGTCTCACCTCGCGGAGGCTCGCCCCGCTCAGAGAGCCCGTTCGGCTTTCCGCGAAGAGGCGGTCTCGACCATCTCCTGCGCTCATCCGATGGAGGTGAGGCCGTATTGAGGATGGCGGCGGATGTCGTCGAGCAGCCGCTCCAGCTCCAGGGGGCAGGGGCGCCGGGACAGGAGCCGGTGGGCTTCGCGGCGTGCCAGCTCCAGCAGATGACGATCGCGGACCAGATGCCCGATGCGGAAGATGGGCGCGCCCGATTGTCGCGTGCCCATCAGCTCGCCGGGGCCGCGGATCTCCAAGTCCTTCTCGGCGATCCGGAAGCCGTCGGTGGTCTCCACCATCACCTTCAAGCGCTCGCGCGCTTCGGGGGTCGAGAGGTCGTGGGCCAAGAGGATGCAGTAGGACGGAGCAGCCCCTCGTCCCACGCGCCCGCGCAGTTGATGCAGTTGGGCCAGGCCGAAGCGCTCCGCATGCTCGATGAGCATGACCGTGGCATTGGGCACGTCCACGCCCACCTCGATGACGGTCGTCGCCACCAGGATGTCAATCTCGCGCGCGAGGAATCGGCGCATGACCTCGTCTTTCTCGGCCGGGCGCATCTTCCCGTGCAGGAGGCCGATGCGGAGGTCGGGGAAGACGACCTTCTGCAGGTGATCGGCCATTTGCGTGGCGTTCAACAAATCCATGCGTTCGGACTCGTCCACCATGGGATAGACGATGTAGGCCTGTCGTCCGGCGCGCACCTGATTGGCGATGAACTGATAGATGGCCGGTCGTGCCTCCTCCGTCCGAAGGAATGTCCGAACGGGCGCGCGTCCCGGGGGCAGATCGCGGATGACCGACACATCGAGATCGCCGTAGACGGTCATCGCCAGCGACCGGGGGATGGGGGTAGCCGTCATGACCAGGACGTCCGGGTTATAGCCGCGTCGGATCAGCTCGGCGCGCTGCAGCACGCCGAATCGGTGTTGCTCGTCAATGACGACCAGGCCGAGATTGTGAAAACGCACGCCTTCTTGAATGAGCGCGTGCGTGCCGATGACGATCTGAATCTCGCCGCGCGCCAAGGCTTCCTGCAGCTCCCGCTTCTCGGCATTGCGCAAGCTGCCCGTCAGCAGCTCGACCCGATAGGGGGTGGAGGCGAGCCATCGCGTGATGGTGCGCGCGTGCTGTTCGGCCAAGATCTCCGTGGGGGCCATCAGGGCGGCTTGATAGCCGTTCTCGACAGCGACGACCATCGCCAGCAGGGCGACGATCGTCTTCCCGCTGCCGACATCTCCCTGGAGCAAGCGATTCATCGGGCGCGCCGAGCACATGTCGCGCACGATCTCGCGGAGCGCTTGTCGCTGTCCGTCCGTCAGTCGAAACGGGAGGATCGAGCGCACGACGTCGCGAAGGCGGTCGTCCACGCGGATGCGCGGCCCTTTCGGCGATCGCTCGCGCTCCTGGCGTCGAAGACCCAGGGCGAGTTGGAGGCGAAGGAATTCTTCGAGGATCAATCGGCGGTGGGCGGGTGAGCGCGCCTCGTTGTAGTCTTCAAGGGGCGTCTCCTCATCGGGGAAGTGGACGCGGCGCAGGGCCTCGTATCGGGAGATGAGCTGCAGGCGGCGGAGCGTCTCCGCGGGCAGGGTCTCGGGCACGTCCTCCGGAGAGAGGCGCTGCACGAGGTGATAGAGGATCGCGCGCAAGGGGCGCGTTGTGAAGGCGCCGAGTTTCCGATAGATGGGCACGCGCCGCCCCGTGTGGATCGCGCCCGTGACGTCATCCTCTTCGGTGAGGACCTCGAAATCGGGGTTCTCGACTTCGAAGCACCGTCGGAGCGCGTTGTAGCGCCACTGCCCGTAGAGGATCACGCGCGCGCCGCGCGGGAAGGTCTTCTCCAGCCATGTGCGGTTCCACCAGAAGGCGCGAATCTGTCCGGTCTCATCGCTGGCCGAGAGCTCGAAGATCTTCAATTGGCCGCCTTTCACGGGATAACTGCCGGTGACGCGTACGATGACCTCCAGAGACGCCCACATGTTCTCGCGCAGTTCGGCGACGCGCGCCAGGTGCGAACGGTCTTCGTAGCGCAGGGGCAGATAGAGGAGCAGATCCTCGACGGTGACCTGCCGGAAGTCGGAGAGGTTCAGAAACTGCGCTAAAGCCGTGGCGAGCGCGCGCGCCCGTGCCGGACCGACGCGCGGGATCTTGCTGAGGTGTATGCGATAGAGCGGCGTCTGCAGCGACAGCGCGTCCATGCGCGATCCCAACACGGGAAGTATATCCGACGTCGCCCGGTTTCTCCACCGCTTGTTCCCTCGACGTCGTTGACATCCCCCCCGGGCCTTGTAGAATTAATCACGGCGCGATCGCGCGAGAGGACGTTCGAGCGTGGCGAGGAGCGTATGAGGAGCATAGGGCTGTGGGGACTTGCGTGTCAGGTGGAGATCATCCCACCGGAGCCGATCCCGGACATCGTGCGGCGCGTGCTCGGTGAAGGAGGCGCCCGTCCGAACATCAGCTATCTCTATCGCGCGGATGCCTTCGATTGGATCGTCATGGGCACCTACTTCGGCATCCTCCTGCTGCTCTCGATCTACGGCTTCTATCGGTTCCGCCTCGTCTATCTCTTCCTCCGCTATCGCCGATGTCGGCCACACCCGAAGGGATATTTCGCCGAGGCCGAATTGCCGTCGGTGACGGTGCAGTTGCCTATCTACAACGAGATGTATGTCGTCGAGCGGCTCCTGCGCGCGGTGACGCAGTTGAACTATCCTCGCGATCGGTTGGAGATTCAGGTCCTCGATGACTCGACCGATGAGACGTCGGCGATCTGCCGTCGGTTGGTCGAGCACTATCGCGCCGAGGGACACAACATCGTTTACCTTCGTCGCGGGGAGCGGACGGGATTCAAAGCGGGGGCGCTCGCCTACGGCTTGCGCTTCGCCCGCGGCGAATTCATCGCCATCTTCGATGCCGATTTCATCCCTCGCCCCGATTGCCTCCGCGCGATGATCCACTACTTCACCGATCCGCAGGTCGGCATGGTGCAGATGCGCTGGAGCTACATCAATGCGGATTACAATCTCCTGACGCGCCTGCAGCAAATCATGCTCGATGGGCATTTCGTCGTGGAGCAGACGGCGCGCAGCCGTTCCGGCAGCTTCTTCAACTTCAATGGCACGGCGGGCATGTGGCGGCGCGCGGCCATCGAGTGGAGCGGCGGATGGCAACACGATACGTTGGCCGAGGATACCGATCTCAGCTATCGGGCGCAACTCTTCGGCTGGAAGTTCGTCTACCTCCTCGACGAAGATGTCCCCTCGGAGCTGCCCGTGGACATGAACTCCTTCAAGGTCCAGCAGCGGCGGTGGGCCAAGGGGGTGCTGCAGGTCGGCTTCAAGCTGATCGGGCGCATCTTCCGAAGCCCGCTCCCCTGGTCCGTCAAGCTCGAGCTGTTCTTCCGATTCACCAACAACGCGAACGCGCCCCTGGTCATCCTCCTCAGCCTCTTGCATTGGCCTGTCCTCATCGCGCGGTTCAATCAGGGATGGTTTCACCTGCTCATCCTGGATGTGCCGATCTTGCTCTTCGCCACGGCTTCGGTGATCGCCTTCTATGGCGTCGCCATCTGGCATCTCTATCCCAATTGGAAGCAGCAGGCGAAGTACCTCCCGCTGGTGATGGCGATGGGGATCGGGCTGGCGCTCAATAATGCGCGCGCGGCGCTGGAGGCGTTCTTGGGCGTGCGCTCGCCGTTTGCGCGCACGCCGAAATTCAGGATCGAATCCAAACGCGATGAATGGAAGAGCAAGAAGTACACGTTTCGCCACGATCTGCTCCCCGTCTTCGAATTAGCTCTGGCGATCTACTTCGTCTTCGTCATCGCCTATGCCGTTCGCATGCGGATCTATGGGACGGTCCCCTTCTTGCTGCTCTTCTGGCTCGGGTACGGCATCACGGGGGCGCTCTCGGTCGTCCAGGGGCGCGCGGTCGCGCGCGCGACCCAATCGTGAGGGGGGAGTCGTGTCGTACGCGCTCGGTGTCCGCGTCGTTTCACCCGTGTTGAGGAGATGGCTATGAAGACGTCTCATCGCTTCCTTCGACTGCTGCTCATCGGGCTGCTCGCGTGGGGGGTCGGGGGGCGACCGCTTTTGGTCGAGACGGCGGCGCAGAAGGGGAGCCCGAGCGGGAAGACGCTCGCCGGGATCTCTCTCGATGAATATCGCGAGCGGCGCCAGCGGTTGATGACCCTCGCCAAAGATGGGATTGTGCTGCTGTCGGGCAAGACCGAGGACGAGGACAACGAGGTCGAGCAGAAGTTTCGGCAGCGCAGCTACTTCATGTATCTCACGGGCGTGGAGGTGCCGGGCGCCATCCTCGCGTTGATCCCGCAGGGATATGGCCCGGAGGGGGTGCGCGAGGTCCTCTTCCTGCCGCCGCGCAATCCCGCGCGCGAGCGCTGGACCGGCCCGAAGATCGGTCCCGAGGAGGCCGCGCGTGAAGTCGGCGTTGAGCGCGCGCTGCCCGCGACGGCATTTGAGGCCGAGCTGGCGAAGATGTTGGAGAAGACGAGGATCGTCTACACAGTCGTTCCCTCCGGTCCGTCGGCGCGCTTCAGCCGCGAACAGGCGTTCATCGAGCGCTTTCGCGAGGGCGTCGAAGTGCGCGACGTGAGACCCCTGCTGGCCGAGCTGCGGCGGATCAAGTCGCCGGCCGAACTCGCCCTCTTGCGCGAAGCCGTGCGCATCACGGCGGAGGCCCATCGTGAGATCGCGCGCGCGCTGCGGCCCGGGATGTTCGAATACGAGCTGGAGGCCCTCGTCATGGCCGCCTTCTTGCGAAACGGCGCGCGTCGAGCGGGATTTCCGCCGATCATCGGTTCCGGCCCGAACTCCACGATCCTGCATTATCAGGCGAACCGTCGGCAGATTGCTGCCGGTGATCTCGTCGTCGTGGACATCGGCGCCGAGTACGAATATTACACGGCTGACATCACGCGCACGTATCCGGCGAGCGGTCGCTTCAGTGAGCGGCAGCGGCAGATCTACACCGTAGTCCTCGGAGCGCAGCGAGCGGCCGAAGCGGCCGTCCGGCCCGGTCAGACCACGATGCGCGAGCTGCAGGAGGTGGCGCGTCGCTTCATGCGGGAGAGTCCGGTGCGCTCCCGCGATGGGCAGACGTTGGATCGCTTCTTCATTCACGGCCTCGGCCACTACGTCGGTCTGGACGTGCATGATGTCGGGGATTACAGCAAGCCGCTTGTGCCCGGTGTCGTGATCACGATCGAGCCGGGTATTTATCTGCCGGATGAACAGATCGGCGTGCGCATTGAGGATATGTACCTGGTCACGGAGACCGGGCTTGTGAAGCTCTCGGCGAACATTCCGAGCGCTCCCGAGGAGGTCGAGCGCTGGATGGCGCGCCGGACGATGCGGTGAGGGGTGGAGGATGATGCCGCTGACGTTCGACGCGCTCGAGTACGAAGCGGTGCTCGCGCTGCTCACCGAGCGGACGCAGACGTCGCAAGGCCGACGTCTGGCCGAGCAGCTTCGTCCGATGACCGATCCTGAGGCGATCCGGCGCCAGCTGCGACTGGTCAGTGATACGGCCCGTTATCTTGGCGGGCGTTCCGGATTCGGGCTCGCGGGATTGGCCGATCCGAGCGAGGCGTTGCGGCTGCTGCGGATCGAGAACGCGGCGCTGTCGCCCACGCAGATCCTGGACCTCATCGCGCTCATCGAGGTGGGACAGGACGTGCGGGCTTCGGTGCTCGGCGAGCGGCGCCAGTATCCGCATCTGGCGGCCTTCGTCGCTGAGCTCCCGGATTTGCGCCACCTGCTCCGTCATCTGCGCGGGAAGATTCTGCCGGGCGGCGAGCTGGACGATCACGCGAGCCCGGCGTTGGCCGAGATTCGACAGCAGATTCAGCGTCTGCGCGCGCGCATCTACCGGCGATTGGAAGAGATCATGCGCGCGAGCCCGGAGGGCATCGTGCAGGACGAGGTCGTGACGCTGCGTAATGAGCGCTATGTGATCCCCGTGCGGGCATCGCATCGCGCGCAGGTGCCGGGCGTCGTGCACGCGGTCTCCTCCAGCGGCGCGACCGTCTTCATCGAGCCGTTGGAGACGATCGAGCTGAACAACGAGCTGGTGCGATGGCGCGAGGAGGAGCAGGCCGAGATCGCGCGCATCCTGCGGGAGATGAGCGATCGGTTGCGCGTGGAGCTGCCGCAGTTGGAGAAGTTGGCTCGCCTCGTCGCCGAATTGGATCTGTTGAGCGCCAAGGCGCGGCTGGCGCTGGACTTCCGGTGCGTGGAGCCGGAGTTGGTGACCGATCGGCACGTCCTCGTGCTCGAAGAGGCGCGCCATATGGTGCTCGAACACGTCCTGCGACAGCGAGGGGAAGCGATCGTCCCCCTCTCCATCGCCCTGGATGACGCGCATCGCGTCCTGATCATCAGCGGGCCGAACGCCGGGGGGAAGACCGTGGCCGTGAAGACGATTGGGCTCATCGCCCTGATGGCGCAATCGGGGATGCTCGTCCCGGCGCGCGCGGCTACGCTCTCGGTCTTTCGGAGCATTCTCGCGGACATCGGCGATCGCCAATCACTGGTGGCCAACCTTTCGACCTTCACCGCGCATATCACGAGCGTGAGGGAGATGGCCGAACAGTTGCAGGAGCCCGCACTCGTGCTCATGGATGAGGTCGGCACGGGGACGGACCCGGAGGAGGGCGCGGCGCTCGCCGTCGCCATCGTGGAGTATTTTCGGCGTCGCGGGGCCATGGTCGTCGTCGCGACGCACTATTCGGCGCTGAAGGCGTACGGGTATCTCACGCCGGGAGTCGTGAACGCGGCCGTCGAGTTCGACCCTGTGCGCTTGCAACCGACGTACCGCGTGCGACCGGGGGTGGCAGGAGCCTCCAGCGCCTTGGAGATCGCGCGCCGCGTGGGGCTTCAGGAGGAGATTCTCGCCGAAGCGCGACGACAGTTGAGCTCCTCGGAGCAGGAGGCGAATCGCTATCTGAATCGGTTGAGAGAGGAGCTGGAGCACCAACAGGCCCTGCGCGCAGCCCTGGAGGAGGAGCGTGCTGCCGTCGCCCAACGATACGAGCAGTTGCAGCGAGAATTCTTCGCGCGGGAGCAGCAGCGACAGCGGCAGTTCGAGACGGCACTTCGCGAATTCCTCGATACGGTCGCTCAACGCGCCGAGCAGATGCTGCGCGAGATCGCCGATCAGCGCGCGCGGCTGCAGGCGCAGCGCTTCGCCGAACGCCGTCTGGCGAAATTCAAGGCCGAGGTGCGACAGCATGCGCGCGCCCTCTCGTTCGAGGTGCCGCCGTCGGCGGAACCGAAGCCGCGCGCGCTCCCGGCCGAGGAGGTGGCGCTGAAGCCGGGCGATCGCGTGCGCATTCGCAGTTTGAACCAGATCGGCGTGGTGAGTGCGGTCGAGTCGGAGCGCGTGGCCGTCCAGCTCGGCGCACTCCGCGTGACAGCCGACGTGAGCGATCTGGAGGTGCTACTGGAGCCAACGCCGGAGACCGCCGGATCACCATCGGCGCCGTCGGGCATTGTCGTTCACCTCGCCCCGCGTTCGGAAGTCCCCGCGGAGCTGAACCTGATCGGCAAGACGGTCGAGGAGGCTCTGGAGTTGACCGACCGTTTCTTGGACGCCGCCTATTTGGCCGAGCGGCGCGAGGTGACGATCATTCACGGCGCGGGGTCGGGGGCGCTCCGCAAGGCCGTGCGCGAGCTGCTGGCGCGGCATCCGCATGTGGTGCACTTTCGTCCGGCGTCGGCCGATGGCGCGACGATCGTCGAACTCCAGTCGCGCCATGCGTGATCCTCTTGCGTTGAGCGTGAGGGCTCATCTAGAATCCTTGCCGACAGCGGCGATCGGGCCAGCAGAAGCTCGATGAGCGTGAGGAGCCACGGGATGACGCCACGAGAGTTCGCCGAACGGGTGAGAGAGCAAACGGACATCGTTCGGATCGTCTCCGACTACGTCACGCTGCGAAAGCGAGGGAGCAATTACGTGGCCCTCTGCCCCTTCCATCACGAGCGGACGCCCTCGTTCGCCGTCCATCCGATCAAGCAGATCTTCAAATGCTTCGGCTGTGGGCTCGGTGGAGACGTCTTCAAGTTCATCATGCAGATCGAAGGATGCTCGTGGTGGGAAGCGGTGCGTCTGGTCGCGGAGAAGATAGGCCTTCCGATCCCCGCGTTCACCTCGCGGGGGGAGAGCGCGCACGACGAAGCGCGCGCGGCGTGGCGGCAGCGGTTGGCTCAGATCAATGCCTGGGCCTGCGAGTTCTTCGAGCGCTGTTTGCAGGAGCCGCGCGGTGAGGTCGCGCGTGCGTATTTGGCGCAACGCGGGGTTCGCCCGGAGACGATCCGTCGGTTCCAATTGGGCTATGCGCCCGAGGGGTGGACGGCATTGGTTGACCACTTGCTGGCCCGGCGGGTGACGCGCGAGGAGTTGGAGCGCAGCGGCCTGGTCGTTCTGCGCGATGATCGTCGGGGGTATTACGATCGGTTCCGACATCGCCTCATCTTCCCAATTCGAGACCTGCAGGGGCGCATTGCGGGCTTCGGCGGCCGAGCGCTGGGGCCCGAAGAGCCCAAGTACCTGAACTCTCCGGAGACGGCCCTTTACGCCAAGGGGCGGTACCTGTTCGGCCTCTTTGAAGCGCGCGAGGCCATTCGCCGCGCCGGATATGCGATCCTCGTCGAGGGCTATTTCGATTGGCTCACGGTGTTCGAGCACGGGATTGAGAATGTCGTCGCCACGCTCGGCACGGCGCTCACAGAGGAGCAGGTGCGCTTGCTCCGGCGGTATGCCGAGCGCGTCGTGATCAATTTCGATGCGGATCGGGCCGGACGGCGTGCCATGTCCCGCAGTTTGGAGAAATTGATCCAGGGTGGGCTTGAGGTCGCTGTGGTCTGTCTGCCGGAGGGCGATGATCCGGACGTCTTCGTGCGACGTGCGGGCGCGGAGGCGTATCGCGAGCGAATCCGCACGGCCACGCCGTATCTCGATTTCCTCCTGGACGAAGCGCTCGCCGAGGCCTCGTTCCCCTTGTCGCCCTCCGTTCAGGCGCGGGCGTTGAAGGCCGTCCTGCCGTTTATCGCCGGTATTCCTGATGCTGTCGAACGCGTGGCGAGCGCCGATCGCGTGGCCGCGCGGTTGGGCATGGATGCGCGGTTGGTCCGCGAGCAGGTGAAGCGGCAGCATCGGGCGCTCGGCGCGGGATCATCCGATCGCCATGCCGACGGCCTCATGGGGGAGCGGCCTTCGCCCGCCGAAGATTCGGCGCGTCCGCGTGAAGTGACCGAGTCCGAGCGTCTCTTGCTCGAAATCCTCCTGCACGCGGATGCGGACGTGCGCGCGCGAATCCTGGCGGAACTGGATCCAGAGGATGTGCGCGGCTTGGCGAGCGAGCGCGTTTTCGAGGTGTTGCGAGAAGGCGATCCGGCCCTCGCTGGCTCTGCGGCCCTGGCGGAACGGCTCGCCGATGATCCGTTCTCCCTTGATCTGCTGGAGCGCGCCCTTGTGGCGGAGGTCTCGGGACCGCCCGAGATGCTCTGGGAACAGGCGCGCCGCAGCCTTCAGGGATTGCGCCGAAGACGATGGCAGCGGGAATTGTCCGCGCTGCAGGCGGAGATCGAGCGGTTGCGGCCGGGCGAAGACGAACGGTTGAACCAGTTGCTGCGGCGGAAGCAGGAGGTGGCGGCAGCCCTGGCGAAACCTCTCGTGTGAGGGACTCGTCGTGATGGCCGAATCCGAAGTTCATCGGGGATGCGAGCGTCCGTCGCGAGCGCTGCACGACGATCCGTGATGATGTGGATACCCTACTGCCGGTGAGGATGGAGGCTATGTCGCGGAGCGAGAAGTATCGTGAGGAGATCGAACGACTCCTGGAGTTGGGACGGGAGAAGTCCTATCTCACCTTCGACGACATCAATCGCACGCTCCCGGAGGATTTGGTCTCTCCCGAGGACATCGAGGCGATCCTGGAGACGATTGATTCGGCGGGGATTCAGGTGGGCGAAGCCGAGGAGATCGAGAGCGAGCTGCTCTCGGCACCTCTCCGCCCCTCAAGGAAGGAAGAGGAAGAATCGGTGCTCTCGGAGGAGGAGGAAGAAGGCGAGAGCCCGCACGATCCCGTGCGCATCTATTTTCGGGAGATGGCCCTCACGCCGCTGCTCACGCGCGAGGGGGAGATCGCGCTGGCCAAGCGCATCGAGCGGGGGCGGCGGCGGCTGCAGAAGGCGCTCTCGCGCTCGCCCATCGTTATCGAGGAGGTCCTTCGGGCGGGGCAGGAGCTGCTCTGCGGTCAGCTCAATATCCGCGACTTCATCGCCATACCGGATCATGAGCCGATGACCGATCTGGTGCTCGCGCAGCGGCAGGGGGAGACGCTGCGCGCCATCTCGGAGATCGGTCGGCTCTATGCGGAGGCCACTCGACTCGCCGAGCAGCTGCAGAAGGAGCGGCGGATGAGCCGACACGGAGGGCGGCCCCGACGCCTCGCCTTTCGCCTGGCGCGACGGCGGATCGAGGTCGCCCGCCGGATCGCTCAATTGGAATTCACGCCGCGGTTCCAACAGCGGCTGGTTCGCGCCGTGCAGCGCGTCGCTGAGGAGATCCGGGAGCTGGAGGAGCGCATCACGCAAGCGCTCCATGAGATCGAATTCGCCCCGAAGAAGAGCGAGCAAGAAGCCCGCTGGAAACGGGAGGTGCAGGCTGCCCGTCGTCGGCTCAAGGAGATCGAAGCGCATTATCACACTTCCGCCTTCGAGATCAAGCGGTCGTTGCAGGCGATCACGCAGAGCGAGGCCGAGATGATGCAAGCCAAGAATGAGATGGTGGAGGCGAACTTGCGCTTGGTCGTCTCCATCGCGCGGCGCTACGTCAATCGCGGCCTCCACATCCTCGATCTCATCCAGGAAGGGAATATCGGATTGATGAAGGCCGTCGAGAAGTTCGACTATCGGCGTGGGCACAAGTTCTCCACCTACGCGACGTGGTGGATCCGGCAGGCGATCGCGCGCGCCATCGCCGATCAGGCGCGAACAATCCGCATCCCGGTGCATCTGCTGGAGACGATCAATAAGATCGCGCGCACGTCGCGCCAGATCCTGCAGGAGACCGGGCGTGAGCCCACGCTGGAGGAAGTCGCCGCGCGCCTGGCCATGCCGGTGCCGAAGATTCGCCGCATCTTGCGCGTCATGCAAGAGCCGATCTCGCTGGAGACGCCCATCGGCGACGATGAGACGGCTCATCTGGGGGATTTCCTCGAGGATGTCAAATCGCCGAATCCGATGGACATCGTCATCGCCAACAGCTTGCGCCAGGTCACCGAGGAGGTGCTCAAGACGCTCACCCCTCGCGAGGAGAAGGTCATCAAGATGCGGTTTGGGCTGGACGCCGACGGGACGGAGCACACGTTGGAGGAGATCGGTCGCCACTTCGCCGTGACGCGCGAGCGCATCCGGCAGATCGAGGCGAAGGCGCTCAAGAAACTGCGCCATCCCCGGCGCGTGGGCAAGCTGCGGGGATTCTACGATGGCGCGACCGATCTGGAAGGAAGCGTGAAGAAGTAGAGGCCCGGCGCATCCGGCCTTCGCTCCTCGGGAACGAGCCGCCGCTCCTCGACGTATGGGCAGGATGTGGGACGCATTCGAAGGCACGTGGGTGAAGTCGTGAGCGCGCTGTGGGAGCGGACGAGAGGGCGGATCAGCGGGCAGCAGCCCCTCCGGAGGGAGATGGTGGGGGACATGACGATCTACTGCCCACGCTGCGGGCGGCCCTGCCGTTCATCGCAGAGATTCTGCACCGGATGCGGCCTGCACGTCCCCACCATCCTTCAAGCCCTCGAGGGAGCATCCGAGCAGCTCGCCCGACGCGTGAAAGCTCTGCGATCCGGCCTTCAGACGATGTTCTCCGGGATCGGCCTGACCCTGTTCTTCTATTTCTTCTTCGACCACAGCGTGGGATTCGCCGCTATTGGCCTGATGGTCTTCTTCACCGGCTTGGGGCAGGTGCTGAGTGCGATGCTCTTCGCTCCGCCGACCTTGCGCCTTCAATGGCGCTTCCCTTCGCCGCCCGAGGCGGAGGCGTCACTCCCGCCGCCGGACGCGCGTGTTGACGTGATGACGCGCGATCTCGCGGAGCCGCCGACAATCCCCCTGAACGATACGCGCCCCTCGCGTCCACCCGCGTGATCTTCTCGCCGCGCGCTCTCTAGTCCCACGCGGAGAAGGTGATGTTGACTCCACTCGGAAAAAACCATATAGTAAAGCCCTCTTCGTCAGTCTGAAGGGGCGTGAGATGGCGAGAGGGCATGCCGGAGAATGTGTGAACAGCCCTCACCATCAGGGCGACGTATCACGGGACCCCCACCTCCGGTCTCTCGACAAGACCTCGACTCTGCGATTTGAGGAGGAAGAGTCATGCAAGGATGGGCGCGATTCCTCTCCATAGCGCTTTTGACTGCCGCCCAGGTGGATTTGGATCCGGACGCCTTCAGCTTCGGACCATATGAAGCCGTGCGGCAGCAGGCGTGGAATACTTGCCAGGCCTATGCCGCTCAAGGGGCTGGCGCCTATTTGAGCTGCGTGCAGAGTATCCTGAACTATTTATGCCCTGTTTCGGCCCTCAATAGCCTCGCGTGCACGGTCGCCGCGACGACGCCTTATCCCTTCCCTGGCCGGGATGTGCTCACGGCGCAGGAGTATCAGGTAGAGATCGCAGATGGACTCGAACGAGAGTTGGATCCCCAAACGAAGCAGGTCAGACGCCAGCAGCGTATCCCCTCGGGGCTCTTTTACACCTTGAGCCGTCAGAGCAACGGGCTTTACCTGGGGACGGGTTATAACCGGAACGGACAGCCGACCTCCCGGTACTGGGTCAACGCTCGGTGTGAATTGACCGATGCTCAAGGACGGCCCATTATGGACGGGCAGCTCTGCCCCTTTTTCACGGAGGACAAGCCATACCTGGTCATCCTCACCCCTCGCCCGTCGTACAGCGGTTTGCCCCCCTTCCCTCACGACCTGCCGGGGGCGTTGATCTTTCAACGAGGGCGGCTCACGGATGATTTCGACCAGGATGGGGTGATCGAGGTGGGATACCTGAGGACGGGGGGAACGAGCGGTCGCGAGTTCACATCGGGCACGGTGACGGTCTTCGCCTATGATCCCGGGACGAAGCTCTTGAAGTTCCTCTACTATTCTGAAGCCCGGGAGAGCGATAACCCGTACACGTCGTACGTCTACGAGCGGTGGCTCTTCTTCCGGGTCCGCATGCGTTC
>JBEPZV010000005.1:0-110498 GCA_041640655.1 bacterium
AGGGGATCACGCGCGTCGTCTTCGATCGCGGCGGCTATCGGTACCACGGACGCGTGAAGGCGCTGGCAGAGGCCGCGCGCGAGGCGGGCCTGGAGTTCTGAGCCGAGGAGGCATCCTATGGCGGTGGCCAAGCGCGAGATCATCTCGCCCGAAGGATTGAACCTGAAGGAATACGTCGTCTCGGTCAAGCGCGTGGCGAAGGTCGTCAAAGGGGGGAAGAATCTCTCCTTCAGCGCCCTGGTCGTCGTCGGCAATCAGGAGGGGATCGTCGGCTTCGGCCTGGGGAAGGCGCGCGAGGTGCCCGCGGCGATCAAAAAGGGCATCGAGGCGGCCAAGAAGAACCTCATGCGCATCCCCTTGAAGGGAACGACGATCCCACATCCGGTGATCGGGCACTTCGGCGCGGGGAAAGTGCTCCTGCGTCCGGCGTCCGAAGGGACGGGAGTGATCGCCGGCGGTCCCGTGCGCGCCATCATGCAGGCGGCGGGCGTGCGCGATGTGCTCACCAAGTCCATCGGCTCGAATAACCCGCATAACGTCGTGCGAGCGACCTTCGCCGGACTCCGCATGTTGCGCAGCGCTGAGGAGGTCGCCCGATTGCGCGGGAAAGCCGTCGCCGAATTGTGAGCGCGCTCTCGGAGGGAGGGGCTATGAGCGAGGCGAAGAAGCCGGTCAAGACGATCCGCATCCAGTACTATCGGAGCGTCATCGGGCATCCGAAGAAGCATAAGATCATCGTGCGGAGCCTCGGCTTGACCAAGCTGAATCAGATCGTCGAGCGTCCGGATCATCCGGCCATTCGTGGCATGGTGGCGAAGGTGCCGCATCTGGTGCGCATTCTGGAAGACGAGCCGAAGGCGTGAGGGACGCCCTCGGTGATCGAGAGATCGCCTGGGGACCCTCGTGGGGAGGGGGGATATGGTCTTGGGCTTGCACAACCTGAAGAGGCCGGCCGGGGCCGTGCATCGCCCCAAGCGCGTGGGGCGGGGGCCCGGATCCGGTCATGGGAAGACGGCCACGCGCGGGCATAAGGGGCAGAAGTCGCGTTCGGGATTCTCACTGCGGCCGGGATTCGAGGGCGGACAGATGCCGCTCATCCGTCGCTTGCCCAAGCGGGGATTCACGAACGAATTCAAGAAGGAGTGGGCGGAAGTGAATCTCGATGTGCTGGAGGCGAGGTTCGAGACGGGCGCGGAGGTCACGCCGAAGGTCCTGCAGGAGCGGGGGATCGTCAAGAAGATCGGTGATGGCGTCGTCATTCTCGGGCGGGGCGAGCTGACCAAACCGTTGCGCGTCGTGGCCCATCGCTTCAGCGCCTCGGCGCGAGAGAAGATCCTCGCTGCCGGAGGGAGCGTGGAGGTGATCGCCCGATAGCCGCCAGCGGAGCATCGGGCGGTTCACCGCGGAGGGGGGATATGCTGGAGAATCTCATCAAGACCTTCCGCAATGTGTTCATCATCCCCGATCTCCGCAAGCGCCTGCTCTACACGCTCGCCATGCTCGTCGTCTATCGCGCGGGATCGGTGATCCTCACCCCCGGAATTGATCGCGTGGTGCTCGAGCGGCTCTGGCGCGATGTGGCGAGCAATCTGCTCGGCGTCCTCGATCTCTTCACCGGCGGGAATCTGCGCGTGGTCTCGATCTTCGCCCTCGGGGTGACGCCCTACATCACGGCCTCGATCATCATGCAGCTGATGACGGTCGTCTCCGAGCGCGTGAAGCAGATTCAGCAGGAGGGGGAACTCGGGCGCCGTAAGATCAACCAGTACACGCGCTACGTGACCGTGCTGCTGTGCTTGATCCAGTCCACGGGGATCGCCTATTGGCTCACGCAGCAGCCCGATCTGGTGACGGGATTGAGTCCGCGGGCGTTCATCCCCCTGGCCGCGCTGACGTGGACTACGGGGACGATCTTCATCATGTGGATCGGGGAACAGATCACCGAGCGCGGCATCGGCAACGGCATCTCGCTCATCATCTTCGCCGGGATCGTCATCGGACTCCCGCGCGCGCTCGCGCAGATCTGGGAGCGGATCAGCCGGGCCGATCCGTTGACGACGCTCGGCATCCTGCTCATGCTCGTGGCCGGCGTGTTGATTGTCGCCGCCGTCGTCTTCGTGGAGCGCGGACAGCGGAAGATCCCCATCAGCTATGCGCGCCGCGTCGTCGGGCAGCGCATGCTCGGTGGACAGATGACGCATCTGCCGCTGCGCGTGAACATGGGCGGTGTGATCCCGGTCATCTTCGCCGTCTCCGTCCTCTCCTTCCCGCAGACGATCGCCCAGTTCACCAATTGGACGTGGTTGCAGCGCCATGTGCAGAATTTCAATCGCGCGGGCCATCCCTTCTATGACCTCGTCTTCGTGATCGCCATCGTCTTCTTCAGCTTCTTCTACGTCTCGATCATCTTCAACACGGACGAAGTCGCCGATAATCTGCGCAAGCACGGCGGGTTCATTCCGGGCATTCGACCGGGCAAGCGCACGTCCGAGTATCTGAACGAGATCCTGACGCGGTTGACGGCCGTCGGATCGCTCTATCTGGCGATCATCTGCTTGATCCCACAGCTCATCCTGACGGGGTTCAAGGTGCAGGAGATCCCGTGGATCGGCCCGTGGCTCTCGAACATCCTGGCGAATACGCCGGGGCTCAGTTGGATTCAAGATGGCCTGGGCTTTCAGTTCTACTTCGGGGGGACCTCGCTGCTGATCGTCGTCGGCGTGGCCATGGATACGATCGCGCAGATCGAGTCGCAGCTCATCATGCGCCACTACGATGGCTTTCTCGGACCGCGCGGCCGGCGCCTGCGCGGCCGGCGCGTCGGATGAAGGGGGCGCGGTGGGAGCAATCGTCGTCCTCATGGGCATGCCCGGAGCCGGGAAGGGCACACAAGCGCGGTTGATCGCCGAGCGATTCGGATGGCCGCAGATCTCGACCGGCGATATCTTGCGAGAGATCGCGCAGACGGAGACGGAGTTGGGCCGTGTGGTCCGCGAGACACAGAAGGCCGGTCAGTTGGTGAGCGATGAGATCCTGATGGAGATCATTCGCGAGCGCACATCGCGAGCCGATTGCGAGCGAGGGTATATCCTGGACGGCTATCCGAGAACGGCGGCGCAAGCGGAGTTTCTCGATGCGCTGGCCCGAGAGCAGGGGAAGCGCGTGATCGTCATCCATATCGTCGTCTCGCGGGATTCTCTGGTGAAGCGCTTGGCGGGTCGGCGCTCGTGTCCGCGGTGTGGCGAGATTTACAATGTGTATCTCCGGCCGCCGCGCGAGGACGAAGTGTGTGATCGCTGCGGCACGCCCTTGCTGCGGCGAGCTGACGATGTCCCCGAAGCGATCGAGAAGCGCTATGATGTGTATCGGGAGAAGACGGCGCCGCTGCTCGAGTACTATCGGCAGCGCGCGGCCTTCTTCGAGGTGGACGGAGAGCGCCCGATCGAGGAGATCTTCCGGCAGATCGAGGCGATCGTGCAGGCGGCGGGGACTGGAGACGATCCGCACTGAACGCCTATGGTCGTGTGTCGGACCAAGGAGGAGATCGAGAAGATTCGGCGCGCCGGGCGCATCGTCGCTGAGGTCCTGCGCGATCTGCGCCAGATGGCGCAGCCGGGGGTGACCACGCGCGAGCTGGATCGCTATGCTGAGGCGAAGATTCGCGCCCGCGGGGGGATTCCCACGTTCAAGGGGTATCGGGGATTTCCCGCCTCCATCTGTACCTCGATCAACGAGGAAGTCGTGCACGGCATCCCCTCGGATCGGAAGCTGCAGGCCGGGGACATCGTAGGGATTGATTGCGGGGTGACGCTCGACGGGTACGTGGCGGATGCCGCGATCACGGTGCCCGTCGGAGAGATCTCCGAGGAGTTGCAGCGCTTGCTGCGGGTGACGGAGGAGGCCCTCTATCGGGCCATCGAGCAGGCGCGGGTGGGGAACCGGCTCTACGACATCTCCTACGCCGTCCAGTCGTATGCTGAAGCGCACGGGTATTCGGTCGTGCGGGATTTCTGCGGGCACGGCGTCGGGCGTCAGATGCACGAGGACCCGCAGGTGCCGAACTTCGGGACGCCGGGGCGTGGCTTGCGCCTGAGGCCGGGACTGGTCCTGGCCATCGAGCCGATGCTCAATCTGGGGACGCATGAGGTGGAGATCGCCGAGGACGGATGGACCGTCCGTACTGTGGATCGGAAGCCCTCGGCGCACTTCGAGCATACGATCGCCATCACCGAACGGGGCCCGGTCATCCTGACGACGCTCGATGCTGAGCCCGGATGATGCTTGGCAGCCGTTGCCACTTTGTGGTATAGTTAGCAACTTGCGTCAAGGAGGGAAGCGCCATGAAGGTCAGGGCCTCCGTCAAGCGGATCTGCGATCGCTGTCGCATCATCCGCCGCAAGGGGGTGGTGCGCGTCATTTGCACGAATCCCAAGCATAAACAGCGACAGGGGTGACGACGTATGGCACGAATCGCGGGCGTGGAGATTCCACCCAATAAGCGGGTGCTCATCGGCTTGACCTACATCTTCGGCATCGGGCGTTCGCGCTCGGCGCGCATTTTGCAGCAGGCGGGCGTGAACCCGGATAAGAAGGTGCGCGATCTGACCGACGAGGAGATCACCCGCATCCGCCAGATCATTGATCAGGAGGGGAACATCGAGGGCGATTTGCGCAAGAAGATTCAGATGGACATCCGCCGCCTGATCGAGATCGGGTGCTACCGGGGATTGCGCCACCGCGTGGGGCTTCCCGTTCGCGGGCAGCGCACGCATACGAATGCGCGCACGCGGAAGGGGCCGCGTCGGGCCACCGTGCCGAAGAAGAAGGCGCCAGGGAAGAAGTGAGGGGCCAGGAGGGCGACTATGGCGAGGGCGGCGAAACGACGAGGAGCGAAGAAGAAAGAGAAGCGAATCGTGCCACATGGGATCGTGCATATCAAGTCCACGTTCAATAACACGATTGTGACGGTGACCGATCTGGAGGGGAACACGCTCGTGTGGGCCAGCGGTGGGACCTTGGGCTTCAAGGGCTCGCGCAAGGGGACGCCTTTCGCGGCGCAGCAGGCGGCCTTGCGCGCAGCGACCATGGCGCGCGAGCAGTGTGGCATGCGTAGTTGTGAGGTGTGGGTGAAGGGGCCGGGATCGGGACGCGAGTCGGCCATTCGGGCCGTGCATTCGGCGGGGTTGGAGATCAAGGTCATTCGCGATGTCACGCCCATCCCCCACAACGGATGTCGTCCGCCCAAGCGGCGACGGGTATGATGAGCCGACGCGTGAGGGGGAGGGCCAGGTCACTCCATTTTTCTGACGAGGCGTGAGCGCGCGGGTGATCCCGTGCGCCCACGGGTGAGGACGGTATGGCGAGATACACGGGACCGGTATGCCGATTGTGCCGTCGGGAGGGCATGAAGCTCTTCCTCAAGGGAGATCGGTGCTTCAAGCCCTCGTGCGCGATCGAGAAGCGGGGGACGTTCCCCCCGGGACAACATGGCCGCGAGATGCGTCGCGCCAAGCTCACCGGCTATGCCGAGCAGTTGCGCGAGAAACAGAAGGTCAGGCGGATCTATGGCGTCCTGGAGCGCCAGTTCCGGCGCTATTTCGAGGAGGCGTCGCGCAGCAAGGGGGTGACCGGAGAGGCGTTGCTCACGCTCCTGGAGCGGCGATTGGATAATGTCGTCTATCGCCTGGGCTTCGCGCTCTCGCGGGCGCACGCGCGGCAGTTGGTGAATCACGGGCACATTCTGGTCAAGCGCAAAGGGGTGGAGCGCACGGTGGATATCCCCTCCTTCCGCGTGCAGCCGGGTGACGAGATCAGCGTGGCGCCGGACATGCGGAAGAACGTGCATGTGCAGGAGGCGATCCAAACGGCTGCCGGGCGAACCGGACGTCCCGCGTGGCTCGAATTGGTGGATGCGGAGCAGTGTCGCGGGCGCGTCGTCGCTCTGCCGACGCGAGCCGACATCTCGCCCGACATTCGCGAGAATCTCATCGTGGAATTGTACTCGAAGTAGGGAGCTATGAGCATGCCATATTGGACGGGCTTCCAACGACCGAGACGCGTGGTGTGTGATCTGGAGACCCTCACCGACCGCTACGGACGGTTCACGGCGCAGCCCTTCGAGCGCGGGTTCGGGACGACTATCGGCAACAGCTTGCGACGGGCGCTGTTGGCGGGCATCGAGGGGGCGGCCGTGACGGCCGTGCGCATCGAGGGGGTCTTGCACGAGTTCTCCCCCATCCCGGGAGTCCTCGAGGACGCCACCGATGTCATCCTGAATCTCAAGCGCATTCCGTTTCGACTGCACGCGGCCGGACCGGTGACGGTGCGGCTGCAGAAGGATACCCCCGGTGAGGTCTACTCGCGCGATATTGAGACGCCGGGTGAGGCGGAAGTCCTCGATCCGGATATTTACATCGCGACGATCGCCGAGGGCGGCTCGCTCAACGTCGAGATGCGCGTCAAGTGGGGGCGCGGCTACGTGCCCGCCGAGCGCAACTTCGATGATGATCTGCCGGCCGGATACATCCCCGTGGATTCGGTCCACTCTCCCATCCGGAAGGTGAACATGACCGTGGAGCCCGCGCGCATCGGTCAGGTGACCGAGTACGATAAGCTCATTCTGGAGATCTGGACCAACGGGGCGATCAAACCGGCAGATGCCTTGGGACTGGCGGCGAAGCTGATCAAGGACCATCTCGCCATCTTCATCAACTTCGAGGAGGAGGAAGAGGAGGCTGAGCCGGTCGTCGCGTCGGTGCCGGAGCCGCCGCCGGTGATCCCTGAGGAGGTGCTCAATCGCCCGATCGAGGAGTTGGAGCTGTCGGTTCGCGCCTTCAACTGTTTGAAGAACGCGGGGGTGTATACCGTGCGTGATCTCGTGCAGCGCACCGAGGCCGAGATCATGCAGGTGAAGAACTTCGGCAAGAAGTCTCTCGATGAGGTGAAGAGCGTCCTGGCCAGCCTCAATCCCCCGCTCTCGCTCGGTATGAAGCTCGATGAGAAGGGACGGGTGATTCGATAGGGAGAGGGGCGTATGCGCCATCGCGTGGATCATCGGAAGTTGAGACGGCCGACGGAGCATCGCCTGGCGATGCTGCGCAATCTCTGCACATCGTTCATCATCGAGGAGCGGTTGGTGACGACGCTGGCCAAGGCGAAGGAGCTGCGCCGATTCGCGGAACGCGCCATCACATTGGCGCGGCGCAGTCTGCGGGCGGAGACGCCGGCGCAAGCGCTTCACTATCGCCGATTGGCCGCGCGGTATTTCATCGGGGGGCATGCGCAGGTCCGCTTTCGCGAGCACAAGAAGGAGCCGATTCGAACGATCGAACGCACGGCCGGTGTGAGGGCGCTCAAGAAGCTCTTCGATGAGATCGGTCCGCGGTACAGCGACCGACCGGGAGGGTATACGCGCATCCTGAAGCTCGGGATGCGGAAGGGGGATGGGGCGCAATTGGCCCTGATCGAGCTGGTCAAGGAGGAGAAGAAAGCCTCCTGAGCGTGGGCCTCACGACCCTCGGACGCCGGGAACCGGAGGAGCGCTCATGGATCTCCTCGCGCGGCAGGAGCGGGTGCGGCGCGCCCTCGCCGAGCGACAGCTTGAGGCGCTCCTGGTCACGCATGTGCCGAACGTTCGGTACCTCACGGGGTTCACCGGAAGCGCCGGCATCGCCCTGGTGACGCTGGAGGCGACCTATTTCATCACGGACTCCCGATATACGCTCCAGGCTCAAAGTCAAGTCGCCGCTCGCCTCTTCCCCGCTGAGGATTCGCACGAGCGCGCGGTCGCTGACCTCATCCGAAGAGAGCGGCTTCGGAGGGTCGGACTGGAGGCCGAACGGTTGAGCGTCGCGCGATACGAGTTCCTGACCCGCGAGCTGGAGGGGAGCGTTCAGTGGGTGCCCACGCGCGGAATCGTCGAAGAATTGCGCATGGTGAAAGATGCCGAGGAGCAGCACGCCATTCGTCAGGCCGTCGAGTTGGCCGCTCGGGTCTTCTCCGAATGCCTCGCCGAAATTCGCCCGGGCGTGCGAGAGCGGGACGTCGCCGCCGAGTTGGAGTACCGGCTGCGGCGCGCCGGAGCTGAACGGCTCGCTTTCGAGACGATCGTGGCTTCGGGGGAGCGCGCGGCCTTGCCGCATGGTGTCGCTTCGGAGAAGCGGATCGGATATAATGAGTTCGTCGTGATTGACTTCGGGGTGGTCGTGGATGGATATTGCAGCGATATGACGCGCACGGTCTACGTGGGCATACCCGACGGGCGGGCGCGCGAGGTCTATCATACGGTCTTGGAGGCGCAGCTCCGGTGCGAGACGGAGATGCGCGCTGGCATGAGCGCGCGCGAGATTGACGCCCTGACGCGTGATCTCATCACGGCGCGCGGATATGGCGCGTTCTATGGGCATGCGACCGGTCATGGCATCGGCCTGGAGGTGCATGAGGCGCCGCGCCTCTCGCGGCAGAACGACGCGCCGGTACCCGCTGGCGCCGTCGTCACCGTCGAGCCCGGCATTTATCTCCCCGGATGGGGAGGCGTCCGAATCGAGGACGTGGTCATTGTCACCGAGCGCGGCAGTGAGGTTCTAACACCAACGCCGAAGGAGTTGCTCGTCATCTGACGATGAACATCAAAGAGCTGAAGGAGATCATTCGCCTGGTCGCCGAGAAGGAGTTCGCCGAGTTCGAGCTGGAACAGCCGGACTTCAAGTTGCGGATTCGGCGCACCCTTCCGCCGGTCGTTCATCCCGTCGAGTCCCATGCGGCACATCCGGTGTCGCCCCCGCTGGCCGGGGAATCGCCCTCGGCTCCTCCCCCAACCTCGGTGGCCGTGGTCGAGGCGACGCCTCCGGTCGAGGATGAGAAGCGGTATCATATCATCACCGCGCCTCTTGTCGGCACGTTCTACCGCGCGCCCAGTCCCACGGCGAGTCCGTTTGTGGAGATCGGGGATCGTGTGGAGCCGGGCACGGTCCTGTGCATCATCGAGGCGATGAAGCTGATGAACGAGATCACCGCCGATGTCGCCGGAGAGGTGGTCAAGATCTACGTGGAGAACGGACAGCCGGTCGAGTACGGGCAGCCGCTTTTCGCCATCAAGCCGAATGCCCGCGCGTGACGGGGGGGATATGTTCCGGAAGGTGCTCATCGCGAATCGCGGAGAGATCGCCTGTCGGATCATCTGGGCCTGCCAGGAATTGGGTATCCAGACGGTGGCCGTCTTCTCCGAGGCCGATCGTGAGGCCTTGCACGTGCAACTGGCCGATCAAGCCGTGTGCATTGGTCCGGCCCCGTCGAGCAAGAGCTACCTGAACATCCCGGCGATCATCAGCGCGGCCGAGATCACCGATGCCGATGCGATTCATCCGGGCTACGGCTTCCTCTCCGAGAATGCGTATTTCGCTGAGGTGTGCGAGGCGTGTCAGATCAAGTTCATCGGGCCGCCCTCGTCGGTCATTCGGTTGATGGGGGATAAGGTGCGGGCGCGGGAGACGATGCGAGCGCTCGGCGTGCCCGTGCTCCCGGGGAGCGACGGCGTCGTCCGCAGTGTGGAGGAAGCGCTGGCCGTCATCGAACGGATCGGCCTTCCGGTGATCCTCAAAGCCGCAGCCGGAGGAGGGGGGCGCGGAATGCGCATCGTGCGCTCGCGCGAGGAGCTGATGGTGGCTTTCCCCGCCGCGCAGAGCGAAGCCGAAGCCGCGTTCAAAAATGGCGACCTCTACATCGAGAAATACCTTGAGCGCCCACGCCACATTGAGATTCAGGTGCTGGCCGATGAGCATGGCAACGTCGTGCATTTGGGAGAACGCGAGTGCTCCATCCAGCGGCGGTATCAGAAGCTCATTGAGGAGGCGCCATCGGTGGCCCTCACGCCCGAGCTGCGTGCGGAGATGGGCGCTGTGGCTGCCCGCGCAGCCCGCGAGATCGGGTACATGAGCGCCGGAACCATGGAGTTCCTCTTCGACGGCGAGCAGTATTACTTCATGGAGATGAACACGCGCATTCAGGTCGAGCATCCCGTCACCGAGATGATCACCAATGTGGATCTGGTGCGCGAGCAAATCCTCATCGCGGCGGGCGAGCCGCTCAGCTTTCGCCAGGAGGAGATCATCTTCTCCGGCCACGCCATCGAGTGTCGGATCAATGCTGAAGACCCGGAGACCTTCCGCCCGTCTCCGGGAACCGTCACCGCGATCACCATCCCTGGCGGACCCGGCGTGCGCGTGGACACGGCCCTCTATCCCGGCTACACGGTGCCGCCCTACTATGATTCGCTCGTCGCCAAGCTCATCGTTCGAGATCGAAATCGCGAGCGAGCCATCGCCAAAATGCGGCGGGCGCTCGATGGGTTCATCATCGAGGGGATTCAGACGAACATCCCCATGCATCAGAAGATCTTTCAGGACACCGATTTCGTCGCCGGTCGGCTCTCGACCCATTTCATGGAGGAGTGGATGCGTCGTCTGAAGGCTCTGGAGGAGGAGCCGATCGGGCTCGGATGAGAGGCGCGCGGGGAAGCGCTGACGGCGCAGCGAGAAGGAGGAGGGCAATGGGCGTGTTCGAGCCTCCCGTGATCTCCTCCGAGGAAGCACTCCGATTGCGGCGACAGGCGGAGCTAGCTATCGGCGAATATGTGGCGCGCGGACGCAAGGTGTATCGCGAGATGCCCTTGGCGCGGCTGCTCGGCGCGCTCGGGCGGTTCGGGATTGCCGCTGAAGAAGCCCCGCACGCGCTCCGCTTGCTGGGGGCGCAGGTCATCGAGATCCCCAGCTTCGTCGCCAAGTACAATTATCGCGTGACCTTCTCCGAGGACGTGCTCGCGCAGTGTCGTCGCGCGTACGAGGAGTATCGCCGCTCGATGTCCTGAGGGTGCGTTCGGGGCAACCTCCGCTTGGCTCGCCTCGCCGCTTGAATCTCACTGCCGCCGGCGGGTGTTCGAGGTCGCGCGTTTCTCTTTCGAGGAGGTGTCAGATGACGGCCTTCCATGAGGAATTGCGGGCTCAGGCCGAGCCTTTATGGCGGGCGATACAGGGACATCGGTTCCTCGCGGAGACGGCTGCGGGGACGATCCCGCCGCCGACGTTCGCGCGCTGGATGCAGCAGGATTATCTCTTCGTCCGGGAGGCCATCCCCTTCCTGGGCGTTCTTCTGGCCAGAGCGCCCACGTCGCTGCGTCGTTCGCTCGGGGAGGCGATCGCGGCTCTTCATCGCGAGCTGGAGGTCTTCGAGCGGCTGGCGCGGGAGCATCAGATCGCGCTCGAGGGCATTCGCATGTTGCCGACGTGCCACGCCTACGTGCAATTCCTCCTGGCCACAGCCTATGGGCGCTCGTTCCCCGAAGCCTTCACCGTGCTCTACGCTGCGGAGAAGGCGTATCTGGACGCTTGGAGCTGGGTGAAGCAGCAGCAGCGCGCGGCGAGCCCGTGGCAAGCATTCATCGAGAACTGGACGAGCCCGGCCTTTCGCGAGTACGTGGAGTGGCTCGGCCAGGCGCTCGATACGTTGGCCGAAGGGGTCCCGGAGGCCGCACGCGCGGCGATGCGTGAGCTCTTTCTGCTGACGGCTCAGTATGAACTGCGCTTTTGGGACATGGCGTGGGCGGGGGAGCACTGGCCGGTGGAGTTTCCGTGAGCGGAAGTGAAAACGGCCAGCCAGCACATCCTCACTCGACCTCGCCGCGCGCTTCTTCGAGCAGGCGGAAGAAGCTCTCGTATCGGCGGGGATGGATGTGCCCCTCTTCCACCGCCGCGCGCACGGCGCATTCCGGTTCGACCGTGTGCGAACAGTCAGCGAATCGGCATCCGGCGCCGTATCGGGCGATCTCCACGAAGAATCGTCGGACATCCTCCTCGGTCAGGTCCCAGAGACTGAATTGCCGAATCCCGGGCGTATCAATGACGTAGCCCCCATCGGGGAGACGCACGAGTTCGGCAGCCGTCGTCGTATGCCGGCCGCGTCCCGTGCGGGGGTTCACCTCGCCAACCTTCACCTGGATGCCGGGGACCAGAACGCGGAGCAGGGACGATTTGCCCACTCCCGAATGTCCGGCGAAGACCGAGGTCTTGTCCCGAAGGTGCTCGCGCAACTCATCAATGCCCTGCCCCGTCTTCGCGCTCGTCAAGATGACCGGATAGCCGAGCGCGCGATACATCTGCAGGACGTCGCGCAGCTCCTCCAGGCCCTCCAAGTCCACCTTGTTCACGCAGATGATCGGATTCAGATCCCCCTTGGCCGCCGCCACCAAATACCGGTCAATGAGCCCCGGGCGAAAGGGCGGATCGGTGACCGAGGAGACGATGACGAGATTATCTATGTTGGCGGCGACGACCTGCTCGCTCTCTCGCGTCCCCGTGGAGACTTTGCGCGAGAGTTTCGTCCGGCGAGGATGCAGATCGGTGATCACGCCCTCTCGTTTCGCCTCATCCACGACCTCCACAGTGACCTCATCGCCGACGACGATGGGATTGGTCGTCTTCAGCCTCTTCGCTAGACTCTCGCGCGCATAGCAGTGATAGAGCCCCTCGGGCGTCTCCACCCAGTAGTGTCCCCGGATCGCTTTCAAGACCTTGCCGCTGCGATTCCCTCCACTCATACCGGGCTTGCGTTCTTAAGGGTAGCGTCTGCCGGTGATGAAGGCAAGGAGGGGACGGTGAAGCGGGCGCAGGCATTCGCGCGATGTTGACGGGCTGTCGCGTCGTCTGTCATTATACGTTCTGTTTCGATCGGGGGGATTCGCCGTCGAAAGGAGTGAAAGCGCATATGGAGGGGGAGAATCGAGATCACGGGGAGCGCAAAGGGAGATGTCCGCGCGCTCGAGGGCTCGGACTCATCCTCATCCTCGGACTTCTCCAAAGCGGTGGAGGGGCGCTCGCCGTGAGCGCTCAGCGCGGGTCTGCTCCGTCGGGCATCGAGACGCAGAAAGCGACAGGTCCGGAGGAAGCGCGAGCGGAAGGATTTCGTCGCGGAGAGTATCGCCTGCGGGCCGAGCGCCTGCGAGATGGGGAGCGGATCACTCTGGACGGGCTCCTGAACGAAGCCGTGTGGCACCGCGCCGATGTCGCCGACGGCTTCGTTCAAACCGAGCCGCGCGAGGGGGAGCCGGCGACCGAGCCGACCGAGGCTCGCGTCGCCTATGATCGCGAGACGCTCTACATCGGCATCATCGCCTACGACAGCGAGATCCGGCGCCTCATCATCAGTGAGTTGCGGAAGGATTTCAACCTCTCCAACGGCGATGTGGTTCAGGTCGTGCTCGATACTTTCTTTGATCGGCGGAACGGATACGAGTTCGCCACCAATCCCGGTGGGGCGAAATGGGATGCGCAGATGACCAACGAGGGGCGCGAGGTGAATTCGGATTGGGATGGCATCTGGCATGTCCGCACGCAGATCAACGAGCGGGCGTGGACGGTGGAGATGGCCATTCCCTTCCGAACGCTCAAATTCCGGGAGGGGGATGTGCAGGTCTGGGGGATCAACTTCATGCGCCGCATCCGGCGCAAGAACGAGGAGACCTATTGGGCGCCCATCCCCCGCATGTTCAACAGCATTCATTACGTCTCTCGCGCGGGCGTGCTCGAGGGAATCGAGGGGATTCGTCGGGGGACGGATTTCCGCATCAAGCCGTATGTGGTCGGGAGCTGGGCCGATTTCGCGACCGGTGCGCCGTCCCCTCATCGCGTCTTCAAGGGCGATGGCGGTGTGGATGCGAAATGGGGCGTGACTTCGGGGATGACCCTCGATCTCACGTATAACACCGATTTCTCGCAGGTCGAGGCCGATGAACAGCAGATCAATCTCACGCGGTTCAGCCTCTTCTTCCCCGAGAAGCGCGATTTCTTCCTGGAGGGATCGGGCATCTTCCGATTCGGCCCGGGCGAACAGCGGATGGGGATGGCCGGTGGGGGAGGTGGGATGGGGCGGCTGGGCGCCGTGCGGAATGACCTCATTCTCTTCTTCAGCCGACGCATCGGCCTCTCCGAAAACGGGGAGCCGATCCCCCTGCGCGCTGGCGTGCGCCTGACCGGACGCGCCGGGCCGTACGAGTTGGGATTTCTGAACATTCAGCAGGAGGCCTTGGGCTCCTCGCCGTCAACGAACTTCCTCGTCACGCGCGTGCGCCGCAACGTCTTGGCGAATTCCGATCTGGGCTTCATGTTCATGAACGTGGCGCGCCCTCACGGGTTCAACCGCATCTACGGGGGAGACGCGAACTTCCGCTTCTTCCAGAATCTGAATCTGCACGGGTACATGGCGAAGGCGGCTGCACCGGGCCTTCGCGAGGGCACAGAGGCCTGGCGCGTGGGCATGAGTTGGCGGAACAACTTCTGGGACATGCGCCATTCCTTCACGAGCATCGGGGAGAACTTCAAGAACGATCTGGGGTTCATCCCGCGCCTGGGTATTCGAAAGGCCTCGGACTTCATCGGTCTTCACTGGAGGCCGCGCGCCATCAGCCGCACGGTTCGGGAGATCTTCCCCCACTGGCAGATCGATTACATCATGACGCCCTCGGGGCGGTTGGATACGCGGCTGGTGGACTATCATCTGCCCGTCACGTTTCAGAACGGCACCTTCCTCGAAGTGGGCGTGAATTCGACCTACGAGCGGTTGGTGGAACCTTTTCGCATCCATCCCACGGCGGTCGTCCCCATCGGTCGCTATAGCTTCAACGAGTATTTCTTCCTCCTCAACAGCGACCGCAGCCAGCCGCTCTCGGTGAGCCTTCGCCTGGGGACCGGCCCATTCTATGATGGGTATCGGCAGAGTTACTCGAGCGGGGTGGACGTGCGCGCGAAGTATCGGTTCACGGCGAGCCTCAATTACGCGCGCAATAACATTCGCCTCTTGACCGGTCGGTTTCACACCGATCTGCTCACGCTGCGCGCGGCGTATTCGTTCAGCACTTCGATCTTCCTCAACGCCCTCATTCAGTACAACAGCGTCGCGCGCACCTGGTCGTCCAACATCCGATTCAATATCATCCATCGCCCGTTGAGCGATCTCTTCATCGTGTACAACGAGCGGCGGGAAGCGGGCACGGGTCGCCTCCTGGATCGCACTCTCGTGGTGAAGTTCACCTACCTGTTCAACTTCTGAGGCGCGCTTTTGAGGGGGGCCTTCGCGCTCTCCATCGAACGAGTGAGGGTCACCGCTGGTTGTCGTTCTCCTCTCGCCCCTTGGGGGGAGCGGTCAGAATCTGGCGCAGGCGCAGACGGGCTTTGTGAAGTTGAGATTTGGTCGTCCCGACGCTGATGCCGAGCATCCGCGCGATCTCCTCGTGTTCGTATCCCTCGACGTCATGCAGGATGAAGACCGTGCGATAGCCCGGCGGGAGCGCTTGGATGGCGCGCTCCAAGGCCAGGCGATCCAACACGCGGTTCCGCCGCTCGCGCGCCGCGTGATCGGTCATGATCTTGATCTGCTCATCATCCTCGGCCTGCTCATGACGCACCGTGCTCTTGCGCAGGTGCATGAGTGCCGCATTAACGGTCAGCCGATAGAGCCAGGTCGTGAAGGCGGAGTCTCCACGGAACGTCTTGAGCTTCCGGTACACCTGCAGGAAGACCTCCTGCGTCACATCCTCGGCATCCGTCGGATCCCCTAAGATGCGGAGGCAAAGGGAGTACACGCGGCGGCTGTAGTGACGATACAGATGCTCGAAGGCTTGCTCGTCTCCAGCCGCCGAGGCTTGGATCAGTTGCCATTCCGAGATCGGTTGTGCGATGTCCAGGCTCATGGCGCTCCTCGTCACTTCGTCTTCTACGATCGAACGATGCGCATCGGTTTCACGCGACACCTATACAGACGGAGAGTCCGCCCGAAAAGTTCCAGATTTTTGAGATTCGGATCGCGGGAACACCTTCACTTCGAGGGAGAGGCTTCAGGCAGGACATAGCGGTACGGGACTTCCGCCCCCCCGGCGAGGATGCGCACGCGGCGATTCCCCATGAACTCCGAAGCGGGGACCGTCACTTCGTACGTGCCGATCTGGCCCGGTCCGAGCCGAGACGGGCGAACCGGGACGACGCGCGTCTCGATCAACCGGCTCTCGCGTTTGATGAGGGAGAGTTCGACGTACACGTCTTCGAAGGTCTTCGAGTCCGAGACATTGCGGACCGTCCCTCGGAACGTGAGGCGTCCGCCTTTTTCCTCCACCTGATTGGAGTACGAGACTTCCAGGTCTCTCGGCGGCGGCGCAGGTTCAGGCGGCGGAGGGGGGGGCAGAAGACCCAGTCGAATCCCTATCCAGGCGGCGTATGGTTTGAGCGCGGATCGGACCGAAGGGATCAGGAGAGCCACCGTGAACCCGGCGAGCGCGCCTGCGCCAACAAGCACCACGCGACGACGGAATCTTCGCCGGCGTTCGAGAAGCTCCTCGAGCTCGCGCTTCAAGCGCGCCCGCTCCAGCTCGGGAGGGAGGGCGCGGCTGACCCAGAGACTCCCCCGGTGCCCCCCCGCGCGACGAGCGAGCGGTGTGGCCGCGGGCGTTCCCACGGCCTCGCGAGTCCTCGTCTTCTCAGGCTGAGACCGTTGGGGAGCATGCGCAGCTGCCGTCGTGACGAGCACCGATGCGTCCTCATCGTCGGATGTCCCCGAGGGGGAGGGAGCGGGCGTCGGCCTCGATTCCTCCCATGCGGATGCGCCCGCGCTCTGCACACGCGTCGTCGCTTTCCGCCGCTCGCGCCCATACGACCAGAAGAGGAGGAGCGCGAGGCCCATCGCCAGGCCCAAGAGGACGAAGATGAGTCCGTCGCCCGTGGTCATTTCAGTTCCACACGTTCGCGCAGCGCGCGCAGGATGTTATTCTCGATGACTCCGCGCGATCGGCATCGCACCCAGGTGCTGCTCATGAGGTCTTGGGTGAGCCCCTCGATCTCGGCCGCGACGGTGACCGCCGTCGCGTTGGACTCAATGAGGTTGACGCGAATCTCCAGGCGATACCGCGCGCGCGTCCAGTTGTGCAGATCACCGTCCGGGAGATCGGCCACGCGCAACAGTTCGTTCTTCGTGTGGATGCCCTTGCTGAAAACGTACCACTCGGTCCGGAAAAGCCCCGTGCGCGGCCGACTCTCTCGCTCATCGAGCGGCAGTTCCAACTCTTTCAGCAACTCTGTGACCGCTGCTGAGATGATCTCCGGCGACGCGGAGAATCGGTACGGATTGGGGAGGACCTCCTCGTGCCCTTTTCCCCCGAAGGTGATCGCCGTGCCTTTGGGCCGTTCGGGAGTCGTGGGATTGGGCGGCGCGCGACGCGGGTCCTGCCGAAGCGATGGCGCGCTCGCCGACGGGGCCGAGAGGAGACCGGACCCAACGGGGAACCCTATCAGCCAGAGCCCCACGGCGATCATGACCGGCGCCCATCGCTTCATGCGCGGCTCCTTCTCCCGGCATGTATGGTAGACCGCCCGCGCAGCTTTCGGCAATGGTCCACTGCCGCCGCGCTCAGTGCGAGAGATACCCCCCTTCTTCCGCGGACCAGTCGCCTTCGGCCGTCCGAACGCTTCATCACGATCCCGGCGCTTTCAGGTAGGTATCGAACCATTCGATCACCGTCCGATACCACAGCTCGCTATTTTGCGGCTTCAGGATCCAGTGGCCCTCATCCGGGAAGAGCAAGAGCTTCGACGGCACGTTCCGACGCTGCAGGGCGGTGAACATCTGCAGGCCCTCGCTCACCGGCACGCGGAAATCCAGCTCTCCGTGGATGACGAGCGTTGGCGTCTTGAAATTCTGCGCGAAATTGTGCGGGGACCACCGCTCGTACAGCTCCTTATTCGTCCACGGCGTGCCGCGAAATTCCCATTCGGGGAACCACAGCTCCTCGGTCGAGCCGTACATGCTGATCAGGTTGAAGACGCCCGCATGCGAGACGAGCGCGCGGAAGCGATCCGTCTGCCCGGCGATCCAGTTGACGAGATAGCCGCCGTAAGAACCGCCGGCCGCACCGATGCGATTCGGATCCACGTAGCCGAGGCTGATGACATAATCCACGCCGCGCATCACGTCCTCATAGACCTTGCCTCCCCAATCGCCGCTGATCTCATCAATGAACTTTTGTCCGAAGCCGATGCTGCCCCGTGGATTCGGCATGAAGATGACGTAGCCCGCCGCGGCGAACAGTTGCGCGTTCCAGCGATAATGGAAGACATCGGCCCAGACGCTTTGCGGCCCGCCGTGCAGGAGCACGATCATCGGGTATGTCTTCGCAGGATCGAAACCGGGCGGGGTGATGATCCATCCGTGCACGCGCGCCCCATCGGCGCCCGTGTACCAGATCGAGCGGACCTCTCCCCATTGGATCGCCGCGAGCCGCTCCGCATTCATTCGGGTCAGAGGCGCGAGCTGGCTGCCATCCACGTTCACGCGATAGAGCTCGGCCGGTTGCGAGAAACCGTGTCGCAAGAAGATGAGCGTCTTCCCATCCGGCGTGATCTGCAGGCCCTCATTCGCTCCTGTCGGGACGAGTTTGCGGATCTCCCCTGTGGCGAGCGCCACGGTGTAGATCGGGAAGGCGCCGCCTTCGGCGACGGTGAAGTAGAGGCGTTGGCTATCGGGCGCCCACACGAACTCTTCGACCCAATGATCGAGGGCCTCGGTCAGACTTCGCGTGCGTCCGGTCTGGCGATCGTAGAGCATCAGGCGCCATCGGTCGGATTCGAATCCCGGGCGTTCTTGCGCGCGATAGGCGATATAGCGCCCGTCAGGAGAGTAGAGGGGGGAATTGTCCGCCGCCGGATTGGTCGTCAGACGTCGGGGTTCGCCTCCGCGAACGGGGACGATCCACAGATCGCTGTTGGTGCTGATGGCTTCGTCGCGACCGTCCTTTCGCGCGAAGCAGAGTTCGCTCCCGTCAGGCGAGAAGGCGTAATCCTCGGGGCCGCCCAGGGAGAAGGGCGGGACATCGTGATCGCCCGGCGTGAGATCGCGCGCCGTGCCCCCCGCCGCGGGGATGACGAAGAGATGACGGCGCTTGCCGTCCTTCCAGGTGTCCCAGTGCCGGTAGAGCAAGCGAGTGTAGAGGCGCGCTTTGACCGGACTTCGCGCGCGCTCCTGCTCGCGCTGATGAGTACACGTCTCATCCGGGCAATCGGGATAGACCTCGGCCGTGAAGGCCAGATGCCGACCATCCGGAGACCAGAGCACCCCGGACGCTCCCGTCGGAAAACGCGTGAGCCGTTCGGGCTCACCGCCGGTGACGTCCATCACCCAGATCTGCGATGTCCCATCGCGCGTCGAAATGAACGCGAGCTTCCGTCCATCGGGCGACCATCGCGGACGCGCGTCCGCAGCCGGATGCGTCGTGAGCTGACGCGGCTCCCCTCCCGCTGTCGGCACGAGCCAGATGTCTGTATTCCGCGTGTTCTGCGCTTTGTCTATGGTCGTCACCGTGAACGCGACCCAGCGCCCGTCGGGTGAGACCTGCGGATCCCCCAGTCGTCGGATCGCCATCAGATCATCGAAGGTGAAGGGACGCCCTCCAGCAGCGGCGTGCCGAGGAAGAGTCAAAAGGGCGAGGAGGGTGAGAGCCGAGAAGATCCTCGCCGTTCGCACGGCCTGGCGCATAGACAGCCTCCTTGCGGTGGACTCATATCGAGGGAGAGATTGTGACCGAGAACCGGTCGAGAGCGCAAATCGCACCTTCAGGACACGCCAACCAGCGCCAGCGCGATGAGCAGCGCGCGTTTCAGGCCGAGGGCGCGATCTTCGGGCGCATACCATTCCTGGAGCGTATGCACGTTCCCCGCCTCGCCGCCGGTGCCGATGGCGATGGCCGGTACGCCTCGCGCGATGGGGAGATTGGCGTCGGTCGAAGCGCACTCCAGCCGGGGGACGCGACCGAGCCAGCGCGTGACCTCGCACGCGATCTGAACGATCTGGGCTTCAGGAGGGACGACTCCGGCTGGCCGATCCCCGAGCACTTCGATGCGATACTCCAGCCGCGCGAGATCGTCGCCGCTGCGACGTCGCGGTCGCTCCAAACGGACGGCGTGCTCCAGAGATTCGCGAAGATAGTGTTCGATCCGCGCGATCTCCGCCGCCGACGTCGAGCGCACGTCCACGTCTAAGTACGCCGTTTGGGGGATCGCGTTGATGGCCTCGCCGCCGGCGATGCGCGTGAGGCTGATGCTCGTCCGTGGGGTGTCGGGCAGGGGGAAGCTCATCAACCGCAGCGCCGTGCGCACCAGGGGGTGAATGGGATTCGGCGCGCCGAAATCCCCCCAGCTGTGTCCGCCCGGGCCGCGCACGTGGAGGCGATAGCGGCGCGATCCGAGCGCGTGATGGACGATGCCCTCAACCCCGGCACCTTCGAGCGCCAGAAACGCACTGATCGCGGGGATGCGCTCGGCGCCCTCGAAGAGATACCGCACGCCGCGAAGATCGCCCTCACCCTCTTCACCCACCGTCCCGAGAAACAGCAGCGAGCCCGTGGTTCGGACCGCCGCCGCATTCAGGGCTTCTCCGAGCGCGAGCAGCGCCGCCAGCCCGCACGCATTATCGCTGATGCCCGGCGCGTGCAGTCGTCCGTTCTCCCAGCGGACGCGGATCATCGTCCCCGCAGGGAAGACCGTATCCAAATGCGCGGCGAGCACGACCAGGGGAGCGGCGTGCCATCCCGGCCGCCATCCGCGGACGTTGCCGACGCCGTCAATGTGGACGCCCACAAGCCCCAGATCACGAAACCGCTCGCGCAGATAAGCGGCGCGCGCCGCCTCGCCGAAGGGGGGAGCTGGGATCTCGCAGATTCGGATCTGCTCGCGCGTGACCTCTTCAGTGTGCGCCTCCAGCCAGGCCAGAGCGCGACGCACACTCGACTGCTGCAGGACAACGCTCAGGCGGGCATCCGTGGGGATCGTCGAGCAGCTCACATCACTCATGACGCGCGCGCGATACCTCCTCCGCGGGTTCTGCGATGAGCGCCCACACCTCCTCTTCGGTGAGGACGCGCGCGGACTGCTTCGCCGCGGCGAAGATGCGCTCGACGCGCTCCTCGGTCGGCTCGATCCCCCGCTTCTGCAGCCAGAAGATCACATTCGACTTCCCGCTCATCGGTCCGATCTCGATCGTTTGCTCCAACCCGAACCAGTGGGCCGGAACGCTCGAATAGACGGTGTTGGCCAGCTCGACGTCGTTCTTCCGGTATGCCTTGATGACGGCCGCCGCGTGCACGCCCGTCCCCGTGCGGAAGGCATCGCGCCCGACGACGGGATAATTGAAGGGGATCTGGATGCCGCAGGCGCGGGCCACAGCCCGACAGTAATCGCCGAGCTTCGAGAGATCGCGGCGAATGTATCCCATCAGTTGCAGGTTCACGAGCAGTTGATCCATCGGCGTATTCCCGCAGCGCTCGCCGATGCCGAGCGCGCACCCGTGCACGCGATGCGCCCCCGCCTCGATGGCGGCGATCGTGTTGATGACGCCCAGCCCTCGATCCATGTGGCCGTGGAAGTCAATCTTCACGTCCTCGCCCGTCTCCGCGACCACCTGCCTGATGAACCCAATGAGCGCGTGAACGCCGCGCGGCGTCGCATGCCCCACCGTATCGGCCACGCAGATCCGACGCGCGCCGCACTCGATGGCCGTCCGATAGAGCTTGCGGAGCGTCTCCGGATGCGCCCGCGTCGTATCCTCAGTGACGTACATGACGGGCAGTCCATGACGGACGGCGAAGGTGACGGCCTCCTCGGTGGCGCGCAACATCATGTCGAGCGTCCAATCCTCCGCGTACTGCCGAATCGGACTCGACCCGATGAAGGTGCAGCACTCGATGGGAATGCCCACTTTCTCCGAGATGTCAATGACCGGCTCAATATCCGCGCGCACCGTGCGCGCGGCGCAGTTGGGACGGATCGGGAGGCGGGAGTCCACGATCTCCTTCGCCAATCGCGTCACCGTCTCCACGACGTGCGGCCCGGCGCCCGGCAGCCCCAGATCCGCCGACTCGATCCCCAGGCTCGCCATCAGGTGCAGGATCTCGATCTTCTCCTCAATGGTGGGGTTGGTCACCGAGGGCGACTGCAGGCCATCGCGCAGCGTCTCGTCATCGAACTCGATCTCCCGCACGGTCGGGACATCGCCCCCCACGCGGTTCCAATCGTAGATGAGCGGATGCTCATCCATAGCGCTCGCCTCCTCTCCTCGCCCAGGATGGTGAGAACATTCAACCAACGATCGCCTGCCGCTGTCAAGCTAGGGCGAGGCCGGGTAGGAGCCGAGGATCTTCAGGAAATCCGTCATCCGGCGCACCTCCTCAATCGCCGCCGCGATCGTCGGGTCTTCGAGACTCCCCTCCAGGTCCACGTAGAAGACGTACTCCCAGGGGCGACCGGCGATCGGCCGGGATTCGAGCTTCACCAGATTGATGTTCCTGTCGGCGAAGACCTTGAGCGTGCGCAGCAACGCCCCCGGCACATTCGGCGTACTGTAGATGAGCGAGGTCTTGTTCGCCTTCTCCGTGATCACATGCTCGGCGGAGATGACCAGGAAGCGCGTGTAATTGCGCGGATCGGATTCGATGCTCTCCACGAGCACGGCCATGCCGAAGTGTTTGGCCGCATCGAGGCTGGCGATGGCCGCCGCATCGCGCAGGCCGTTCTCCTTGATGTGCTTGACCGCGCCGGCCGTGTCCGAGACCTGATGGATCTCCCATTCCGGATGCGCCGCGAGGAAGAGATGACATTGCGCCATCGCCTGCGGATGCACGTACACGCGACGGATCTCTTCGAGTCGCACGCCGTCATGCGCGATGAGATTGTGGATGATCCGCAGCTTCAGCTCACCCACGATGGCCACGTCATACTCCAGGAGCAGATCGTAGTTCTCGTGGATGCTTCCGGTCAGAGAATTCTCAATGGGAACGACGCCGTAATGGACGCGGCGGTGCGCGACGGCTTCGAAGACCTCGCGGAACGTCGCCTGCGGGACGGGCCGCGCGTTCTCGCCGAAGTACTGGAAGACGGCCTTCTCGCTGAAGGCGCCCGGCTCGCCCTGATAGGCGACCCGCAGCGGCGAGACCTTCACCCACGCGGCCGGTACAACCGGTTTGTACGAGAGGTCGAGTTGCCGCCCGACGACCGGCGCGATCACCTCCAGATCGCGCATGAGCTTCTCCAGCTGCTCGAAGTACAGGCTCTGCGGGCCGTCCGAGAGCGCCTTCTCCGGCTCCGGATGCACCTCGACGATGATCCCATCGGCTCCGGCCGCGATCGCCGCCAGCGCCATCGCCGCCACGTGCTGCCGATTGCCCGTGCCGTGGCTCGGGTCCACAATGATGGGCAAGTGCGTCTTCGTCTTGAGGACGGGAATCAGACTGAGGTCGAGCGTGAAGCGGGAGTGATCCGAGAACGTGCGAATCCCCCGCTCGCAGAGGACGACGTTCTCGTTGCCCCGCACGAGGATATATTCGGCCGCGGCCAGGAATTCCTCGAGCGTGGCGGCCATCCCCCGCTTGAGGAGGACGGGCTTGCGCTGTTCGCCCACGGCCTTGAGCAGCTCGAAGTTCTGCATGTTGCGCGCGCCGATCTGCAACATATCGGCATAGGCGGCGACCAGCTCCACATGCTCCGGCGAGAGGACTTCGGTCACCACCGGCAATCCCGTCCGCTCGCGCGCTTCGGCCAGAATCTTCAATCCCTCTTCCCCAAGCCCTTGGAAACTGTAGGGCGATGTGCGGGGCTTGAACGCTCCGCCGCGCAGCATCGTGACGCCCATGCGTTTGACGCGCTCGGCGACGTCCAACATCATCTCCCGATTCTCCACCGCGCACGGCCCGGCGATGACGACGAATTTCTCGCCGCCGATGATCCGGTCACCGACGCGCACCAGCGTCCGTTCCTTCTTCGCCTCCCAGTTGACGAGCTTCAGTTGAACGGCCATCGCTCTGCCTCCTTGAGATGGAATGCCCCGACGACCCCTCGCGCGAGATCGTCGGATTCAGTCGGTGGGGATGTCGTTGTCGGAGGGGAATCAGCCGCGCTCGTCCGCTCGCGGCGGACGAAAGCGAAACAGGGCCGGGAAGAAGCAGCGTGGGCGAAGAGGCCACATCGTCCGAGAAGCCTTCACCATTTCTCGCGTGATGGCCACCTCCTTCATCCTTCGGCCCTCGATCGCAAAAGATGTGAGGACTTAGTATGCGAGGGGATTTGGCAGATGTCAAGACGGGGCGAGTGAAGTCGGTGGATCGCTGGACAGAGCGCGGCCTCTTCTGCTATGTTCCCGCCCGAGATCGGATCTCAGACGAGGAGGGGGACGATGCGGCGGATGGTCATCTTCGCGAGTCTTTTCCTCTCACTTTTGATCGGGCGAATCCCCGGGCAAGCGCCCACGTATGACATCCTCATTCGCGGAGGGCGGGTCATAGATGGAACGGGGAATCCCTGGTTTTCTGCCGACGTCGCCGTCAAAGACGGGCGCATCGTGGCCATCGGGCGATTGGAGGGGGCGACGGCCACCCGCGTCATTGATGCGCGTGGGTTGTACGTCGTGCCCGGATTCATTGATCTGCACTCGCACGCGGACGAGGGATTGGGCTCACCGCGCACCCGGGCGAATCCGAATATGATCATGCAGGGCGTGACGACGGTCGTCGTCAATCAAGATGGACGATCGCCGTGGCCGATCGCCGAGCAGAAGGCGCTCTATGAGCGTCAGGGGATCGGGACCAACGTCGTCCTCATGGTCGGGCATGGGACGGTGCGCAGTCTCGTCATGAAGGAGGATATTCGACGGCCAGCGACTCCGGAAGAGATCGAGCGGATGAAGGCACTCGTGCGGCAGGGATTGGAGGAGGGCGCCTTTGGATTGAGCGCCGGACTGGAGTATGTGCCCGGTCGTTGGAGCACGACCGAAGAGCTGGTCGAGTTGGCGAAGGTCGTCGCCGCCTATGGCGGATTCTATATCGCGCATCAGCGAAGCGAAGGGCGCGATCCGATGTGGAAGAACGCGTCCGATCCGACGCCCTCAGGGGATCTGCTGCAGGCGGTGAAGGAGACGATCGAGATCAGCGCCCGATCGGGTGTCGTGGCCGTCGCGTCCCACTTGAAGGCGAAGGGGGCCTCGTACTGGGGCAGCAGCTATGCCGCCGTGCGCTTGATCGCCGAAGCGCGAGAGCGAGGTCTGCCCGTTTACGCCGATCAATATCCGTACGATACGACAGGGACAGATGGACAAACGGTGTTGATCCCTCTGTGGGCGCTGGCGGAGGAAGGCGTGGACGTGGGCGGGCAGCTCGGTCAGCTCGCGCGCGGGCGGGCCGAAGTGTTCGCGCGCCTCAAGGAGAATCTGCGGCGTCGCCTCGCCGATCCGAAGGTGCGCGAGACGATCCGCGCGGACATCGCCCATGAGATTGACCGTCGCGGCGGCGCGGATCGCATCATCGTTTACGAGTTCCCGGACCCGAAGTTTGTCGGGAAATCGCTCGGCGAGATCGCGCGCGAACGCGGCGAAGACCCGGTGGATACGGCCCTGTGGATGCAGCTGAACGGGCTGGATCGCCCGGGCGGAGCGCGTATGCGCGGTTTCTCCCTCTCGGAGCTGGACATCGAGCACATCATGCGGCAGGAGTTCACGGCGACCTGCAGCGATGCCGGCACGGTCGCCTTCGGTGAGGGGATTCCGCATCCGCGATACTACGGGGCCTTCCCGCGAAAGATTCGACGATATGTCTTCGAGCGAGGGGTGATCTCCCTGCCGTTCGCCATTCGCTCGATGACGTCGCTCCCGGCGCAGATCATCGGCCTGCGCGATCGCGGCTTGTTGCGCGAGGGGTATTGGGCCGACATCACCATCTTCGATCCGGAGAAGATCGCCGACCGCGCGACCTATGAGAATCCGCATCAATATGCCGAGGGCATTCGCTATGTCTTGGTCAACGGCGAATTCGTGGTGGATGAGGGGAAGATCACGGGGAAGCTCCCGGGCAAAGTCCTGACCCCCGCGCGGCGATAAACCCACGTCCCGGTGGAACAGGAACGGTCGCGAGAGCACGCTCGCCGGGCCCATCCACGAACGTTCTCGATCCTCGGCCTCAGGGGCCGAGCAGGCGCAGGAGGATGGCCTTCTGGATGTGGAGGCGGTTCTCGGCCTGATCGAAGACGATGCTGTGCGGGCCGTCAATGACATCCCCGGTCACCTCGGCGCCGCGTTCGGCCGGCAGACAATGCATGAACACGACGTCGGGACGAGCCTGCTGCAGAAGGTCCGCGGTCACCTGGAACGGACGGAGGCGTCGCTCGCGTGCCGAGCGCTCTTCCGGCGGGATGTGGTAGCTCATCCACGTATCCGTGTAGACGATGTCAGCCTGAGCGACGGCCGCCCGCGCCTCGTGCAGGACTTCGATGACGGCTCCGGTCTCGCGAGCGGCTGCGCGCGCGCGTTGGAGAACCGTGGGATCGGGCTCGAAGTCGGGTCCTTCAGGGCAGCCCACACTCACGTTGAGACCGACCTTGGCGCCCCCCAGCAGCAGCGAATGGGTCACGTTGTTGTGCCCATCGCCCACGTAGGCGAGCTTGAGGCCGCGCCATCGGCCCTTCTTCTCGAGGATGGTCATCAGGTCGCCGAGCACCTGACAGGGATGCTCGTGATCGGTCAATCCGTTGATGACCGGCACGCTCGCATGCGCGGCCAGCTCCTCCAGATCGGCCTGCTGAAACAGGCGCGCCATGATCGCGTCCACATAGCGCGAGACCGTGCGCGCCACGTCGGCCAGGCTCTCTTTCCCCTTGCCCCAGGGAGACGTGCCGAGATCGTAGTAGATGGCGTGGCCGCCCATCTGCAGCATGGCCACCTCGAATGAGAGGCGCGTGCGCAGCGATGGTTTTTGGAAGAGCATGAGGAGCACGCGCCCTTGCAGAGCGTGCGCGACCTGACGGGGATCGCGTTTGATCTGTAGGCCCTGCTCGATGGTCTCTTCGATCCACTCGCGCGGCCAATCGGCCAGGGAGAGAAGGTGTCGCATCGGGACCTCCTTTCACTCCGGATAGATGTGCGTTCCCGCCTGCTCGCGGAGAGCTGCCGCCGCCAGCTCCGGTCGCGTGATGATGACCTCGCGGCCGCCGCGCTGGAGAAAAGCGATGGCGGCTTCGATCTTCGGCCCCATGCTCCCCGGCGCGAAATGTCCTTCGGCCAGATAGTGTTGGGCTTCGGCCAGCGTCATCCGCTGGATGGCGCGCTCCTGGGGAGTGCCGAAATAGAGTTTCACCGTCTCGACGGCCGTCAGGTCAATCAACCGATCCGCCCGCAGGGCCGTCGCCAGCAGGCTCGACGCCAGGTCCTTATCCACGACAGCTTCGATGCCCACAAGCGTTCCATCCTCAGCGGCCACGGGAATTCCGCCGCCTCCCGCGGCCACGACGATCACGCCGTCCTCAAACAGGCGGGTGATCACCTCCTGCTCGATGATGCGAAGCGGCACCGGCGAGGGGACGGCGCGACGATAGCCGCGGTGCGCGTCTTCCGCGAGAACGTATCCCCTCCGCTTCAGTTCCTCGGCTTGCGCCGCCGTGTAGAACGGGCCGATGGGTTTGGTCGGCATCTGCAGGCGCGGATCCTGACGATCCACGACCACCTGCGTGAGGACGGTCGCGATCGGCCGCGCGATGCCGCGACGACGAAGCAGATTGTGCAGGGTGCGCTGAATGAGATACCCCATCTCGCCCTGCGACTGGGCGACGCAGACATCCAGCGGCAGATCGTATGCTTTCCCTCGCGCTTCCTCGACGCGAATGAGGATGTTGCCGACCTGCGGGCCGTTGCCGTGCGTGAGGGCGATCCGATGCCCCTCGTGGATCAATTCGACCACGCCGCCGAGTGAGGCCTCCAGATTCGCCAATTGTTCGGGAATCGTCCCGGCTTGCCCCGGTGTGATCAAGGCGTTGCCGCCGAGCGCGATGACGAGTCGTTCGCTCATCGTCGGTTCATCCTGGCGAGGAAGTCCCGTAAGACCTCGTGAAGCGTCGGCGAGCCGACTTCCTCCAGCTCGTAAGCGACGCGGCACGTCGGATGCCGCATCTGCAGGACGCGACGCAGATCCACAGGCGTGGCTACGAGCACGACGTCGCAGGGCACGCGATTGATCGTCTCTTCGAGTTCGCGCATCTGTTCGAGGCCGTAGCCCATTGCCGGCAGCAGCGGCCCGATGTGCGGATACTCGGCGAACGTCTCGCGGATGCTGCCGACCGCGTACGGGCGCGGATCCACCAGCTCGCGGGCGCCGAACTGTCGGGCGGCGAGCACGCCCGCTCCGTAACTCATCTCGCCGTGCGTCAGCGTCGGTCCATCCTCCACCACAAGCACGCGGCGATCGCGAATCGCCTCGGGCGCGTCCACGACGATTGTCAGGCCGGCCTCGATGACCATCGCCGTCGGGTTGAAAGCGCGAATATTTCGTCGAACGGTCTCCACATCTTCCGGGCGCGCCGTGTTGACCTTGCTGATGATGAGGACATCGGCCCGCAGGAAATTCACTTCTCCGGGGAAGTACCCGCGCTCGTGTCCGGGCCGATGCGGATCCACGAGCACGATCTCCAGATCGGGCACGAAGAAGGGGAGATCGTTGTTCCCCCCGTCCCAGAGCAGGATGTCGGCCTCGGCCTCCGCCTGGCGCAGAATCCGCTCGTAATCCACGCCGGCGTAGACGATCACGCCGTTGCGCAGATGCGGTTCGTACTCCTCCATCTCCTCGATGGTGCACTTGTAGCGGCGCAGATCCTCGAGCGTCTCGAACCGTTGCACGACTTGCTGAGAGAGGTCGCCATAGGGCATGGGATGGCGCACGACGACGACGCGACAGCCCATCTCCCGAAGGAGCCGAGCGATCTTACGGCTCGCCGGACTCTTGCCGCAGCCCGTGCGCACGGCGCAGACGGAGATGACGGGCCGATCGGCGCGCAGCATCGTGGCGCGCGGCCCGAGCACGCGGAAGTCGGCGCCGTGCGCCAGCGCCCGCGCGGCCGCATGCATGACGTGCTCATGCGAGACATCGCTGTAGGAGAAGACGACCTGATCAATCTCGTGCTCTTCGATCAACCGCTCCAAGTCCTCTTCCGGGTAGATGGGCAGCCCTTCGGGGTACAACTCGCCCGCCAGCTCGGGCGGATAGCGCCGCCCCTCGATGTTGGGGATCTGCGCCGCCGTGAAGGCGACGACCTCGTACTGCGGATCGTCGCGGAAGACGACATTGAAATTGTGAAAGTCTCGACCGGCTGCTCCCATGATGAGGATGCGCGTGCGCTTCATAGGCCTCGTCTCCGTGTGCCGTGCTGTCGCCAGGATTCGTCAGATCACGCTCCCTTCAGGAACGACCGCATTCTTGGGGATGATCACGATGCCCTCGCGAATGTAGTAGTTTGGGCCATCGGCCTGCTGCGCCCCCGCTTCGTTCACAATGCGCGCGCGGGCGCCAATGCGCACATTGCGATCCAGAATGGCGCGCCGAATGACGGCCCCTTCGCCGATGCCGATCTCCGGAAGGCCGCGCGCGCGATCCCGCTCCTGCTCCTCGGGCGAGGGGAAGAATTCCGCGCCGAACGCGATCACGCCGTCCACGTGAGCGCCGCGCTCCACCCGGCTGCGCAATCCGAGGATCGAGCGATGCACGCGCGCGCCCGTGAGCCGCGAGCCGTCGGCGATCAGGGAATCCACGATCTCGCTCTCCCGGAGTGTGGCCGGGGGGAGATAACGCGGTCGCGTATAGATCGGCGCATTCGGATCGTGCATGACAAGCGGTGGGTTCGGCGCGAGCATCCGCATGTGCGCTTCGTAATAGGCGCCGATCGTGCTCACATCATCCCAATACCCACGATGCCAATACGCATAGACGCGGAAGCGGGCGACGGCCAGCGGAAGCGCCTCCAAGCCGAAATCGAAGGGAGCGCTGGTCTGCTCCAACAGGGAGGCGAGCACGTCTCGCTTGAAGAGATAAACCCCTGTGGCGATCAGGAACATCTGCGGGTCATGCGCCAGGCGGCATTCGCGTAAGGTCTCCTGGCGCGGTTCCTCCTCGTAGCGGAGGACGCGCCAATCGGACAGACGGAGAGAATGCACGTCCGAGCCGGCGATCTTCACGACGCCTCGCGTGCGCGCCAACGCCTCATCCGCGAGGACGACGACCAGCGTGAGATCGGCTTCCGCTTCCAAATGGAAGGCGACGAGCTCCTGGAGCGCGAGAGTGCTCACGTGATCACCGGGCAGAATCAGCACGTGGTGCGCGGGCCATGGCTCGAAGTGTCGCCAGGCGCGTCGGATCGCGTCCGTCGAACTGCGGTACCACTGGTGACTCTCCCAGGTCTGCTCGGCCGCGATGATCTCGACGAATTCGGTGGATTCGGCGAACCGTCCCACCCGATACGTCTGCATCACGTGCCGATTGAGCGAGACCGAATTGAATTGCGTGAGCACGTAGATGCGGCGGAGCCCGGCATGCAGGCACCGGCTGAGGGCCAGATCAATGAGCCGATAGTGCCCCAGGAACGGCAGAGCCGCTTTGGCGCGCTCCGCGGTCAAGGGGAAGAGACGAGCACCCTGCCCGAGCCCTAACACGATCGTCAACACCTGCTGCCCGAAGGCGCGTGTGGTCGCCACCCCGTTCATGCCGCTCTCATTTTAGCCCATGAGCGCGCTCGGGCGCTACGACCCTTCCTCGATCTCCGGCGCATCGGGAATAAATCTCCCCCGTTGGTGTGTATTCTGATGTGGGAGCTTTCCGAAGAAGGTCCAGGCCGTGAGGAGGACAGACATCATGAACGGAGGAGACATGCGGCGTGCGAAGCTACTCGCCCTGGGCCTGATCATCGCGGGCTTCGGCCTGGGGCTCGGTGGGGCGAGGGCCACGTCCCCCGTCCCGCAGAAGTTTCAGATTCGCATCCCCTTGGGGATCCCGGCCGACCTCTGGGAGATGATGATCCCGGCGGATAATCCGATGACCGAGGCCAAGGTGGCCCTCGGTCGCGATCTCTATTTCGAGAAGCGGCTCTCGGTGGACAACACCGTCAGTTGCGCGACCTGTCACGATCCGCGGTTCGCGTTCACCGACGGCAAGCCGGTCTCCGAAGGGGTGGGCGGGAAAAAAGGCGCGCGCAACGCGCCGACGGTCTTGAACGCCATGTTCAATGAGGAGCAGTTCTGGGATGGGCGGGTGAAGACCCTCGAGGAGCAGGTCCTGCAACCGCTCATCAATCCCGTCGAGATGGCCATGCCCTCGCATGAGGCGGTCGTCGCCAAGGTGCGGGGGATTCCCGAATACGCGCAGCGCTTCCGGGAGGTCTTCGGCGGTCCCAATCCCGTGACCATCGAGAACATCGCGAAGGCGATCGCGGCCTTCGAGCGCACGCTCCTTTCGGGAGATTCACCCTTTGACCGCTTCATGGCGGGTGATCCCAAGGCGATCAGCGAGGCGGCCAAACGCGGATGGGAACTCTTCAAAGGGAAAGCCCGCTGCATCACCTGCCATGAGTTCAACCCTTCCTCGCCCTTCTTCACCGACTTCAAGTACCACAACATCGGCATCGGCATGAAGGCCACGCGGAATTTCGAAGCGCTCGCGCGGCAGATTCAACAGATGGCGCAGGAGAATCGGCTGACGAAGGAGGCCTTAGATCGGCTCGCCCTCACCGAGGGCTTCTCCGAATTGGGCCGATTTCTCGTGACGCGTCAGCCCAAGGACGTGGGCGCGTTCAAGACCTCGCCGTTGCGCGACATCGAGCTGACGGCTCCTTACATGCACGATGGGAGTCTGAAGACGCTCCGCGAGGTGATTGATTTCTACGACAAAGGGGGTGAGCCCAATCCGAATCTCGATGGCGGGATTGTGAAGCTCAATCTCACCGAGCAGGAGAAGGCGGATTTGGAGGAATTCCTGAAGAGTTTGACCAGTGATTGGGTGCGGCGGGTCGCTCGCGGAGAGATCAAGCTGGCCGCCGAGCCCACTTCCGGGAATCCGACGCCGACGGTGGCGCGCGGTTCTCGGTCTTGGAGGAGGTGATCGTTATGTGGCCCTTGAAATGGAAGAAGCGAGAACAGGAATATCGTCAGCAGCGCGAGGAGTTCTTCGAGGCCGTGAAGCGACTCAACCGCCGAGAGTTCATGAAGATCGCCGGTCTGTCGGCGGCGGTCTTCACGGCGAAGCAGGTCGTTCCCCCCCATTCGTTCCAAGTCGTGGACGTCGTGCGGGCCGATCCGCAGGAGAAGCCGCTCTTCCGCTTCGCCTACATCTCCGACACGCATCTCTATGAGCGGGAGTTGAACGAGCGCTTCGTCAACGCGGCGCTTCGGGCCGTGCGCGACGTCAATGCGCTGGATCCGCCTCCTGATTTCGTCCTCTTCGGAGGGGATCTGGCGCAGCTCGGACAACCGAAGGAGTTGGAGTTGGGGAAGCAAATCCTGAGCGAGCTGAAGGTGCCCGTGAAGATGATGGTCGGCGAGCATGATTGGTTCCTCGATATGGGCGAGAAGTGGCGTGAGCTGTTCGGGCCCGAGAATTACTCGTTCGACCACAAGGGGGTGCACTTCATCGTCCTGATGAGCGTGAACGAGAAGGACTTCTGGACCGAGCGGAAGATGACGCCGATGGAGCGCATGCTCACGGTCGCGCAGCTCGACAATCCCATCCAGAGTCGGTTCGAGGTGGGCGAAGAAGGGCGCGAGTGGCTGCGGCGCGATCTGGCGCGGGTCTCCAAGGACACGCCCATCATCATCTTCTCCCACTCGCCGCTCTACAAGTACTATCGCCCGTGGAACTTCTGGACCGAGGACGCCGAGGCGATTCACGAGATGCTCTTCCCCTTCAAGTCGGTGACGGTCATTCACGGCCACACGCATCAGCTGCTGACTCATCGGATTCAGAACATTCACTTCCACGGGATGCTCTCGACGGCGTGGCCGTGGCCTTACGCTCCGGAGGGCTTGCCCAAGTTGACCGTGCCCATGGAGCGGCCCGATCCCTTCGATGAGGCCGATGGGACGGGGTGGGGCACGGTGGACGTGCATCGTGATGGCTATGTGGACAAGCACTACAACCTCTGGAGCCGAAATCCGATCACGGTCGCCAAGGCATATCTGGAATCGTGGGGCAAGGAGGCCGTCCCTCCGATTCCCGAATTTCCACCGTATTAGATGGGAGGAGGCGATGAGGACAGCGAAATGGTTTCTCCTGGTCGCGGGGATTCTGGGGATCGCGCTTGTCGCGACATCGTGGGATCGGTCGGCCGCCGGCGCGCAGGAGTCGAAGCCATCCGGCGGCTCCGATCGCCTCGTCGTGCAGCTCTGTGATGGCGAGACGAAATTGGAGATCGCCGATGCGCGCGCGGGCGAGGTCCTGCCGCCCGAGAAAGCGCGCGAAGTGGCGCGCCGCATGATGGCCGCCTACGCCGAACAGCAGGCCAAGCAAGTCTCCAAATGGACGGCGCGCGATCGCTTGACGTGGGAGCGCGAGCAGAAGCGCGTGATCGAGGAGGGGTACAAGCTCTTCCATGATTGGAAGGCGCTGGGGGGCACCATCGGCATCTCCTGCGATATGTGCCATCCAGATGCGGCGGCGACGCATCCGGAGACCTATCCGAAGTTCCAGACCCAGCTCAAGCGCGTGGCCACCTTGCGCGACATGATCAACTGGTGCATCGAGAATCCCATGAAGGGGAAGCCCCTGCCGCCGGACGATCCGCGCATGATCGCGCTCGAAGCCTATATCACGAGCACGCGCAAGGGCGTGCCACTCGAGCCTGGGAAACATTGACGCTCGAAGGGCTCGGCGCGCGCTCGCGCCGGGGCCCTTTCAGGCGTGTGAGCGGAATAGGGACCCGACGGGGCGCGCGCGGCCTCTGGGCTATTTGTCGGGCGGAATCGCCGACCGGCCCGGTCGGCCTTCACACCCCTCAGGTCCCTCCGAAGCCGATGGTCACCCGCTCGCCTTCCACGATCACGGGCACGCTGCGCTTGCCCCCCGAATAGTGGAGCATGCGTTGGAAGGCCGACTCGTCCTTCTGCACGTTGAAGTAGTGGACGTCGTATCCGCGTTGGCCGTAGTCCTCACGGGCGGCCGTCGTATACGGTCAGGTGTCTTTGCCGAAGATGAGCACGATCTTCTTCTGCTCCATCACTCCTCACCTCCGCTTCCCAGGCATCTGGCTCAGGGCGAGGCCTGAAGGCGATTGAACCGATTCGCAGCATGATATTCCTGCAAGCAACCGACCTCCAACTGTTCCTTCTGCAAGGCCTCGATGGCCTCGACCGCCGCGCGGGCTCCCGTGAGCGTCGTGATGCAGGGGACGCGATACTGCACAGCCGCTCGGCGGATCGAACGATCGTCATAGAACGAGGCGCGTCCAAGGGGCGTGTTGATGATCAGGTGAATGTGTCGGCTCTTGATGAGATCCACGACGTTCGGGCGCCCCTCGTTCACCTTGTAGACGAATCGAGCGTCGAGCCCTGCGCGCCGCAAGGCCTCGCGCGTGCCGCGCGTGGCGATCAGATCGAATCCCAGGTCGCGCAAGCGTCGGGCGATGGGGATGACGTTCGCCTTATCGTTATCGTTGACGCTGATGAAGGCCGTCCCCTGACGCGGCAGGTGCGTGCCCGCGCCATACTGGGCCTTGAGGAAAGCGCTGCCGAAGGTCGAGGCGATGCCCATGACTTCACCTGTGGAGCGCATCTCCGGCCCCAGCACCGGGTCCACGCCCGGAAATCGCGCGAAGGGGAAGACGGGCGTCTTGACGTAGAACCGATCCACCGTCAATTCGTCGGGCAGATGGAATTCGTCGAGCCGATGTCCGACCATGAGCAGAGCCGCGATCTTGGCCAGCGGGACGCCCGTCGCCTTGCTCACGAAGGGAACGGTGCGCGAGGCGCGCGGATTCATCTCGAGCACGTAGACAGTCCCATCTTTGATCGCATATTGGACGTTCATCAAGCCGACGACGTGCAGGGCTTCGGCCAACCGCCGCGTGTAGCGGCGGATCGTCTCCACGTGCTCGGCGGGGATCATGTAGGGCGGGAGCACGCACGAGCTATCGCCGGAATGAATCCCCGCTTCCTCGATGTGCTCCTGAATCCCGGCGATCACGCATCGCGCTCCATCGGCGAGGGCGTCCACGTCCACCTCGAAGGCGTCTTCGAGGAATCGGTCAATGAGGACCGGATGCGCCGGGGAGGCGTCAACGGCCTCGCGCATATAGCGCTCCAGCGCGCGCTCGTCATAGACGATCACCATGGCGCGACCGCCGAGCACATAGCTGGGGCGGACCAGGACCGGATACCCGATGCGCGCGGCGATGCGCTTGGCCTCCTCGATGCTCGTCGCCGTCCCGCTCTCGGGCTGTGGGATGCCCAGCTCGCGAAGGAGGCGACCGAAACGCTCGCGGTCCTCGGCCAGGTCAATGGACTCGGGCGACGTGCCGATGATGCGCACGCCCGCGCGCCAGAGCTTCATGGCGAGATTGAGTGGCGTCTGCCCGCCGAACTGCACGATGACGCCCTCGGGCTGCTCTCGCTCGTAGATGTTCATCACGTCCTCGAACGTGAGCGGTTCGAAATAGAGCCGGTCGGACGTATCGTAATCGGTCGAGACCGTCTCGGGATTGCAATTGACCATGATCGTCTCGTATCCGTCCTCGCGCAGGGCGAAGGCCGCATGACAGCAGCAGTAGTCGAATTCGATGCCTTGCCCGATGCGATTGGGGCCACTGCCCAGGATCATGATCTTGCGCCGAGAGGTTGGCGGGGCCTCGTCTTCGTCTTCGTAGGTGGAGTAGAGGTAAGGCGTATAGGATTCGAATTCCGCGGCGCAGGTATCCACGCATTTGAAGACGGGGCGGAGGCCCAGTTGCTGGCGCGTGCGGCGGACGGCCTCGTCGCTCGTCTTCCAAAGATCGGCCAGGCGAGCGTCGGAGAAGCCCATGCGTTTGGCGCGCCGCAATTCCTCGCGCGTCACCGTCTGCAGCGTCTTCGCGCGCAGACGCTTCTGCTGCTCGCCGATCTCGCGAAGCTGCGCGAGAAACCAGGGATCAATCTTCGTCAGCTCGTGGATCTGCTCGATACTCCAGCCCTGGTCCAGGGCATAGCGAATGTAGTTGAGGCGTTCCGGAGTGGGGATCACCAAGCGGCGGCGCAGCTCCTCCTCCGGCAGATCGCGGTCGAAGCGGAAGAGGCGGCCGGTCTCCAAAGCGCGGATCCCCTTCAAGAGGGCCTCCTTGAACGTGCGCCCGATGGCCATGACCTCGCCCACGGACTTCATCTGCGTGGTGAGCGTCGGATCGGCCGCCGGGAACTTCTCGAAGGCCCAGCGCGGGATCTTCACCACCACGTAGTCAATCGTGGGCTCAAAACTCGCCCATGTCTTGCGCGTGATGTCGTTGGGGATCTCATCGAGCGTGTAGCCCACGGCGAGCTTGGCGGCGATCTTCGCGATCGGAAAGCCCGTCGCTTTCGAGGCGAGCGCCGAGGAGCGCGAGACGCGCGGGTTCATCTCGATGACGCGCAGCTCTCCCGTTCGAGGATTGACGGCGAATTGGATATTGGAGCCCCCCGTCTCCACGCCCACCTTTCGAATCACGGCAATGGCCGCATCGCGCATGCGCTGATACTCCCGATCGGTGAGTGTCTGTGCCGGAGCCACCGTGATGGAGTCCCCGGTGTGAATCCCCATGGGATCGAAGTTCTCAATCGGGCAGATGATGACGACATTATCGGCGAGGTCGCGCATGACCTCCAGCTCGTACTCCTTCCAGCCGATGATGGACTCTTCGACGAGGACCTCGTGAATAGGCGAAGCCTCAAGCCCGCGTTCGACGATCTGGCGGAATTCTTCATCGTTATAGGCGATCCCTCCGCCCGTTCCCCCCAGGGTGAAACTGGGGCGAATGACGATCGGGTAGTCGAGATCGGCCGCGATCTCCCACGCTTCCTCGAGCGAAGAGGCGAATCCGGCGCGCGGCATCTCCAGACCGATCTCCTCCATCGCCTGCTTGAAGAGCCGCCGATCCTCGGCGATGCGAATCGCCTGCAGGTTCGCTCCGATCAAGCGAACGCCATAAGCCTCCAGGACGCCCTGTTCGGCCAGCGCGACCGCCAGGTTCAATCCCGTCTGCCCGCCCACGGTCGGCAGCAAGGCATCCGGACGCTCCCGCTCGATGATCTTCGTCAGGACTTCGACCGTCAGCGGCTCAACGTACGTCCGATCGGCGAATTCGGGATCGGTCATGATCGTCGCCGGATTCGAGTTCACGAGGATGACCCGGTATCCCTCGCTGCGCAACGCCTTGCACGCCTGCGTTCCCGAATAATCGAATTCGCAGGCCTGCCCGATGACGATCGGTCCCGACCCGATGATGAGGATCTTCTCGATGTCCGTCCGCTTCGGCATAGCCCCCGTTCGCGCGAATGGAGAGTATGGCGTATTGTGGCTCGAGAGAGCAAGAGGAAGGGCGGATCCTGATCTGGGCGGTTTCCATTCCCTTATTGACAAATCAGGCCGCTTTATGCTATCTAGTGGCGCTGCCATGAAGATACGGAAGCGCCGGTTGTGGTCTTTTTTTCTGCCGCGAGGGGAAGAGCATATGTTACGACGGGTCGTCAGCGGACTCATCGGGATACAGCTTGGCCTTTTTTCGAGCGTCGCGGCCTTGTCGCCGGTGAGGGGGGAGTTCGAGGCTCGCGCTGCGGCTGCGCCACAGGGGGAGCTGCGCCCGGAAGCCTCTCCGCCATCGGCTCAGGAGGCGCAGCTCCATGCCCTCATTCAGCGCGCTGAGGCTCTGTTTCGACAAGGGGAGGCGGCCTACCGCCAGGGGGATTTCGTGCGCGCGCGCGAGGCGTTCGATCGCGCGGTGGACGTGATCTTGGAGGCGCGCGTGAACGTGTCCGCCTATCCGCAGCTCCTGGCGTACTATCGTTCGCTGATCGAGCGCATCCACGCTTATCAATTGGAAGCCGCCATGCAGGGCGCGGAGTTCCGACAACAGTATGAGCCGTCGCTCTTGGAGGAGCTGGCCAAGATCGAGTTGGGGAGAGAAGACATCGAGGCAGGGGCGCGCGAGACGGAGGAGATCACGCTGGACTTTCCGGTGACGATCACCCCTGAAGTCCGGCAGTTCATCCACTACTTCACGCGGAACCCCAAAGGGCGGGCGACGATGGAGGTGGGCTTGCGGCGCGCCGGGCGATATCTGGAGTTGGCGCGGCGCATCTTCCAGGAGGAAGGGGTCCCGCTGGACCTGGTGTGGCTGGCTCAGGCCGAGAGCAATTGGCGCCCCCATGCCCGCTCTCCGATGAATGCGCAGGGGATTTGGCAGTTCATTCCGGGGACGGGGGCCAAGTATGGATTGCGGCAGACCAGTTGGCTGGACGAACGTTCCGGGCTGGAGCAGCCCACGCGCGCCGCCGCCCGCTACTTGAAGTTCCTCTATGAGCGCTACTTGGATTGGCCCCTGGCCCTGGCCGCCTATAACTGTGGGGAGGCGACCGTGGATCGAGCGATCGCCGCCTCCGGATATGCCGATTTCTGGTATCTGCACCGCAATCGCCTGCTGCCGGCTGAGACCCGCAATTATGTTCCCATCATCTTGGCGATCATCGCGATCGCGAAGAATCCGGAGCGCTACGGCTTCACCGACATTGAGCCGGAGCCGACTCTGGAGTATGAGACCGTGCCCGTCCAAGGACCGATTGACGTGCGCTTGATCGCCGAGGCAGTAGGCACGACGCCCGAGCACATCCGTGACCTCAATCCCGAACTCAAGCGTGGATACGTGCCGCTGGGAGAGACCTACACGGTGCGTGTGCCGGTGGGTACGGGCGAGCAGCTGATCGCCCTGCTGGAGCGTGTGCCCGTGGGGAATCGAGATTCTTGGCGCATCCACAGCGTCGCGGAAGGGGAGACGCTTCAGAGCATCGCCGAGGAACATCGCGTGAGCGCCGAAGAGATCGCGCGGGTGAACGATTTGGGGGCTGAAGCGAGGCTCCCGGCGGGCACGCGACTGATCATCCCGACGTCGGTGCGGCGCCAGCCTCTCAGGAGCGTGCCGGGCGTAGAGCTGGCGCGCCTCTCGGTCGTACGCCTGACCATCCGCGTGCGTCCGGGAGATACGATGACGCGCATCGCGGCGCGCTACGGCCTCTCGGCTCGTGATATCGCGCGCCTCAACGGCCTGAGCCCGCGAGCGAAATTGCGCGCTGGTCAAACGCTGGTCATCGCCGTGCCCTCGGAGCGAGTGAAACGATCGAACGTGTCCAGGACGTCTTCTCGAACCAAGAGTCTCGCTCCCGCGCGCGGACGTCGCTTTACATATCGCGTGCGTCCTGGGGATACGCTCCTGGAGATCGCCAATCGGTATGAGGTGACAGTCGCTGATCTTCGTCGGTGGAACCGCCTCTCGGGCGACCTCATCAAACCCGGACAGATCTTGGTGATCTATCGGCAGTGAGGGCGTTCCTTCTCTCTGTCAAGGCATTGGCGGAGGGCGTGCGCCAGTGACCGCAGATCATAGGGCTTCAGGAGCCATCCGTCGGCCGCCTCCCAAGGGAAGTCTTTGAGCTGATCCTTCGAGCCGTAGCCCGTCATGGCGAGAATCCGCACCTGCGGATTGATCCGGCGTAATTCCTCAAGGACGCGAGCACCGCTGATCTCCGGCAGTACGACGTCCAGGAGGACGAGCCGAATCTCCTCACGATGTCGGGCATAAACTTCAATGGTTTCTCGACCATCGCGCGCGATCCAGACGCGGTAGCCGAGGCGCTCAAGCAGGCTCTGCCCGAGTTTCAAGATCGTCGGATCATCCTCGACGAGCAAGAGCGCCTCGCCACCTCCGGCGGGTATTTGCTCTTCTGCTTCAGCACTGGCGCCAGCTGCCGACTCTTCGGCAATGGGCCAAAAGATGTGAAAGCTCGTGCCCTGTCCCGGTTCGCTCTCGACCTCGATCCATCCGCCATAAGAGTGGACGATCTCCCGGACGATGGAGAGACCGAGGCCGGTCCCCGTCCTCTTGGTTGTGAAGAAAGGGTCGAAGATGCGGGGGAGGATGTCTGGGGCGATCCCGGCGCCTGTATCGCTGACGGAGAGGCGAACGTAGGGGCGGTGTTGCACACGTGTGCGAATCGGGGCGCGAAAAGTCTCTGGCCACACCCGTTCCGTATGCAGGCGAAGGCGTCCACCCTGCGGCATGGCATCGCGCGCGTTGAGGATGAGATTGAGCAGGACTTGCTGAACGTGGGTCGGATTGGCCTCTATGGTGATCGCTTCAGGAGCCAGGTCGAGTTCAATCTGGATACTCTCGGGGATCGTGCGACGCAGAAACGCCGTGAAGTCCTTCACAAGGGCATGAAGCGCGCACGTCCGTTCGGCGCTCTCCTCAGGGCGGCCCAGCAGCAACAATTGCCGCACCAGATCGCGCGCGCGTTGACTCAAGGTGAGAACCTGATGCAGGTGGAGGACGGTCTCTTCACGATCCCCACGCTCCGATCCCAGTTGCGCGAGCGCCAACTCCGTGAACCCCAGAATGCCCGTGAGCAGGTTGTTGAAATCATGAGCGATGCCGGTCGTCAAGGCACCGAGCGCTTCCATCTTCTGCGCGTGCCGAAGCTTCCGGTGTAGTTGCTGAATGACCTCTTCGCGACGGCTTCGCTCCAGCTCCTTCGCCAGACAGCTTCCTATGAGCTCAAGCAGCGCGCGCTCGGTTTGGGTGAATTGCCGGGGCTCGGCGGCATAAACGGCCACGATGCCGAGGACTTCGCCACCGACGCGCTCTTTGAGCGGCAGGCCCAGATAGCACTCCGCCCTCCCGGTTCGCAGCACCTCATCCTGCGGGAAGAGCCTCCACGCATTTCGATCACACGTATAGGGATGCCCCTCATCAAGGATTCGCTCGATCGGCGTCCCTTGAATGGGGAGCGTTCCATTATGCTCGATGAACCCGCCGCGATACCAGCTCAAAACCTGAAGCGTTCGCGCATCTCCTTCATAACGGCCCAGGAGGACGCCGGAGACTCCAAGCAGCTCGGCCACGGCGGTCACAGCGCCATCAAAGAACGCCTGCCCTGGGCCGCAGCTCAGTATCCCGTGGATGCGCTCGAGCACTTTCACGACACCCGCATGTTCACTCATACATTCGAACGTTTTGTCTATATGCTCCGCGAAGGTACTAATCTCACAACAGACTTCCCTCTCACGCGCTTGGCGATTTCTCTCGCTAATGTGGTCATATTGCCCCACTTTCTGTCATGTCTTCGAGGTGAGGATTTCCGCGAGGCGCGTGGGAGCGATATTCCCCCCGCTCAGGAGGGCGACGGTCGGACCCTGTGGAGTCACGCGTCCTGAGCGGAGCGCGGCAATACCGACGGCTCCCGAGGGCTCGACGACGAGCTTCTCCTCGCGCGCGAGCCAAGCGACAGCTTCTGCGACCGCTTCGTCGGTGACCAGGACGATGTCGTCCACGTATCGTTGGATGAGCGAGAACATGAGCGTCCCTGGGCGCGTGGCCGTCAGCGCATCGCAGATGGTGCGGGTCTCGGGGATCGAGACGATCGTCCCGGCCTTGAAAGAGAGATAGGTAGCATTGGAGCCCTCCGGTTGAACGCCGATGACCGAAGCGCGAGGATTTCGTTCCTTCACAGCGAGTGCGATGCCGGCGATCAATCCTCCGGTGCTGATAGGCACGAGGATGGTCAACGTCTCCGGGAGTTGCTCCAGGATCTCGGCTCCGATCGTGCCGTGCCCGATGACGACGTTGGGGTCCTCCAGATGGTTGATCGCGATGAGCCCGCGTTCGGTCTCCAATCGCCGCAGCGTCTCAAAGCGCGCTTCGAATCGGTCTTCGCACCAGACGATCTCCCCGCCGAAGCGAGCCGTGCGCTCGGCTTTGAAGGGGGACGTCTTGCGCATCATCACCAGAACCGTAGGGACGCCGAGCTGCTGGCCCATGTAGGCGAAGGCCGTGGCGAAGTTGCCCGAGGACGTGAGGGCGACGCCACGCCGTCGCGCGTCCTCGCCCAGGCGATGGAGCAGGGTGAAAGCCGCGCGCGCCTTGTAACTCCCTGTGATCTGCAGGTTCTCGCATTTCAACCAGATCGGATGGCCGAATGTGGCCGACAGCTCTTCGCTCCGAAGAAGCGGCGTTCGCCGAATATAGGGCGGAAGCTCCGCGCGCGCCCGCTCGATGTCAGACCCGGTGACCTCGCTCATCGCTCTCCCTCCCGACGGGGCCGATTATACCACATCAGGTCGAAATCTTAGGGAACTTGCCCTCCCCATTCCGCGTTGATATGCTTGGTTCGCAGGTTATGAACGGAGGGCTTCCAGGAGGCGAGCCGCCTGGCGATCTTCGTCGAGTGTGGTTTCGCCTTCGGGAGGTGCCCGATCGGGAGGGGGACCGATGAGCGTCCGAAAAAATCTTCGCACCTTTGTGGTGATCATCGCTTTAGCGACCACCGCAGTGGCTCAGAGGCCGAAGGCCGTTAAGGTCAACTTCACGGACGTGCGCTTGGACAATGGCCTGCGGGTGATCTTGGTGGAGGATCACAGCGCGCCGGTCGTCTCGCTCTGCGTCACGTACAATGTGGGATCGCGCAACGAGCGTCCGGGACGTACGGGATTCGCGCACTTGTTCGAGCACATGATGTTTCAAGGTTCGGAGAACGTGGGCAAGGGCGAGCATTTCTACCTCATCTTCAACAACGGTGGGACGATGAACGGAACGACCAACGAAGAGCGGACGAATTACTTCCAGACGGTACCGGCCAATCAGCTCGATCTGGTGCTCTTTCTGGAGGCCGATCGCATGCGAAGCCTCGACGTGAGCCAGGAGAATCTCGACAATCAGCGGCAGGTCGTGCAGGAGGAGCGGCGGCTCGGCGTGGACAATCAGCCCTATGGGCGCAGTCGAGAGAAGTTGCAGGAGCTGCTCTACGACAACTTCGCCTACAAGCATTCGGTCATTGGTTCGATGGCGGATCTCAACGCGGCGACGCTCGAGGACGTCCGGGAATTCTTTCGCATCTACTACGCCCCGAATAACGCCGTGTTGACGCTCGTGGGGGATTTCCGGACAGCGGAAGCGCTGGCGAAGATCCGGCAGTATTTCGGGAAGATCCCGCGCCAGCCCAATCCTCCGCCGGTAGATGTGACCGAGCCCAGGTTGACGGCGGAACGGCGGGCGACGGTCGAGGATCCGCTGGCGCGGCTCCCGCGCCTGGACATCGCCTTCAAGACGGTGCCAGGGAATACGCCGGACTTCTACGCGCTTCAGATTCTGGCGAACGTCCTGCATGGTGGGCAGAGCTCGCGGCTCTATCAGAAGCTCGTGCGGGAGAAGGAGCTGGTGACGCAGGTCGGGGGATTCATGGACGAGAAACGCGGCCCGGGGGGATTTTACATCACGGCGACGCTCCGGCCGGGCAAGCGCGTGGAGGACGTCGAGGCGGTGATCGCCGAGGAGATCGAGCGCGTGCGACGCGAGCCCATCGCCGATTGGGAGTTGGCGAAGGCCAAGAATACGGCCCGCCGCGCCTTCATCAGCGCGATCGCCAGTTCGCTCTCGCGCGCCATCTTGCTCGGCCAATATGCCGTCTACTATGGCGATCCCAACCTGATCAACACCCGGCTTGATCGGCTCATGGCCGTCACCAAAGAGGATGTGCGGCGCGTGGCGGAGCGCTATTTGCGCCCGGACAATCGCGTCATCGTCATCACTATGCCCAAGGCCGCGCCGCTGCCCACATCCGGTCAGGAGGAGGGAGGACGATGAACACTCGACGGTGGAGCCTTTCGCTGGGCGTAGTGCTTGTGCTCTCCGGCTCGTGGGTGAGAGCGCAGGCGCCGAGTGGACCACAACTGCCCGGTCCGGCGACTCAATCTTTGAAGGGCGTGGTTCTGAAGAGGAAGGCGCCGATCAATCGCGAGATCCTGCGCGTGCGCTTGCCGCGGCCGCAAGAGGCGCGGCTCAAGAACGGCCTGGAGGTCCTGCTTCTTGAGGACCATCGTATCCCGACGTTCTCGATGCAGATGGTGATCCTCAGCGGAGGATTGGCCGATCCGTCCGATCATCGAGGACTGGCGCAGTTCACGGCGGCGCTCTTGCGCGAGGGGACGAAGCGACGCACGAGCCGAGAGATCGCGGAACAATTGGAGGCGCTGGGAGCGAGCTTCACGGCAGCCAGCGGTCTCTCGTCATTGACGAGTGTGGTGAGCGTCTCCGGACTGGTCGAGAGCATGGACGAGGTGCTCGATCTCTTCGCCGACATCATTCGGAACCCCACGTTCCCGCCCGAAGAGGTCGAGCGGTATAAGACGCGCACGCTCGCGCAGCTTCAGCTTCAGCGGACGATCCCACAGCTTCTCGCTCAGGAGCGCTTCAATCGCGCGCTCTATGGGGAGCATCCGGCCGGATGGACGATCCCTCCGGTGGATTCGATCCGGCGGCTCACCTCGGACGCGCTCGCTCGCTTCCATGCCGCGCACTATCGCCCGAACAACGCCTTCCTGGCCGTCGTCGGTGATGTGACGCTTCGCGAACTGCTTCCCAAGCTCGAGCGGTTCTTCGGGGATTGGGAACCCGCCGAGGTCCCCCCGCTGATGATCCCCTCGGTCACTCCGCCCTCAGCGCGAAAAGTCTATCTCGTTCACCGGCCGGAGTCGGTGCAGACCGTCCTGCAATTGGGCGTGTTGGGGATCACGCGCACGGATCCGGATTATTTCGCCGTGCTCGTCGCCAATCGCATCTTCGGAGACGGGCCGGCGGCGCGCCTCTTTCTGAACCTGCGCGAGGACAAGGGGTACACGTACGGAGCCTACAGCACCTTCACCAGCTCGAAGTTCCCCGGTGTTTGGGGGGCGGGCGCTGCCGTCCGAACCGAAGTGACCGAGGGCGCGATGCGAGAATTCCTCTATGAGTTGCAGCGCCTGCGCGAAGAGCCCGTCTCGGCCGAGGAGCTGGAGAATGCCAAGCGGGCGCTCGTCGGCAGCTTCGCCCTCTCGCTCGAGCGTCCAGAGGAGCTGCTGCAGAACATCATCACGCAGAAGATCTACAATCTGCCCGCCGATTATTGGGACACATATCCGCAGAAGGTCTTCGCCGTCACGGCTGAGGATGTGCAGCGGGTCGCGCGAAAGTACTTCGATCTGGAGCGCATGCAGATTGTCGCCGTCGGCGATGCGCGGCGCATCCGTGAAGTCCTGGCTCAATATGGACCGCTCGAGGTCTTGGATGCGGAAGGGCGTCCCCTCTCTGCGCTCAACTGAAGGGCGGCAAGGGCTATCGGCCGAGGGCGCGTGATCTGCCAGCTGGAACCAGAGAACAGGCGAGACGCGCTCGATGAGAGATGGTCTCACGCATCTCCGCGTGGAGGAGCAGCGCGGATACTGGATCGTCGTTCTGGACTGCGCGCGCGGCTCCGCACCTGGAGCGCCGAATGTGATCAGTCTCGCTGTGCTCGCCGACGTGCAGGCTCTTGTCGAGGAGGTCGAGCGACGGAGGGACATCGCGGCGGTGATCCTCACGGGAACGGAAGCTGGAGGATTTGCCGCGGGCGCTGATCTCCGCGAACTCCATCGTCTGACGCCCCAAGAGGCATTCGCTTTCTCTCGGCGGGGTCAGCTCCTGTTTCGTCGCCTTGAACGCGCGCGACCGCTCTTCATCGCTGCCATTGATGGGTACTGCATAGGCGGCGGGTTGGATCTGGCGCTCGCGTGCGATCTGCGGTACGCGACGACACGCTCCGTCTTCGCCCATCCGGGCGCGCGCCTGGGGTTATTGACGGGGTGGGGGGGGACAGCCCGCTTGCCGCGCGTCCTCGGACGGGCTGAAGCCTTGCGCCTCTTCCTCACGGCGGAGCCCATCTCGGCTGCTGAAGCGTTGCGTCTGGGGCTCATCCATCGGATGACGGATGGAGATGTCCTCGCGCTCGCTCGTCGGAGGGCGGAGGCGGCCGTCCGCCTCGGTCCTCATGCGGTCTCCCACGTGAAGGGAGTCCTCGAGGCGGCCACGGAATATCGGTGAGGGCATGGACTTCGATGTGAAACGAATGCTCAGGGGGAACACCCTGTCAGCTTGGCCCCGCTTCGTCGCTCGCGATATACTTAAGGCGCGACGCGCTCTGGGAAGAAAACGGGATGCCTACAGTCTTAGAGCTGTACGGGAAGTTGAAGCCCAAGTTGGGAGAAGAGGAAACGCGCGCTCTCCTTGAGTTCGTGGAGACCTCGATCGAGCGCAGGGCAGCGACCAAGGAAGACCTGCGGCAAACGGGGGCTGAGCTTCGGGAAGAAATCCGAAAGACGGAAGCTGCCCTGAAGGGAGACATTCGCCAGGTCGAGGGGGAACTTCGGGAAGAAATTCAGCGACTGGAGGGGGAGCTGCGAAAAATAGAGATGGGATTGCGGAGCGAGATCCACCGACTGGAAGGGGAATTGCAGAAGATGGGAACAGGGCTTCGGGGGGAGATCCATCGGTTGGATCAGAAAATCGACGGGGCGAAGGTGGAGTTGCTCCAATGGACATTTGGCTTTTGGGTCGGGAATATCGCCGTCCTCTCCGGGATTATGTTCGCCTTGTTTCGCGCCTTCATCGGAACATAGTCGCTTCGTCTCCGAATTGAGGCCGTCCCCCGTATGGGCGAAGCGTGGACCTTGGCGCTCACGTGAACGTGATCTCGTGCGAGGAGTGCACAGCAACTTGCAGGGCCTCATCTGGCGTGGCCCAGTGGTTGCGCCTGTTGGTATGCTCCCAAGCAGGGAGCTGAGGCGAGCACCGGCGCAGGAAATCCGCAGTGGCTGGCGCTCTTTGTCGCCGAGAGGGAGGTGAGGGATGGCGCGACGTCATGAGAGCCTGATCCCGCTCTCGCATGGGCACCATCACGGACTGGTCCTGAGCCTTCGCGTGAAGCGCGCATTCGCTCGCGGCTCGCCCGATGCGGAAGGACTCCGGGAGCTGACGCGCGCGGTCGTCGCCTTCTTCGAGAGTGATCTTGTGCCGCACTTCGCTGCCGAGGAGGAGGGGCTCTTCCCCATTATGGAGGCGAACCTTGGACGCCTCGCGCTCATTGAGGAATTGCGCGAGGAACACAGCCGCTTCCGCGCCTGGGTCGAAGAGTTGCGCCGCTCGATGGAGACTGCTTCTTCAGCGGAGGCGCTTCAGGCCTTCGGTGCGCTTCTTCACGATCATATTCGGAAGGAGGAGCGGGTCTTGTTCCCGATCTTCGAGCAGCGAATGCCACCGGAGGAGGCCCGACGAGCAGGCGAAGCGATCGCGGGGCGGTTGGCCATCCTCTCCCCACGCGATGGGGGATGACGTCTGGCCACCGCTCGATGTATAATGGCGGCGTCTATGCCGAGGCCGACGCCGAGACGCGATGTGCTCGTCGCCATCATGAACAATCGGCGCGACTTGGAGATCGCGCGCCTGCAGCATTGGTATCGCATCCCCGTTCGGAGCGCGCCCAAGAACATCGAGGAGGCTCAGTGGCTCGCCTTCTATCAAACGGCGGCGTTCGGCGAGGAGCGCTGGGCCATTCGTTATTACGCGCCGATCCTCGGGCGCTCGATCGTGAAACGGCGGGAGCTGTTCCCCGATCAGCCGGATCATCCTCGGGCGGAGCATGAATATTACAAGCTGGAGCTTGGAGAGCTTCGATGCCTGGAACGTCCGATCATCAGTCGGCGCGGACGCCGCATCGTCTTCATCCCGACGACGTGGGAGAAGTTCTGCCGTGCTGAGGAGATCAATGATCTTTTTCACGAGAGCCCGCTCGAAGACGCGCTCTATGCGGCGCTGAAGCGGCATCGGATCGAGAGTGAGCGTCAGTTCTTCGTCCGCATCGGGGACGCGCGCTACTGCCTGGACTTCGCCATCTTCTGCCGTCGGGGGAACATCGACGTCGAGTGCGATGGCGACGCGTGGCATTCGGATCCAAAGGTCCTTCATCGAGATCGGCAGCGCAATAATGTGCTGACGAGCGCCGGATGGGCGGTCCTGCGCTTCGGGAGTCGCGAGCTGAGCGTCCAGATGAGGACTTGCCTTCACCTGATCCGCGCGACGATCCGCACACAAGGAGGGCTTCTGCGCGCCGAGGGCGCGCTCGCTGCCCGCACATCGCGGCGTTCCGCTTGACCTCACCGGCGCTCAGGCTCTTCGGGCTTCGAGGCCTCCTCTCGCAACGTGTCCAGCAGGACCTTCCAATCGAGCCACGGTTCTTTCCCCTTGATCCACTTCTCGAACCACTGGAACTCGGCGACCATCTTCACCAACTGATACCGCGGATTCGTCAGCGCGTGCGGCATGCCCGGATAGATGATGAATTCGGTCGGTACGCCCAGCTTCTTCAACGCCATGTGCAGTTCTTCACTCTGAGGGCGCGGCACGCGCGGGTCCGCTTCCCCCACATGGATCAGCGTCGGCGTCTTTGCGCGCGTGATGTACCGGATGGGCGAGACCGCGACATAGTGATCCCAGTTCTCGTACGGTCGCCCTTTGAAGTAGAACTCGCGGGGGACTTGCACGTCGGTCTGGGCGTACATGGAGATCCAATTCACGGCTCCGGCCCCTGTGGAGATCGCCTTGAAGCGATCGGTCTGCACGAGCGTCCAATTGGAGAAATGGCCGCCGGCGCTCCATCCCATCATGCCGAGCTTCTCCGGATCGGCGATGCCCCGCGCGATCAGTTCATCCACGCCGGTCATGATGTCCTCATATCCCTGCCGGAAATAGTCGCCCGCGATCTGCATCTTGAACCGCTCACCGTAGTTCGATGAGCCGCGATAGTTGGGTTGAAAGACGGCGTAGCCATTGGCCGCGAAGACGTGCACGTATGTGCCGTAGCTTCCCGAGAACGAATTCATGTAAGCGGCTGCCGGCCCGCCATGCAGCTGGACGATGAGGGGATACCGCCGTCCGGGCTCATATCCGACCGGCTTGATGAGGAGACCCTCGACCATCTGCCCGTCGGTACTCCTCCAGCGGATGGTCTCGTATTCCCCGAGGGCGATCTCCTCGATCTGCGGATTCGCGCGCGTCAGGCGCGTCCATTGGGATCGCTGCCCCACCTTGTCGAGCGTGGTGATGTAGAAGTCGGGCGGATTCTCTGGATCGGTGAAGGTCAACAGTACCCATCCGGTATCCTCATCGAACGTGGCCGAGAGAACGCCCGTCTCACGGGTGAGCTGCGTGACGCGCCCCGTCTCCACGGAGATGGCGAAGAGATGTGCGTTGACCCCAACGCCTTCGGTGAAGTAGAGCATTTTGCCGTCCCGACTCCAGAAGCCCAGGGAGACATCGCCGTCGAAATCGGTCTCCACCTCGCGCACCGGTCCTCCGCGCGCCGGCGCGAGATAAATGCGGAGATTGCGCATGTAGGTGAAATCATCGGGAGCCGTGAAGGCCAGCCATACGCCGTCGGGGGAGAAACTCATGGTCCCCTCGCTCACCCCGTTTCGCGTGAGCCGCTCGACGACACCGGTCGTCAGATCGAGCCGGTAGACCTCGGCCTCTTCGCCCGTCGCATATCGGGAGGTCGAAGCCCCGCGGAAGGCGATGGTGCGATGGTCCTTGGAGATCACGAAAGCGGCGACGCTATACTCCGAACCCGAGGTCCAGCGCCTCACGGCCTTGGTCTCGACATCTACGGCCCACAAGTGAGCCGGGGGCTTCGGCTGATCCACGAGGCGCACGTCGAACTTCTTCTCCCGCCGCTCCCGATCGAGCTTGTCCAAGAAGTCGGGCGAGGTGAAATAGATGAGCCGGCTGTCCGGGCTCCACTCCCATCGCAGGACACCCGTCTCATGCGTGGTCAGCGGAATGGGCCTCTCCGCATCGAAGCGAGCGGGCAAAAGCCACAATTGGCGTTCGCCCTCCTTCCCGGCCGTGAAGGCCAGCCAGCGGCCATCGCGGCTGAAGGCGAAGCGCTCCACACCATCCTTGTGGTCTGTCACCCGGCGCGCTTCGCCGCCATCCGGGCGCATGACGTAAAGCTGCGTGTTCCCCTCGCGATCCGAGAGGAAGGCGAAGAATGTCCCATCGCGAGACCACGCGGGACTGTGCTCGTCCTTGTTCGTCGTGAAGGTCAGTTGGCGCGAGGGGCCGCCGGCGGTCGAGACGAGAAAGAGGTCGCGGAAGCGTTTGCCCTCCTTCCAATTGAGCGTCGTCACTGTGTAGAGCAGCCACTTTCCGTCTGGAGAGAGCGCCGGATCACCGACTGTGCGCAACTCCAGAACGTCCATGAACGTCATCCCGCGCTTCGGGCGCTGGGCCGCGGCGACGTGATTCATCACTACAAGCGGCATGCACCAGGCGAGAACCCAGGTGATTACCCGACGGTACTGCCCCATAGGTCGTTCCCTCCCATGAGTCAAACTCCCCTGCGTTCCGCCAAACCATAGAGTATCGCGGCGGGGCTTGTCAAAAGGCGAAACCGCTGCGTATAATCCCGCCGCATCTCGCGCGGAGGCGACCGATGTCGAGCCCACATCCGGCACAACAGGAGGGGATTCGCGGAGTTTGCCTGGTGCGGAATTATGGCCAGCGTAATGCGTCGCTCTGCAGCTGGTATCATCGCGGGTTCTCACGGGACAAAAGTGCGGGGTGAAGTGAGGACATGGCCTCTTATCGAATCCCGTTCAACAAACCCTCGCTCCTCGGAAACGAGCTGAACTATATGGCAGAAGCCGTCCGATTGCACCATATCTCCGGCGATGGGCACTATACGAGACGGTGTCAGGCTCTTCTCGAACAGGTGCTTCAGGCGCCGAGGGTTCTCCTCACCCCGTCGGGGACGCACGCCTTGGAGTTGATCGCCCTGTTGTTGGATGTTCGAGAGGGGGATGAGGTGATCGTTCCGTCCTTCACCTTCGTCTCCACGGCCAATGCGTTCGTCCTGCGGGGGGCGCGGCCCGTCTTCGCCGACATTCGCCCGGACACGCTCAATCTGGATGAGACCCAACTCGAACGGCTCATCACGCCGCGCACGCGGGCCATCGTCGTCGTGCACTACGCGGGGGTGGGGTGCGAGATGGAGGCCATTCTGGAGATCGCCCGGCGTCACGGCGTGGCTGTGGTCGAGGACAACGCGCACGGGTTGTTCGGCGCCTACAAGGGGAAGCCGCTCGGCACGTTCGGATGTCTGGCTGCCCTGAGCTTCCACGAGACGAAGAACATCACCTGCGGCGAGGGTGGAGCGCTCATCATCAACGATCCGCAGTACATCGAGCGCGCGGAGATCATCCGGGAAAAAGGGACCGACCGCGCGCGCTTCTTCCGGGGCGAAGTGGACAAGTACACCTGGGTTGATGTGGGATCGAGCTATCTCTTGTCGGACCTCTTGGCGGCATTCCTCTACGCGCAACTCGAAGTTCGCGAGCAGATTCAGGCTAAACGCCGTCGCATCTGGGAGTACTATGCCGAGCATTTGACGGAGTGGGCCGAGGCGCACGGCGTTCGGCTCCCCTATGTTCCGCCGCATTGTCAGCCATCGTATCACCTGTTCTATCTGCTCATGCCCTCGCTGGAGGAGCGGCAGGCGTTGATCGCGCACCTGAAGGCGCGCAGCATCCTGAGCGTCTTCCATTATCAACCATTGCATCTGTCAGAGATGGGCCGGCGTTTCGGGGGGCATCCCGGTCAATGCCCTGTCACAGAAGACGTCAGCGATCGCCTGCTTCGCCTGCCGTTCTATAACTCCATGACGGAGGAGGAGCTCGCGGCTGTTGTGTCGGCTCTCAAAGACTTCGACGGGTGGGCGAGGAGGACGAGTTGACCCCCTGGGATTCCTGATCTCGCGCGCCTGTGGAGGTGGCCTCTCCTTCGTTCCGGCGGTGACTCTTCCCGGTGGCTCCTGCCTCGCGGGGTTATCGGAACGGTCTATTTCCAGTACGAGTCCATGAGGAGCACTTTGCTCCCATCGGCCGTTCAGGGCGGAGAGACGAGCACTACCGGGATTTGAATCATGTTGTTGTCTTCGTCCGTCTCCGCGACGCTTCGCTTCGAGTCGGCGGTGATGCGGATCGCGGCGGGTCCCGGAGGAACGGGGATGGGCAGCGGGAAACCGGGGAGTTGAACGACCGGCGGGACAGAGAGCGTGACGAGGAAGGGGGCGAAGCGACCGCGACCCAGGCGTGGTGTCTCCACGGTTCGAAGAGGAGCGTGGAGTTGGAGGGGGAAGGGGCCGATGGTGATCGTGAACACCAGGCTGATCTCGTGCGTTGCCGGATCGGCCGTGCCTTCGCCCTGATTGGCGATGAGGAAAAAGAGCGCCGTCGGTGCGCCGATCACGAGCGTCGGGGGATCACCCGGAGCGAGGAAGCGCGCGGCTTCTACGACCAAATCAGGGAGCGGCGCCTTGAGCTGGATCGGGAATTCCACGGTGTTGTCCGCCTCGTTCGACTCGCGCACATCGCCGCGCGGGCGTTCATCAGTCGGCGGGTCCGCTTCCAGACGTACGAGCGCGGGGCCTGCCTCGGCTTGCGCGGGCACGCGCAGCGCGAAATCTGCGGGAGGGAATTCGGAGCGTCCCGCCTCAATCGGACGGCGCGTTCGAAACTCCGCCTGTGCGAGTTGTCGTCCGTTCTGGATCAACGCGGCGCGCACGCGCACACCGGCCGGAGCGGGAGCGCGATCGTGCGGATGATCCCGCACATTCGCGATGCGGAACCGGAGGTTCACGCTTTGACCGAGCAGCACCTCCTGAGGGACGGAGACCTCGAGCAGGCGCAGGTTCGGCAGGTCTATGTGGAAACTCGCGCGCGGGGACTCTTCATCCGTGTCCGTCGTCGCTTCTTCGGAAACCCGCTCGATGTTGAACTGCACGATCGCTTCACCCTCCTCGACGTCCGGGGGAATGAGAAGCTGCGGCGTCGGAAGAGTCGAGGGTCCCTCAGACGCTTCTTGAGCAGCACCGATACGGAGGCTTCCTCCGCAGGGGGCGAGCGCAACGTTCGGCAATCGGATTGTGTCAGGCTCCACGCGCAACGGCGTCTCACCGGCGCGCGCGCTCAGGCGCACTTCGAGCATCGGGCTCGTCCCCTGTTGATTCCCGCGGTTGATGAGGGTGAAACCGAGGGCGGCCGTCTCTCCGGGGAGGACGGAATCCCCCGGCGCTCGATCCGGTGGGGCGATGCTGACGTCCTCCACCTTCACATCGGCGCCCGTGCCGATCACGAGGAAGCGGCGCTCGGCGAGCGCTTCCGGCTGCAGGAGGAAATCGAGGACTAAGCGTCGTCCAGGGATGAGCGTGGGCGTCGGGACCTCCACGGGTTCCATCGAGCGGAGGCGTCGCCGTTCTCCGGCTGCGAGACGACCGAGTCGCAGGCGCCCGCTCGCCAGGAGGGTCTGAGACTCGCGCTCCCGCAGCTCATAGAGGAGTTGCGCATCGTCTACCGGATTGAAGGTCACGTTCTGAATTTCCAGCTCGAACCCGACGGCGGTCGCTCCCTGGCAATCGGGGAGCACCGTGGGGAAGACCGTGAGATTGCGCATACGGAGCCGGGCGACGGTGACCTCTTGTGCCGGTGAGAGGGGAAGAGAGACCCCGTGAGTGGAGCGTACATGAGCCAGTACGGCGAGACGCCGACGACCAACGGACAGCGCGCGCGAGCTGGCCACTCGGAAAGAGCGCGTCAGGAGACGTTGCCCGCGAGGGGCGATCGCTTCGGGGGCGATCTCCGAGGGCGCGGGTGCCTCCGGAGGGAGGATTTCGAGAACGGTCTCCCCATCGGGGCTCAGGACGAGGAGGTGAAGAGCTTCGACCTGGACGGTTTCGTCTCGATCGTTCTGCAGCAGCACGCGCGCGGTCACCAGATCGCCGGGAGCGAGAATCCGGGGATGCAGGTCGCGAAGGTGCACGCGAAGTCCGATCGGAGCCGATTCGCCGAAGGTGACGACCGGGTCGTGCGTCGCGCTCACCGGGGGCGCGATGGCGTTCAGCAGGAGCGCCCAGAGAATGGTCAGGCGACCGAACGATCGTGCCGCTTGATCCCGCACGAGGGGAAACCTAGCGAGTTTCGCGCGCGCGCGCAAGGCGCGTCAGGAGAGATGAAATCCGCGGGCGCGTGATATGGGGAATAACGCAGATCCCTCGGCCATGAGCATCATCGCCGAGGGATCGCCGCTCACGACAGGGCGTTCGTGACATCCCGAACTATCGGGGAGGCCCGGGGAACCTATTGGCCCGAGCGCCCAGAAGGCCCCATCGGGGTCCACGCAGCGGTGGGCGCGTCTGCCGCCATTCGCTCAGCTTCTGCTTCTGCTCCGGCGTGAGCACGGCCTCGATGTCCGCGCGCAGCTTCTGATTCTTCTCTCGAAGTTGCCGTTGCAGCGCGCGACGTTCCAAGAGGAGTTGTCCGACGGTTGTGGCGTCGGGGTTCGGAGCCTCCAGAGCATTGCGCAGCTCATGCGTCTTCGCCCGCAGCTCCTGTTGCAGCGGGAAGACGTCGTTGCGGTGAGTTCTGATCAGCTCTTGAATCCGGGTGACTTGCTCGGGCGTGAGTCCGAGGCGCTCCCTCAAGCGCAGCACCTCGGCCGGGCGCTGTGCCCATGCGACCCCTCCTCCCCAGATCATGCCCAGGAGCACGAGCCCTGAGATCGCCATCAGTTTGCCTCGCATCATCACTTCCTCCTTTCCTCCGCGCCTTCCGAATTCATGGCGAGTCGGTCGCGCTTCCTCTTGCGACCGTTTCCACCTTTATAGGATGGGGCTGTGGCCGAAAAAGTTTGAAAATCCCATGTGTGCGGAGCGCCGATGTGGCGGGGGCGTCATTGGAGGTCATGGGGGAGCGGGGCTATACTCTCTGCTTTAAGCCCATGGTGTCAGACGGGGCGTGGGGAGGGGGACCGATGGATGCGGTGATCTTCGGAGGGATGGCAGCGCTCGCCAATATCGTGGGCGGATTCTGGGTGACGTGGCCGCGTCTGAGCGCGCGTCGCTCGCTGCTCTTGTACCCTCTGGCTTTGGGTGCCGGATTCCTCTTGGCCGCCGTCTTCCTGAAGGTGCTGCCGACCAGCCTGGATTTGGATCTCTGGCGAGGGCATTCCACCCCCCCGCTGATCCTGGTCTTGGCCGGATACTTGCTCATCCAATTGTTCGAGCACACGGTGGCGCCGCATTTTCATTTCGGAGAGGAGACGCATGTGGAGGCGCTCTCGGGGCGGCATGTCGTCTGGGCCGCAGTCGGGGGGGTGGCGCTTCACGCATTCTTTGACGGCGTCGCCATCGCCGCCGGATTTCATGTGGAGCATCGGTTGGGCGTGCTCCTCTTCATCGCCATCCTCTTGCACAAACTGCCGGAGGGGTTCACCGTCGCTTCGATCGTGCTCGCTTCGGGTCGCTCGCGCCGCGCCGCGCGATGGGCGAGCGCCACTGTGGCGGTGGCCACGCTCGTGGGCGTGCTCCTGGTCGGCGTCGCGCGCGGAGTGATCCCGTATGCCCTGCCCCTCTCGGCCGGCGTGACGCTCTATGTCGCGGCCTCCGACCTGATCCCGGAGATCAATCGGGAGACGCGCAGCACGTCCTCGCTCGTTGTCTTCCTCGGCGTCGCGCTCTATTATATGACCGAGAAGATGCTCGAGGCATTCGGCCTATGACGCTCGCGGAGAAGATCCGGCGGCTTCCCGAGGCGCCTGGGTGTTATCTCTATCGCGACAGCAGCGGAGCGATCATCTACATCGGGAAGGCCAAGAATCTGCGCCATCGCGTGCGCCAGTATTTTCATGCCTCGCGCTGGCGGGATGTGAAGACCTCGGAGCTGGTGGCTCAGATCGCGGACCTCGAATACATCGTCACCGACACGGAGGTGGAAGCGCTCATTCTGGAGAGCCATCTCATCAAGCAGCACCAGCCGCGATTCAACGCGCTGCTGAAGGACGACAAGCACTATCCGCACCTGAAGCTGACCATCAACGAACCGTTCCCCCGCGTGCTGAAGGTGCGGAAGATCGAGCGCGATGGAGCGCTCTACTTCGGCCCCTACTTGCCCGCTTCGCTCGCCGATCAGCTGCTTGATCTCATTCAACGGGAGTTTCGGCTGCGCCCCTGTTCGGACGAAGTCTTCCACACCTATCGGCGGAAGGGGCGGCCATGCTTGCAATATCAGATCAAGCGCTGTTTGGGTCCGTGCGTGGAAGGGCTCTTCGGTCGCGAGCAGTATTGGGAAGCCGTGCGCGATGTGCGCATGTTCCTGGAGGGGAAGAATCGGGATCTCGCGCGGAGCTTGCGCGAGCGCATGGAGCGAGCCGCCGAGGACTTGCGGTTCGAGGCGGCCGCCCGGTATCGCGATCTCCTGCGCGTTGTGGAGCGGCTCAGTGAGGAGCAGAAGATGGCGCTCACGACCGAGGTGGACGCGGACATCTTCGGTCTGCACACGGATGGACGGCGCCTGGCCCTCTGCCTCTTCACCATGCGCGCGGGGAAGATCATCGGCAAGCGCGATTTCTATTGGGAGGAGTTGCCGCCCGGGGATCTCGAGGGCTTCCTGGCGCAGGTGCTCGTGCAGTATTACGCCGCGGGTGAGTACGTCCCGGCGGAGATCGTTCTGCCCATCCCCATCGAGGATCGCCCCTTGATCGAGAACTGGTTGAGCCAGAAGAAGGGGCGGCGCGTGCGCGTGTATGAGCCGAAGCGAGGAACGAGGCGGGAGCTGGTCGCGCTCGCCGCGCAGAATGCGAAGCTCGCCTTCGAGGAGCGCTTCCGCGTGCTCCGCCCGGAGACGTCGCGCGTCCTGGAGGAAGTGGCGCGCGCCCTGGATCTGCCGCGGCTGCCGGAGCGGATCGAAGCGTTCGATGTTTCGCATCTGCAGGGGACGGAGATGGTCGCCTCGCTCGTGGTCTGCGAGAGCGGGACGATGCGCAAGAGCGAGTATCGCCAGTACATCGTGAGGACGGCGCGCGAGGGGGATGACTATGCAGCGCTACGCGAGGTCGTCCATCGGCGATATGCGCGCCTGCTTCGCGAGGCGCGCCCGCTTCCTGACCTTGTGCTCATTGATGGAGGGAAAGGACAACTGCGCGCCGCGGTGGAAGCGCTTGAGGCGTTGAACCTGGGGGAGCTGCCGGTCGCGGCGATCGCCAAGCGGGAAGAGGTCCTCTACGTCAAGGGACGGACGGATCCGCTCGTCCTCGATCGTCATTCGCCCGCGCTACACCTGATCCAGATGATTCGCGATGAGGCGCATCGGTTCGCCGTGACCTTCCATCGGCGACGTCGGCGGCAGCGCGATTTCGCTTCGGAATTGCTGGCGATCCCCGGGATCGGGGAGAAGCGGAAGGAACTTCTGCTGCGGAATTTCGGGAGCGTGTCGCGCATTCGGCGGGCGACGATCCAGGAGCTGCGCCCCTTCGTGGGGGAACAGCTCGCGCGTCGCATCGTCGAGCATTTTGCCGCGTCCGAGCAGTCTTCTGAGGAGGAGGCGGGAGTTCTGGAGATCGGACCACCGAGTGGATGAGGCTCCTCGCGTCAGCTCGATGTCCGCGTCCCCGATGAGGGCCACAGGGGCTCCGGGGACCATGACTGCACGCCGAAGATGTCCCGATACGCGACGGCCATAGCGCAGATGACCCACGGCGCCGTGATGAACACGCCGACGAGGCATCCGAGCAAGCCTGCCGTCAGCAGCAGCATGAGGACGACGCCCAAGACCCAGAACATCACCCATTGGCGCGAGACGACGACCCTCCAAGCTTCGTTCAACGCCGAGGCGATATCCATTTTGCGGTCCAGGATCAAGGGGTAGACGAAGGCGAAGAGGGCGAAGGCCAGGGGGGAGAACGCGAGCGAGATGAGCCCCATCAGGGGGGCGCGCTCCGTGAGCCCTCCGAGCGAGGAGTGGATGAAGACCTCGATGAGCCAGGCCAGAAAGGCGAGCCCGAACTGCTCGAACCCTTTGAAGAGGTCGCCGAGTTGAATCTTCTCACCCCGCATGGCCTGAAAGGCCATGAAATAGAGGCCCAGCAGGAAGGGGCCTGTCGTGATGGTGAGCGTCACCAGGGAGAGGAAGGCAGCGACGAGCGCAGCCAGGGCGAACGTCGGCCACTGCCGCGCGAAGATCGCCCATCCCTCCGAGAGCCATCGCCCCACATCCACGCGAACTTCCGATGGCGGAGGCGAGCCGGAGGGGATCGCGGGGGGGACATAGGCCGGTCCAGTCGGTCGCGGCTCCAGGGGGGAAGTGGGTGGAGCTTCCAGGACTCGCGTGGGGATGTCCTCGGAGGGGGATTCCGACAGGCGCGCTCCGCACCGACGGCAGAAGCGCGCCTCTGCCGGTGATTCCGCCCCGCACCGTGGACAGATGACCATCCTCACTCTCGCTCTCGGCGCGCGAGAGGGCGCGGCATCACCTCGGCGGCCGCTGAGGGAGAAGCATCCGTTCGTCCCCTCTCGCTCACGGGCGTCAGCTCTTCTTCGAAGTCACGGCATAGAAGGCCGCCGGTTGTTGTTCGACCTTTCGGCTTCCGCACTTGGGGCACTTCACCTTCTTCTTCTCATACTCGGCGATGCTCATCGTCACCGTGAACTTTCGATTGCATTGCGTGCAGCGGTACTCGTACACCGGCATAGCGTCACCTCCTCATGTTCGGTTTGATGTCCCCATCCGGCGTTCTCGCGGCCGCTTCGCCTTCGGCTCCGATCCGGAGTGAAGTCAAGCGGCCATTACCATCATAGCACATTCGGGCATTCAGTAAAGGAGGCGACGCCTGCAGAAGCGGAAGCCCCGCAGCGATGGGGACGTTCGCCACGGGGGTTTGGATTCGCAGAGGGTTTCACTATAATACGCTTGGCGAGACGCTCAGCTATGGAGATCATCAAAAGCGCCGCGCGCATGCAAGCCGTCGCTCGGAAGTGCCGGGCTGAGGGACGGACGATCGGCCTGATTCCGACGGCTGGGCATTTGCATGAGGGGCATTTGAGCCTCATTCGTCGCGCGCACGAGTTGGCGGAGGTCATTGTCGTCTCGATCGCTCCTCCATCGCTAGGGGGTGAAGAGAGGCCTGGGGAGGAGCGCAAGGAGGGGGGGGAGAAACGCGTGCGGTATCTCTCGGATGACGTCGAGGTGCTCTCCCCCTTGGGCGTGCATTATGTCTTCGCTCCGGAGCGTGCGGAGCTGTTCGGCGAGGAGACGCGCACGGAGGTGGTCGTCCGGGGGTTGAGCGAACGCTTCTACGGGGCGACCCATCCGGAGCATTACGTCCGGCTGGCGACCTATTTGATGATCCTCTTCAACGTCGTTCATCCGCACTTCGTCATCTTCGGGTGGAAGGATGCGCAGCAAGTCGCGATCGTGCGCCGGATGGTCCGAGACCTCCATGTGGATGTCGAGATCGTCGTCTGCCCGATCGTGCGCGAGGCCGATGGACTGGCGGTCGCGCCCGAGAACGCTCGGCTCACCGAGCGCGAGCGGCAGATGGCGCGCGTGCTCCCCCAAGCGCTGGAGAAAGCTCAGGTGCTCGTGGCCGCCGGAGAGCGAAACACGGCGAACATCCTCCGCGCGATGCGCGAGATGATCGAAGCGCATTCCGCGATCCGCATCGAGTATCTCGCCATTGTGGATAGCGAGACGCTGGAGCCGATCGCCCTTCTGGAGGAACGCCCCGCCCTGGTGATGCTGGCGGCACTGATCGGGAAGGTGCGGCTGAGCGATAACGTCCTCTTGAACATTTGAGAGCCGTCTTGCTATCGTCGGCATCGGGCAATAAAGTTATAGAGGCGTTCGGAAGTGACCTCGAAGCGATCGCGCGTCAGACGTGCACGCGCGTTCGATTTCTCCTCGCCGTCCACCGGGAGGCGAGGGAGGCGGAGGAGGGAGGGCGTATGAGGAGAAAGGCGATCATGGACGCCGCTTTGTGGATCGTCACCGCGGTGTGCTTGATCCTCTCGATGGTGTACTTCTTCAAATGGAAGGCTGCGCCGAACCCCACCGATGAGGGGCATGTGAGCCAGTGGGTGTGGATCACGTTGGTCATCATCGCCATGGTGTGCATCCTCATCTGGTTCTTCACCCGAGGTAAAGAGGAGGAGATCAGCATCACGCGAGGGTGAGCCGTCGTCTCTGAAGAGCGTCCTGGGCGATCGCGCAGGAGATCCACAGGGGTCCGCCCTCGGGCCATCGTGGTGGGAGAGGCACAGGGGGGTCACGAAAGCCACGACGTTTCGAGGGGGGCGCTCTCCAAAGGGTCGGGGTTGCGGCGATCACCGGTCATGGATGGGCAGCGGATCGTTCGCCCAGAGATCAGGGTTCTCCATGCGCGTGAGTTTCGGAGGTCGTGAGGAAGGAGCATCCGGTATGGGCAATTCATGGGTGAGCGCGGTGCTGTGGGGAGGCTCCATGGGGCTCGCCGTTCAAGCCTCGCGGATCGCGGAGAAGTTGAACATCTGGGATTTGATCTCGACGGCGACGTATGGGCTCTTGGGGATCGCCCTCTCGGTCGTCGGATATTTGATCTTCGACCTGATCACCCCCTTCTCCCTGGGGAAGGAATTGGTCGAGGATAAGAACATCGCCGTGGGGATCGTCGTCGCCGGGATCATCATCGGGATCTCGATCATCATCGCGGCCGCCGTCTCGTGAGTCATGGCGCGATTTTGCTCGGAGTGCGGTATCCCGCTTCCCGATCAGGCGTCGTTCTGCCCGAGTTGCGGAGCTTCCGCGCTCGATCAATGGTTGGCCTCGCGCGAGGTCATTCCGGTGGTAGAACCTCTGCCGGAGACGACGGAACTGGCCCCGGAGCTGCGGAGCGAAGAGGAAGCGCCGCAGGGGCCTTTGCCAGAAGCAGGGGGGGCGGAACCTGTGCTCGGTGAAGCGGAGGCGGCAGAGGATCAGACCGCTCAAGCCGTGAGGGCGGGACCGACTCCCACGATCGCGCTCCTCGAGATGATTCGCGCTTTGCGCTTCCTCTTCGACCGTCAGCGGATGCTCTGGTATGGATCGGGCGCGATGTTCGGGTGGATGCTTCTGGCCGTCTTTCACCTGTTCGCTTATGTGGCGGGCGAAGAGTCGCCGAGATTGGCCCTGGGGTGGCGCCTCAGCGGATGGGGGATCGCTCTTGCGACGCTCGCCGTGACGTCGGCGATCCTGGCGGCGTCGTTGATCGCCGATGTCGGGCCACGATGGCAACTCTTCTGGAGACCTCCCTCGCGAATCCTGCAGCGAACGCCCGCGATTGTCGGGCCCGTATTTCTCTTTCTCGGGATCGCCGGGGCGAGCATCCTGATCCTCGTGGCCCTCGGAATGCTCGCACGTCATGGCGCGGTCGGGCGCGTCCTGTGGGCGCTTCTCTTGATCCCACAGTTCCTCGCCGCGCTCGTGGTCGTGCTGGCGGGGATCGGACTTCTTGCGGCGCTCGTCTATGGACCGGCTTTGGCGGTAACCGATGGGGGGACGTTCTCGCAAACGCTCTATCGGCTCGCTCTCCTCTTCACCCGCGAGGGCGCACGCGCCCTGGGTTATCTCCTCTTCGGATTCGGTGGAAGCAGTGTGCTATGGGTCCTGAGTGAGGGAGGAATGGGACTGATGATCTCCGGGATCGAGCGGATCGCCGTGTGGGCGAGTCAGGGGCAGGTCGCGCCAATTCTGGTCGTCGGGAGAGAACTTGTCTCGGCGTGCGTGCCTGGAAGCTCCTGGTTTCTTATCGGTGCATCCGTTCCGGTCCCCTCGGTGCTCGATCCCGATGTTCATCTGGCGGGCTTCCTTTGGGCGATTTCAGTCATCGTCCTCACCGGAGTGGGAGCGGCGATCCCGCTCTTTCTCCTGAGCGGCTTTGGGGCGGTGGTGGCGTGGGCGCTGCTTGGACGCTTGGCCCGAGCACCTGAATAGAAACGGCGCACATCGCCGCCGCTCACCCGAGCGGAGATGGCCAGAAAGAGGCGCTCCCGACTGAGCGAACGCCGAGCCGGCCAGCATCAGGGATTTCGCCGCCTCAGCGTGGGCTTCTCCGGCGAAGGTGGAGGGTTTTCGGAAGACTCCGTCTTCGTCTTCTCCTCCCCCGAAGATTCCGCCGGCGGTTGGTCTTGTCCCTGTGGGCGACGCTTCAACGTGGGTCGGCCGCGTTCCTCCGGAGCGCTTGCGGGCGCTCGCTTCTCGTCCAATCGCCGATGTAAGCCCTGGAGTCGGATGAGTCGCTCCTTGACCTTGTTGAACTCGGACGTGGTGATGATGTACTCCTCTCGCTCAGGGAAGCGCGCGATCAGGTCCTTCACGACTTCGATGCGATCGGGCGTGGGCGGATGCGACATGAAGAGTTTCGAGATGCCCCCGGGACGCGTCTTCTGCATCGCGTTGATCTTCTCGAAGAAGGTCAACAGTCCGTTCGGGTCGTACCCGGCTGCCCAAAGATACTGCGCGCCCAGAATGTCGGCTTCCTTCTCCGCTCCACGGCTGAACTTGAAGAACGCCGCATAGATGCCCAGATCCGATCCCATCAGGATGAGCTGACCAAGGCCGTAGTACCCCCCGCCGGTGAAAATGATCAGCGGAATCTGGAGGAAACTCAGCAGCTGTGTCTTCGTGAAGTTCTCCAGGGCGTGCCGCGCCGCGACGTGCGCGATCTCATGCGCCATCACGCCGGCCAGCTCCGATTCATTCTCGGCGGCCGCGATCAGACCCGTGTTCACGTAGAAGAACCCGCCGGGCAGCGCGAACGCGTTCACCTCGTCCGAGACGATGACTTTGATCGTGAAGGGGACCTTCGCATCCGAATGAAGGACGAGATTCTGGCCGACGCGATTGATGTACTCGCTGATGATCGGATCATCCAGAATCTGCATGTAGCGGTCAACTTCGGCAGCCAGTTGTCGCCCCAACTGCACCTCGCGCTCGAGGCTGTAGAAGTTCCATTGTCGCTTGTTGATATCGCGTTTGCCGATGAGGCGCGGATCCTCCTTCGGGCTGAGCGGTTTGGTCGTCTTCTGGGAGGATTGGCTCCACGCCGAGGGGCCGACGAGCAGTCCCAGGGCGAGCGCTGCGATGATGGCCTTTTTCCACCACCTGATGTTCATACTCGCGCTCCTTTTTCGGATCCTGCCGAAGGAGAATTATACACCCGGTGGGGAGCGCGCGGTATCTCCAGAGTGATTAATTTTTCTTCATCTGCGCGAGACGGCTCGGGACCGGTTTCGGTCTCGTGGGCAGGGGGGATATAATGTTCTCGGGTTCGGGGCGAATCGGGCGGTCGCCGATGGTCGGCGTGGCCGGTCATCGGAGGAAAGTCCGAACACCACAGGGCAGCGGGCTGGGTAACGCCCAGGCAGGCCGCCCGCAAGGGCGTCCTGACGACAAGTGCAACAGAGAGCAGACCGGCCGATGGCCACCGTTCTCTGGTCAAGAGCGGTGGATCAGGCGATGGGTGAAACGGTGGGGTAAGAGCCCACCAGCGGGCGTGGTGACACGCCCGGCTAGGCAAACTCCCCGCGGTGCAAGACCAAATAGGAAGGCGCTCGAGGGTGGCCCGCCCGACAATCGCCGGCCGTATGGCCGCGCGATGGCGCCTTCGGGTAGGTCGCTTGAGCTGACGGGTAACCGTCAGCCCAGAGGAATGACCGCCCTCCCGCTTCTATGCGGGAGACAGAATTCGGCTTACAGATTCGCCCCGAACCGTGCCGCTGTCCTTCGGGGATTCACCCAAAGCTCCGGCAGCCTTGCGGCCATCACGTGGACGGTGCGGGAGAGAAGCCTTTTCGGCGAACCTTCTCCCACGCCGGCTCTCGGCCGCGCAGCAGATCCCACAGAACGCCCACTTGCCACAGGGCGAGCAGTTGGCGATATCCGAGATGCGAGAGAATGGTGAACAGCAGCAGCTTCAGCGTGTCCTTCGTGCTATAGGTGAAGAGCGAATGGTACCCCGAACGATACGCGGCCTCCGACCAGATGCCGAAGAGGATCGCCGACGTGGAGACGAAAATTCCGTAGAGAATCGCCGAGAGGAAGAAGAGGATCGCGTATTCGACGCTCAGGAGGCCCAAGGGGATGCAGATGAGAAGGATCACATAGCCGCCGAGTTCGATCACGGGGCCGAGGATCTCGAAGAGCAATTGATAGGGCATGGCCAGCCATCCCGTCCGTCCGTATCGCGGATTGAAGAGCATATCGCGGTGAAGGATGAGGAGATTTTCGATGAGCCCTCGATACCAGCGCTTTCGCTGCCTCCGCAGATCGGCGAGCGTCTCCGGCACCTCGGTCCATGCGATCGGATAGGGGAGGAAATCCACACGTCCCTCGATCCGCTTGTCATAGATGTAGCGGTAGAGCCGGAGGATGATCTCCAGATCTTCGGTGATCGTCCGCGAGGCGCGGCGAGCGTACTCGCGCCCGAGCCGCGTGCGCATGTTCTCGGTGAGGAAGCCGCCGATGCGAATGAGCGCATCCCGGCGATAGAGGGCGAAGACACCCGAGAGGATGAGCAGCGCATTCCACGCGGCCAGCGCCGTTCGCCCCATGGTGAAGGAGCGGAGGTATTCGACGAACTGAAGGAGCACGAGAGGGTGTCGAGGCAGTTGCCGCGGGCGCACGCGCCCGGACGCCGTCGTGCGTCCATTCGCGACGCTGATTTGTCCGCCGATGGCGAGGATCTTCTCCGGAGCCTTCTGCACAGCCGCGATGAGCTGGATGAGTGCTTCCTCATCAATGAGCGAATCCGCGTCCACCGTGCAGACGTACGGCGAGAGCGCCACATTGATTCCCGCGTTGAGCGCATCGGCTTTGCCCCCACTCTCCTTATCCACGAGGATGAGGCGCTGAACATGAACCGGCCGCTCGCCGGTGGCTTCGTAAAGGCCTCTTATGGGAGCGGTCTCCAGCGGAGTCTCATAGAGGAGATCCCGCCGCGTGAGACGAAAGGCCTCAATGAGGACGTCCCGTGTGCGATCCGTCGAACCGTCGTTGATCACGATGATCTCCAGACGCGGATACTGCAGGCGCAAGAGAGCGCGTACGGATTCGACGATCGTCCGCTCCTCATTGTGGGCCGGCACAAGCAGTGAGATCGGGGGCGTGTAGGGAGAGGCGTGGGCGGACTCCGGATCGAGCGCGAACCGCTCCCGCAGCAGGAGGCGGATGCGCCGGAAGGCGGTGAGCATGAGGAGGAGATTCACCGTGTTGTAGAGCAGCGTGTAGCCGATGATGAAAAGTTGAGTGGCGATGATGACTTCGATGAGCATGAGTCGCTCCCATCTCCTCCGCCCCACCCTCCCGCGGGCAGGGCGGATCATGCGTCATCGGTAGAGAATCCAGAGGACCATAGCGCCATAGAGAAGAATCGTGATCAGTAGCGGGCGATCCGTCAGCAGCGCCGTCTCCGGATTCCCTCCCTCCTCTTCGCGATACACGAGATACAGATAGCGAAAGATGCCGTACAGGACAAGCGGGATCGTATATTTCAACGCATCGGTGTGGAGTCGGGCGATCGTTTCGCTGGAGAGCGTATAGAGCGCGTACGTGACGATGGTCGCAGACGTCACCATGGCGATCATCTGATCCAGGAGGGGCGTGTTGTACAGGGCCAGGCTCGCCCGATGCTCGGCGGCCGATTCGTTGAGCGCGAGCAGCTCGTGCCGACGCTTGCTCAATCCCAGGAAGAGCGCCAGCAGCAAGGTGCAGATGAAGAACCAGGGCGAGAGGGGGACGGCGACGGCCTCTCCCCCAGCGACGGCACGCAAGACGAATCCGGCAGCGATGGCGAAGACATCGAGGATCACGATCCGCTTCATCCAGAGGGAATAGGTGATCTGCAGCAACACGTAGCTGAGCGCTGTGATCCCGAAGGCCGCACTGAGCCGGAACGCGAGCGCGAGCGCGACCAACAGGACAAGTGCGCACACCCTTGCGGCGAGGCGCGGTGAGAGCGCCCCGGACGCCAGCGGTCGGTGCGCCTTTCGCGGATGAAGGCGATCCCGCTCGATGTCGCGCAGGTCGTTGAACACGTATATGCCTCCGGAGAGCAGGCAGAAGATCGCGAAGGCGGCCACGGCTCGGAGCGCGCGCTCCACCTCCAGCAGATGCTGCGAGAAGACGAGAGGGGCGAAGAGGATGAGGTTCTTCGTCCAGTGGTGCGGACGAAACGAGCGCCAAAGCAGTCGCAGCGTCTCGCGCATCAGAAGAGCCACTGCCAGAAGATGAAGGCCCGCCACGTCCGTTGCGTGAGCGTATCCCGCCAGTAACGCGCTTCCACACCGAGGCGCGAACGGGTCCCTATCCACGAAGCGAGCCGAGCGGCGGCTTCCTGCGCCCAGTAGCGGGCCGTGGCCTCATCCGACAGCCAAGCGTAGCCATAGCGGAGCTCGTAGGACCATCGCGGACGGGCCTCTTGCTTGAGGGCGATGTAGGGCATCACGGTCCGAATCGTCAGCGTGTTGTATCGAAGCGCATCGCGGGCGTACCAGTCTCGAAAGTACGATGTCCCGAGTTCCACCACACGAAGAGCGCGGGGCCGGTAGCTCATCAGGGCGCGCGCGGACCATTGCCAGTTTCGATCCTGATACCAGGTGCGCGCGAGGTCGGCGCGAAGCGACCATTCCGGGTGTGGTTCCCAGCGCGCCGCGAGGAAGGCCTGATGAACGCGCAGAAAGTCCAGCGTGTTCTCCGGTTTCAAAAAACGCGCCTGGAGGGGGATCAGGCGATAGCCCACGATCGCGGCCTTCCGGGCGTCCTCATAGCGCAGGAAGGCGTGGACGGCATGCGTGCGATTCCCATCCGAGTATCGCGCGAACGCATATTCCGTTCGCGTCGAGAGCGTGGGGGAGAGGCGTCGGTCATAGGCAGCCCCTACACGGTTCTCGACGAAGATCCCGAATCGCACGTCGGCGGCGAAGCTCCGTCCCAGAAAAGGACCCCGACGGAAGTCAACAGCGAAGCGGTCATTCGGGGCGCTCCAAGAGAGATTCGCAGCGAGGGTGAGGAAGTCCTCCTCTGGGACCGATCCCGTCGCGTTATTTTGAAAGAGAGAGGCCCCGATCTCACCGGTGAGCGACCAGCGCGGAGAGAGCTGGCCTTCCAGCCCGAGAGCGGGCGTCCAGATGGTGAAGTCGTAGATGTCGAAGCCGCCCGATCGGTTCACGACCTGATCCCGAGCCCCTCGGAAGCTTCCGTGAAGGGCCCACGTCTCGCCCAAGGGGTAACGCGCGCGCACCGTGGCGTGTTCGAGGCGATATCGAATGCGCGTCACCGGGATCTCGAAGATGCGATCGGCGCGTCCCTCCAGGACGTCGGTCTCCTGGCGCTCATAGGACAGCTCGAGCGTCGGGTGAAGGAGGGGCTGCAGCCGCCAATATCCCGCCAGGGCAGTCTCCTCTTGGGGAGCGCGTTCGAGTGCGCGTTGGTATTCCTGCAGGGCTTCGCGCCGCTGGCCGCGTCGCTCCAGGAGTTGACCGCGAAGCGCCGCGACTTCCGGATGCGTGGGATCGAGCGCGCGCGCGCGATCGAGCCACTGTTCCGCCTGCGAGAGGTCTTCTCGCGCGAGGGCGATGCGGGCCAGGCCGAGCAGAGCTTCCACATGTCGGGGCTGCAGGCGCAGCGCTTGTCGAAAAGCGTCCTCCGCGGCGCGCAAGTCCCCTCGCCATCGGCAGAGCGTTCCGATCCAGAAGTACGCCTCCGCATCTTGTGGCTGCCGATCCGCCACCTGCCGGTAGAGTTCCAGCGCGCGCTCCACCTTCCCCGAGCGGCGATATGCGTCGGCCAGAGCGCGAAGGAGCGCCACATCCTGAGGGGCTTGAGCCGTCGCGCGCGTATAGGCCGCGATGGCGTCTCGCACGCGCCCCTGAGCCATGCGCAGATCTCCCAACCACCGATCGCGCCCGGGCACTTCCGGGTGCTCCTGGAGCCATGCTTCGGCCTCCTGAAAGCGCCGGGTGCGCAGAAGTACCGATATCCAGAGTTCGATGGCTTCCTCACTCTGAGGAGCGGCAGCCAGCGCAACGCGCACGTCGGCCTCGGCGTCTGCCCATCGCTCCATGTGAAGGAAAACACGGGCGCGTCCCAAGCGCGCATCCACATGCTGCGGGGCTTGTGCGAGCACGCGGCCATAGGCGGCCAGCGCATCCTCCACGTCCCCCTTCCATCGGTGCAGCGTAGCGATCCAGAAGGTGGCCTCCAGGTCATCGGGAACGCGAGCCAACACGGCTTGATAATGCGCGAGCGCTTCATCCCATCGTCCTTGTCGGCGAGCGACCTCCCCCAAGAGGCGCCAAACATCCGGGTCTTGCGGATACGCGGCCTTCAGCTCGTGCAAGCGTCGCGCTGCTTCCTCCAACTCCCCGCGCTCGATGAGCTGCCGGATGGGCTCCAGTGGAGCTTGCGATACCCCGTGGGCGAAGGCACCGTCACCGTTCATCGCTCGGCCTATGAGCAGAAGAATCAGCAGGACGCCACTCATGTCCCCTCCCTCACTAAACGAAAATCCCTCACGATGATCTCTCCCGTCCCGATGCGCTCATCCGGGTCGTCATCAATGACCAGATGAACCGTTCGGACATCGGCGAGGGTGAAGCCTTTGGTCTTCCACTCCGGCCGGGTGAGATCCACGCGCACCGTCTGCCAGCCCGGGGACAGCGCCCGAAGGGAGAGTCGAAATCGGGCGTACTGCTTCGGATCGAGATTCTTCAGGTAGACGAAGAGCAGATCCGGTGCCCCTGAGGAGAAGAGGCGAAATTCCAGCCAGCGAGCCGTGGTCCAATCGGTGAGCTCAACACCGGCCAGAATCTCGCCATAGTCATTTTCGCGCGTTGTGAATCGCCAGCTCATGCGGACGCCTCCTTCGGCCGGACCGCGCATGAGCGCGCATCCGCTGACTTCGAGATATACCTGCCACGCCAAGGGATCGTTCAATTCGGGGAAGGCGTGCGTCGGCTCCCCGTCAGGCCATGCGGCGGGCGCGCCGGAGGCTTCCGCATGAAAGCGTGGACGCAGAAGCGCCACCGTCGGCCCCCACGTCCGCACGACCTCGAAATCTTCGGGATGCGTGCGAATCCACTCGCGGACCGGGTAGGGTGCGTCGTATGTCGGCGGATCGTAGAAGAAGACATAATCCACCTTCTGCTCGGTGAGCAATCGCCGCCACTGCGCGTAGGTCGTCGCGCGCGGCAGATGGGCGAGCTTCACGAATTCCCAGGTCGGGATGTGAACGAGCCGGTTCGTATGGTCCCATCCGTAGAGCAGCGCGGCGAAATCCGGCACAGTATATGCGATCGTGCGGTGCCGAATGTGGTCGGCGATCCAGACCAGAGCATCTATCACGGGGCCGTAATCCTGAATGAGTGGATAGTTGGCGGTTGCTTCCAGTCCACTTCGATGCGTGCGCAGAAGGCGAGGGATAGTCTGGCCGCATCCCCACGTCCTATTCTCGACCAGATGTCCACCGGTCGCCAGGACGGCGAAGAGCGCGGCCACGATCGCGAATGCGGTGACGATCGCGCGGCCGGATCGGCTGAGCTCGTTCAGGAGGGCGAGCCATCCGAGGATGGCGATGCCGCAGACGGCCAGGATGTAGCGGGGCTCGCGATATGGGTTCAAGATCCACCAGAGCGCGGTGCTGAGCGGCAGCGTCATGAGCGTCCAGAAGAGGAGCCGGTGGCGCCGTCGCCACGCGCGCGCGAGCATCAGGAGGGTGGCGATCCCCCCCACGGCGAATTGTGGGCCGAAGCCGTTCGACCAGCCGTAATGCACGGGGACGTCCGCTTCCGGCGGATAAAATCGCGGATCGTCCACATACGCCTCGCGGAATGGGTAGAGGAACCACTGCCACCGGTGCCGGACGAATCGCCGTTCGTGCAGCTCCGAATGGTGCATGGAGACGGGGCCGTCCAGCACGACCCGCCCGCCGATCTCCACGCGCACGGGATAGACGGGATTCCCGAAAGCGATCGCGTTGCGGATCATCCAGAATCCTCCACCCAGCAGCACGCACAGAAGCAGCGTCCCGGTTCGCGGCCACACCCAGCGCAGGTGCTCCCCGATAGGGAATTCCCAGCGGTCCACGCCGAAGAGGAAGACAGAGAGCAGCGGGAGCGAGAGGTAGAGGAACGTGAACTTGGTGCCGAGCAGCAATCCGAAGGCGAGCGCGAACAGATGCAGCTCCAGCGCGCGCCGGGTTTGGAGATGGCGGACGAGGAAGACGAGCGCCGTCAGGAAGAAGGCGGCTGCGATCACATCCACCATCGTCGTCAGGGATTGGAGCATGACCAGCGGCGTGAAGACATAGAGCGGCAGCGCCAGCGCGATCCCCTGCCGGAACCCGAATGCGTGCGCGAGACAGCGAACGGCCCATCCCCCCATGAAGGCGAAGGGGATTTGGACGGTATTCAGATGGACGAAAATCGCCTTGTTCTCTCCGCCGAGGAGATAGATCCACAGCGTGAGCAGTTCCCCCGCCTTCGGGAAATACGGTTGAATCCACGCGAATGGGAAGGGATCGAGATTATGGTTCTGCGCGTAGGTGAGGACATCGAGCAGATGATAGTTGAGCGAATCCACATCGTGGGGCGGCACGGCGCGTTCTATGTAGAGGATGAAGCCATACACGGCGGTCGTCAGCACGCCGAGCCCCCATCCTAGGGGTGAGGGTCGCGCGCCGACCGAAGCGGAAGCGATATGCGCCCTCGCACGCAGCCAATAGCCGAGCCACAGGACGGCGACGACGGCCAGGTTGGTCACGATGAGCGTCGAAGCCGTCAGGTGATTGAGGACCCCCAAGGTGATTTGTGAGACGACCATTTGGAGAGAAGTGAGCAGGGCTGCCGCCAGGATCCGATAGGGACTCTCAAGGGGAAGAGCTCCAGTCCACGACCAATGCGCGGCGAATACAAGCCCCATCAGGATCCAGGGCGTCAGGAGCGGCCATTCCGATGAGGTGAGCGCCACGCGAACGAGCGCGCCCCCACTCAGCACGGTGAGGCCGAAAAGGACATCTGTAGCTCGAATGAGTGGCTCGCGCCGCCTCGCCTGCTCCGGGAGCTGTTCAGGCCTGGGAGCGCGCGCTTCTGAAGCGCTTCCACGCTGCAGCGGTCTCCCCACGCTCATCCCTTCATCCTCCCAGCCATTGGCGCAAAACTCCCACCGTATCCTTTGCCAGTGGCCAGTGCACGACGATGTACACGACGAGCGCTATACCGAGCACAAGAATGATCAGCTGTTCGCTCCATGAGGATCGCGGCCTCATCCCCGCGCGCTCTCCTGCAGCAGGCGGCGCACGGCGTCCTGGACCTCAGGGGCTGGGTCTCGTTCTAATGCGTGAAGCACCGTGCGGGGATCCACTGCCCACAGCGTTCGCGCCGCCTCAATCCGAAGTTGAGGATCTGGATCTCGCAGGGCTTCGAGAAGGATCTGCTGCGCTCCGCTCTCCTTCCTGTTGGCCAGCGCCATGATCGCCGCGCGTCGCACCTCGGCATCGGGATTCTTGATCGCCCGTTGGAAGATAGGGATCGCGTGCGGGGATCCGAGAAGCTCCAGCGCACGGAGCAGGCCGAGCAAGATGGGCTTCTCTTCGGCGGTGAGCGCTAACGAGATTAACGGTTGCGGGTCCTTCTGATGAATCTGTGCGAGCGCGTGGGCGATGGCGTCTCGATAGGGAGCGTCGGCGATCTTGAGGTGCTCCAGGAGCACGGGTACAGCTTTCGCCTCACCGAGGTGTCCGAGGATCTGAGCGGCCTCGGCGCGAACGCGCTGGTCGGGATCGCGCAGCGCCTTCAACGCGGCGACACTCACATCAGCGGGACGGCCGATTCGAGCGAGGACGCGCATGGCTTCCGCGCGCACCTGAGCATCGGGATCGCGGGCGAGCGTCTCCTGAACAAGCTCGAAATGCCGACCATCACCGACGGCCTCAAGGCATCGCAGAGCATACCGACGCGCCTCGCTGTCCTGGCTGTGACGGAGGGTGTGGACATAGTGTTCGATCATGCGATCAAAGTTGGGGAGTAGCAGGTCTCCCACAGCTTCCACCCGAAAGAATGTCTGGACGCGCCGGATCACCTCCTCCGATTCATGCTCCAGCACGGCTCGAACGGCTGCCGAGACGGCCGGTTCCCTGATGCGGGCGAGCGCCTGCGGCAGGCGAGCCGTGCTCGGCAGGAGGGCGAGACCGATCACAGCCCCCGCTTGTACGACGGGAGATGGGTCTTCCAAAAGCTCGGCCAACCGCTCGCTCGCGTCGGGATTGCCCAGCTTGCCCAAAGCGAGCGCCGCGCGTTGCTTGACCCGTTCGCTCGGATCCCACGTCGCCCTGAGGACCGCCGGAAGGGCTGTCGAATCGCCAATACTGGCGAGGGCATCCAGAGCTGCCATGCGCACCGATTCCGCGGGGTCGTTCAGAGCTAGGAGCAATGCCTTCACAGCTCTCGGGTCATCTCGCCGGTCCAAGGCGCGCGCGGCGGCTGCGCGAACGTGGGCGGAGGGATCATGCAGAAACGTGATGAGCGCCTCCAGGGCCGACGCTTCCGCCCGGAGGGCGAGCACGCGCACGATCCCGCGGCGCGCTGTTTCACCCTGAAGGTCGCGCAGCTCCTCAAGGAGCGTGCGCACGTCCGTCGCCAGGTGGGCGAGCGCCTCCGCCGCCGCCTCTTGCAGGGCTTCGTCGGTCGTATCCAGAAGCTTCATCACAGGCGTCAAGGGGCCCTGGTATCCCAGGGCTTTGAGACTGCGCACGGCGGCCTGGCGAACCGAAGAGTGCGGATCCCCCAGCGCCGCGAGCAGGGCCGGGATGACCGATGGGTCCTGGAAGGCGCCGAGCGACGCCGCAGCTTGAGCCCGCACATCGGCGATCGGATCGGTGAGCGCTTCCCGCAGCGGCTCGACGGCGCGCGGATCCGGGATGCGACGCAGAATGGTGGCTGCCGCTCGGCGAATGAAAGCGTTCGGATCGCGCAATAGCTCCAGGAGCTGGGGCAGGAAGGCCATCAGGTCAGCGACCTCCATGTTCTCAATCGCCTCGGTGGCCGCCTCCCGTACTACGGCTTCTTCATCCCCCAAGCCTTCGACGAGCTGAGGGAGAGCCTCCTTCGCCCGCAGCTTCCCCAGCGCCGCGATCGCATGCGCGCGAACGGACCATTCCCGATCCCTCGCGGCTGCTCGCAACGCTTCGAGAATCCCAGGGGATCGTTCCCCGAGCTCTCCGAGGACTTGGCAGACTTGAGCGCGCACGCGGAAGTCCGGATCGTTCAAGCTGGAGATGAGGGATTCCCGAATGCCCGCCTTCCCGATCAGGACGAGTTTTCGTCGCGCGGCCGCGCGCTCGACCGCATCCTCGCTCTTGAGGCGCTCCAATTGCATCTGCACATATCCCAAGCGTTCCAGCACGGCAGCCGTCCGGCGGCGCACATCGGGATCGTCATCGGTCAATGCTCCTTCGAGGAGCTCGCCGACCGTGGGGCCGATCATCTCCAGCGCTTCGATGGCGCGCGCGCGGACTATCGGATCGGGATCCGCGATGGCCAGCCGCAGCGATTCTAGAGCCTTCTCATCGCCGATCTTCCCCAACGCCGCCGCCGCCTCCATGCGCACCAGCGCCGAGGGATCCCGCAACGTTCGCTCCAGAAGGGGATTCACGGCCCGTTTGTCCGCGATCCGCGAGAGGGCGCGCGCGGCCGCCGCTCGCACAGATTCCGCGCGATCCCACAAGCACTGAATGAGGCCCAACACGGCCGCCCGGGATCGAAGCTGACCGAGGATGTCAGCCGCCCAGGCGCGCAGGTCATCCGAATCGGGATCTCGAAGCGCGTCAATCAGCGGAGCTTCGGCCAGCGGGCCGAACGCGATGAGCGCTTCGGCCACTCGCGGGGAGACCCATTTGTCCGGCGCTCTCAATGCCTCGATCAAGGGGGGAATCGCCCGCGGATCGCGGATCATCCCCAGCGCGCGAGCGCAGGCGAGCTTGACGTCCTCATCCTCGTACGGATCGCGCATGGCCTCGAGCAGAATCGGAACGGCGCGCGCGCTGCCGATCTCTCCCAAGCGTCGCGCGGCTCCGGCTCGAATGCTCCATCGCGATGAATGACGCACGTCGTGCAGGTACTGATCCAAAAGACCGAGGTGCTCGTAGAGTTTTTGGAACTTCGCTTGCAGGGAGACGTCCGCCAGCTCTATGCTCTCGTTCAGCAGCCACTCCAGGTGCTTCATCCCGAAGGTCTTCTTGAGCTGCTCGGCCAGCTCCAGCAGGGCGTCTTCGCTCATGTGATCTAATCCGTTCAGCATGGCGTGATAGCGCCGTCGGAGCCGGGCCAAATGCCACTGCCGCCCTCGCCGCCAGGATTCGCGCACCAGGACGCTCACGATCGCCAGAATGAGCCCTCCGGCGATCACCACGATGCTCCAGATCAACCACGTCCGCAGCGATTCCGAAGGGATCACAGGTTGAGCACCTCTCGAATGCGACTGGTGACCTCTTCGATGTCGAACGGCTTCACGATGTACGCCTCCGCTCCGACTTCAAGTCCCCAGAACCGATCGCTCGCCTGCGAGCGCGCCGTCAGCATGAGGATCGGAATATGGCGCGTTCGCTCGTCGGCCTTCAGCCGCTGGCACACCTGATAGCCGTTGATGTCCGGGAGCATGATGTCCAGGATGATCGCATCCGGGAGCAGCTCACTCGCCTTGCGCAACGCGTCCATCCCCGTATACGCCGCTTCGCACGCGAACCCCTCGCTCTGCAGATGGAAGGTCAGCGTCTCGACCATATCGGGTTCGTCTTCGACGATGAGGATCCTGGGCTTTCGCTCGCGCTGAACCTCAGCCGGGAGCAAGATGGAGAAGCAACTGCCTTTCCCAACCTGGCTCTCCACCCAGATCCGCCCCTTGTGGGCTTCCACCAGCGCCTTCGTGATCGCCAGTCCCAGGCCCGCTCCCTGTCCTTGAGCCGTCGGCCCGCGATAGTAGCCCTCGAAGATGCGTTCGCGCGCCTCCTCCGGAATGCCGATGCCCGTATCCGCGACGTCCACACGAACCCAGGCGGCCTCGGGATCGGCCGGGTCCGTGTACGGCATGGCGCGAACCCACACGCGTCCGCCCTCGGCCGTGAACTTGATCGCATTCTGCAAGAGATTGTCGAGGATCTGCTCCAATCGCCTCGCATCCGCATAGACCTTGGGGAGCGGCCCATCGAGCTGCTTCTCCAGCGTGATCCGCTTCTGCTCGGCGAGGGGGTGAAAGGTCTGCAGCACAGCATCCAGGATGGGCTCCAGATCCAACAGCTCAATTTCCAGCTCGAGCTTCCCCCGCCGAATGCGATCCAGATCCAAGATGGTGTCCAGAAGGGAGGCCAGTTTGTCGGCATTCTTGTTGGCGATCGAGAGGAAGCGCGACTGCTCCGGCGTCAGAGCGCCCGCCTTTTGGGCGAGCATGATACTGAGGGCATTCTTGATGAGCGATAAGGGGGTTCGCAGATCGTGCGAGATTTGCGAGAGCAAGTCTTGCCGCATCCGGTCCAGCTCCCTCTCCCGCGTCACATCGTGGAAGGTGAAGACCGTCCCCCAGGGCTCTCCCGTCCGGCCGCGGACGCGACTGACGTTGACCTTCACGATCCGCGGAGCGGGCGTCTCCACACGGTATTCGAAGTTGCGTGGCTCCTCGCGCTCCTCCTGCAGCAGGTCACATAGGCCCAGTTCCGCGCAGCGGGCCAGAAATTGCTCCGCCGTCGCATCGCCCCCCAGGCCTAAGATCTCCTTCGCCGCTCGATTGATCACCCGCACCTGACGCGCCTCATCAACCATGACGACGCCCTCGCTCATGCTCTCCAGCATCGCGCTGATCTTCTCATGCTCGGCAGTCGCCATCTCGCGCAATCGGCGGAGCGAGGTCACCAGTTGATTCGTGACGATGCGCGCGAAGGCCTCCTCTTCGGGCGTGAACGCTTCCGCTTGCGCGCGGGTGAGGCAGAGGAGGCCGAGGATCTCTCCGTCCTCCTTCAGAGGAAGGCTCAGGAAGGCCTGAGGGTCCTCACGAACCAGGACCTGGCTCGGGAGGGTCCCGGGTTCGAGCACGCGGACAGTCGCCTCCGCCTCCAGAGGCCGAAACTCCCGCAGGCTCTCCAGCGCGCGGTGCTTCACGCGTTCGAGAAAGACCTGGCTCACCGCATGACGGGGGATCATCACCAGCTCCGCCGACGGCTCGGCGAGCAACACGCTCAGCACATCATACGAGATCGCTCGAGCCAACGCTTCCGCGATCACCAGGAACAACTGGTGCGGCTCGAGCACGCGATTGAGCGACGCCGTCAGTTCGTACAAGAGATGGAGCTCGGCGATACGCTTCTCCAGCATCTGGAGCAATCGCTTCTTCTCTTTCTGCAGGCGCCACCGATCGAGCGCGCGCGTCGCCACCTTGAGTAGTTGCGCGTGGTCGAAGGGCTTCGCGATGTAATCATAGGCGCCTCGCCGCACGGCCTCAATGGCCGTCTCCAAAGAGGCGTATCCAGTGATGAGGATGACCTCGGTCTCCGGGCTCTGCTCCTTGATCTGCGTGAGCAGCCGTAGGCCGTCAAGGCCGGGGAGATTGATGTCCACGATCGCCAGGGCGATCTCCCCACGCTCCATGAGGCTCAGCGCCTCCGCCCCATCCGACGCCGTGAGCAGACGGGTGATGCCCAAATCCGCCCAGTCCTTCACCTCCGGGGCGGCGAGCAACCCTTTCAGAAGCTCCTTCAGCAGGGCCCTGATGCTCTCCTCATCGTCAACGATCAAGATAGCACCCATCCACGTCCCTCCTGTCGCCTCCATTGTATTTTGGATCTCCAGACGTGTGCAAGCGAGGGGGGAAGGGCTTTTCTCCCTCTTCAGGGGGGAGATCGGCGACGTCAAGGGGTGACGCATCCGCGGGAACGTTGGCCCCTGGCGTCATGGGGGTCTTGGGGGCAAGGGGGATCCGATCGCATGATATGGCGCCCCGAGCGGGACTCGAACCCACAACCTACGGCTTAGAAGGCCGTTGCTCTTTCCAGTTGAGCTATCGGGGCACGTTGCAAAGATAGCACGCCATCGTGGCTTCTGTCGAGTGAGGGGTGCGCCCGACGCGCATGGTCGGGGCGGGCGGATTTGAACCGCCGACCTCCTGCTCCCAAGGCAGGCGCGCTCGCCAGGCTGCGCCACGCCCCGATGGATGAGCCTTTAATCTAGCGAATCTCCCGGGGCCTGTCAAACGAGGGACCTGTGGGGTGCCCGGCGTGACCTTCCCAAGCGGACGCGCGCATGCGCAGCAAGACGTGCGCCAGGCGGGCCAGCTCCTCAAGGGTGAGCGTCTCAGCGCGACGGGTGGGATCGAGATCGGCGAGCTGCAGGGCCGACGTCACCTCCTCCACCTGAAGTCGAGCCGCCGCGCGTTTGAGATTGTTCGCGATCGTCTTGCGACGTTCGGCGAAGAGCACGCTGACCATCGTGAAGAAGAAGCGTTCGTCCGGGACATGCACCGCAGGGCGCTCGCGCACGCGGAGGTGGACGACCGTCGAGAAGACCTTGGGCGGCGGCTGAAAGGCGCCCGGCGGGACGGTGAACAGACGCCGGCCTTCGCAGGAGTATTGGACGAGGATGGAGAGATAGCCGTAGAGTTTGCTCCCGGGAGGACTCAAGATGCGATCGGCGACTTCCCGCTGCAGCATCACGGTCATGTCGCGCAGCCGCGCCCGAAAGCCGAGCAGGTGTTGGAGGATGGCCGTCGCGATGTTATACGGGAGATTGCCGAAGACGCGGACCGGAACCGTGATCCCCTCCCGGTCGAGGAGTTCGGCGAGGTCGAGTTTCAGGATGTCCCCGACAATGAGGGTGACCTTCTCTGCGGGCCATCGGCCAGCGAGGTCTCGGACGAGCGCTTCATCAATCTCAACGGCGAGGACGCGCGCCGCGCGCTCGCTCAGGAGCCGGGTCAGAGCGCCGCGTCCTGGCCCGATCTCCAGGACGACGTCTTCGGGACGAAGCTCAGCGGCTTCCACGATTCGGCGGCCGATACGGGGATCGGTCAGGAAATGCTGTCCGAGTCGCTTTCGGGCGCGCATCGTCCCCGTCCCGTGTGCATGGAAGCGATCACGTCTGCGGATAAGCCGTGATCATCACGTCTTCCCCTGAGCGCGCGAGGCTCGCGATTCGCATCGGGAGCGCGCGCTCGAGCGTCGTGATGTCATCGCCGCCGATGGCCGGGATGGCGTGCCGTCCGCCGATGATCTTCGGCGCGATGAAGAGCGTCACTTTATCGGCGAGCCCCTGCTGCAAGAAGGCGGCGTGAACTTCCGCCCCCCCTTCAACCAGAAGGCTTGTGATCTCGCGGCGGCCGAGTTCCTCCAGGACGGCGCGCAGGTCCACGCGCCCGGCGCGCGCAGGGACCGCGATGACCGAAGCCCCGAGCTGCGTCAAGGGCTGCGCCGCCTCTGCGGACGGCTCAGTCGTGAAGATCCACAAGGGCCATTGTCGAGCCGTCTGCACGAGCTTCGATGTGAGGGGGATGCGCAGGCGCGAATCCAGGACGACGCGCACCACGGGCCGATGACGCGGGCGATTCAGGCGAACGCTCAGCTCCGGATCGTCGGCGAGCACGGTCCCGATGCCGACCAAAATGGCATCCGATTCGTAGCGGAGATGTTGCACGGCCTGACGCGAGGCCTCGCCCGTGATCCATCGAGAGTGACCGGAGGCAGTGGCGATCCGGCCGTCCAAACTCATCGCGATCTTCAAGTGCACGAAGGGGCGCCCTGAGGTGATGTATCGGATGAACGCCTCGTTCAACTGTCGCGCCTCGGCCTCAGCGATCCCGACCTCCACGCGGATGCCCGCGCGCCGCAGCGCTTCGAAGCCGCGTCCGCAAACCCGAGGATTCGGATCCTCCATGGAGGCGACGACACGCGCGATGCCGGCGCGAATGATGGCGTCGGTACACGGAGGCGTGCGCCCGTAATGGCAGCACGGTTCCAGATTCGTGTAGAGCGTCGCCCCCCGCGCGTGTTCTCCCGCTTCTTCCAGGGCGAGCGCTTCGGCGTGCTTGACCCCGGCATACCGATGGACGCCGCGCCCGACGATGCGCCCATCTTTGACGACGAGGGCGCCGACCATGGGATTGGGGCTGACTTCGCCTCTGGCCGAGGCCGCCAGCTCCAAGGCCAGGCGGATGTAGTCTTCATCCGTAGGAGCTGACGCGGTCGAGAGCGGGAGCCCATGGGTGACGCTCGCGCGCCAAAGACTCGGTTGATTGACACTCACCGACATTACGGTCACAATTATACTGATCCGACTGCCGAAGGAGCAACGAACGGAACGTGGCGAGGAGCCAAAAGAGCGTTTACGTTTGCCAGCACTGCGGATACCAATCGCCCAAGTGGTTGGGGAGATGTCCGACCTGCGGGGAGTGGCATTCGCTCGTTGAAGAACGCGAACCGTCGTCAGAGGGGGAGCGGCATCGTCTCGCGCGCGCGGGTCGTGCGACGCCGAAATCCTACGTGGAGATCGCGCAGCAGGCGGACGTTCGCTGGAGCAGCGGTCTCCCCGAATTCGACCGCGTGCTCGGAGGGGGGATCGTCCCCGGAAGCGTCGTGCTCGTGGGGGGCGATCCGGGGATCGGCAAGAGCACCCTGCTGCTGCAGGTCGCCGATCAGCTGACGCGGCGGTATGGAGCGGTGCTCTATGTCTCCGGTGAAGAGTCGGAGCGGCAGATCAAGATGCGGGGGGAGCGATTGGGGCTGGAGGCGCGAGCGCTGTATGTGCTGACCGAGACCTGCCTGGAATCGGTGTGCGAGGCGATCGAGACGTTGCGCCCTTCGGCGGCCGTCATTGACTCGATCCAGACGATCTTCTCCGAGACGCTCGAATCGGTGCCGGGCAGCCTCACGCAGGTGCGCGAGGCCGCGACGCGATTCCTCCTGCTGGCCAAGAGCTACGAGATCCCCATCTTCCTGATCGGGCACGTGACCAAGGAAGGCCTGATCGCCGGGCCGAAGGCACTCGAGCATATCGTGGACGCGGTGCTCTATTTCGAGGGGGAGCGCCATCAGAATCATCGGGTGATCCGCGCCGTGAAGAATCGCTATGGGGCGACCAATGAGGTGGGGGTCTTCGAGATGACGTCGCAGGGATTGATTCCGGTCGCCAATCCCTCGGCCATGTTCCTGAGCGAGCGCCCGGTGGGCGTCTCGGGATCGGTCGTCTCGGCCTGCCTGGAGGGGACGCGCCCGATTCTGATCGAGCTGCAAGCCCTGGTGGGACCGAGCGGCTATGGGGCGGGACGGCGGATGACGCAGGGCGTAGACCCGTATCGAGTGGCGTTGCTGCTGGCCGTGCTAGAACGGCGCGCGGGATTTCAGTTGGTCGGCTGCGATGTCTTCGTCAACGTCGCCGGAGGGATCACCGTGGATGAGCCCGCTGTGGATCTGGCCATCGTCGCCGCCGTCGCCTCCAGCTTCCGGAATGTGGCGCTGGATGCGCACACGGTCATCTTCGGAGAAGTCGGATTGGCCGGAGAGGTGCGGGCCGTCTCCGCAGCCGCCGCGCGCGCCCGCGAGGCTGCTCAGATGGGCTTCCGCCGCCTCATCCTGCCGGAGAATAATCGCCGGAGCGTGGAGGCTCCGGCCACATTGGAGGTCATCGGCGTGCGCTCGATCTTCGAAGCTCTCGAGCTGGTGGTATCGGAATGAGCGAGGGGGCGTCGAGCGCTCGCCCTCGCATTCGGATCGCCATGCCCTGACGGTATGGCGATTGGAGGGAGCAGAATGAGGGTGAATACGGATGTCCTCTTGATTCGAATCATCTTCACGGCGATGCTCATCGCGGCGGGGTACTTCCTTCGCCCCATCTCTCATGACGCGCGTCTCTCGGGGGGGGTGGCCGGAGCCCTGGCGCTGGCCATCATCTTCTTCGAGACGCGCGTGCGTCGGGCCTCGTTGAAGACGCTGATCGGAGCGGCCATGGGATCCATTCTCGGCATCATCGGCGCAACGCTCATCGGTTTCCTCATCACCGTTCAGGGCGCCTTGCCCTCGGACGTGCGCGCCTACGTGACGTTGGCGTTGCTGCTGCTGATGGCGTATGTGGGCCTGATGGTCGGCGCCGCCAAGGGGGAGTTCCTCGATCTCTCGGCGCTGGGCGGGTTCGTGCGCGAGCGCAGTTCGCGGAATGTGAAGATCCTCGATACGAGCGTCATCATTGATGGGCGCATTGCGGACATCGTGGAGACGGGATTCCTCGAGGGCGTGCTCGTGATCCCGAATTTCATCCTCCGGGAGTTGCAACAGATCGCCGATTCCCCGGATGCGCACAAGCGCAATCGCGGTCGGCGGGGATTGGACATCTTGCAGCGGTTGCAGACCAAGCATGGGGTCACGGTTCAATTCTCCGAGGTTGATTTCCCCGAGCTTCGGGATGTGGATCAGAAGCTCATCGAGTTGGCCAAGCAGTTGGGGGCCAAGATCGTGACCAACGATTTCAACCTCAACAAGGTGGCGCAACTGCGAGGCGTCGAGGTCTTGAACATCAACGAGCTGGCCAATGCGTTGAAGCCCGTGGTCTTGCCCGGCGAGACGATGCGCGTCTTCATCCTCAAGGAGGGGAAGGAGGCCAATCAGGGCGTCGCGTATCTGGACGATGGGACGATGGTCGTCGTGGATAACGCTCGCAAGATGATCGGCAAGACCATCGAGGCGACGGTGACCAGCGTCTTGCAGACGACGGCGGGGAAGATGATCTTCGGGCGATACGTCGAGGACGCGCGTTCGACGCGAGGTTCGCGGTCCTCGCATGTGGCCGAGGAACCCTGAGCGTCTCCGAAGCGGGGTCGGGGCGGGTGTGAGTCAGAGCACCGTCGCCATCATCGTCGCTGCGGGACGAGGGCGGAGGATGGGCGCGGAGGTCCCGAAGGCGTTCCTCTCGTTGCTGGGGGAGCCGATTCTGCTTCGTGCGCTGCGACCATTTGAGGCGTGCGCGGACGTGCATCGGGTGCTCGTCGTTGTGCCGGAGGAGCTGTGCTCGCGCGCCGAGGAGATGCTCGGCTCGGCTTCGGTGACGAAACTCGAGGCCGTGATCGCGGGCGGGCCAGAACGGACGCATTCGGTCTTTCGCGCCTTGCGGGCGATCCCGCATGACGTCGCTGACATCATCCTCGTTCATGATGGCGTTCGGCCCTTCGTGACGCCTGAGGAGATCGCGCGCGTCATCGCGCGCGCGCGGACCAGTGGAGCGGCCATCTTGGCCGTTCCTCTCGCTGAGACGGTCAAGGAGGTTGAGGACGAGCGCATCGTCAGCACCCTGGATCGTCGTCGCCTCTATCTGGCGCAAACGCCGCAAGCGTTCCGCGCGACGCTCCTTCGGGAGGCGTATGAGCGCGCCATGCGGGAGGGGATCGTGGCGACCGATGACGCTGCACTCGTCGAACGCTGCGGATGGCCGGTCTTCATCGTGGCGGGATCGGCGCGCAATCTGAAGATCACTTGGCCTGAGGACCTGTTCATGGCCGAAGCGCTGCTGCGCGCGCAGGAGGGGAGATGAGCGAGCGCGTGGGCATGGGATACGACCTCCATCGCCTGGTCGAGGGACGACGGCTTGTCCTCGGGGGGATCGAGGTCCCATTCGCCAAGGGATTGGCGGGACATTCCGATGCCGACGTCGTCCTTCATAGCATCTGCGATGCGCTCCTGGGGGCCGCGGCGCTCGGCGATCTGGGACGACATTTTCCGGACACGGATCCGCGCTATGCAGGCATCAGCAGCGCGCGACTCCTGGAGACCGTTCTCGCGGAGATCACCCGTCGCGGATTCGAGATCGAGAACGTAGATGTGACGATCGTGGCCGAAGCGCCCCGACTCGCCCCGCTGCTGGGGGCGATGCGTGAGCGCGTGGCCGAACTGCTGCGCATCTCGCCGGATCGGGTCAACATCAAGGCGAAGACCAACGAGGGCGTGGGGGCGATCGGTCGTGGGGAAGCCATCGCCGCCTATGCCGTGTGCCTGCTGCGCTGCGCCCAGACGTGAGGAGAGCCCATGCGCGCCGTTGATCTCATCCGAAAGAAGCGGGAGGGACAGGCGCTCACGCCTGAGGAGATCGCGTTCCTCATTCGTGGCTACACGCGCGGGGAGATCCCCGACTATCAGATGGCGGCCTTTTTGATGGCGACCGTGTGGCGCGGCATGACGCCGGAGGAGACGCTGGCGCTGACGGAAGAGATGGTGCGTTCGGGGCGGACACTGGATCTGTCGCATCTGCCGGAAGCGAAAGTGGACAAGCACAGCACCGGCGGCGTGGGCGATAAGACCTCGCTCGTGCTGACGCCGATCGTGGCCGCGGCCGGTGTGCGCGTGCCGATGATCTCCGGTCGTGGCCTGGCGCATACGGGCGGGACCCTCGATAAGCTGGAATCCATCCCGGGATTTCGCGTGCAGCTTCCTCTGGAGACGATTCGTCAGTTGGTCGAGCGCGTGGGCGCCGTGCTCGTCGGACAGAGCGAAGAGATCGTCCCGGCCGATCGCAAGCTCTATGCCCTGCGCGATGTCACGGCGACGGTGGATTGCGTCCCGTTGATCGTCGCCAGCATTATGAGCAAGAAGATCGCCGAGGGGATTGATGCGCTCGTGCTCGACGTCAAAGTGGGGAAGGGAGCGTTCATGAAGACCGAGGCGGAAGCGCGCGATCTGGCCGAGCGCCTGGTGGACGTCGGGCGGCGCCTGGGCAAGCGCGTGCGCGCACTGCTGACGGATATGAACCAGCCGCTTGGGCGCGCCGTCGGCAATGCCCTGGAGGTGATCGAGAGCCTGGAGACGTTGAAGGGGCGGGGCCCGGAGGACCTGCGCACGCTCTCCCTGGAATTGGCCGCGCACATGCTCGTTGTGGGCGATCGCGCCGCGGATTTGGATGGCGCGCGGCGGACTGCCGAGCGCCTCCTCCACAGCGGAGCCGCCTTGGAGAAATTCCGGCAGATCATTGAAGCCCAAGGCGGGGATCCGCGCGTCGTGGACGATTACGCGCGCTTGCCGCAGGCGCGATTCCGGTGGGACTATGTCGCGGAGACCGAGGGCGTGGTGAGCGAGGCCCATGCTGAGCGGCTCGGCCTGGCGACGATGCTGCTGGGCGCCGGACGCGAAACCCTTCACTCACCCATTGATCATGCCGTCGGTCTCATCGTTCACAAGAAGGTGGGTGAGCGCGTGGCGCGGGGCGAAGCGCTCTGCACGCTCTTGTACAACGACCCGGAGCGGCTTCGCCGAGCTCTGGAACATGTTCGCGCCGCATTTGTTCTGGACGATTCCGCGCCGCCCTCCGATCCGTTGATCAGAGCCGTCTTATGAGGATTCACCTCGCCGGCCTCTCACCCCGCCCAAGTCTGACGCCATCTGGAGGGAGACCTCCACAATCTGAGGAGGGGGGATGCATACCGATCGGATATTTCGGCTCAAGATAGGGCTCATCCTCATCACGTTGCTCACCGCCGCAGGAGCGCTCGCCCTCACCGCCGCGAGAGAGCCAGGACGCGAGCTTCCGTCCCCGAGGCCGTCTCTCGTGCGGGCGTGGCCTTCGCGCGAGCCGTCACAAGCCGTGAGCGCGAGCGAACCGTCATCGCGTGATCTGCGCGATCGCGCGCGCGCGGCCGCCGTTCCCTGGACCACGCGAGCGCTCGGCGTGATCGGTGTCCTCGTCATCCTGGGGATCGCCTTCCTCCTCTCGAACAGCCCACGCGAGGTGAGCATGCGGATTCTCCTCTGGGGGATGGGGCTGCAAATCGCGCTGGCGCTGCTGATCCTCCGAACCTCTCCGGGACGATGGTTCTTCGATCGGCTCGGCGATCTGATCCGGCGGCTTCTGGCCTTCGCCGTCGAAGGCGCGACGTTCGTCTTCGGACCCTTGGCCGGGGAGAGTCTGGGCGTCATCTTCGCCTTTCGCGTGCTGCCGACGATCATCTTCGTCTCGTCGTTCTTCTCGATCCTCTACTATCTCGGCATCATGCAGCGGATCGTGCTCGGTATGGCTAGGTTCATGACCTGGACGATGAAGGTGAGCGGGGCCGAGAGCTTGGCCGCCGCCGCCAACGTCTTCATGGGGCAGACGGAGGCGCCGTTGATCATCGCGCCGTATGTCCCTTCGATGACGCGTTCGGAGCTGTTATGCCTGATGCTCGGGGGGATGGCGACGATCGCCGGCGGCGTCATGGCCGCGTACATCGGAATGGGGATCAATCCCGTCTATCTGCTGACGGGGAGCGTTATGGCGGCGCCGGGGGCGATCATGATGGCGAAGATCTTGATCCCGGAGAAGGAGGAGCCGCTCACGCGCGGCGTGGTGCGCATCGAAGTGAAGACCGAAGATCGCAACGTCATTGAGGCTGCCGCGCGGGGAGCCAGTGACGGCGCGCGCTTGGCCATCAATGTCGCCGCCATGCTCATCGCTTTCATCGCCTTGATCGCCCTGGTGAACGCGATCCTTGGATTTCTGCACGCTCGGGTGAGCGTCATTCCACCGAATCTGCAATGGATCCTCGGGCGGATCTTCGCCCCATTGGCGCTGGTCATGGGCGTGCCCATGGCAGACATCACGGAGGTGGGGAATCTGCTCGGGCAGAAGCTCATCCTCAACGAGTTCGTCGCCTATACGGAGTTGGCGCGCATTCAGTCGGAGCTGCATCCGCGTTCGGTGATGATCGCCACCTACGCTCTCTGCGGATTCGCGAATTTCGCCTCTATCGGCATCCAGATCGGCGGGATCGGAGGGATCGCGCCCAATCGGCGGGGCGATCTCGCCGAGCTGGGCCTCCGGGCGATGATCGGCGGCTTCCTGACGACGTGCCTGACGGGGACGATCGCCGGGTTGATCAGTTGACCGAGTGGGCCGCGATCATCTAGCATGAGCAGCGAGAGAGAACGCAGAAGCATTCAAGAGGGGAGGATGACGCCATCGCTCTACGAACGCGTTCAGGAGGCGGTGCGCTTCATTCGAGCTCGAAGCACCGTCTCGCCAGAGGTCGGTCTGGTGCTGGGTTCGGGACTGGGCGCTGTCGCGGAAAAGCTCGCCGACGTCCTCGTGCTTGCGTATGCAGAGATCCCGCATTTCCCGCCGGTCACGGTCGCGGGACATCCCGGGCGCCTCTGGCTCGGTCGGTTGGGCACAACGGCGGTCGCCGTCTTGCAAGGGCGGTTTCACTACTACGAGGGATACTCGATGGAGGAGGTGACGTTCCCCGTTCGCGTGCTCGGCGCGCTCGGCGTGCGAGAGCTGATTGTGACGAACGCGGCCGGGGGGATCAATCTTCGACTGCGCCCCGGCTCGCTCATGCTCATCGCCGATCATCTCAACCTGATGGGGGTGAATCCGCTGCGCGGGCCGAACGAGGAACGCTTCGGGCCGCGGTTCCCCGATATGACCGCCGTCTATTCCCCACGGCTTCGAGCGCTTGCGCGTGAGGTGGCGCGCGAGATGGGCCTGACGCCGGAGGAGGGGGTCTATGCGGCCGTGAGCGGGCCGAGCTATGAGACGCCGGCCGAAGTCCGTATGCTGCGACAGCTGGGAGCGGATGCGGTCGGGATGTCCACCGTCCCCGAGGCGATCGTAGCGCGGCACATGGGGATGGAGGTACTCGGTATCTCCGTGATCGCCAATATGGCTGCCGGCATTGCCGACCGCCCGCTCCGTCACGAGGAGGTGCTGGAGGCCGCGGCGCGCGCAGCAGAGCTCCTCGCCGAATGGCTCGCTCGGCTCATCCCGCGCGTGCGCGCCCACGGCATTTCAGAGAGTAGCGGAGAAGGACCCGTATGACCGACGTCCGCCGTCCACCATCGCGCGTCATGATCATCGGCATTTGTGGGGGGACCGGATCGGGCAAGACGACCGTCGCCCAGAAGATCCTGGAGGCCGTCGGCGCGGATCGCGTCGTCTATCTCCAGCAGGATGCATACTACAAGGACTTGAGCCATGTGCCTCTGGAGGTGCGTCATACGCGCAATTTCGATCATCCCGATGCCATCGACACGGACCTGCTCATCCAGCACATCGAGGAGTTGCGGGCGGGGCGGGCCATCGAGCAGCCGGTCTACGATTTCACGACGCACACACGCCGACCGGAGACCCGGCACGTGGAGCCTCGACCGATCATCCTCGTCGAGGGCATCCTCGTCTTCGAGAATCCGCGGCTGCGCGCGCTCATGGATTTGAAGATCTTCGTGGACACGGCCGACGACATTCGCTTCATTCGTCGTCTCATTCGCGACGTCTCCGAGCGCGGCCGGACGGTCGAATCCGTGATCGCGCAGTATCTGGAGACCGTGCGCCCGATGCATCTGGAATTCGTCGAGCCGAGCAAGCGGTATGCGGACATCATCATCCCCGAGGGGGGGTATAACGTGGTGGGCATTGACCTCATCATTGAGAAGATTAAGGCGTATTTAGCCGAGGTCGAGCGAGCGGAGGGAGCCGCACGATGACGGATGCCGAATTGATCGAGCGCGCGACGGCCGCGCGCGCCCTCGCCTATGCGCCGTATTCGGAATTCGCCGTGGGCGCAGCCGTGCTCACGGCCGATGGGCGCGTCTTCACCGGATGCAACATTGAGAACGCGAGCTACGGATTGACCATATGCGCCGAGCGCGTCGCGCTCTTCAAAGCGATCTCCGAAGGCGCGCGCGCGTTTCACCGCCTCGCCGTCGTCGCCAATGCGGAGGCCCTGGTCTTCCCCTGCGGCGCCTGTCGCCAGGTGCTGTGGGAGTTCGCGCCGGATCTCATCGTCATCTCGGCCAACCTCAAGGGCCAGATGCGCGCGCGACCGCTTCGGGACTTGCTCCCGGAGCCGTTCGATGCGCGCATGTTCTGAGTTCGGTGGCGCCTGTGGTGATCCCGCGCGCTCACGGCGAGTCGGCCGATTCGGCGCGCTCGCGCGCTGCGGTGTCGGCGACCGTCACGACGACGCGCGCCGGACGCAGGATGTGATCCCCCCACCGATACCCCTTTCGGACTTCGCGCACGATCGTCTGCTCCTCGTGCTCGCGACTGGGGATGGCTTCCACCGCCTCATGCAGCGCGGGATCGAACTTTCGGCCGAGGCTCTCATAGGGGCGAACGCCGCAGGCGTCCAGCAGGCGCACGAGCTGACGATGAATGAGGTGCAGCGCTTCGTCGGTCGCCGACTCCATCGGCTCCGTTCGCGCGCGCTCCCGCTGCAAGCCCAGGACTTGCTCGAAGGCGTCCAACACCTGCAAGACCTCCAGCAGGACCTTGCGCACCCCCTCGCGCACGCGCTCGCTCAACTCGCGCTCGATGCGCTTGCGATAGTTGTCGAAGTCGGCCAGTGCCCGCAAATAGCGCCGGTGCTCGGCCGCCAGTTCTCTTCGCAGCTGTTCGACCTCGGCCGTCAGGTGCGCCAACGCCGAGGAGCCGTGCGCGGATTCCTCGGGATGCCTCGGGGCGAGTTCCCATTGGCGCTCCGCCGAAGGCCTCTCCTCTCGCTCGATCATGAGCGCTTCTCCCGATGTCGAGATCTCGGACCGAGGCATTCGGCCCGCTCACCGCACTTTGATCTCCACCTGTCGCGGCTTGGCTTCCGGCTTCTTGGGGATCACGATCCGCAGCACACCATCGCGATATTCGGCGCTGATGTTCTCGAGATCCATGTTGGGCGAGAGCGTGAAGCTGCGACTGAAGCGCCCATAGGGGCGTTCCACGCGATGGTAGCTCTCGGGCCGATCTTCATGCTCCAAACGACGTTCTCCGCTCACGGTCAGGACATTCTTCTCCACGCTCACCTGAACCTCATCCTTGTTGATGCCCGGCAGATCGAACAGCAGCTCCATGCCCTCGGTATTCTCGTAGATGTCCACGGCCGGGGTCCATCCTCCGGCCACCTCTTCCTCCGGGCGCGTGCGGAAGACTTCGCGGAAGAGCCGATTGATCTCCTCTTGCAGATTCATCAGCTCGCGGAATGGGTCACCGCGTCGAATGCGCATCATCGCATCAGCCTCCTTCATGAAATTCTCACCCTCCCCTTGTGAAACCTCGCTCCGCTCGCTCACGAAATGCGTGGCACTTCGTGAGGGCTTCCGCCATGAAGCTAAGCAAACGGCGTGCCGTCAAGCAAGCCTTCTCCCGGTGTGGACGAAGGGAGGCCCCGGTGAGATTTCACGAGGCCGCTCCTTCCCCGTGAGGTGTCTCCTGTGGCGATGTGGTCGGGACGTGAAGCACCAACTCGCCACGCCGCTACTGGGAGGCGGAGGTCGCCTTCGCGCGCGTTCTCCTGGAGGCTCGAGGACCATTCGCCAGCGGAGGTTGGAGGCGGCCTTTGGCACACCGCTTGCATCTAAGTGTCGGTAGGGTCCTCGCGAGGGGACTCGGGAGGAAAGCGACTATGGGTGTCTTCCGCCGCCTCTTTGTGGACCGCGTGGCCGTGGATCTGGGGACGGTCACGACCCTCATCTACTCCTCGCGACGGGGTCTGGTGCTGCATGAACCTTCGGCCGTCGCCGTGAATCGTTTCACCGGGGAGATCATCGCCATCGGGCACAACGCCTTGGAGATGCTCGGACGAGAGCCCTACGACGTGGAGATCCATCGCCCGCTGCGTCATGGAACGATCGCCGATCTGGATTTGGCCGAACGCATGCTGAAGCACTTCCTGGAGCCCATTTGCCGGAACCGCCTCCGTCGGATTCACCTGATGGCGACGATCCCCGGATCGGCCACCGATGCTGAGCGCAATGCCTTGATCGAAGCCGCGCGCGAGGCCGGCGCCCATCGTGTGGATCTGGTCGAGGAGGGGTTGGCGGCTGCTTTCGGCGCCGATGCGATCGCTCCCGATGGATCAGCGCGCATGATCGTGGACATCGGGGGAGGAACGACGACGATCAGTATCGTTTCCCGGCATGGCCTGATCGCTTCTGAGACTCTTCAGGTCGCCGGAAATGATATGACCGACGCGATCCGCGAGTACATGCAGAAGCATTACGATCTCGTGATCGGCGAGCGGACGGCCGAGTGGGTCAAGATCGAGATCGGTTCGGCTCTGCCCGAAGGAAACGGTCGCGCGGTCACGGTCTATGGGAAGTCGGTCTTGGGAGGGGGGGCCGAAGGCGTTCCGCTTCAGAGTCATGAGGTCGCTCACGCGCTCGAGCCGGTTCTGCGCGTCATCCGGGATGGCATTCAACGGGTCCTGGAACAAGCGCCGCCGGACGCGGCGCACGATGTGTGTCAGAGCGGGATCGTGTTGAGTGGAGGGGGATCGCTCCTGCACGGGCTGGATCAGTGGCTCAGCGACCAGTTGCAATTGACCGTCATTCGCGCCGAACGCCCCATCGAGGCGGTAGTCCTCGGAGCTGCCCGCTTGCTCGAAAATCCCGACCTGTACCGACAGTTGCGCGTAGTCGAACGCATGTCCTACTGGTCGGAGCTCTACGAGGAAGCCCTGCACTCCCTCGAAGCGTGACATCTTCGCCACAAAGGGACTCGCAGGTTCGCCACAGCACCGGAGGACGCGGGGGCTTGGCTCCCCATGAGGTGGACGAAACGTCTCGAAGGCAACGTCGTTTTGGAACGGAGGGCGAGAAGCTCCATCCGGTACGGGATTTGCTTCATGACCCGTTGGCCGAACAACGGCGACTCTTGTGAAGAGGAGGTGGGACGATGATGAGACGAGCGCTGAGCCTTTTGGCGATCATCATGATCGCCCTCGGAGCAGTCGCCTGGGCTGCCCAGAAAGAGCAGCGTCGTCAGGTCACGTTCACGGAGGATGTCCTCGTCGGCGGTCAGCTGCTCAAGAAGGGGACGTACACGGTCGTCTATCAACCGGGTGTGGAGGGACAGGCGACGTTCATGCGAGGGGGAAAGACAGTCGCGCAGGTGCCGTATAAGCTTGTGCGCTTGACGCAGAAGGCGACGACAGATTCGATCACGTATCGGCGGACGGGGCCACAACCCGTCCTCACGCGGCTGACCTTCGCCGGGCAGCTTGAGGCGCTCGAGTTCGAGGGCGGTCAAGAATAATCGCATGTCAGACGCCGGGTCCCTGTGCCGGTTCGCCCGAGCTGGCCGGACCCGGCTTTTTTCTCTATGGGCCTGATGCTCTCCGCTTCAAAAGCCCCCTCCTACGTTTGGAGTCCCACGATACAAGCCAGAGCTTGACAGAGGTGCAGGCCATCTTTAGAATCAGAGCCGCATTGCGTGGGGTTTCAAATCGGATGAGGAGGGAGGAAACATGCGCGCGGTCGGCTCGTGGCGGGTTCGATCCCTCGGCGTCGTGATTCTCGCCCTGTTTGCGATCTTCTCCGCTCTCATCGTCCACCACATTGGGGCGTCGTCCCAATCTCGGGAGAGATGGCCGAGTCACATCGGTATCCTCGCTCAAGGGCGCGGGGGACCGGAGTTGACGGTACAGAACGGGCGGAATCTTCCCGAGGATCCTCCGGGCGGAGGGGGACGCTTCGGGGCATCATGGCCGACCAGACTGGCTCGTGGTGACTTCAATGGCGATGGCTTTCAGGACCTGCTCATCAGCTATGCCCGCGTGGGTGGAGGAGAGTTGGTGCTTCGGTTGGGGAACGGGCAAGGGGACTTCACGACGCCACTGCGGATCCCGCTGACCGGACAAGAGCCGTCGGCGCTACTGGTCGAGGATTTCAACCAGGATGGTCTCCCGGATGTCGCCGTCGGATATACGGATCAGTTGGAGGTCTCGATCTATCTGGGGACGGGCCGCGGGACGTTCCAATGGGCGGAAGACGTGCGTCTTGGTCTGGCGGTGAGTGGGCTCGCTTCAGGGGATTTCAATGGTGACGGAGTGCCGGACCTTTTGGTCTCTTCTTCAGATGCTCCTTTCTTGGGCCTGCTGCTCAATGATGGGCGAGGGGGATTCCAGCCCTCGCGGTTCTTCTCGCTGAGTGCAGACGGCTCGGTCTTCGCGCTGGGGGATATTCGGGTTGCGGACATGGATGCTGATGGGCGATTGGACGCGATCGTGCTCTATCGCGGGGAGACGCCTGGGGTGGCTGTCCTCTACGGGATGGGCGAGGGGAAGTTCGCCTATCCGCAGCTTCTGCCGGTCGGCGTTGCTCCGGAAGGTTTGACTGTGGGTGACTTCGATCAGGATGCGCGGATGGACATCGCGGTGACGGATGCCGCCGGCGGCAGCGTCTTCGTGCTGCGCGGAGCAGGAGACCGATCCTTCTCCTCTCCCGTGAGCTTTCACGCGGGGACGTGGCCCGTGCAACTCGCGATCGCGAATCTGAATAACGATGGGTATCCCGATCTGGCCGTCGTTGATCGCGGGAGCAATCGCATCGTGATCTTGTTGGGGAACGCTCGCGGAGCCTTCGATCGTTCCGTGAGCTATGATGTGGATGGTCCCCCGGTCGCGATTGTAGCCGGGCGATTCCGCCACGTGGCGCTTGATGACCTGGTCGTCGCCAAACAGAGCGGGGCGACCGTCGCCATCGCCCTCAATGCGCCGCCGACGATCGTCGTCACGACGACCGCCGATGAGGTCCGACAAGATGGGCGCGTGAGCTTGCGCGAGGCGATCCTGGCGGCCAATGGGAATCCGCCGAATTCAGACGTCCCATCGGGACGAGGGAATGCTCCGGACGTGATCGGCTTCGATCTGCCGGAGGCGGAGAAATCCGGAGGGGTCTTCGTCATCCGCGTGAGCGCGCAGCGTGGTCCTCTTCCACCGCTCACTGATGGCGGTACGACCATTGATGGGACGATGCAACGAGGATTCGCGGGCACACCACTCATTGTGCTGGACGGCTCAGAAGCGGGGAGTGTGGATGGGCTGACGATCGCGTCGAGCCTGAACGTCGTGCGCGGATTGGTCATCAGCCGATTCGGTGGTCATGGGGTGCGGATCGTCGGCAGTGATGCACCGGTCACGGGGAACATCATCGCCGGCTGTTACATCGGCACGGATGCCTCTGGACAACAGGCGTGGGGCAACGGGCTGGCCGGTGTTCAGCTCTTCGGCGATGGTGTGAGCAATACGCTCATTGGGGGAACGGCGGCAGCCGATCGGAACGTCATCTCCGGCAATGGCGGCGATGGGATCGAAGTGCGGGGACTCGCTCGGAATACACAAATCGTGGGGAACTACATCGGCGTCGCTGCTGATGGGCGGACGCCTCTGCCCAATGGCGGCAGTGGCATCTTCATTGCCGGAGCCGATAATGTGACCGTGGGCGGAACGGCGAGCGGAGCTGGGAACGTGATCTCGGGGAATCTCCGTCATGGCCTCCAGGCGCGCGGGAGCACGGGGCTGCGCATTCAGGGGAACTTCATCGGTGTGGAGGCGCGCGGCGCATCGGCCGTGAAGAACGGCGGAGACGGGATCTCTCTGGTGGAGGTCATCAACGCGCAGATCGGCGGCGTCTCCTCCTCGGCGCGAAATGTGATCGCCGGGAACGATGGGCATGGGGTGATGCTCCTCCGCAGCTCGGCCAATAAGGTTCAGGGGAACTACATCGGTGTGGACGCCGAGGGGCGTCAAGCGCTCGGCAACGGCGGGGCGGGCATTCAGGTGGATCTCAACTCGCCGAACAATCTCATTGGCGGCATCGTCGAAGGGGCGGGCAACGTCATCTCCGGAAATCGCGGGAGCGGGATCTTCATCGCGCCGAGTTCGCTGGGGGCGCAGATCTTCGGGAATCGCATCGGCGTGAACGCGACCGGGCGGGCGGCGCTCGGCAATGGCGGGGATGGGATCACGGTCAATGGTGGAGGGAATCATCAGATCGGAGGCGATGACAGCATCGCGCGCAACGTCATCGGGGGTAATGCCGGCGAGGGGGTGCGGCTGCTCAACGCCGTGGATACTCGCCTCGTGGGGAACGTCATCGGGGTGGATGCGGGAGGCACGATCCCGTTGCCTAACGGTGGGAGTGGCGTGTTGATCCTCTCCACGGAAGGCTCGGCATCTCGAAATGCCGTGCTTCGAAACGTGATCGCCTATAATCGCGGGGCTGGCGTGCGCATCCTCGGTTCGGGAAGCGGCAATCGCCTCTCCCAAAATTCCTTCTTCCAGAATGAGGGCTTGGGCATTGACCGAGGGGGACAAGGGATCGTCCCTCAGATCACAGCGGTCACGGAGAACGGTGATGGCACGGTGACGGTGAGAGGGACGTTCCCGGCGCCTGCTCCCGCGGGAGCCGTCATCGAGGTCTATTTAGCTGATCCCGATCCTTCGGGTCGCGGTGAGGGGAGAGTTTTTCTCGGCAGCACGCGCGCCGACAATCGCGGGGATTTCTCTCTCACGCTCTCGGGCCGATCGCGCGGTGAGCCGATCACGTGCACGGCCACCGATTTTCGCGATGATACCTCGGAGTTCGCCGAGAACTTCATCATCGGCGAAGGCGTGCTCAGCGTGCGCGTCCTTCGGCCAAATGGCGGTGAGATCCTGCTCGGCGGGACCACGTTCACCATTCAGTGGGAAGCCGGAGGCGGTGTCGTCGCGCAGGAGATCGCCCTCTCGCTCGATGGGGGGGCGACATTCCCGATCGTGGTCGCCGCGGGATTGGCGGCCGACGTTCGCGCCTTCGAGTGGACGGTCCCAGCGACGGTCTCGACCATGCGCGGACGCATTCGCGTGACAGTGCAGAACGTGCAAGGACGCCGAGCGTTCGACCAAAGCGATGGGGACTTCATCATTGATTCGCAGGCGCCAGTGGTGCGGGTGGTGTCGCCGAATGGGCGCGAAGTCTTCCGAGGAGGTGATGTTTTCGAAATTCAGTGGCGGGCGTCGGACGACACGCGCCTTGTGCAGCAGGTGGTACAGTTGTCGACGGATGGGGGGCGGACGTACACGGACATTGTGACGTTGGAGGGGGATGATCCGCAGGTCTTCCGGTGGAAGGTGCCGCTGACGCTCGTCACGCAGAATGGGCGCATCCGCGTCATCGTCCAGGACGTCGCCGGAAAGGTGAGTCAGGATGCGAGCGATGCGGACTTCTCTGTCCTGCCCGTGGAGAATGAGCCGCCATTTGTGCGCGTGCTCAGTCCCAATGGCGGGGAGATCGTGTGCGCCGGGACGCCCTTCCGAATCCTCTGGGAGGTGGCGGACAACACGGCCGTTCAGTTCCAGGATATCTTGCTCTCGACCAATGGCGGGGCGAGGTTCAATCCGATCGTGGAGCGGCTGCCGGGGACAGCGCAGTCCTTCGACTGGAACATCCGCGCCGGATTGTCCACGACGCAAGCGCTCATCGCCGTGAGGGTGAGAGATTACGCGGGCAACGTCACGCTGGACATGAGCGATGAGCTCTTCGCCATTGACGGCGTGAGCCCGACCATCAGCGGGTTGACCGTGGGGACGGGATCGGCCTTCGTGGGCGGTGAGCGCGTGGTGATCTCCTGGACTTCTTCCGACGATGTGCAGCTCGCGGCTCATGTCATCGAGCTGTCGCGCGACGATGGCGCGACATGGGAGCTGGTAGCGAGTCTATCCGGGAGCGCGTCGCAATTCGTCTGGACGGTCCCGCGGGGCATCCGAACGTTGAATGGGCGCATCCGCGTGACTGCGCGTGATACCTGTGGTCGGACGGCGCAGGCCGTGAGCGGGCGCTTCTCGATCGTCTGGTGAATGAGGTTAGTGAATAGGGGCGGGGGGGCTTTCGACCCCCGCCCTGTTCGTGAGGATGCTGCTCAAGCACTGCGCAGAATCTCGCGCGCGATGATGAGGCGTTGAATCTCGCTTGTCCCTTCGCCGATGGTCAGCAGTTTCGCATCCCGCCAGAATTTCTCCACCGGATACTCCCGGATGTAGCCGTATCCCCCGAAGATCTGAATCGCCTCCTCGCAGACGCGGACGGCCATCTCCGAGGCGAAGAGCTTGGCCATCGAAGCTTCCCGGGTGACGCGATGTCCGCGCGCCTTCCGTTCGGCCGCGTGGTAGGTGAGCAGGCGCGCGGCCTCGATCGCCGTCGCCATATCGGCGAGCTTGAACTGGATCGCCTGAAATTCGGCGATGGGCTTGCCAAATGCCCAGCGCTCTCGCGCATATCGAAGGGCGGCCTCGTAGGCCCCTTGCGCGAGGCCAACGGCGAGAGCGGCGATGGTGATCCGCCCTCCATCGAGTACGCGCAAGGCATCCACGAATCCCATGTGCAGTTCCCCGAGGAGGTTCTCCTCGGGAACGGGGCATTCTTCCAAGAGCACCTGCGCCGTGTCGCTGGCGCGCATGCCGAGCTTCTTCTCCTTGCGTCCGGGGCGAAGACCGGGCGTGCCGCGCTCCACGATGAAGGCCGAAACGCCCTTCTTCTCCCGCGCGCGATCGGTGACGGCGAAGAGAACGTAGAGATCGGCGCACGAGCCGTTGGTGGTGAAGTTCTTCGCACCGGTGAGGACCCAGAATCCATCTCGCTTCACCGCCGTCGTGCGCATGTGCGCGGCATCGCTGCCGCTGGTCGCCTCGGTCAGTCCCCACGCGCCCAGCTTCTCGCCGCGCACAAGAGGCGGGAGATATTTCCGCTTCTGCTCGGAGGTGCCCGCCAGGAAAATATGACTGGCGCACAGACCCGTGTGCGCGGCGACAGTGAGCGCAATGGCCGGATCCACGCGCGCCAATTCCTCAATGATGATGGCGTATTCCAGGGACGTCAGCGCGGCCCCTCCATACTCTTCCGGGAAGATGGCTCCGAGCACCCCCAGTTCGCCGAGCTTGGGCATCAGCTCGCGGGGGAAGTGCTCGGCCTCATCCCATTCCCGCACATGAGGGGCGATCTCAGCCTCGGCGAACTCGCGGATCGCGTGTCGGACCTGCTGCTGCTCTTCGGTCAATTCGATGTACAAGGCTCCCTCCTTCGAATTAGGTCCATTTAGCGCAGCATAAGGCAAAATTATACCACCGGGCGCCAGGGAGTGCTACTCGAGGAATAGCCGAAAGAAGCGATTCGTCCCGCGAGCAAGACGCGATTCGACGGGGATGATCACACGAGAGGCTCTCCGCGAACACAAGGAGAGCCCCTCGCTCTAGGGCAAGAGCACGATCTTCCCGAAGTGCGCGCGTTCCTCCATGAGGCGTTGGGCAGCAGCGGCTTCCCTGAGGGGGAAGGTGCGATCAATGACGGGCTTGAGGCGACCGTGCACGAAGAACGTGAAGGCTTCGAGCAGCTCTCCTTTGCTGCCCATGAACGATCCGAGCAAGCTCAATTGGCGACTGAAGAGGTAACGAATGTCCAGGCGTGTCTCGTAGCCGCTGGTGACGCCGCAGGTCACGAGCCGTCCTCCCGGAGTGAGGCTGAGGAGGCACTTCTCGAAAACGGCTGTGCCCACGTGCTCGATGACGATGTCCACGCCCTGTCGGTCGGTCAGGCGCTTCACCTCCTGGAGCAGGTCTTGAGTAGAATGATTGATGACCTCGTCGGCACCCAGCTCCTTCGCTTTTTGGAGCTTCGCATCGGTCCCGGCCGTGGCCAACACGCGCGCGCCGAAGAGCTTGGCGATTTGGATGGCCGCCATGCCGACCCCGCTGCCCGCGGCGATGACGAGAACAGTCTCGCCCGGCCGCACGCCCGCGCGGGTCACGAGCATATGCCAGGCCGTGAGGAAGACCAGGGGGAAGGCCGCAGCTTCCTCAAAACTGATGTGATCGGGAATGGGCACGGCGTTGACCTCCGGCACCTTGACATATTCCGCGTACCCCCCATCGGAGCGATAGGAACCGATGACCTCATACTCGCGGCAGAGATTATCTCGACCGTTGAGACAGGCCGGACATTGGCCACAACTGAGACCGGGCGAGATGAGGACGCGCTCGCCCACCTTCACGCGCGTGACGGCGGAGCCGACTTCGGCGACTTCACCGGCAATGTCGCTACCCACGATACGCGGGAGCGGGATTGAGCGGCCCGGCAGGCCTCGTCGCAACCAGAGGTCGAGATGGTTGAGCGCGCAGGCGCGCACGCGGACGAGCACCTCCGTCGGCCCGATCTTCGGTTCCGGGACATCTTCGTATCGCAGCACATCAACCCCTCCGTGTTCGTGGAATCGAACGGCTTTCATACGTCTCCTCCCTCTTCGTGAGATTCTCGAACTGACGACGCGCGATTCGCCTCCTCCTCACACTGGTGCGTTTCGCGCGAGCCATATCTCGATCTCTCCACAGCGTCACCGACCGGGGGCGTATTTTCGGGCCCTTCAGGAGTGAGCGATTCGCGCTCCAGCGTCCGCTCTTGCGAGGGCCCGGCGGTCGGGGGCGAGATCAGGCGATGCGCCAGGCGTTGATAAATCTGGCCGGCAATAGATGCGGCCGTCAAGCCCCGCTCATGCCGCCCCTGAACGATCACGGTGACGACCAGGCGAGGATCGGACACGGGGGCGAATGAGGTGAACAAACCGAGCCAGAGAGAATCCCCACGACAACTGCCCGTCTTCCCGGCGAAGGTGATGCCGGGAACATATGCGAGCTTCGCCGTCCCGTATTCGACAGCTGCGATCATGCCCGCGATGAGACTCTCACGGTGCTCGGGCGGAAGATCCAGATGGCGGCGCGGGATCGGAATCAGGCGGCTGGCTTCCGCTTCGCTCCGCACGATCTGCGGGCGGTAGAGCGTTCCTCCGTTGATAATGGCAGAAGTGAGAACAGCTAATTGCAGAGCCGTTATGGCGAAGCCATCGCCATGACTGGCCATGCGCCCGACGGCCGGAGTGGGAGTGGATCGCCGCCGCCTCGGTCGGGGAGGCTGCTCGCTCGGAAGCCGACCCGCGCTCTCGCGCGGGAGATTGATTCCGGTCGGTTGGCCGAGCCCCCACTCCCGCGCGTAGCGCAGGAGGGTTGCTCGTCCCAATCGCTCCCCGATGATCTCGAAGTATTGATTGTTCGAGTAAGCGAGCGCCTCGATCAGATTCATGGCGATGGACCCACCCCCCAAGGGGAGTGGAGCTTTCGCGTCAATGATGCCCTCTTCCAATCCGGCCAATCCGACCAGGAGCTTGATCGTCGAGCAAGGTTTGAAACCCTTTCGTAGCGCCCATTCTTGATTGACGATGCTGTAGACGCGCCCGGAATACGGGTCCATGACGACCACGGTTCCGGCGTGGTGGCGCAGCGCGGCGAGGACGGCCTGTCGGACTTCCGGATCTTCGCCTCGGAGGTCATCGCGTTGAAGTGCCACCTGACTCGCGCGGCGAACCGACGCCTCTAAGCGTGCCAGGCGGCGAGCCGCAGCCGCTCGCCGTGTGGCTCTTCGGCGAGCACGTTGACGTGCGCTCGCGCGAGAGCGGCGAGCGGCTTGACGCTCGAGACGGGCGGTCAGCGCATACGCGGCATCCTCGTCCACAGAAGCAGAGGGGGCAGTATGCGAGAGCGGCCAAGTCGGATCGAGCAGAACGCAGATAAGCCCGATGAACCATGCGCGCTTGAACCTTCTCATCGACTCCCTCCCGCGCATCATGTTCGGACCGGCGCATCGGAATTCGACGCCTCATGAGCGTTTCCAAGTGGTTCGCCTCACGCGAAGCTCGATATGTTACTATACCATCGGGCTCTCGCACCACTCCACCTGGAGTGGCCGGGGCTCAGTGAAAACGGCTCCAACTGGCGCGCGAATGGCTGTTCAGATCAGGGGCCAGAACGCCACGTCAACGAGGAGGCGACGGCGCGCGTTCTTCCTCAGGCTCCGGCATCGCTGGGGGTGGCTATCGCTTTGCGCTCGGCTTCGGGTCTCGCCTCTCCGGCTTCGGGGATCACGCTGCGCTTCTCTCCGAGACGGTGGGTTGAGGCGCGAGCGCATCAGCGTCGTTCCTCGCGCTCGATGCGCCCATCACGAATGTGAATGATGCGGTGTGCGTGGGCAGCCACTTCCGGCTCGTGGGTGACGATGATGATCGTATTCCCTTGAGCGTGGAGGCGATCGAAGAGCGCCATGATCTCGGCTCCGGTCTTTGAGTCGAGGGCGCCCGTCGGCTCGTCGGCCAGCAGGATCGAGGGACGATTCACGAGGGCGCGGGCGATGGCGACGCGCTGGCGCTGCCCGCCCGAGAGTTCGTTCGGCCGATGATGCATCCGATCGCCGAGATCCACCATCTCCAGGGCCTGCCGTGCGCGCTCCAATCGCTCCTTGGCCGGAACGCCCGCATAAATCAGAGGCAGTTCGACGTTGTGCAACGCCGTCGCGCGAGGCAGGAGGTTGAAGAGTTGGAAGACGAATCCGATCTCCCGATTGCGAATATAGGCCAGTTCGTCATCGTCCATTTCCGTGACGAGTCGGCCGTTGAGCCAGTAGCGACCGGCCGTCGGCGTATCCAAGCACCCGATGATGTTCATCAGCGTGGACTTCCCGGACCCGGAAGGCCCGATAATCGCCACGTATTCGTTGGGGTGAATGGTCAGGGTGATCCCCCGCAGGGCATGGACCTCCTCCTGCCCCATCTTGTACGTGCGCCAAACGTTCTCCATGCGGATCAGCCCGTCGGCCGAGGATGGGCGTCCGGCGACGGTCGTGACCTCTTGCTCCACGTCCGGCATCGCGCTGGATCGGCTCATGGCGCTCCCTCGCTGCAAGAGGCGTGATTACCGGCTCTGCACGTACTCTTTCTTGACGATCGCGTTGTGCTTCAACGTGCGCAGTTCGCGATACGGGCCGACGATCACTTCCATTCCTTCTTCCAGACCGCTCACGATCTCGATCTCCATCTCCCCGGAGATTCCCGTCTCAACGGGGCGGAAGATGGCGCGGCCGTCCTGCACGATGAAGACGCCTTGGAGGCGCTTCTTCTGCCCGTTCGCGGAGGCGATGGGCTCACCCACTTCCTCCGCATCCCGCTCGACGAGAGCGGCCGCCGGAACGGCGATGACGTTCTCGCGCATATCGGTCGTGATGGTGGCCGTCGCCGACATGCCTGGGCGCAGCCGATCATGGGCCTCCGGCGTCAGATTGATCAGCTTGATGACCACCTTGAAATCCTTGGCCTCCTGCCCTGTGGGGGTGAGATCGGGCAGCGCCTGCCCCCCTCGAACGAGGGCCGCACGACCGACTTCGGAAACGACGCCCTCCAGCTCCTGATCCCCGAGCGCGTCCACGCGGATGCGCGCCTTCTGGCCGACGCGCACGCGGGCGATGTCGGTCTCATCCACCTGAACCTCGACATTGATCTCCGACATATCGGCGATCGTCAGCAGTGGCGTCGTGCTGAAGCTGGCGAGCACGTATTGGCCGACGCGCACAGGGAGATTCGCGACGACGCCGTCAATGGGGGCCTTCTGTATGGTCTTCGCCAAGCGGTCCAGCGCGCTCTTGTAATTGGCTTGAATTTGGGCGACGCGAGCCTGCGCACTCCGCAGTTGCGCCTGGGCCTGACGGACGCGAATTTGCGCGTCGCGCAGTTGCGCTTCCAGTTGCTGCACCCGCTGCTGTTGAGCTTCGACCAGAGCCTGCGCGCCGCGATAGGAGGCGCGCGCCCGATCATATTCGGCGCGCGAGATGACGCCTTGCTCCAGCAGCTGCTCCCGGCGGCGAAATTCCTCCTCAGCGAACGTCAGATCGGCCTTGGCTCGCTCCAGCTCGTATTTGGCCGCTGCCAGACTCGCCTGGACGTTCAGGACATTGTTCCGGGCAGCATCCACTTGCACCTGCGCGTTTTGCACCTCGGCGCGCGCAGCCTGCAGATTCGCCTGACTGCTCTCGGCCTCCGAGGAGATCTGCGTCGGATCAATCTTCAGCAGCGGCGTCCCCGCTTTCACCCAGTCTCCTTCCTTGACGTAGATCTCGATGACGCGGCCGGGGACCTCCGAGGTCATGTTCACAAAATTGCGAGGGCGAACTTCCCCGTTGGCCGTGACCTTCGATTCCAACAGTGGCCGACGCGTCACCCTCTCGACCTGGACGACGACCGCATCAGTCCGACCTCGGGTGACGCTGATGCCGACGACGGCCCCCAGAGTCACGAGGAGGATGAGAGCGATCATCAGTTTCTTTTTTCGACTCGATGCCATCGGTTCCTCTCCCCCTTCGACCACCGCTTCTTACGAAGGACGGCGCGGTCGAGTTCCACCAAAATCAAAATGCTACCGTTCCCCCTCTTGTGCTGTCAACCAGCCGATTCTCCAGGGCGGGAAGACAGCCCTCGCCTCTAGAGAGGACGCGCGCCTTATGGGAAAATCCCCCGAACGCGCGTGGCTTCAGCCACGCGCCCGATGGCCAGAATGTACGCCCCGCGGCGCAGGTCAACGCGGTAGCGCTCGGCCGTCGCTCGGACTTCGTGAAAGGCGCTGGTCATGATGCGCTCCAGGTGGCGCCGGACCTCGTCTTCCGGCCAGAAGAAGCCGTATTGATCCTGAACCCATTCGAAGTAGGAGACCGAGACGCCACCGGCATTGGCCAGGATGTCCGGGATGACCATGATCCCGCGCTCGAAGAGGATGTCATCGGCGTCCGGTGTCGTCGGCCCATTGGCCGCTTCGGCGATGAGGCGCGCCCGAACGCGATCCGCATTGCGCCGAGTGATCTGGTTCTCCAAGGCGGCCGGGACGAGGATGTCGCAGGGCAGCTCGAGCAACTCCTCGTTGGTGATCGCCTCGGTATCGGGCAGCCCGTGAAGCGCACCCGTTCGCGCCTTATGGGCCAAGGCCGCTTCGGGATCAATGCCGTGTGGATTGTAGATGCCCCCCTTGGAGTCACTCAAGGCGATGATACGCGCTCCGTCCTCATGGAGAAAGCGCGCCACGTTGCTCCCGGCGTTCCCGAAGCCCTGCACGACGACAGTCGCGCCACTCAGGGCGAGGCCGAGCGTGCGGCAGGCTTCGCGGATGACGAATTGGCACCCGCGCGCCGTAGCTTCCTGCCGCCCATGCGAGCCGCCCAGCTCCACCGGCTTGCCCGTGACCACGCCCAGCTCCGTGTGCCCCTTGAACATGCTGATCGTATCCATGATCCAGGCCATCGTCTGCGCGTCCGTGTAGACGTCGGGAGCCGGGATGTCGCGATCCGGGCCGATCAGCGGGGCGATCTCCGTCGCGTAGCGGCGCGTCAGCCGCTCCAGTTCCCCGCGCGACAGTTCCTTGGGATTGACGCGCACGCCGCCTTTGGCCCCCCCATAGGGGAGATTCACCGTCGCACACTTCCACGTCATCCACATGGCCAGGGCCTTCACCTCGTCCAGCGTCACATCCGGATGATACCGAATGCCGCCTTTACCCGGCCCCCGCGCCACATTGTGTTGGACGCGATAGCCCTCGAAGACGCGCAAGCTCCCGTCATCCATCTTGACGGGGATGGAAACGATGAGTTGCCGCTTGGGCGTCTTGAGCAACTCCCGCAGGCCGTCGTCCAGGTCCAGATAGAGAGCTGCTCGATCGAACTGCGCCGTGGCGACAGCGAACGGATTCAGGCTCTCCTCTCCGGTCATCGCACTCTCCCTCCTCCCCGGTGATCATGATGATGAGTGCCTTTAGCGCTTGGAGGCATCGGGGAAAGAGAAGACCATCTCATCCGGGCGCACCATGTGCAATTCCTCGCGCGCGATCCGCTCGATGACTTCGGGATCAGTCTTGAGCGCTTGAATCTCTTCCATGAGGCGTTCGGTCTCCAAGCGCAACCGTCTCACCTCGTCCTCCATCCGTTCGTACTCCGCTTGCGCGGCTCGATACTCCCGGTGCGCGCGCACGAGGATCGTCCCGCAGACCAGGCCGATCCCCACAAGCAGAAGGAGCGTCCCGATGACCGGTCCCCATCGCGCCGCATGCGCGGGTTTTCGCCGATCCTCACTGGAGCGCGAAGCGTCGCCCTTGTTCAAGCAGCACCTCCAGATCCGCTTCCGATGTCGCTTCCGCATAGCACCGAACCAGCGGTTCAGTGCCCGAGAGTCGCAGGAGCACCCACGAGTCATCGTCGAAGAGGAGCTTCAGCCCATCCATGCGATTCACCTCGCGAATTCGGCGTCCGAAGAAATCCGCGGGCGGGTCCGCCTGAAGCTTCTCGTGAAGGCGCGCGCGCGCCTCTTCGCTCAGCGCGATACCGATGCGCCCGCTCCAAAGCCGTCCGTCTCGGGCGTAGAGCTGATCCAGTTGTTCGCCCACACTCGCGCCCGTGCGCGCGACGGCTTCGACGGCAAGCAGGGCGGCCAGAATCCCATCCTTCTCCGGATAGTGCCCGTGGATGGAGAGGCCCGCGCTCTCCTCTCCGCCGAGGATGATCTTCCCCGCCTTGAGCAGTTCGCCGATGTACTTGAAACCCACCGGCGTTTCATACACCGGTCGGCCGCGATGTCGCGCCGCGCGGTCCACCTGGTGCGATGTCGCGACGCTGCGCGCCACGCCGCCCGCCCACGGGCGCGTGTCGCACAGATAGTCGAACAGCAGTGCCAACACCTGATTCGGCGTCACGAATGCCCCTCCACGGTCCACGATGCCGAATCGGTCGGCATCCCCATCGGTGGCCACGCCGAGATCGAACCCACCGGAGGCGACGGTCTCGCTGAGCGCGCGCAAGCGCTCGGCCGAGGGCTCCGGGGCTCCCCCACCAAAGAGCACATCGCGGTGCGCATGAAGCACATGAACCTCGCATCCCGCCTCCCGCAGAGCGCGATCCAGATACCCCCGCGCTGTCCCCCACAGCAGATCCACGGCCACGCGCAATCGAGCTCGCGCGATCGCCGAGACGTCAATTTTCGTCGCCAGATCGCGCAGGTAGCCGTCGCGTGGGTCCAGCGCGAGGATGCGCCCCGAGGCGCCAGGTCGTGGGGATCGTCCCCCTTCGCCGCGACGTATTCGCTCGATCTCCTGCTCGATCTCTCGCGTGACTTCGGGCAGCGCGGGCGCGCCATCCTCGGTCGAGAACTTGATCCCCTGATATTCCGGAGGATTGTGACTGGCCGTGATGTTCATCCCACCCTGTGCGCGTTCGGCCACGATGGCGTAGGCCAGGACCGGTGTCGGCACAGGTTCGGTGCAGAGCAGAATGTCTACGCCCTCCTCGGCCAGAATCCGCGCGCTCTCGCGCGCGAACGTCTCGGCGAGGAATCGCGTATCGTAGCCGACAATGAGCCTCGGTCTCTCCGCACGGCGCCTCACGAATCGCGCGATGGCGCGCGCGACCACGCGCACGTTCTCGAACGTGAAGTCCTCGGCCAAGACCGCTCGCCATCCCGACGTGCCGAATTGAAGAGAACTGCTCATCGCTTCCACATCGGAATCGTGTAACTCATCCCGAAGACGACCCCGCTTCGGGGATCAATGGCGTTGACGCCGCGCACTCCGGCCAGGTCCCACCACAATCGTCCCGTGCGGAACCGAAGGCCGAAGCGCACCTGCCCCCGCGATTCCGTTCCCAGTGGCGCCACGCGACGGGTGTTCGCCCATCCGCTCATTTCGGCGACAAGATGCACGTGCTCGCTCATCTCGTAGACACCTGCTACCCCATAGAGCAGCACATCGTTCTGCACGAAGGGTTCGATCGGAGCGGGCAGGATCCCCAACCCCACGTGACCGAAGAGATCAAGCGCCCCCCATCGTCTCTCGGCGAGCACCGACGCGAAGACGTTCGTTTGATTCGTCCCGATTCCCCGCGCTTGGTCGGAGTTCGGCAGCTCGACGCCGAACCGCACGCCAAGAGCTGGCCATCGTCGCTGGGCCGCGCGCACTCGGATCTTCGTCCAGAGGCTGAAATCGCCGACATCATGCGTGCTCTCAGGCGTCGGCAAGCGAAGCGGGATCGCTCCCCCCTGCCGCTCATCAATGCTCAAGTAGTTCTGCAGCGTCCCGCGAACCTGAACCTCGACGCGAGGGGCCACGCCGATCGAGAGACCGATCACTCCCACGCGCGAGAGATCCCCGCGCAGGCCCGAGAGAGGGAACCGCTGCCGCTGCAGGAACTCGAATCCGACGTCGAGTCGCATCTCTCCCTCAGGCACGGTCGCGACGCGCTCGGTCACAAGCGGGCGTTGCTGAGCTAAGGCCGGAAGGATCACGCCGAGGCATAACACGCCGCTCACCCCCATTCGTCGCCATCTCCCTCGCACGCTCATACCCCGCATCCACTTCCTGCCCGCTCGATCGTGCACCTGAGCTCGGCGAAAGCCGGGGTCAGCATTCTAAGGCGCAGACGCCTCTTCCGTCAACCGATGTCCCGTGAGCGACGCGCGTGATCCCGTGAGGGCACTCCCAATCCCACCCCTTGTGAGCGCCTCAGCGGATGAGCGTTCCCATCCGCCGCCAGCGCGTATGGCGCAAGATCCTCAGCGCGAGATTCTCTCCACTGGCAGCGGCCGCTCGCTCATCATAAGACCAATAGACCACCAGCGCGCGTCCGATTATGTAATCGCGCGGCACCGTCCCCCAGAACCGGCTGTCCTCGCTATCATCGCGATTGTCGCCCATGACGAAATAAGCGCGCTCCGGAATGTGGAGCGGACGTCCAATCGCATAGCGACCGCCCGATGGGACATCCGCATCCCCGCGATCCAGGTGGTACGATTCCCAGTACACACGATACCGCGCGTCGTCCGGCGACGGTTCCTCTCGGACGATGCGCAGGGCAGAGTCCTCGGCATCGAACCCCGGATGTTGAACATACAGACGATGTTCCGGAAGCTCGCGCCCATTGATGAAGACGCGCGTCCCCCGAACCTCGACGGTCTCGTCGGGCAGGCCGATGACGCGCTTCACATAGTTGACCTCAGGATTCTGCGGGTACTTGAAGACGACCACGTCGCCACGTCGGACGCTCCGATAGGGGAAGAGCCGCCAGAAGAATCCCTCCCGCGTCTCGGCGAAGATGAATTTATTCACCAGGAGATGGTCGCCGATGAGAATGTTATTTTGCATCGAACCGGTGGGCACCTTCACGGCCTGAACGACGAAGGTCATACCGAACAGCGCCATGATGACGGTGACCACCGCTGATTCGAAGTACTCGCGCAGGACGGATTTCGGCGCGCGCGCGGTCGTCGGCGGGGTGACCACGACGGGCGAGATCTCTGTCGGATGCTCCATCGAGGGCTCCGTCATAGATGCTCGCGGCTCTTTGGGGAATTCGTGGGCGCGAGCTGATCCAATTGCGCCAGAGCCGCGCGAGCCGCCTGCTGCTGCGCGGCTTTGATCGTCGGTCCCTCACCGGTGGCGACCACCTTCTCCCCGATCCGAAGGCTCACCTGAAAGCGTCGGGCGTGCGCCGGCCCTTCGATCGCCGTCACCTCATAGACGGGGAGCGGAAGACCGCGCGCTTGCAACTGCTCTTGCAAGGTCGTCTTGTAGTCGCTCCACTGAAGGCTCTCGGGGTCCAGACGTCGGACGACGTCCTGAAACTGTCGGCGCACGAAGGCCTCCGCCGCTTCGATCCCCCCGTCCAGATAGAGTGCGGCGATCACGGCTTCGTACGCATCCACAAGGAGGGTGCGCTTGGTTCGTCCTCCGGTCTTCTCCTCCCCTCGGTTCAAGCGCAGGTAATCACCAAGTCGCAGGTTCTGCGCGTGAACCTGGAGATTGTCCGCGCTCACCAAAAAGGCCTTCATCTTCGCCAACTTCCCTTCCGGCAACGTCGGGAACAGCTCAAAGAGCCATGCGCTCACGATGAATCCGAGGACGGCATCGCCCAGGAACTCCAAGGCCTCGTTATCCGCCTGTCCCAGCGCTCCCACCTCATGCGCGTAGGAGCGATGCGTGAGCGCCCGATCCAACAGCTCCCGACGCCGAAAGGTGTAGCCGATCTTGCCTTCCAGTTCGCTCAGGTCTCGCGCCTCCGTCGGCATGCCCTCTCAGGACGAACCCGCCGAAGCTTGCGTCGAGGGTTTGTATTTCTTGATCAGCTCCTCCAGGCCCTCGGTGGTATCGTTGTGGCGGTAGCGATAGAAGCTCTCCAAGAGCTTGCGCGCTTCCTGATTCAAGGCTTGAAGGCTCGCGTTCGCCTCGGAGATCGCGACCGTGCGCGCGTACATCTCGATCATTTGATCCACCACCGCGTCCACCTGTTGCAACAGGGCCTTGCCCGCTTCGGCGACCTTCTCCTCCGGCGTGAGCTTATCGTAGCTCTCCCGCAGCTTCGCATACGTGCCGAGCTTGAGCGACTCGCCGATCAGGTAGAAGGTCACCGGATCACTCGGGTCCAGCTCCGCCGACTTCTTCAAGTGCTCGATCGCCGGTTCGTACTCGGCCTTGTTGTAGAGGAACAGGCCCGCCGCTTGGTGCAGGGCGCCTAGGACCTTGCCTTTCTGCTGTTCCCAGAGCTCGGGCGAGAAGCCCGGCGGCGCGTTCCCAGAAGCCGCCAGCTCCAGCGCTCGCGTGGCATAGGTGAGCCCATCGGCATCAAATCGCGTATCGCGCCCTTTGGAAGCCGCCGAGGCCGCCAGGGCCAGGACGTAGAGCAGGCCGAAGTTATTGGGATCGGCGCTCAAGACCTCGCGCCCCAGGGCGAAGGCCTTCTCCAAGCGATTGGTCTGCACGTAAGCGACCAGGAGCATTGGTTTGGCGCGCGGAGCCAACACGCTGTTCGGATACTTCTCGAAGAAGGTTTCGCCCCTTTGAACGGCTTCCTCGAACTTCCCGGCCTGGAACGCTTGATACAGGGCGTTATACGCCTCCGCCTCCTCGCGCGTGTACTGGGGCTGTGCCGGCGCTTGAACCCCAAAGGCCGTCCCCCCCATCCCGGCGATGAGCACGAGGCCGAGGATTCCTCTCGAAAGGCTCACGACCTTTCTCATCCCCCCCTCCTGACTCTATGTCTTCGCCATGACATCCTCCGACGGGCAGGTCGGAAAAAGCGCTTCAGGTGACCGGCCTTTTCTGACCCGCGTCTCGCTTTTATTCTACGGCACGTCGGAGACGGGAACAAGGATGGGGCAGACCCCGCTTTTTGTCAAGACGCGCGTTGACGTTCTTCGCGTATCCTTGATACACTTACTTGCTTTGAGTCGGTGCGCGATCTTTGCCAGTAAGGAGGCCGATATGCTTTCATTCAATAATCTCCCTGTGCCCGCCGAGGGCGAGAAGATCGAGATTCGCGAGGGTCGCCTTCATGTCCCCAACCGTCCGATCATCCCGTTCATCGAGGGAGATGGGACAGGACGCGATATCTGGCGAGCCGCCTCTCGGGTCTTCGATGCTGCCGTGGAGAAGGCCTATCGCGGAGAGCGGCGGGTCGTCTGGTATGAAGTCTTCGCGGGCGAGAAGGCCTACAATAAGTTCGGAGAGTGGCTCCCCCGAGATACGGTCGAAGCGATTCGCGAGTTCACCGTCGCCATCAAGGGGCCGTTGACGACGCCCGTCGGAGGAGGGATCCGCTCGCTCAATGTCACCCTGCGCCAGGTCCTCGATCTCTATGCCTGCGTGCGTCCGGTGCGGTGGTATCCGGGCGTCCCCTCTCCGGTGAAGCATCCGGAGAAGCTCGACGTCGTCATCTTCCGCGAGAATACTGAGGATGTCTACGCCGGGATCGAGTTCCAGCAGGGGACGGAACCGGCGCAGAAGACCATCGAGTTCCTGCGCAGTTTGGGATACACGGTTCGCCCCGATAGCGGCATCGGCATCAAGCCGATCTCCATCTTCGCGACCAAGCGCTTGGTGCGCAAGGCCATCCGATATGCTCTCGACAGTGGTCGCCGGGTCGTCACCCTCGTGCACAAGGGGAACATCATGAAGTTCACCGAAGGGGCCTTCCGCGATTGGGGGTATCAACTGGCCAAGGAGGAGTTCGGCGAGGTCACCGTCACGGAGCAGGAGCTGTGGGAGCAGTATGGGGGGAGATTGCCCGAGGGGAAGATCCTCATCAACGATCGGATCGCCGATTCGATGTTCCAGCAGGTCCTGACGCGCCCCGATGAATATTCCGTCATCGTGACGCCCAATTTGAACGGAGACTATCTGAGTGATGCCTGTGCGGCTCAGGTCGGAGGATTGGGCTTGGCGCCGGGCGCCAATATCGGGGACTACATCGCGCTCTTTGAGGCGACGCATGGCACGGCGCCCAAATATGCCGATAAGGACGTGATCAATCCGAGCGCCGTCATCCTCGCTGGCGCGATGATGTTCGAGTACATCGGGTGGCACGAAGTGGCCTCGCTGATCAAAGAGGCGATCGGGCGAACGATCTCACAAAAGGTTGTCACCTATGATCTGGCTCGCCTCATGGAAGGTGCCCGCCAGGTGAAGACGAGCGAGTTCGCCACGGCGATCATCGAGAACATGGGGTAGTGGGGGAGCCCCGTCATGCGGAGGATCCGCCTTCGGATCGAGCGCATGGCCGTGCGCGGCAGGGCGCTCATGTGATCCTCATCAGGAGGGCGTATGGCACGAAAGAAGATCACTGTGGTCGGCGCTGGGAATGTCGGCGCGACCGTCGCCCATCGCCTCGTGGATAAGGAGCTGGGCGATGTCGTGCTCGTAGACATCATCGAGGGCTTGCCGCAGGGGAAAGCCCTGGATTTGGCCGAATCCACACCCGTCCTGGGGTGCGACGTGCGGGTGGTCGGATCGAACGGATACCGCGAGACGGCGGATTCCGACATCGTCGTCATCACTGCGGGCGTGCCTCGGAAGCCGGGGATGAGCCGATCCGATCTCCTCGCGACCAATACGGACATCGTGCGCAGTGTCACTCAGGAGGTCGTCACATACTCTCCGAATGCTATCCTCATCGTCGTCTCCAATCCCCTGGACGCCATGGCCTACGTGGCGTACAAGGTCTCGGGCTTTCCGCGGGAGCGCGTCTTCGGCATGGCCGGGATTCTGGATACGGCCCGCATGC
>JBEPZV010000006.1:0-86999 GCA_041640655.1 bacterium
TGAAGGGGAGGTGAAGATCCGACCGATCACGCATGGGAGCCTGATGCTGGAGTTTCGGGGGAAGGTCATTCACATAGACCCGTGGAGTCGCGGGAACTACGCGGGCTTGCCGAAGGCCGACATCATCCTGATCACCGACATTCACCCGGATCACATGGATCGGGCGATGGTGGATCACTTGAAGAAGGAGACGACGGTGATCTTGGCTCCGGCCGCCGTCGCCGAGACCATTCGCGAGGCGCAGATCATCCGGAACGGCGAGAGGAAGACCGTAGAGGGAATCACCATTGAGGCCGTCCCCATGTACAATCTCGTTCGCGGTCCGAGCCCGGGGCAGCTCTATCACACGAAAGGACGCGGGAACGGGTACGTGCTCACGCTCGGGGGGAGACGGGTTTACATCTCCGGCGATACCGAATGCGTCCCGGAGATCAAGGCCCTGAAGGGGATAGATGTGGCCTTCATCTGCATGAATCTCCCCTTCACGATGCCACCGGAAGAAGCCGCCGAATGCGTGAAAGCCTTTCGACCGAAGATCGTCTACCCCTATCACTATCGCAATTCCGATCTGAGCCGTTTTGTAGATGCGCTCAAAGGCGAGCCGGGGATGGAGGTTCGGCTGCGGAACTGGTATTAGAGCAGCGCCTTCTAAGTTGTGGGGAAGAGCAAAGGGTGGATGGGGCGAGCAGCGGGATTTGAACCCGCAACCCCTTGATCCACAGTCAAGTGCTCTGACCAGGTTGAGCTATGCTCGCCACCGCTTGCGGGTGAAATTCTACACAACCTTCGGCCTTTTGGCCAGTCCTTCAGCTCGGTCATGGCGATCGTTCAGGGGCGCGACTCTGGGGGATTCTCGGAGAACCACTGACGGACGAACGTGACGATCTCTTCGGCGAGTCGGGCGGCTTCTCGCGCGGCTTCTTGCGTGTACACGCGCGCCGGAATGCTCTCGGGGAGACTATTCGGGTAACGGGTCGGCACGTAATAGCCGTCCAGGATCGCCCATCGTTTCACCCGTTCGGCGAATTCTGCCTCCCAGTGAGCAGCCCGATGACATAGCCGTTCAATGGAGTGTCCGAGGACGATCTCCTCACCTTGCGCGTACAGAAAGGCTTTGAGCGCTTTCTCCCCCACCTGTTGGGCGAGGAAGCACGCCAGATGGTATCCCCCCCGTTCGGCCAGGTCTTTGGTCCAGCGCAAGTCTTCTTCCGCTTGTTCGAGCCACCGCCAGCCTTCCTCATAGGCGGTTCTTCTCATAGAGCACCACCTCCTCCTGGAGGATTCGGCGGAGGAACGGACTCTCTTTGAGGGCTTGGAACTCCTCCGGGGTATAACAGAGCAGATCCATGTCTACCGGGCCTGCCAGAAGCTCGTACATCAGACGCAGTCGATCCACGAAATCTCGCTCCGTTCTCATGATGATCAAGAGGTCCAAATCCGTGAAAAGATCCCTCCTGCCCCTGGCATAGGAGCCGAAGATGCTCACACGCTCGACGTCCTCCCGGCGTGAGAGCGTCGCGACGATGTGTTGGAGCGTCTGTTCCAGCAGGTTGACGTACTCGGTCTGCTCCTGAGGGGCACTCATTCGTTCCTCCCGGATCCTCCCATCGGGATAGGAAGGCCTTTGGGGGACCTTGAGGCGATACCTCCCTTGCAGGGTCACGATCGTTTGGCCTCAAGACCCCCGTATCCTCGTGCGATCACCTCTCGCCGCCGAGCCATTCCCGGATGGGAGGCGGCGAGATCATCACGCGGGATCAGGATACGCGTGTGCTCACTTCTTCTTGGTGCCCGCTTTCTTCGTCCCTTTGGCCGTCTTCTTGGTTGTCTTCGCCGTGGCCTTCGCCGCTTTCTTCGCGGGCTTCTTGGCTGCGGCTTTCTTCGCCGGCTTCTTGGCCGCGGCCTTCTTGGCGGCCGGTTTCTTGGCAGCCGCCTTCTTCGCGGGCTTCTTGGCTGCGGCTTTCTTCGCGGGCTTGGCCGCAGGCGGGGCGGCCTCTGGAGCAGCCCCAGCGCCGGCGGGGGCCTCAGGGGCGATCGAAGGTGTCGTGCCCAGGGCTTCCGGTTCCAGTTGCATAAGCTCCCCTCCTCCTCGATAGGATTTTCGCTTGTCGGATCGCTCATCGGGGATACGTCCCGAGCACTCCGACAAGCGGTCTCAGTGCTTGAAGTGCCTCACGCCCGTGAAGACCATAGCCAGGCCGTGCTCATCCGCGGCCGCGATCACCTCCGCGTCGCGAATGGAGCCACCCGGTTGGATGATCGCGCGAACGCCATGTCGTGCGGCCTCATCCACCCCGTCCCGGAAGGGGAAGAAGGCGTCCGAGGCGAGGACCGACCCTTCCATCGGGAGGATGGCCTTCATCGCGGCGAGCTTGACCGCATCCACCCGACTCATCTGCCCAGCCCCGACGCCGATGAGTTGGCCTGGACGCGCCAGGACGATGGCGTTCGATTTCACGTGTTTGCACACGACCCATGCGAAGCGCAGGGCTTCGAGCTCTTCGTTCGTCGGCTCGCGTCGGGTGACGACCCGAAGCGTGGTGCTCTCCCAAGCGATCCGGTCGCGTGTCTGCAGGAGGATTCCCCCGCGGATTCGCTTCAAGTCGTAGCCGCTCCATTGCTCACTCCCCGATGCTCGCTCCATGAGCATTACTCGCAGATTCTTCTTCCGCGAGAGCACGGTGAGGGCCTCCGGCTCATAGCCCGGGGCGATGATCGCTTCCAGAAAGAGTTCCGCGAGCGCACGGGCCGCCTCTTCATCCACAGGGCGGTTGAAGCCGACGATGCCTCCGAAAGCGGAGACCGGATCGGTGGCCAGGGCCTTCCGATACGCCGCGGCCGGCGTCTCCCCAGTCGCCGCTCCGCATGGATTCGTGTGTTTGATGATCACGCATGCGGGCTCGGAGAACTCTGTGACGAGGGCCCATGCGGCATCCAAATCCAGGTAGTTGTTGAACGACAGCTCCTTCCCCTGCAATTGTCGGGCAGCGGCCACGCCCGGTTCATCCTGGGGGATTCGGTAAAGGGCTGCCTTTTGGTGGGGATTCTCGCCATAGCGCAGCGGCTCTTGTTGCTGCAGCCAGAGCGTCAGTCGCGTCGGCATCTCCGGCTCGGACTCCACGCGCACCTCTTCGTCGGTCAGGCGGAGCCGGTTCGCAAAGAAGTCGGCGATCGCCGCGTCGTACTCGGCGACATGCGCGAACGCCTTTTGCGCCAGGCGGAACCGGGTCGCCAGACTCACCCCTCCGTGAGCCCGCAGCTCTTCCAGGAAGGGCTCATAGTCGGAGGGATCTACGATGACCGCGACGTCACGAAAGTTCTTCGCGGCCGCTCGAATCAACGTCGGCCCCCCGATGTCGATGTTCTCCATCACGTCGGTGAGAGCGACCTCGGAGCGGGCCACCGTTTGAACGAAGGGGTAGAGATTCACGACGACCAGGTCAATGAGCGGAAGGCCGTAGGCTTCGACCTCACGTTGATGCTCCGGATACTGGCGCACGGCCAGAAGACCACCGTGAATCTTGGGGTGAAGGGTCTTGACCCTTCCGCCCAGGATCTCGGGGAATCCGGTCACCTCCGAGACGTCTCGGACGGGAAGACGAGCCGCGCGGAGGAGGGAGGCCGTGCCTCCGGTCGAGATGAGTTCAACTCCTTGAAGATGAAGATATTGGGCGAACTCGAGGAGCCCTCGCTTGTCCGAGACACTCAACAGCGCGCGTGTGATCTTCAGGGTCATTCGCCGTCCTTCCTCGTGATGTCATCCCTCCGCCGCCGATCGCTCATATTCGCGTCCCTTTTGTCCCCCCTCATGCGATTTCCTCACCTGTTGCGACACAATTATAGTGCGATTCGCGCGATTTGGGAATCCCCCTCGCTCGTTGGAGGACAAAATGTGGAGATGCGAAGCGAGGGCGAGGTGCACTTTCCGTTGACCGATGACCTCACTCTCGGGAGACGTAGCTCTTCCGAGTGGTCTGCACGCGCACTCCAGCGCGCTTCACCCGGACGCGAATCCGGTGTCGGGTCCCACTTGGGGCGTTCGGGGCGTAATACCCGATATAGTACTGGCCCCACAGCTCTTCCACAATATCTTGAAAGATCGGGGTGATGTCGAGCGTCGTCCGGGGATCGAGTACGTCCCTCACGTCACCGGCGAAGAACACCCGGCCCCCGGTCCGACGGGCGATCTCGAGGAGGCCCTTGGCGACCGGGCGAGGGCGCAAGCGACCTTCGACGGGGGAATAGAGAGGGATGATGATGGCGTAGAGCGTGATCCCGGCCGCCTCGGCGATCTGAAGGCATTGGGCCGGATCCACGGTGCTCGCCGTGTCCAATCCATCGGTCAGCAGAAGGGCGAGCTTCCGCGCGTGGGCATCGGGAAGTGCGGCGAGCTGTTGAAACGCAAACAGCAGCGCGTCGAAGATGGCCGTTTGACTCCAGACCGGGCGATGGCGCTGCACGGCGCGTTCGAGGACGGTCTTCTCGGTCGTGAATCCTTCGGTGAGAGGTTCGGGGCGCTCGTGAAAGCGGATGAGGCTCACGCGAACTTCCGGCCCGAGCCACCGCAGCAGGCTTCGGAGAGCCGAGGCTTGTGCGGGCCAGGTCGCGGCGATGCTTCCACTAGCATCGAGCAAAAGGCTCAGCGCCAGGGGACGCGAGAGCAGGCCGGAGACGGGCTCGGTCGAGAAAAAAGCGATCGCTTGCTTGCGGCCGTTATCGAAGACCTCGAAATCCTCCACGGTGAGCCCGCGCACACGGCGGCCCTGCTGATCTCTCACGGTCACCGGCACGAGGACGAGGTCCGAACGCAGCGTGACCTGAGAGGGAGCCTCCAGGGCAAGGAGAAGGCTGAGTCCACATGCCCAGAGTGGGCGTGGGAGAGATCGTGCCCATGTCCTAAATTCCGCCATCGGGGCGGCTCTCGCTAGGTGATCGTGATGGGGAAGGGCATGAAGCTGAGGGCGAAGACGATCAAGGCGATGATTCCCAAGACCTTCCGCCGGCGGTCGAGCGGTTGATGTTCATCCCCGACCGGAGGGTGTTTCAGCCCGATGAGCAGCCCGATGAGCCCGACATAGACGAACCACCCCGCCCACCGATGGCGGCTATAGGCGTAGAAGGCCAGGCCGATCATCAGGAAGAAGATCCCCCGCGCCATCCATCGGTGTCCCCGACGCCCAAGCAGCGCGTAGGCGATGTGCCCACCATCCAGTTGACCGAGGGGCAGCAGATTCAGGCTCGTCGCCAGCATTCCCACCCAAGCCGCGAAGTGGACGGGGTTCCACTGGATCATGACCGGCAGATCGAAAACGCGCTGCAGAAGGATAAACAGAGGCGGGTCGTTGAAGGTGATCACCCCCTCGGTCAAAGGAATCGGGGGCGCGGGGTCCGCGAACCAAAGGCCGACGATCGCCGCTGGCAAGGCGACGGCGAATCCGGCCAGCGGGCCCGCGATGCCGACATCGAAGAGCGCGCGGCGCGAGCGGATGGGTTCCTGAATGCGAATGAACGCGCCGAAAGTTCCAATGCCGATCACGGGCGGGGCCGGGATGAAATAGGGTAAGCTGGCCTGGATCCCGTAGTATCGGCACGCCAGATAATGTCCCAGCTCATGCGCCAGCAGGATGGTCAAAAGGGTGAACGAATAGGCGAGGCCGCTGGAGACGATGGCCGGATGGGTGAGGGCGGCTCCCAGGTCCTCCACCACCGCTCCACTCAGAGCGAAGAACGCTCCCGCCAGGAAGGTCGTCGCGAACGTGCTCAGGAAGAGAACGGCGTGCAGGATCACGCGCCGCAGAGGGATGCGAGATTCCCGCATCAGGAGGACGTCATATGCGGAGAGGGGCTCGGCGGAATGGGACGTGTGCCCGTTCACGACACTCGTTCACCGCAGCTCTTTTCCGGGTTTGAACCGAATCGTCTTCCCCTCGGGGATCGGCACGACGGCTCCGGTCTTTGGGTTTCTCCCGATGCCGCGTTTCCGCGGTCGAACGGAGAAGACGCCGAAGCCACGCAACTCGATCCGATACCCGTTCTTCAACGCTTGTTTCATCGCCTCGAAGAACGCATCCACGGCCATTTCGACCCGGCTCTTGGGCAAGCCCGTCTTCTCGGCCACGCGATTGACGATGTCTTGTTTGATCACGCTCGACGGCCTCCTTGACTCAACCTGTTGAACATGCGCCACTTGATCAAGTGGCCATTATAGGTGCGTGGTCTCTCCATGTCAAGCACGCGCGTTTTGGACGCCTTCGGCTCGCCCCAGGGCTACTTCTTCTTCGGTTTCGCGAAGCGGGCTTCGCCCTCGCGGGCGTCGGCATTCGCCAGCTCCGTGGCTTCGAGGGCGCGGCGCAAGACTTCCAGAGCATCAGCGCTCTTGAGCTTCTCCATGAGCGCCTTCAGGCGGAGCAGATAGTGGTCGGTCGCTTCTCGAAACGTCTTCAGAGCCGGGTGGAGGAACTCATTCTCGGGGTCCTGGCCGTGAGCATCCTCGATGTTGAGGATCGTCTCGTCAATGGCCTTGATGTACTGCTGGAGCAATTCCTCGGGCGTGCCTTTCGGGATGGGGCCCCAGGCGTCTTCCTCTTTCTTCGACAGCGGCGTGGTCGCTTGCTCCAGGGCCATGAGGCGGCGTTCCGCGATCTTCATGAGCACCTTCACACGCAGGTCAATGCGCTGCGCTTCCTTCATTTGCTCGATCTCTTTGCTCGTCAGGTACTCGCCAGACTCCTGCAGGCGGGCGGAGGGGAAAGGCCCCAGCAGGATCCCGATCACAAGCAGTGGCCATGCGTTTCTCATAGATGTACCCTGTGGGGTTCACTGGAACCGCACCAGGCGGATCCAGAGGGGGACGGCGATCTCCCCCGGGATTGTCCGATCGCCGTCGGAGATGAAGACGTACCCTTCGGCATCCGTCATCCCTAAGGGGATGGCGGACTCCACAGCGAGTGTCACGGTGACTGTCGCGCTCTCGCCCGGCAGCAGGCGCAGTTCCGTGACGCTCGTCCTGGCGCGCACAAGCTGAGCGCCCAAAGTGAGGACGACGCGCAGGCGGTATTCGGTTGGCACGGCGGATTTATTCGTCAAGCGGAAGGCGCGCTCGAACTCGGCCGATCCGGTTACGAGCTGGCGGCCGAAGCTGAGACTCGAGGGGAGTGCAATAGTCTGCAAGCGAGCGGCCGCCGGGAGATTCAGCAGTCCCGCCCCGCGATCCATCACGCCGAGTGCGGCTATCTCCGGCGGTCGCGCTGCTGTCGTCACCAAGGCGGACTTGATCTCAGCGGGCGTCCAATCCGGATGAAGCTGGCGAAGCAAGGCGGCGGCTCCAGCCGCTCGTGGCGCCGAGAAACTTGTCCCTTGTGAGAAGGCGAATCCCGAAGGGTCGTACATGGTACTCTGGCCGATACCGGGCGGAGAGGTGGGGAAGCGGTTCTCGCCGCGCGGATCATCGTCCTGAACCGCCGCGTAGCTTCCTGTGCCGACGGTCACCAGATCCGGCTTGATCTGATAATCGTTGCTCGGCCCACGTGAACTGAAGCTCGCCAGAAGGTTCGGCACATCCGGGAACGTTCGGGGCGCTTCAAGCCGCATGCGGGCGATCAGCGAGCGCTCGCGAACGCCGGCCAGGCGAGCCTTCAGGCGCAATCCTTCGGAGCGCGGGAGAGAGAGGGCCGGAAGCGGAGCCCCTTGGAGATCCATGCGAAAGAGCTGATCGCCGCCTTCCGGAGAGTTATAGATGACGACGGCGATAGCTCCCGCTTGCGCGGCATTGGTCACCTTCGTTTGAAAGGTGCACTGGCCTCGCTGCACAAGGGCGATGGCTCCCTGCAATGATCCGGCCGGAAGCGGGTCGCAGAGAAGCCCTGAGGCCTCGCCGTCTACGAGGTCTACGTCCACCAGCGGTCCGGCGATCTCCGGAGGGAAAGGAGCTGCGCCGTTGGCCCCGCGAACGCCGGAGACGAGGATGTCGTCCCCTTCGAGCTGAAGCGTCGCGCGCTCGATCCCATCGCTCACATGGAGATTGGTCGAGGCGCCGACTGTAAGCGCTTCGCTCGATTCGGCAGCTCCGCCGACGGTCCCCCCCGCGGAGTTGAACGGAGGCGAAAGGCCTTTGTTCCCGGCCGCGATGACCGACAGAACGCCCGCTTGCGCGGCATTGTTCACAGCGATCACCTGGGCATTGAAGGCGGGATCGCTCGTCGGAGGCGTGCGCGGGCCGAAGCTCATGTTGAGGATGTCCATGCCGTCCTGCACCGCCTCTTCGATCGCGGCCACGATATTATCCGTGAAGGCGCGGGGGGCGAAGATGCGATAGCTGCCGATATACGCCTTCGGGGCGACGCCGCTCATGACGACCGGGCGGGCGCCGGGGATTCCCTCCAGGCGCACCGTGGCTCCCGCCGCGCAGCTGGCGACGTGGGAGCCATGCCCGACAAGGTCTTGCGCCGTTCGATGTCCGGGATCCAGGCGCGTGTCGGTTTCGTCAAAGATCGAGCGGATGACCTTGGCGACGATGACCTTATTCGTGGCGAGCGCAAGATCACCGCGTGGGAATCCGGGAGGAGGAAGGAGATCGAGGTCGTGAAACATCGGATTGCTGAAGTCCACGCCCGTGTCGAGGACGCCGATCTTCACTCCGCGCCCCGCGTTCTCTCGCCCGCCGAGCCTCTCCCAGACCAGGGGAACGCCCATCAGATCATTGCTCACGTCGAGGGCAGGCAGCGCAGTGGGTTCGGCCACGAGCTCATATTCGACTACCGGAAGGAGCGCCTTCACCTCCGGATGGCGAACGAGTGCCGGGATGTCCGACGAGGGGACCAAGGCGACGAAGCCGTTGAGCACGATGTGATAGTGGCGAAAGACCTGCACGCGAGGGAGATGCTGTTGCAGCGTTCGAAGAAGTGCCTGATGTCGTTGTTCCAGATAGTCGAGGTATCGGCGGCTCGTCTGAGAGTGCACGTCCAACTTCCCCTGGCGCCGGTTGCGGGGGGAGACGCGCACGCTCGTCGCCTCAAGACCCGGCACATGGCCCTCATAGGTCGCCAGCGGCTCGTCGCGGAGTTGAATGATGAACGCCTTGCGATCCCCCAGACTCGTCGTCTGTTCGGCGGCGTGCGCGGCCTGAAGGAGCTTGATCACCAGCGAGGGATCGGTGGCATCTGAGAATCCGATCCCTGAAAGGGACACCGTGATGCGAAGGATTGCCTGCAGGAGGGTGAGTGCGTCCATCATGGCTCGGATTCGATCGGGGGGGAGACCTCAGCCGGAACGGAGGCTTTGCGCCCCAGGCGCAGCAGGGCGAATCCCTTCATCACGATCCCGTGGGCGACGTATGTGCTGGCCAGAAGGATCAGCACCCAGCGGGAGTAGAAGTAGATGCTGGCCACAAGGAGCGAGAGCAGAAGCACCGTCCAACGTGGGCTGAGCGCGGTGACGCCGAGGTCCTTGAAACTTCGGTATCGGATCGTGCTGATCATCAATCCGCTCAAGGCAACGACCAGAAGCAGGAGGAGGAATCCCAGGAGAGCGCTCTCCATCTGAAGCGGATTCCCGAAGAGCGCGAGCGAGTGGGTCGGTCGGGCCGAGAGCGGCATTGGTGAGAAATGCACGATCGCTGCGATCAATCCCGCGGCAGCGGGAATAGGCAGACCGATGAATTGCCGTCGGTCCTTCACCGTGGTTGCGCGTCGGGCATGAACGTTGAAGCGGGCCAAGCGGAAGGCGCCGCAGACGAGGTAGAGGAAGGAGACGACCCACGCCGCCTTCCCCATCTCCAGCCCATAGATGTCCGGTGTCGTGCCATACCCCCACGCGTAGGCGAGCACGGCAGGGGCCAGGCCGAACGAGAGCACATCGGCCAGGCTGTCCAGCTCCAGGCCGAAATCGCTCGTCGTCCGCGTCATGCGGGCGATGCGTCCGTCCAGGGCGTCGAAGAGCACGGCGAAACCGATCGCCTTCGCGGCGTTGTCGAAGAGGCGCATGGCTTCCGCCACGTCCGTCGAGAGGGCCTGGTATCCCTTGAGAGCCGCGACCACCGCATAGAAGCCGCAGAAGATATTGGCCGTCGTGAAGAGGCTGGGGATGACATACGCCCCGCGCCGTCGTCCCGCCTCCGTCGGGAGGTAGCCCGGGATGGGATTCTCGCTCATCCTCGAATCCTCGCGAGGATTGTGCTTCCCCCCAAGACGCGATCGCCCACGCGCACGAGGACTTCGACATTTGGTGGAAGAACGAGGTCCGCTCGGGAGCCGAATTTGATCATGCCGATGCGCTCCCCTTTGTGCACGAAATCCCCGGGGCGCTTCCAGCAGACGATGCGGCGCGCCAAGATGCCCGCGATCTGTCGCAGGATCAGCTCCGCGCGCTCCCCCACGATCCGGATCTCCGTCTGCTCGTTCTCCACCGACGCTTCGGCTCGCATGGCCGGGAGGAAGCGACCCGGACGGTGATGAACGGCTGCGATGCGCCCTGCCATCGGCGCGCGGTTCACATGCACGTCAAACGGGGAGAGGAAGATCGAGAGGCGCACGGGCGAACGCGGATCGTTCGGATCGAGCGCAGCCAGAGCGACCACGCGGCCATCGGCCGGGGAGACGATGGCGCGCTCGTCATCGGGGATCGTCCGCTCGGGATCGCGAAAGAAGTACGCGAAAAAGAGCGCCAGACCGAGGCCCGCCAGGGCCATCGGCCACAGATGCAGCCAGGCGCCGACGAGCGCCGGAAGCAGAGCCCATGCGATATACGGCCATCCTTCCCGAACGATCACACCGTCCTCCGCTTGAGGAGGCGCTTGGGAGATGCTCACCCGCGTCTCTCGGCACCTGCGATCGGCAGGCTCGCGCTACTTCAGCCCCATCTGCCGCTTGTAGCGATTGAGCATGGCCTCCATCTTGTCCTTGACGAGCAGCTTCTTCTTCTTCAAGATCGTCTCCTCCATCAACTCTTCCGGCGTGGGGTAGGGGAGCGCTGTCAATTCGCTCAAACGCGCTTCGTACTGCTGATGCTCCAGGACGAGAGCGCGAAACTCCGGATCAATCGCCATCAGATGTTCCTTGAGAGACACGGAGTTGGCATTCATCCCCCTCCCTCCTCGTGAAGTGATCGTAGCGTCGCGTCGTGCTCATCCTCATGTGCAGGGCGAATCTTAGTACAAAACCCCGGTGGAGGCAAGGAGGCGGGGTGCGGCCTCTCACGACACGGCCGAATCGGCGAAGTCGCAGCGCATGAGGAGCGCGTCCTCTGGCGGATCGGCATAGTAGTTCTTGCGGCGGTGGACGACGCGGAACCCGAGCTGGTGGTAGAGTTGCTGGGCGGCGAGATTGGAGGCGCGCACCTCCAGAAGGGCGCATCGTGCTCCGCGCGCTTCGGCCTGCGCGCGGCCCTCACGGAGCAGGGCGCGCGCGATCCCCTGGCGACGGAACTGCGGATGTGTCGCCAGATTGTGGATATGCCATTCGTCGAGCGCGAGCGTGGAGCAGAGGAAGCCGAGGACGCGGCGGGAGAGGGGGGGCTCCACCGGGCGCGCGACCAGGAGGATCGAGCGCTCGGGCAAAGCGAGTTCGCGCGCGTACCCCCGATAGCCCCACCGGCTCAAGCCGGAGAGCTCTTCGATCTCGACCACTTCCGGCAGATCGTCCTCGCGCATGCTCTCAATTCGGAAGCGGATCGGCGCGCGATCGCCATCGGACTTCCGCATCGGAGGACCTCACATAGAGGGCATCGAGTGTCGCCCCTTCGGGCACGGCGTCGTGCAAGCGGCGAGCGGCGAGAGCGGCGACGGCCGGGGCGAGGAACATCGGGCGCTGCAGGAGTATCCACCCGCGCGCTTGAAGCGGGGCATGGGTGAGGGAGATGAGCGTTCGCCCGATTCGCTTCCCCGCTTCTTCGAGCGCCCGGAGCAGCGAAGCCGTGGCGTCGCAGACGAAGATGAGCGGATCGTCCTCCAACGAAGCGACCAGGACATCCGGCGGCACCAGACGCGGTTCGCTGAGGGCGTCGAGCGTGCCGTGGGGATCGAGCCGGAAGAGCTGCGCGTACAGGTCGCCGCGCAAGGCATCGCGACACGCGCAAATGGTTCCGCTCAGGCCGGCGCTATAGGCCAGAGCCTCGAGCGCGCCGATTCCAACCACCGGTTTGGCGAGCGCGTGCGCGAGCCCCTGGACCGACGCGATCCCCACGCGCACGCCGGTGAAGGAGCCGGGGCCAACAGCGACGGCAAGCAGTGCGATCTGTTCGAGCGCGACGCCGGCGCGGCGGAGGATGAGGTCCACGTCCTCATGAAGCTTCTGCGAGTGGGCCCCCGGGCGCCAGCTCCCGAAGACAGCCAGCAACTCCGATCCTCGCTGCAGGGCTACGCTCCCGCGCTCGGAGGTCGTATCCACGGCGAGGATCAGCGGCGCATCATCGGTGGGAATCTCCATCGTCGCTCACGCTCTGAGAATCGCTCATTTGACACGTCCAACGGGCCAATTATATATTCTGCATGCCTATGGGGACAATGGGCGCGCGCGTGAGGCGAATCGCGGAGCATGTCTCCGAAGCGCGCGGAATTCGGGGGAGGTTCCCATGAATCGGGGCTCGCTCACGCCGATGCTCAAGCAGTATCACGAGATCAAGCGGCGCTATCCGGGCACCTTGCTCTTTTTTCGGCTGGGCGATTTCTACGAGCTCTTCTACGAGGACGCCATCATCGGGGCGCGGGAGTTGGAGATCACGCTGACGGCGCGGCACAAGGAGCGGGGGGCGCCCGTGCCCATGTGCGGGGTGCCGCATCATGCCGTCATGGGGTATATCGCGAAGCTCATTCGCAAGGGGTATCGCGTCGCCCTCTGCGATCAGGTCGAGGAGCCGACCAGTTCCACGAAGCTGGTTCGGCGGGAGGTCGTGCGGGTCATCACCCCCGGCACGGTCCTGGACGGCCAACTGTTGGAGGCGAGCGAGAACAATTATCTGGCGGCCGTCTGTGGGATGAGCGATGCGGCGGCGGCGGGCTTTCTCGATCTCTCGACTGGGGAATTCGTCGTCACCGAATTCACGGGGGAGCGGGCGTGGGAGCAGCTGCTGGAGCAGATGGAGGCCTTCGCGCCGCGAGAGGTGCTCTATCCGAAGGCGCTCGAGCCCCTCGTGAACATGTACCGACCGCGCGAGACGACCGCCTCCGAAGAGGGGGCGGATCGTGAGCGTCCCATCGTCAGCACGGTCTTGGACCGGGCGACGCGGACGCCGCTAGAGGATTGGGTCTTCGACTTCGCCTACGCGCATGCCCTCGTGTGTGAGCATTTCGGGGTTTCGACGCTGGAGGGCTTCGATCTCGTGGGGCATGATCTGGCCGTGCAGGCGGCCGGGGCGGTGCTCCACTATGTGCGCGAGACGCAGCGCGCGCAGGCGGCGCACATCACTGGCCTCTCGTTCTTTCGCCCCGCGGACTTCATGATCCTGGACCCGACGACGGTTCGGAATCTGGAGCTGGTGGAGGCTCTGGATGGCTCGCGCGAGCACACGCTTTTCGCCGTGTTGAATGCGACGGAGACGGCCATGGGGGCGCGCCTGTTGCGGCAGTGGATCCTGCGCCCGTGTGCTCGGCTGGCCGAGATCGTGGCGCGGCTGGATGCCGTCGAGGAGCTGGTGCGCCGGACGGTGTGGCGAGATCAGGTGCGCGCGCGCTTGAAGCGGATTCAGGACCTGGAGCGCCTGCTGGCGCGCGTGAACATGGGGACGGCCACCCCCCGCGATCTCGTCGCTGTGCGTCAGAGTCTGGCCGTCGTGCCGGAGGTGAAGGAGCTGCTGCGAGAAGCCGAAGCGTCGCTTCTGCAAGTGCTGCAGGAGAGCTTGGATGAGTTGTCGGATGTGCGCGCTCTCCTGGAGGCGGCGCTGGTTGAGAACCCGCCGGCGACCCTCGGCGAGGGGCCCACGATCCGCAGCGGCTTTCACGCTGAACTGGACGAATTGCGCGCCCTGGCCACCGATGGCAAGAGCTATATCGCCCAGCTGGAGCAGCGAGAGCGGATCCGAACGGGTATCTCCTCGCTCAAGGTGAGGTTCACGCAGGTCTTCGGCTATTTCATCGAGGTGAGCAAGGCGAATCTCCATCTGGTGCCGCCCGAGTACGAACGGAAGCAGACGCTCGTCGGGGCCGAACGCTTCACGACGCCGGAGCTGAAGGAGTACGAGGCGAAGGTCCTCGGGGCTGAGGAACGAATGCTCCAGCTGGAGCGGGAGCTATTTCTGAAGGTGCGCGAGGAGGTCGCGCGGGCGACGCGGCGCCTTCAGGCGACGGCCCGCGCGCTGGCGCATCTGGATGTCTTAGCGGCTTTGGCGGAGACGGCCGTCCGTCGCCACTATCGGCGTCCTGTGGTGACCGAGGGAGATGAGATTGACATTCGTGCTGGGCGCCATCCGGTCGTCGAGGCACAACTGGGCCGATTCGTCCCGAACGATCTCCACATGAACAACACGACCGATCGAGTGCTCATCATCACGGGGCCGAACATGGGGGGCAAGAGCGTCTATTTGCGCCAGGCGGCGCTCATCTGTCTGATGGCGCAGATGGGGTCGTTTGTCCCGGCCGAAGAGGCGCGCCTGGGCCTGGTGGACCGTATCTTCACGCGCGTGGGTTCATCGGACAGCGTCGCGGGTGGACGCTCGACGTTCATGATGGAGATGATCGAGACGGCGAAGATTCTGAACACAGCCACGCCGCGGAGCCTCGTCTTATTGGACGAAGTGGGGCGCGGGACGGCCACCTTTGATGGACTCTCGATCGCGTGGGCCGTGGTCGAGTATCTGCATAACAATGCCAATCACGCGGCCAAGACGCTCTTCGCCACGCACTACCATGAGCTGACGGAGCTGGCGCGCATCCTCCCCGGAGTGAGGAATTATCAGGTCCTGGTCAAGGAGGCCAAGGGGGAGATCCTCTTCCTGCACCGGGTCGTCGAGGGGAGTGCGAACAAGTCCTACGGGATCGAGGTCGCGCGATTGGCGGGGTTGCCGCGGTCGGTGATCGCGCGCGCGCGGGAGATTCTGGAGAACCTGGAGGCGAACGAGCTGGATCCCATGGGGCGGCCGCGGCTGGCCGAGCATTTGCCCGGTCAAGAGGGGTGGAAACGCCAACCCTCGCTCTTTGACACTGCCCAGCGCTCACTCCTGGACGAGCTGCGCGCTCTGGATGTGGATCGGCTCTCCCCGGAGGAAGCCAAGCGCTGGCTTCAGCACGCCAAGCAGAAGCTCCTCTGAGTCGCGCTCCGGGGACTCGGCGCTCTGGAGGGCGAGTGGCTGTGATAGAATATGTGCGAGGAGATCGCCGATGACGGGATCGAAGGCGAAGGCGCCGCGCGTTTCGGCGTCGGCAGCGAAGACGGCCGCCTCTGAGGAGCGTCCGGAGAAACGCCTCTTCTACGAGTATCTGCGTCGGAAGGGGTTGAAGCGCACGGCGCAGCGCGATCTCATCTTGGAGACGTTCCTGGAGAGCGAGAAGCATATCACGAGTGAGGAGCTCTATCGTAAGGTGCGGGAGCGCGATCCGACCGTCGGGTTCACGACGGTCTATCGCACGCTCAAGCTGCTCACTGAGTGCGGGATCGCCCGCTCCATGCAGCTTGGGGATCGTTACACGCACTACGAGCGGGGATTGGACGAGCAGCATCACGATCACCTCATCTGCATCGAGTGCGGGGGGGTCACGGAGTTCTTCAGTCAGCAGCTGGAGAACATCCAGGCCGAGGTGGTGCGGCGGCACGGTTTTCAGATGGTGGATCACAGCCTGCGCATCTGGGGGATTTGTCGGGAATGTCAACGGAGGCGCGCCTCTCGGAGATGAGGACGGAGTCGAGTCCCTCGGAGGTCGTCCTCGTCCTGGACTTCGGCTCGCAATACACGCAGTTGATCGGTCGGCGCGTGCGCGAATTGGGCGTGTATTCGGAGATCGTGCCCTTTTCTCTCCCTCTTGAGCGCATCCGAGAGCGGCGGCCGCGCGCGCTCATCCTCTCAGGAGGGCCGAGATCGGTCTACGAGGAGGGGGCGCCGCGTTGTGATCCGGCGCTTCTGGAGTTGGGGATTCCCGTGCTTGGCATCTGCTATGGCGTGCAATTGATGGCGCACGTGCTTGGCGGGCGCGTCGTTCCCTCGGAGCGACGGGAATACGGGGCGGCGCGCCTGGAGGTGGTGGGCGAGAGTCCGCTCTTCGCCGGACTACCGCGCGAGATGACCGTGTGGATGAGTCACGGCGATGAGGTACAGCAGCCGCCGGAGGGATTTCAGGTCCTGGCGCGCACGGAACGAGCCCTGGGCGCCATCGCTCACCCGGAGCGTCGGCTCTATGGCGTGCAGTTTCATCCCGAGGTCGCCCATACCCCGCATGGGCGGGAGATCCTGCGCCGCTTCCTCTTCGACATCGCCGGATGTCGCGGCCAGTGGCGCTTGAGCGCGTTCATCGAGTCGGCCATCGAGCGGATGCGCAAGGAGGTGGGATCGGGGCGCGCGCTGTGCGCGCTCTCTGGTGGCGTGGATTCCTCGGTGGCGGCCGCGTTGGCGGCCCGTGCGCTCGGCCCGCGATTGATCTGTCTCTTTGTGGACAATGGCCTGCTGCGCCGGGGAGAGTTCGAGGAGGTGCTCCGCCTCTATGAGAGCATGGGGTTGCGCGTGCAGGGCGTGCGCGCTGGAGAACGTTTCCTGCGCCGACTGCGCGGGGTCACCGATCCTGAAGAGAAGCGGAAGATCATCGGCGCGGAATTCATCGCCGTCTTCCGGGAGGAAGCGGCGCGCTTCGGCCCTGTGGAATTCCTCGTGCAGGGGACGACCTATCCCGATGTGATCGAGTCCACGTCGGTCAAAGGCCCCTCGGCGGTCATCAAGAGCCACCACAATGTGGGGGGCTTGCCCGAGCAGCTCGGCTTCCGATTGCTCGAGCCCTTGCGCGAGTTGTTCAAAGACGAGGTGCGCGAGGTGGGTCGGCACCTGGGCGTTCCGCGAGAGATTCTCGAACGGCATCCGTTCCCCGGTCCCGGATTGGCCGTGCGGGTGCTCGGCGAGGTCACCCCGGAGCGTGTGGAGCTTGTGCGCGCAGCCGATGCGATCGTCCTCGAGGAGATTCGGCGCGCGGGGCTCTACGAGCAGGTGTGGCAGGCGTTCGCCGTTCTGCTTCCGGTTCGCAGCGTCGGCGTCATGGGCGATGAGCGCACGTATGAGCAGACGATCGCCATTCGCGTCGTCAGCAGTGTGGATGGGATGACGGCCGATTGGGTCCGCCTGCCCCATGAGGTTCTCGAACGGATGGCCAATCGCATCGTCTCCGAAGTGCGGGGGGTCAATCGCGTCGTCTATGACATCAGCTCGAAGCCGCCGAGCACGATCGAATGGGAGTGACCGTCGGTCATCGCTCCGTGGGCGCTTCGGAGGCCTCCTTCGGCGCGCGTCCAGAGCCTCCTTGTGATGCCGCGTGGGATTTCTTTTCCGCTCCGCGTCTGGTGCGCTGGACGCGGGCGAGCGCCTTGAGTGTCGGATCGTCGGGATAGAGCTTCAGCATGACGGTCACGAAGGCGCGGATGAGGTCTTCGCGCATCTGTGGCGTGTAGGGGTTGTAGTGCTGGAGGTCGTGAAAGAGCTGCCACGTGTCGTGGGTCGTCTGCTCGATCACACCACGGATGGCCTCGAAGCCTTTGGTCGTGATCTCCCCCGATTCCAGAGGCAGCTCGCCGAGGATGCGGCCGACAAAGTGGGTGATGCCCTGGGAATAGGCGGCTCGCCGGTCGTGCTCATCCGGGGACATCTCGATCACCTGTACGCCGCGCCGCTGCCAGAAGGCGCGCCAGAAGTGGAGGGTGACGGGGCTCACGCGCACCGGGCAGAAGACGATGCGCAATCCTCGCAGACCATCCCGAGCGCTGTCGGGGCCAAAGAGTGGATGCGTCCCCAGAGCTTCCACCCACGGTGGTAGCTCACGGCGCATGACTTCGATCGGATGGACCTTGACCGAGCAGGTGTCCAGGATCAGCCGGCCCGGACCGAGGTGCGCGCGCGCCTCCCGAATGGCCGATTCGAACTCCGAGATGGGGACGGCGAAAAAGAGCGCGTCGGCCGCGCAGGCAGCTTCCAGGGAGACGATCTGGACGCCGAGCTCGCGCGCGGCGATCGGATCAGGGTGCCGATCGTACACGAGGACGGGGAACTCTTCGCGAAGGATGCGGGCCAGCAGCCGACCGAAGCGGCCGAAGCCGATGATCGCGCATGTCCGCATCTGATCGCGCATCGTCCGAGAGCAGGGTAACAGAGAGTGCGCTCATCCGTCCAGGGGGGCGGCGCCGAGCGGTTGACCTCTCGTGTTCGGGGCGGATCGCGTGTGGTATAATCGCGCGGGTGCACGAGGAATCCTACGGCGATCGGGAGATCGTCAGGGCCTCGCGGGGTGAGGGATGAGGTGATGGGACACGGCGCGCGGGCATCAGGAGAATGACGCAACCGGAGAGAGCCGCGGGACGTCCCTTGTGGTGAGGGTGTCGTGTGAATCGCGTGTTTGAATGGCTCTTCAAATATCCGCCGGTCGTCTTCGAGCGCGGTGAGATCTCGTTCGCCGCGCTCTCCTCGACGAGCGCGTGGATGGCGTTCGGAGCGGTGGCGCTCGGTGGCGCATATGTGATCGTGCGGCGCGTTCGTCAGCCGCTCCCCCGCCGCTTGAAGATTCTCTTGATCGGCCTTCGGCTCGGCGCGTTCGTGCTTGTGATCTTGTGCCTGTTGCAACCCGTCGTGATCGTCCCGTCGGTCATCCCGCACCGCGCGACGGTCGCGCTCCTGGTCGACGATTCCTTGAGCATGGCGATCCCGGACGTGGACGGCCGGTCCCGCCTGGAAGCCGTGCGGGCGCTTCTGGCGCCGGAGGGTCCTTTTCTGCGTCAGCTCACGGCGAGATTCGACGTGCGCCTCTTCTCGCTGAGCGGAGAGGATCTCTCATTGTCGGCGCGCGCGTCGGAGGCACCGCGCGCGATCTTCGGATCGGGTGGGAGGGCCGTGCGGACGGATCTCGGTGCCGGGCTCGAGCGCGTCCTCGCGACCCCTTTGGAGAAGCCTCTAGCGGCTGTCGTCCTCATCAGCGATGGCGGACATAATGTGCCGCGAGACCTCTCGACAATCCCCTCGCTCTTTCTCGCGCGGCGCGTTCCCCTTCACACGATCGGCGTGGGGCAGGAGCAGATCGCGCGCGACGTCGAGGTGGTACGGGTGAACGTCCCGCGACGGATTCTGAGGGGATCTTCGGTGAAGGCCGATCTCCTCGTGCGATGCGGGGGAGAGTCGCCTCGTCGTGTGACGCTCCGCGTCACCGAAGACGGGCGGACGCTGCAGAGCACGGAGATCGAATGCGCGGAAGCGTCGAGGCCTCAAGCCATCTCCCTCGAATTCACGCCAGCTGAGGCGGGGGTGCACCGGTACGTATTCAGCGCCGATCCGCAACCGCGAGAGCCGATCGTTGAGAACAATCGCGTGGAGGCGATCGTCGAAGTGCGCGATGAGGTCGCGCGCGTGCTCTACATCGAGGGGGAGCCCCGATGGGAATATGGGAAGATTCGGGCGGCCGTGGCCGATGACGAGCACCTCAATCTCGTCTCGGTCGTGCGCACGGCTCCGGGAAAGTTCTATCGTCAGGGCGTCGAGAGCGGGGAGGAGTTGGTGAAGGGATTCCCGGAGCGGCCGGAGGAGCTGTTCCGATTCAAAGGCGTGATCCTGGGGAGTGTGGAAGCCGGATTCTTCACGCGCGAGCAGTTGGAGTGGATGGAGGCCTTTGTCGCTCGGCGGGGTGGGGGGATGCTCATGTTGGGAGGGCCGCGCGCGTTCTCGGCTGGGGGGTATGCGTTGACGCCGCTGGCGGATGTTCTGCCGGTGGAGCTTCGGCGGCCCTCGGAAGTTCCGGCTCTCGCGGAAGCTTCGGCGTATGCGCCGGTGGTGACCGAGGCGGGGCGCGAGCATCCCCTCGCGCGGTTGGCGGCCGATCCGAAGGCCAATGAACGCGCCTGGCGCGCCTTGCCGCACGTGACTGTGCCGGAGATCTTCACGCGCGCCAAACCCGGTGCCCTCGTCGTGCTGGAGGGGGCGAATAGGTCGCGTGGGGGGACCCGCCCGATCTTGCTGGCCGTGCAGCGGTATGGACGTGGTCTGAGCCTGGCGTTCACCCCCTCGGACTCCTGGCGGTGGCAGATGGAGATGAGCTCGGTGGATCTCTCGCACGAGACTTTTTGGAGACAGATGTTGCGGTACCTCATCAGCTTCGCCGATGATCCGGTGAATCTCCTGACCGATGCGGACGCGTACGAGGTGGGAGACGACGTGCCTGTTCGCGTCGAGGTGCGGGATGAGCTCTTCCACCCCGTGGCGGATGCCGCTCTGGACGTCCGCGTGCGAACTCCGCAGGGGGCGACCGAACGTGTGCGCGTGAATCCCGCTCTGGAGAATGAAGGGGAATATGTCGGCCGGATCCTCGTGCGAGAGCCGGGGATCTATCGGCTTCAGGCGCGCGCGCGGCGGGGCGATCGGGAGCTGGGGCAGGCCGAAGCTCATCTGGTCGTCCGCGTGCCGGATCGGGAGTATCGCGAAGCCGGACAGAACGTCGAGCTGTTGAAATGGCTGGCTCGCGAGACCGGGGGGCGATATGCTCCGTTGTCAGATGCGGAGACGCTGCCTCCGGAGCTGGAGTACGTGGCGGGGGAGCACTCGATTCGCGTGACCAAAGAGTTGTGGGATATGCCGATCGTGTTCCTGCTCCTGGTGGGGCTGCTGTCGCTCGAGTGGAGCGTGCGACGAAAGCGAGGATTGATATGACGGCGCCATGGCTCGAGCGGCTGATGGTGATCGCCTCGCTGCTCCTTCTGTGGCGAGGCGGGGCGCTCGCGTCGCCGCAGGAGGCGGCACCAGACCTGCGGTTCGCGGTGATCGTGCGCGGCCTGGGCGGAGATCCGGCCTTCGAGCGCACGTTCGCTTCGTGGGCGGAGCGTCTGTGCCAGCTCTTCATCGAGCGATGGCGATTTCGTCCGGAGCATGTCTTTGTACTCACGCCCGAGGGCCGGGGATGCTCCCCGCAGGCGGCGCGGGCGACGGCCGAAGCTCTCCGGCGCGTGTTCGAGCGGCTGCGCGCGGAGAGCACGGAGGAGGGCGTCCTCTTCATCATGCTGATCGGGCATGGGAGCTTCGATGGCCAGCGCGGATATTTCCATCTTGTGGGACCGGATCTCTCGGCGGAGGATTTCGACGCGCTTCTGGCGAGCGTGAGAGCGCGTTCTGTCGTCTTCGTGAATACGGCGAGCGCCAGCGGCGCTTTCCTCCCCGTCGTGAGTCGGCGCGGGAGGATCGTCATCACGGCCACGCGCAGTGGGCGAGAGCAGCAAGCTCCGGTCTTCGCCCGCTATTTCATCGAGGCCCTCACGGATGCGCGAGCCGATACGAATAAAGACGGGCGCACCTCGCTTGCCGAAGCGTTCGCCTTCGCGACTCGGATGACGGCGGAGCATTATGCGCAACAGGGCCTTTTGGCGACCGAGCATCCCCTGTTGGATGATGATGGTGATGGCGTGGGGCATGGTGAGCTCTCGGGGGGAGATGGCGCGCTGGCGCGAATGGTGTACCTGGAGGCGCCGGCCGAGGTGGAGGAAGCGGACGAGGAGTTGCGCGCCCTCTTGCGCGAGCGCGATGCGCTCTTGCAGAAGATCGAGGCGTTGAAGGCTCGCAAGGCCGAGATGCGTCCGGAGGATTATGAGCGGGAGTTGGAGCGGTGGCTGGTGGAGCTGGCTCGGATCACCGAGCGCATCCATGCGCGGGGGAAGAAGCCATGATGCACCGGGGCGCCGGGCATGGGTCGTGGTTCCTCTTGGGAGCGCGGGGCGGGAGCGGGATCCTCTTGCTGGTGCTCGCTTTTCTGTGTGGGGGCGAGCGGGCCTGGGCGCAATCGTCGCTGGAAGCGGGGATGGAGAAGTTGCGACGGGGGGAGTATGCGGAGGCGATCGCCCTCTTCCGCACCGTGCTCGAGCGGGATCCGGAACAGACGCGCGCCATTGAGGGAACGATCATGGCCTTTGTCGAGACGGGGCGATATGAGGATGCCGAACGGATGGCGCGCGAGTTCCTGAGGCGGGCGTCCTCGGTGGGAGAGTCGGACGCGGCGCGCATTGAGATGTGGCTCGGGGAGGTGTATCTGGCGACGGGTCGGTATTGGGAGGCTTTGGCAGCGCTGGATCGGGCGCTCGCCCGCGAGGGATGGTCGGGCTTTCTGCGGGCCAGCGTGCAAAGAGGGCGAGTCCTCTGGCAGATGGGGCGCGTCGAGGAAGCGCGCGAGGGATTTCAGCAGCTCTATCGGAGGGCCATCGAGCGCGGGTTACACGCGGCGGAGGACCTGACGTGGATGGCGCGCGCGCTCGCGTATTTGGATCGTCCACACGAGGCGAACGATCTCTACGCCGCGGCGATCGAGCGCGATCCTTCGTTCCTGGAGGCGTATCTGCAAGCCGGCGAGCTCTTCGTCGAGAAGTACAATTACGCGGAGGCCGCCGATTTCTTCCGCGAGGCGCTACGCCTCAATCCGCAGTGCGCGCGCGCGCATCTGGGATTGGCCCGCAGCGTGCGGCTGGAGCGTGGAGGGGAAGCGTGGGCGCATGTTCAGCGGGCGCTCGCCGTGAATCCACACTTGGTTGACGCGCATGATCTGGCGGCCGCGTTACTGCTGGAAGTGGGGGAGATCGAAGCCGCCGAGCGTCATCTGGAGCAAGCGCTCAGCGTGAATCCGCATTCGCTCTCGACGCGCGCCTATCGTGCCGTGGGGTTCTACCTGCGAGACCGCACGGCGGAGCTGGAGGAGGAGATTCGACGGGTGCAGCGTGTGAATCCGCGTTATGGCGAGGTGTATGCGACGCTCGCCGATTTCGCCGTGCTCAATCGCCGGTATCCGGAAGCTGTCGGATTCGCGCGGAAGGCCGTCGAGCTGTCGCCATGGCTGTGGCGCGCGTGGGCGACTCTGGGCCTCAACCTGCTGCGCGTGGGGCGCGACGCTGAGGGGCGTGAGGTCCTGGAGCGCGCTTTCGCTGGCGATCCGTTCAACGTGTGGGTGAAGAACACGCTCGATCTGCTCGATCGCATGCGAGAGTATCAGGAGACGATCACCGAGCATTTCCTCATCCGCATGGCTCCGCGCGAGAGTCCAGTCTTGGCTCCACTGATGGCCGAGCTGCTCGAGCGGGCGTACGTGCAGCTCACCGAGCGGTATCGGTTTCGTCCTGAAGGGCCGATCATCGTCGAGGTGTTCCCGAACCACGAGGACTTCGCCGTGAGGACCATTGGGCTGCCGGGCTTGGGGGCGCTCGGCGCGTGCTTCGGGCGTGTGATCGCCATGGATTCGCCGTCAGCGCGCCCGCGCGGGTCGTTCAACTGGGCGAGCACGGCCTGGCACGAATTCGCGCACGTGATCACGTTGCAGGCGACGGCCTATCGGATCCCGCGATGGTTCTCCGAGGGCATCTCCGTCTCCGAGGAGTGGCGGGTGCGAGGGGCACCTGATGCGCTCTTCGAATCGCGGGGGGACTCCGCGGGGTGGGGGGCTCGGTGGACGCTCGAGACCGTGCGCGCCTTCGGCGAGGGGCGATTCGTCCCCCTGCGGCAGTTGGAGGCGGCGTTCCTTCGCCCCTCGTCTCCGCATGCGCTCTCGCTCGCCTATTTCCAGGCGGGACTGATCGTCGAATTCCTCCTGGAGCGGTTCGGCTTCGAGCGCGTGCGACATATGCTCGAGCTGTATCGGCAGGGGGAGCGCACCGAGGGTGTCTTCCAGAAGGCGCTCGGCCTCACGCCGGACGAGCTCGATCGCCTCTTTCGCGAGCGCGTCGTTCAGGAGATCGGACCGTATCTGGCGCGCCTCGATGTATCGTTGCTTCAGCGATCGGAGGTCTCGGAGGAGGAATTGCGCGAGGTGCTCGCGAGGCAGCCGGAGAATTTCGTCGCGCACCTTCGTCTGGGGCACCTCTATCGAGCGCGGGGGGATGCCGCTTCGGCTCTTGTCCATCTGCGCGAGGCTATTCGTCTTTTCCCCTTCGACACGAGACCGGGGAATGCTCGCGAGATGCTCGCGGCGATCCTCGAGGAGCGCGGCGAGGAGGCTGAGGCCTTGCGGGTGCTGCAGCCGTGGGCGGCTCGCGAGGAGGCGAATCCCGAGCTGCATTGGCGGATCTTGCGCCTGGCGCTGAAGCTGGGGCGGAAGGGGCATCGGATCCCGTGGGAGGAGATCGCCGGGGGGGCGGTCGAAGCGCTTCTGGCGCTCGCTCCTTTGGATCGCGACGTGCAGATGCAGGCTGGCGAATTCTATCTGGAACAGGGTCGGCCCGAGCGCGCCGCGCGTGCGTTCTCGGCCGCGCTGCATTTGGATCCGCCCGATCGCGCGGAGGTCCATTATCAGCTCGCGCGAGCCCTCTTGGCGAAGGGGGCGCCGGATGACGCGCGGCGCGAGGTCTTGCGCGCGTTGGAGATCGCGCCCGGATTTGAGAAGGCGCTGGCGCTTCTGCTGAAACTCATCGAGAAGTGAAGCGTGGGGAGGTGAAGATGAGGAGATGGGGGGGCCGACGTTCGCTTCGCGCGCGTCTCTGGATCATCGGGGGCGCGATCTGTCTGCTCATGGGGGGGGCTCCATCGGGGGGCGCGTCTTCGTCGGGTCCTGATTCGGACGCGCCCTCGGATCGGTTCACATTCGCGCGCATCCAGTACGGCGGACGGTTCTCCGCGCGCGCGTTCTTCGGAGCCGTGCCGCCGTGGGCGCACGATTATCCGCGCGGTGGACGCCATCTGATGAAGATCCTGAGCGAGGTGAGCCTCGTGCGGGTGCATCCCGAGGAGGTGATCCTCCGTTTTGACGATCCTCGAGTGTTCAAATACCCGTTCGCCTATCTCTGCGAGGTGGGGTTCATGGATTTGAGCGATCGGGAGATCGAGGGCTTGCGGGAGTATCTGCTGCGTGGCGGCTTCCTCATTGTGGACGATTTCCGTGAGGAGTGGGCGCTGGAGAATCTCCGCGCGCATCTGCGCCGCGCCTTCCCGGAGCTGGAGCTGGAGGAGTTGGATCTCTCTCATCCCATCTTCAACTGCTTCTTCAGCATTCGGACGCTCGAGGTGACGCCCCCCTATGGCGAGGGCGTGCCCAAGTTCTTCGGCCTCTCGGACACGAAGGGGCGCTTGATGATGATCGTCAACTACAACAACGACATCAGCGAATACTGGGAGTGGTCGGATGACCCCTTCGCGCCCATCGAGCAGACGAACGAGGCCTTCAAATTCGGCGTGAATTACGCCATCTATGCGCTGACGCATTGATGTTGCGGAGGAAGGAGATCGACGCGATGCTCACCAACAAAGCCATTGATCCCACCCGCGATGAGGAGCTACTGGAGAGACTCGTCCGGGCGAAGGCGCAGATCTTGCGAGAGATTCGGAAGGTGATCGTCGGACAGGATGAGGTGATCGAACAGGTGCTCATCTCGCTCTTCGTCGGCGGGCATTCGATCATCACGGGGGTGCCGGGGCTGGCCAAGACGCTCTTGATCAAGACCATCGCCAACGCCCTCGATCTGAAGTTCAAGCGCATTCAGTTCACCCCGGATCTCATGCCGAGCGACATCACGGGGACGGAGGTCATCGAAGAGGATCGGACGACGGGCAAGCGGCATTTTCATTTCGTCCCGGGGCCGATCTTCGCCAACATCGTCCTGGCGGATGAGATCAATCGGACGCCACCGAAGACGCAGGCGGCGTTGTTGGAGGCCATGCAAGAGGGGGCGGTGACGGTCCAGGGGGCGACGTACGAGCTGCCGAAGCCCTTCTTCGTGCTGGCCACGCAGAATCCGATCGAGATGGAGGGGACGTATCCGTTGCCGGAGGCGCAACTGGATCGCTTCATGTTCAATATCCGGATCAGCTACCTGAGCGAAGACGACGAGGTGGAGGTCGTGCGGGCGACGACGGCGCCGCAGGAGGTCGTCGTCGAGCGGCAGATCACGGGGCGGGAGATCGTCGAGTTCCAGCGATTGATTCGGCAGGTGCCGGCTGCCGATCCGGTCATCCGCTACGCCGTGCGCCTGGTGGGGGCCAGCCGCCCCGAGAATGGGACCTTCGATTTCGTGCGCCGCTGGGTCAATTGGGGAGCGAGCCTGCGCGCTTCGCAGTTCCTCATCCTGGGGGGGAAAGCCCGCGCCATCTTGAACGGTCGGTACCATGTCTCGTGCGAGGATGTGCGGGCGCTGGCCTATCCCGTCTTGCGCCATCGCATCCTCGTGAACTTCCAGGCGGAATCCGAAGGTGTGACCTCGGAGGAGATCGTCCGTCGCCTGCTGGAGGCGGTGCCGGAACCGGCATCGGGACTCTCGGTATGAATGGCTCGGCTCAGTACGGGGTTCCCACCGCGGGGCGTCGGTTTCGATTCCTGCGCCCCGAGGTGCTGGCGAAGATCGCCTCGCTGGAGCTTCTGGCGCGCACGGTCGTGGAGGGGTTCCTGGCCGGTCTGCACCGCTCGCCGCACATTGGCTTCAGCATGGATTTCGCGGAATATCGCCCGTACATGCCCGGTGACGATCTGCGCTATCTCGACTGGAAGGTGTTGGCGCGGACCGATCGCGCCTACATCAAGAAGTTCCGTGGCGACACGAACACGCGCTTGTATGTGCTGCTGGATGTGAGCGCCTCGATGACCTATCGGCTCCCGCCGGCGATCGAGAAGCGGGAATATGCATGCTATCTGGCGGCTTCGCTCGCGTATCTGGCGACGCGACAGAACGACGCCGTCGGGGTGATCACCTTTGATCGCGGAATCGTGGACTATATTCCCGCGCGATTGCGTCCGGGCCAACTTCATCGGATCTTGAGCGCGTTGGAGCGGATGAAGCCGGGCGGGACTTCCGCGATCTCCGAGGCCCTGCGGCGCATCGCCGAACGCCTGCGGCGACGCGGCCTCGTCGTGCTGCTCTCGGACCTGTACGAGCCGCTGGAGACGCTCGGCCCCGCCCTGCGGCTCTTTCGTGCTCATGGGCAGGACCTCATCGTCTTTCAGATTCTGGACGAATCGGAAGTGGAGTTTCCGTTCACCGAGGCCGCGCGCTTTGTCGACGTAGAGACGGGAGAAGACGTGCCCGTGGCTCCCGAAGCGCTTCGGGCCAGCTATCGCGAGGCTGTGCGTCGGCATCTGGACGAGATCGAGCGCTTCTGTCGCGCGCACGGGATCGGGTATCAGCGGATGTTCACGAGGCAGCCGCTCGATGAGGCGCTCTTGGCTTACCTCGGGCGGCGGGCTCGCTGGCCGTAAGGGGGGAGGACGCGCCATGTCGTTTCTGAGTCCGTGGTTCTTGCTCGGCGCGCTCGCGCTCCTTGTGCCCGTGCTCATTCATCTGAGGCGGCGGGAGCCTCAGCAACGCGTCCCGTTCGCATCGGTCTTGTTTCTGCGCCGATTGCCTGGGCCCATCCATCGGCGCCGGCGCCTGCGGTATTGGCTGCTCTTTCTGCTGCGCTCGGGGGCATTGCTGCTGCTCGTTCTGGCGTTCGCGCGTCCGTATTGGCGCGGTCATGGAGCGGGGGAGTTGTCCGGGACGGCGCTCGTCGTGCTGCTGGACTGCTCGTTCAGCATGCGCTATGGGGCGCGCTTCGCGCGGGCGCAGGAGAGGGCCGAGGAGGTTCTGGCGCGCGCTCCTGATGGGGCCCGCGTAGGCGTGATCGGGTTCTCCACGACCGCGGAGGTCCGCGTGCCACTGGGACGTGATCGAGAGGTGGCGCGCGCGGCCGTGCGGGCGCTGCGCCCGACGTTTCGCGCGACCGATTATGCGCGCGGGCTGCAGGCGGCGCTCGCGCTTCTGGAGAATGCCGAGGAGGGGGAGAAGATCATCTACCTCATCTCGGATTTCCATCGTTCGGAACAGCGAGTGAGTGGGGGGGATCCCGGGTGGCGTCTCCCTCGCGGCGTGCGTGTGGTGCCGATTTCGGTCGCCTCTGAGGTGGGTGAGAACCGCGCCATCGTGGACGTGCGCGTGCTCTCGGGCGCGGCGCAGTCGGGACGTGGAGCCCCGTGGCGCCTCCTTGTGCGTGTGGGGAACTTTCAGAGCGCGAGGGCGCGCATGGGGATTCGCCTCTCGGTCAATGATCGGCTCGTTCAAGGGAAGGCGATCGAGCTGGATCCGGATGCCGTCGCGACGGTCGAATTCGCCGACGTCCCCCTCGATCCGGGGGACAATCGGGTTCGTCTCGAAGCGGATCCCGATCGGCTGCCCGAGGACGATCGCTTCTTCCTCGTCCTGCGGCGCGAGCTGCCGAAGCCGGTGCTCATCCTGGAGGGCTCGCGAGCGCGCGCGCCGTCGCAGCGGGCGAGCTTCTACGTGCAGCAAGCACTTCTGGCCGATGATGCTCTCGGCCCGGAGCGGGTCGTCGTGCGAACCGTCGCGGAGGCCAGGGAGGGGAACCCCGTGGCGGAAGTCGCGGAGGCGGAGGCGGTGGTGGTCGTGGATCCCATCGCCCTTGACGCGAGGTGGGCGACGGCCCTTCGCCGGTTCGTCACAGAAGGTGGAGGGGCGATTCTGGCGCTTGGTCCTCAGACGGAGGCGCGCGCGTTCAATGCGGCGTTCGGATCATGGCTGGGCGTGCGTGTGGAGGAGCCGGGAGGTTCCCTGAGAGAGCCCGCGTTGCTCGCGGAGATCGCGACCGAGCATCCGATCTTTCGTCCCTTTGCGGATCCGCGGCGGGCGAATTTCTCCCGCGTGCGATTCTCCGGATATGCCGGGTTGGTGCTCGATGAGACGGGAGGGAGCGCGCCTTCTTCGGCGATCCTCGTTCTGGCGCGGTTTTCAGATGGGCGACCGGCCATTGTGGAGATCACGCGCGGGCGGGGGAAGGTGATTTTGCTCGCCTTCGGTCTCGATGCGCGTTGGAGCACGCTCCCGCTCACGCCGCTGTATGCTCCACTGCTGCATCAAATGCTCGGGGCGGTGAGACGACCCTCACCGCCGCCCTTTTTCCGCGTGGGGGAGAGCATCGCCGTGGAGGGGGAGGAGTTCACCGCGTCGGTCATCGTGCGAGCGCCCGATGGAGAACGTCTGCGGCTCGATGAGGTGGGGGGGACCTGGGGATTCACTCCGGAGCGCGTGGGCTTTTATCACCTGCGGCGTCTGCGTGGGGAGGAGCCTATCGCGGTCAACGTCGAGGCGGGAGAGTCGGACGTGCGACCCATGGAGGGGGCGGAGCTGGACCACTTCCTGGCCTCCCTGGGCGGGCGGGAATCAGGGCTGCGTGGGCACCCCACGCGATCTTCGGATCGCATGGGGACCCCGAGTGACTCTACCCTGAATGCCAGCGGTGGGCGCGCGACGGATGCGGGGGCATCCCAGGGGGATCTCGTGGCGGCGGAGCGAAGCCGGGCGTGGCGCGCGTTGCTGCTGGCTGCCATGCTGCTGCTTCTCTCGGAAGCCATCCTGGCCGAGCGCGCTCCTGGCAGGCACCCCACGCGATCCGAAGATCGCATGGGGATCCCGAGACGGCGTCGTCCGATCGGCGCCTCTGTGCAAGAGGAAGGGAGGAGGTGATGACGATGCATTCGTCGGAGGAACTGCTGGATCTCGTTCGTCGCCTGCGTCGGCGCTGGATGTGGGGACATCTGCTTGAGCGCGCGGCTTATGGGGCGTTGGTGGTTCTCGGGTGGATGGTTCTGGCGGGGATCGTGACCGCGCGCGCACCCATGGCGTCGGGGACGATGATGGTCCTTCGCGTGGGCACGCTCGTTGTTCTTCTCGGGGCGGCATACGTGTGCGTCTTTCGACCGCTGCGTCGGCGTCCCGATGAGGTGACCTTCGCGCGCTTCATCGAGGAGCGCGAGCCGCGGCTGGAGGATCGGCTGGTGACTGCCGTCGAGATTCTCGCTCCATCGAGAGCGACTGCGGCGGGGACGGTCGTCTCTTCGGGCGAACGTGCCGGCGGTTTCTCTCCGGTGATCGTTCGGCGGTTGATCACCGACGCTCTCGCGCAGTGTTCGACGGTGAGCCGGGAGAGTGTGCTGCCGACGCGCGTCTTGCGCCTTCGAGCGATCTTGGCAATCGCCCCTGTCGTTCTCTTTGGAGCGTTGGTGTTGCTTGGTCCGGGATCGTTGCGCATGGGTTGGCAGCGGCTCTATTGGCCGTGGGGGATCGCCGCGCCGCCCCATGTCGCGATTCGCGTGCATCCGGGAGATACGCGCGTTCCCCGCGGCCTGGATCAGGTCGTGACGGCCACGCTGCACAACTTCGAGGCGGAATCGGCGCGTCTGGTCTTTCGACCGCGCGGGGAATCGAACTGGCAGGCACACGCGATGCAGCGCGTGGAGCCTCGAACCTTTCGGTTCCTCTTCTCCGACCTCCAGCGGACGGTCGAATACTACGTGGAAGCCCGCGCGGTTCGTTCTCCTGCGTTCCGGATCGAAGTCGTGGACTGGCCGCGGGTGAGTCGGCTGGAGGTGATCTACACCTATCCGGCGTACACGGGGCACGCGCCGCGAAAGGTGGATGACGGAGGGGAGATCACGGCGGTGAAGGGGACGCGCGTGACGGTGATCGCCCATCTGAATGGGCGCGTGCGCGAGGCGCGGTTGGTCTTCGATGATGGGACCTCGGTGGCGATGCAGGCGCTCCACGGGGACCCCGAAGCGCCTGAGGGGGAGGCGCGCTTCACTGCGCAGATCGTCATCCGGAGAGATGCCCGCTACCACGTTCGCGTGCGGCCATTTGTGGGGGAGGAATATGCGGCCTCGCGCGAGTACACCATCACGGCGCTTGAGGACGCGCCGCCGACGATCGTCATCGAGAAGCCGGGGCGCGATCTGAAGGTGACGGCCATTCAGGAAGTGTTCACCGAGGCGCGCGTCGAGGATGACTATGGCATCGCCCTGGTGGAATTGCGCTACTCGATCAATGGTGAACCCGAACAGACGGTCATCCTTCACCGCGCGGGTACCCCCCGAGGGTCGGGGGCGCCTGTTCGGGTGATCACAGGCTCGCATACGTTCTTCCTGGAGGAGCTGAATCTGAAGCCCGGCGATGTGATTAGCTACTACGTCAAGGCGCGCGATACGAACACGGTGACCGGACCCGGCGAAGCGACGAGCGACATCTACTTCCTTGAAGTGCGTCCCTTCGATCGGCGATTCCGTCAGGCGCAGCAGGCGCCGACCGGTCAGGGGGCGGAGGAGCACGAGGGCGCCTTCGCCGAGCGGCAGAAAGAGATCATCGCCGCCACGTGGCGCGTCCTTCGGGAGAAGGATCGCGTCCCGGGCGAGGAGTTTCGAGCGAACGTGAATACGCTCGAGTTGGCGCAGACCAAGCTGCGCGAGGACGTGCAAGCGGTCGTGGACCGCATGTGGCGGCGATTGGGCGAGAGCCTGGAGGAGATGGAGGATTTCAAGAAGCTCTTCGAGGCGTTGAGCGCTGCCGTTCGGGAGATGGAGCGCGCCGCGGACGAGCTGCGGGCGCGCCGGTTGAGAGAGGCCTTGCCCTTCGAGCAGCGCGCGTATCAGCAACTGCTTCGCGCCGATGCGGTCTTTCGAGAGGTTCAAGTCGCTCTCGCCAATCGGGCCGAGAGTGGGGGGAGCGCGCGGGCTCAAGATTTGGCCGATCTGTTCGAGCTGGAGCTGGACAAGATGCAGAATCAGTACGAGACGATTCAGCGCGATCGCGGTCGGGCGCGCGATCGGCAGTTGGAGGAGGTGGAGCGCCGACTCCGGGAGTTAGCTGAGCGGCAGCAACGGCTCTTGGAGCAGAGCTTGCGACAAGGCGCCGCGCGGGCACCCCGTGGGGACCCAGGGCGCTCGGGCGAGGACGGGCGCCTGGCCCAAGAGGTGCGTGAGTTGGCTCGACGCCTGGAGCGGTTGACGCGGGAGCGACCGCTGTCGGAATTGGATCGGGTGCGCCAGCAACTGGAGCGAGCCGCGCGCGAGCTGCAGCGCGCGCGCGGCGCTTCGACCGAGGGCGAGGCTGCTGCTCATCGGCAACAAGCTCTGGAGCATATGCGGACGGCGCAGCGTCAGCTCCAGTTGGCGCAACGTTCGCAGCTTGGAGAGGACGTCGCTCGGTTGCGCGAACAGGCGCGCCAAGCGCACGAGCAGCAGGAGCGCATCGCGCGCGAGGTCGAACGTCTGGCGCGGGAAGCCGGACGGGCGACCGATGTGCTCCGGGAGCGAAAATCGGCGCTCGCCGAGGAGGTGGCGCGTTTGAGGGAGCGCATCGAGGATGCGGCGCGACGAGCCCGTCAAGAGAATAACGCGCGCGCGGCCGGGAGCCTCTCTGCGGCTGCCGAGACCATTCGGCGTCAACGCCTTCCGGAACGGATCGCGCAGGGGAATCGCTGGCTTGAGAACCGATGGCTCGACCGTGCCACTTCGGAGGAGCGCGCCATCGGACGCGCTTTGGATGAGGTCGTTCGTCATTTGAACGAAGCCGCGCGGGATGTGAGATCGCGCCAATCGGGAGATCACGTGGCCGAAGCGTTGGATCGCGCGCGTCGCTTGGCCGAGAATCTCGAATCGCTTCGGGACCGACTGTCATCGCGTGAGGGCGCGCGCGCTCGTGGTGAAGAATCGCCGAGCGGGCCGCGTTCGTCCTCGCCGCAGAGGGCCGATCAATCTGGTGGGCGAGCTCGGGCGACGGCTGAACCGTCGCGGGAGGTGTCCGGGGAACGGCGCACGGGCGAGGCATGGAGGAATCCTATAGGGAGCCGGGGACCAGCTCGCGACTCCACTACCGATGCCACGGCCTTTGGACAGCCTCGACTGCGATCCGAGCGCGATCTGGGGGAAGCGCTCCGGCAACTTCGCCGCGAACTGGATGAGCGCGTGCGGGAGGCCGAAGCGTTGCGGCGTAGCCTTCTGCCTGTGCGCGATCTGGTGGATGACGCGAGCCGCCTCATCGCCGAGCTTCGACGACTCGATGCCGAGCGGCTCTTCAACGATCCTGAGGAGATCGAGCGCTTGAAGCGTCAAGTGCTCGATCCCCTGCGCCGATTGGAGTGGGAGTTGAGCCATCGGCAGCAAGAGCAACTGGGCGCAGACCGATTGCAATTGGGGGAGGAAGCAGCCGTCCCGCCAGAATACCGGCGCTTGGTCCAGGAGTACTATCGCCGGCTCGCCCGCCAGCCGAAGTGAGACTGTTCCGATGTGTCCCTCCCTGCTGAACTTGCTCAGGATGCGGGAGCGTGGGATCTTCTTCTGATCTGGAGCCCGCAGGCGGTGCTGGTGGACGACGCTTTGCGCATCGTGCGGCTGCTTGTCCAGGACTAAGCGGTGCGAGTCGTCTTGGTTGGGTGGAGGTTTCCTTGGAGCCATGGGCTCAGGTTCTCCACAAGTGGTGGGATTGAGAAAGTCACGTCTGATAACAAAAAGCATCCTTTGTTTGCTGGGTGTTCTTGCAGGGGGATGGCCTGAGGCTCTCACTATTCTCACTACACGGGACCCTGCTGATAGGTCCTTCAAGGTCATTGCTGCCGGTGCTTCTTCTCATCGTGCCCGTGAGTTGAGGAGACAGGGTGCGTCGAACCGACCGGCGAATCAAGATACTGAGGCCTTCTGGAAGCTGAAGGCGGAGGAGGGGTTCTCGTTTGCTTCTGGTGCTTGGTTGGACTTGGGTTTTGTCCAGGCCCAGACGCAGACACGGATTCTTCCCATGCGAACGATACGTATTGGGTTGAACCCAACGCGTTTCTCGGAATCGGGTGAGGTCCTCGCGGAGTTTGATACCAGTACGGCACAGAGGCACTCGCGAATCGTCCTCACGGCTACGGGACCTTTCATCTTGCTGCAGTCGACATGTGAAGAGGGCAGCATTCCCATTGCGTTCGGGGAAGCTGGGGAGGCCTTTGCCTTCACAGCGACTTTTGGGGGGATCGCCGTCGAGTTCCCCTCTGGGATCACTGTGAGTCTGATAACGAATAGCATTTGCATAGCTCCCGTTGCATCTGACGTTCTCCTTGCGGTCATGAGCATTCGACGTCGCAATCTGAACCGCGCTGGGAATCCCTTTGAGCCACCCTACTATCGGGGTGTGCTTGAGATTCAGCGCGCCACAGGCCTTGGCGAATCGGGGCTTCGGCTCATCAATGTCCTTGATCTTGAAGAATACTTGCAGGGCGTCATCACCAACGAGATGCCCGCCTCGTTTCATCCCGAGGCATTACGAGCTCAAGCGGTGGCAGCTCGCACCTACGCTTTGGCCAATCGAGGCCGCTTCGCCAGCCGAGGGTTCGATCTTGACGATTCGACGCTCTCGCAAGTTTATCGCGGTGTGCTCTCCGAACATCCGAACGGCACGGCAGCCATTCAGAGCACGCGCGGATTGGTCGTCGTCCGGGATGGGGAACTGATTCCCACATTCTACTCGTCCTCGATGGGCGGGCATACGGAGGGCATCGAATGGATCTTCAATGCTCCGGCTGATCAACTTCCCGGGTCAAATGCTCATCCGGCGCTGCGGGCCGTTCACGATGGTGATTTCCCGGTGCCTGTGGATCTCTTGTCGGACGAAGGGGCGCTGGTGTTCTACAGCCGGAGTTGGGATCATTTCGATAGCCCGCAGCGCAGCGGAAACTCCCGCTACCGATGGGTAGTCACGCGCAGTGTGGAGTTCATTGCTGAGCGTCTGGCCAGCACTCGCGGCCTCTGGCTTGGTACGATCCTGGACGTGATCGCGACGCTGCGCAGCCCGTCAGGACGCATCGCTCAACTGCAAATCGTAGGCGAGCGCGGGACGGTGACGCTGCAGGGGTGGCGAACACTGCGGGATTTCTTCCAGCTGCTCAACAGCCCGAGTGCCATCGTCCCACGGCGAGATGCCACGGGACGGGTGACGGGCTTTGATCTCTACGGTGGGGGATGGGGGCATAATGTCGGCATGAGTCAGTATGGAGCACACGGTCGGGGCCGCAGCGGACAGACCTTTCGGGAGATTCTCGCCGCCTATTACATGGGCGCTGAAGTCGTTTCCATCGAGGTTGAGGCGTCTGAGAAGCCCAATTGGGTGATCTGGCGAGAGCGCCGGTAGTGAGAGAGGCGCGTTGCCTGTCGCGCCATGTCAGTATGGATAGCCATCGTCTGGAGTGCGGGGGAACGGCGGACAAAAGCCTCGCAGGGGTTGTGTTAATTGTGCACCGGGCGAAGATCAACCATGAGAGCGCCGCAGCGTCTGACGCGCAGATGGTATCGGGCTGAAGGCCGCTCGGCTGCTTGACCTCCTCGGGCTGGCGGAAAGTTGTGGATGTGCGCCAGATGCATGGGGAAGGTGCACGATCTTTGGAAGCGCATCGAGTCCGATAAGAAATCTTCTGACATAAAATCTATAAATAGCGCGCCATCAACGGGGAGTTGCTCACGTTCCGTGCTCCCAAGACGTCAAGTACTGGCGCTGCTCCTCAGTCAGCTGATCAATTTCAATCCCCATGGCGCGGAGCTTCAACCGCGCGATCTCCTGATCAATATCGGGTGGGAGCACGTGAATACCCGGCGGCAGTGTGCCTCGGTATTTCACCAAATACTCCACGGCCAGGGCTTGATTCGCAAAGCTCAGGTCCATGACAGCTGGAGGGTGTCCCTCGGCAGCCGCCAAGTTCACCAACCGTCCTTCGGCCAGGACCAGAATCCGATGTCCCGTTTGGCGGATCCGATACTCTTGGACGTACTCTCGAATGCGGCGCGGTGGGTCGGCAATCTCCCGCAGGGCTTCGAGATTGATCTCGACATCGAAGTGCCCGGCATTGCAGACGATCGCCCCATCTTTCATCGCGAGCAAATGCTCGCGATCCAGAACATGACGGTTGCCGGTGACCGTCACGAAGATATCCCCGATGCGCGCCGCCTCGCGAATCGGCATCACCTCATAGCTGTCCATGACGGCCTCAATGGCTCGGATCGGATCGACTTCGGTGACGATCACTCGCGCGCCCAGTCCTCGTGCTCTCATGGCCACGCCTCGACCGCACATGCCGTAGCCGATGACCACAACCCGCTTTCCGGCGACCAGAGTGTTTGTCGCCCGCAGGATCCCATCCCATGTGCTCTGCCCAGTTCCGTACCGATTGTCGAACAGGTGCTTGGTCCGAGAATCGTTGACGGCGATCACGGGGAATGTCAACAAGCCGCGTGCGGCCATGGCTCGCAAACGGATGACGCCCGTGGTCGTCTCCTCTGTCGTCCCGATGATGTGTGGAATGAGCGAGGCGTACTCTTGAACCAGGGTGGCGACGAGGTCAGCGCCGTCGTCAATGATCACCTGGGGCTTCGTCTCAAGAGCGATGCGGATGTGGCGGCGGTAGGTTTCAATGTCTTCCCCTTTGATGGCGAAGACGGGGATCTCCAGTTCCTTGACTAGGGCGGCGGCAATGTCGTCCTGTGTGGAGAGTGGATTGGAGGCAATTATTATCAGACGTGCGCCGCCAGAGACGAGCGCCCGCGCCAGATTCGCACTCTCAGCCGTCACATGCACGCACGCCGCGACGCGAATCCCTTCAAGGGGCCGCTCCCGTGAAAACCGCTCCCGCACCGCCCGCACCACCGGCATCTCGCGATCCGCCCATTCCAAACGATTCACCCCAACGGCGGCCAAGCCAATGTCCCGAATCTCGTACGCGAATCCGCTCATGTGTCCATCCCCACAGCTTCCCGCAGAAGTTCCACCCGGTCTGTCTTCTCCCAGGTGAACTCCGGTTCGTTTCGACCGAAGTGTCCATAGGCCGCTGTCTTCCGATAAATCGGCCGCCGCAAGCGCAGGGTCTCGATGATCCCCCGAGGCGTCAAATCAAAAAGCTCCCGCACGACGCTCACCAGGCGTTCCTCGCTCACCTTCCCCGTTCCGAACGTATCGATGAACACTGAGACGGGGTCGGCCACCCCAATGGCATAGGCCAGTTGGATCAGACAGCGATCGGCGATCCCCGCGGCGACGATATTCTTGGCGATATACCGGGCCATGTAGGACGCGGACCGATCCACCTTCGTCGGATCTTTTCCAGAGAACGCCCCTCCGCCATGCGGCGCCGCTCCTCCGTAGGTATCCACGATGATCTTGCGTCCGGTTAATCCGGAATCCCCCTGCGGACCGCCGATGACAAAGCGCCCCGTCGGATTCACGTAATACTTCGTCCGGCTCGTGATCAACTCCTCGGGAATAGCCGCTTTCACCACATGCTCGATCACGTCCTCGCGAACCGTCGCCGTCTCCACCCGATCGCTGTGCTGGGCGGCGATGACGACCGTATCCACATACAGCGGACGCGCGCCCTCGTAGACCACCGTCACCTGGGACTTCCCATCCGGCCGGAGGTAAGGCAAAATCCCCGCCCTTCGGACTTCGGCCAAGCGCCGCGTCAGGCGATGCGCCAACTGAATCGGCAAAGGCATCAGTTCGGGCGTCTCTCGCACGGCATAGCCGAACATCATCCCCTGATCTCCAGCCCCTCCAGTATCCACCCCACGGGCGATATCCGGCGATTGCGTGGCGACCGAGATCATGACGCCGCAGGTCTCCCCGTCCAGGCCATACTTGGCGCGCGTGTACCCGATGTCGCAGATCACCTGCCGCGCCACGCGCGCATAATCCACATCGGCCGTCGTCGTGATCTCCCCGGCCACGAGCACCAGCCCCGTCGTCAGCAACACCTCGCACGCGACGCGCCCCGCCTCGTCCTGTCGCAGGACCTCATCCAACACGGCATCGGCGATCTGATCCGCGACCTTATCCGGATGCCCTTCGGTCACCGACTCCGAGGTGAAATATCGCACAGCGCTCACGCTCGCCCCTCCTGCTTCTTGAACTCATGAGCGCGTGACTGTATCACATCGACAATCGGCGTGTCAAGAAAACGCTCCCGATGCCCTGCCGGTGATTCACGCTCGAGGGTGGCAGCGATCGTAAATCTGACGAAGGCGCTCGTTGGTGACATAGGTGTACACCTGGGTCGTACTGAGATCAGCATGTCCGAGCATCATCTGAACGGATCGCAGATCGGCCCCGTGCTCCAGAAGATGTGTGGCGAACGTATGGCGCAGCATATGGGGCATGACGCGCCCCAGTCCGGCCGCGCGCCCGTATCGCGCGACAATCTTCCAAAGGGCTTGACGCGTCAGCGCACGCCCTCGCGGCGAGATGAAAAGCCACGCCGAAGTCCTCTGCCCCAACCACCGCTGTCGCACCGGAAGATACCTCAGGACCCACTCGATCGCCGAGCGACCCAGCGGAACCAACCGCTCTTTGCTCCCCTTCCCCAAACAGATCACAATCCCTTGATCCACATCCACATCCGTGAGCTTCAAGGCGACCAACTCTGACGCCCTCAATCCGGTCGCATACAAGACTTCGAGAATCGCGCGATCCCGAATCCCAATATCTCGAGTCACATCAGGTTGCTCAAGTAAAAGATTAACCTCTTCGACCGTGAGGAACTTCGGGAGCATCTGCCAAGACCTTGGAGTATCAAGACCTGCCGTCGGATCGGTTTTCAAGACGCCGTCGAGGATCAAGAACTTGAAGAAATTTCTCAACGTCGTCATGCTTCGCGCGATGCTCTTCGCATCATACCCCCGCTCCTTCATCTCCCGAAGGAAGTCCCGAACGTCCTCCCGCGAGAGGCTCGGCAAATCTCTCCCCCTCTCCCGCCTCGCCCAGGCAGCGGCCTGCTCCAGGTCACGGCGATAGGCCTCGATCGTGTTGGCCGAGAGCCCTCGCTCGACTCTCAACGACGTGAGGAACTCTCTCACGAGATCGCGCGACATCGTTCGCACCTTGACTCTCTCGCCACAGTCCCCGTAGATTTACTCACCTTAAATAGCCCATATCGAGGGACCGAGTCAACCATGAGACTCTCCGACATCGCCCGATACATCGGCGCGCGGCTCGAGGGCGAGGATCTCGAAATCACGGGGATCGCTCCGATCGCCGAAGCCCAACCCGGAGAGCTGACCTTCATCGCCAATCCCAAGTACGCTCCCCTGATCAAGACGACGCGCGCCTCGGCCGTGATCGTCGCCGAGGACTTCGCCCCCGCGCCGATCGCGCTTCTGCGAACGCCCAACCCCTATTTCGCCTTCGCTAAAGCCCTGGAGCTGTTCCACCGCCCTCTTCAACCAGAGCCCGGGATCCATCCGACGGCCCTCGTGCACCCGAGCACCAAGCTCGGCACCGGCGTCGCCATTGGCGCGTACACGGTCATCGCCGCCGAATGCGAGATCGGCGACCATGTCGTCATCTACCCCCATTGTATGATCTACCCGAACGTCCGCATCGGCGCGCATACGACCATCCATTCCCACGTGACCATTCGCGAGAACACGCAGATCGGCGCCCGCGTCATCATCCACAACGGAGCGCGCATCGGCACCGATGGCTTCGGATACGCGCGCGATCCCGAAGGCCGATGGTATAAGATCCCTCAAACGGGACGGGTGATCATCCGAGACGGGGTCGAGATCGGCGCCAATACGACCATTGACCGCGCGGCCATTGGCGAGACGGTCATCGCCGACCACGTGAAGATCGATAATCTGGTGCAGATCGGTCATGGGTGTAAGGTGGGCGAGAACTCGCTCTTGTGCGCTCAGGTCGGACTGGCCGGAAGCACTGAGGTCGGGCGCAACGTCATGCTCGCCGGTCAAGTGGGGGCCGCCGGCCATCTCCGCATCGGCGATAATGTGATCGCCACGGCTCAAACTGGCATCCCCTCCTCGGTCGAACCCAACCGCGTCATCTCGGGTTATCCGGCCATGGAGAATGCCCTCTGGCGGCGCGCCTCGGTCCTCTTCGCCCGCTTGCCGGAGATGTACCGCCTCTTGCGCGAGATGAAGGGACGGCTGGAGCGTCTCGAACGCCTCCATGCGCAGACAAATTCGGAGTGAGCCATGACGCTGAAGATCGAGAACCGAACGACTGTGCGCCTCAACGTCCAGAAGCTGACCGAGCACATCCACTCTGTTCTGGAGACGATCCCTCGCGAGCATCTGCGCGGAGTGAGCAAGCTCGTTCTGGTGGATTACGTCACGGATTCGCGTCTGGACCCGCAGACCCGCCGCGAGCTCCCCGGACTCTATCATCCGCGGATGCCCGGTTCCCCACACGCCTGGCTGGAGATCGCGCTCAAGCCCCTCACCCCCGAAGGCTCGCTCTGGAAGCGCCTCTCGGCCCGTCTGGCCCTCAAGGCCAATGTGACGGCCACGCTGCTGTCGCTCATCGCCCAGCACTATTATCTGACGCTCTCGCACGGTGTGCGGAAGGGGCAATACGAACAGGCCATCCGAAGTTACGTGGATCGGCAGCTCTCGATCTACGCCCGAACGCGCAAGGGGTGGCGAGCGCGACTCATCCGCCCTTTCCTCCCTTGGCTCGAAAAGCTCGCCCGCTGGTTGCAGAAGAAATCCCATCAGCAGGCGCGCCAAAGACGCGCCTGACGCTCAGACGGCCCGCTCGATCTCCTCGGCCACTCGGCGCAGACACTCGGCCACTTCTCCAGGAGTCACCTCCGCCTTCTTGAACCGCACCTCCAGACGGAATTCGGCCGCGCGATAGCGATAGACGAAGGGGCGAGGCCGCTTCTGCACCGCCCGCTTTTGACGCCGAACGTCATCTCGCCGCAGCCCCTCGCGGCGGATGCGCTCAATGAGCGCTCGCATCTGCTCGACATCCTTCAATCGGGCGATCTGCAGCAGCACGGACTTCGACTGAATGTCGGCGCGCCGACAGAGTTCCTTGATCTCCTCCGGCATCTCGGCCAACGCCAACGTCTCGGTCACCGACGATCGCGACTTCCCGATCTTGCGCGCGATCTCCTCATGCGTGTAGCCGAACCGCTCGACCAGCATCTTGAACCCCTGCGCCTCCTCAAACGGCGTCAGGTCCTTCCGCTGCAAGTTCTCGATCAGGTTGATCTCGGCCACCGCCTGATCGTCCACGTCCATCTCAATGCACGGGACCTCGCGCAAACCGACAATCAGCGCCGCTCGATACCGCCGCTCGCCGCTGATGATCATGAACCGCCCATCCCCCTTCGGACGCACAAGGAGCGGCTCCAGAATCCCCTTCTCCCGAATCGAGGCCACCAGATCCGAGAGATCCCCGATCTCCACCCGAGGCTGCTCCAGATTCAGATCGAGCCGATCAATGGGGATCATCCGTCCGATCGGAGCCCCTGTGCGCGAGGCCAACTGCTCGACAAAGTGCAGATCATGCCGCAATCGGAGATTCGCCGGAAGTCCTCGCTTAGACACGCTCGATCACCTCCTCGCAGAGTCGTTCGTACTCCAGCGCCGCCGTCGACTGGGGCGCGAAGGTGAAGATCGATTCCCGATACGCCGGGCTCTCCTCCAAACGCACCGACCGCGAGATCACGGTTCGGAACACCTGATGGCCGAAGACCTGCTTGATCTGCTCCAGAGAATCGCGCGCGATGGCCGTCCGCCGATCATAGAGCGTCACGACGACCCCAAGGAGCAAGAGATTGGGATTCGGCCGCGCTTTGATCTTCTCCACCGTCTCCAACAGATCATCCGTGCCCTCCAGAGCGAAATACGAGGATTGAATGGGGATGATCAGATGCGAGGCGGCCACCAGGGCATTCACCGTCAACAGACCGAGCGTCGGCGGCGTATCCAGGATCACGAAGTGGTACTGACCCTTGATCTGATCCAGCCGATCCTTCACCCGATAGGGCGCATCGAACTCCCCAATTAACATGCTCTCAAATTTGGCCAAGCTGATGCGCGAGGGCAGCAGCTCCAGATTCTGAACCGGCGTCGCGCGGATCACCTGCTCGGCCGTCACCGAACGATCCATGAGCCAATCGAAGATCGAGACCCCGACCTCACGCAGGTCCACATAGGAGAGCGAACTGTTGGCCTGCGGATCCAAATCCACCAGCAGCACGCGATAGCCTTTGCGCGCCAGTCCGGCCGAGAGATTGATCGCCGTGGTCGTCTTCCCAACCCCGCCTTTTTGATTCGCGATCGCGATGACGACGGATCGGATCGTCTTCTCCGTCACGGCCTGTCGCCTCACCCAAAAGGCTCACCTCCGATACGGACCACCGGATTCCCCACCGATGTCGTCGGACCACTCCTCGGATTCGACCTCCTCATCCGAGATCACACTGCGCGAGCTGCGCATGACGTGCTCGGCCACGAAGATCGGACTGTCGGTCCGAAGCGCCAGGGCGATCGCATCGCTCGGGCGCGAATCCACAATCACCTTCTCCCCGCCGACATCCAGAATGATGACGGCATAGAAGGTGCTGTCGCGCAGATCGGTGATGATGACCCGCTCCACGGTCGCCCCGAGCTGAGCGATGACGTTCTTCAAGAGATCGTGCGTCATCGGACGCTGAGGCACCGCCTTCTCGATCTCCATCGCGATGGCATTGGCCTCGAACACCCCGATCCAGATGGGAAGCATCGCCTCGGAGGCCACATCCTTGAGGATGACCACGGGCGAATTGTTCGTCGGATCGAGGATGAGCCCCCGAACCTTCACTTCACGCTCCATAAGATGTCCCTCGCCTTAACGGAGAACCTCGAGGCTCCGCCCGAAGAGACTATGCGGATTCACTCTCGTGATCTCAACTTTCACGAGAGCTCCTTCGATGTTCTCTCTTGAATCCTCAAAGTTTACGACGATATTCTCGCTCGTATGACCGGACCAGTGATATTCTGACTTAGCACTCTTTCCTTCAACCAAAACTTCAACAACTCGGCCGACATATCGCTGCCACCTCTTGAGCTGAATCTCCCGCTGCCGCTGCTCAAGTCGCATCAACCGCTCCGTCTTCACCTCATCCGGAACCTGATCCGATAACCGCGCGGCCGGCGTCCCCGGCCTCGGCGAGTACTTGAAGATGTAAAGCCCATCGAATTCCACCTCCTCGATCAACGCCATCGTCTGCTGAAAGTCCCGCTCGGTCTCCCCAGGAAACCCCACGATGATGTCCCCCGTCACCGCGATCTCCCGCTTCGCCGAACGGATCCACTCGATGCGCCGCAGGTATTCGGTCCTCGTGTAGCCGCGGTTCATCAACGCCAGAATCCGATCCGACCCCGACTGCGGCGGCAGATGAACCCAATTGCAGAGGTTCGGATACTCCTCGATCATCCGCACGATCTCCGGCGTGAAATCCCTCGGATGCGAGGTCGTGAACTTCAGACGCGGGATGCCGCCGGCTTCAGCCAAGAGCCGCAGTAGCTTCGGGAAGCAGAGGCGCTGCCCGAGCTCCAGCCGCTCGCTCAGGCCATAGCTGTTGACGTTCTGCCCAAGCAGATGCACCTCCCGATACCCGGCCTCGGCCAAGGCCCGCACTTCGGCCAGGATCTTCAGCGGGGATCGGCTGCGCTCTCTGCCGCGCGTGAAGGGGACGATACAGAAGGTGCAGAACTTATCGCACCCCTCCATGATGGTCACATAGGCGACGTGTCGCAGGCGCCGTTCAGCCGGTGAGATCTCCAGAAACTCGGGACGATTCGGCGTGCGCGTCTGCACGAGCGGACGTCCCTGCTGCAGGCGCTCGAGGATCTCTGGCAGCTCCCCGAGCGCCTGAGTCCCCAGGACGAAATCCACGCCCGGCACCCGCTCCAGCAACCGCCGTCCGTACAACTGCGCGACGCACCCTATGACCCCAATGAGCACGTCAGGGGACCGGCTCCGGAGCTGCCGAATGCGGCTGTAGACCTTCTCCTCGGGCCTCTCCCGCACCGAGCACGTGTTGAACAGGATGAGCTCGGCCTGTTGCGGATCATCGCTCCACTCATAGCCGAGACGGCGCAAGAGCGCCGCCGCCTTCTCCGAATCCACGACGTTCATCTGACATCCGAAGGTCTCGATGAAGAAGCGCTTCATTGTCGGCCCGCCGACATTCAAACTAATCTCCTGAAATGCAAGAAAATACCATCAACCCCCGATCAGCTCGCGCGCATGTCGGCGCACGGTCTCGGTGATCTCCCGCCCCCCGAGCATCCGGGCCAACTCCTCAATCCGCTCCGCCTCGCTCAGGCGCTCCACCCGAACCCGCGTCCGCCCGCCCACGGCCTCCTTCACCACGCGATAGTGCGCGTCGGCGAAACGCGCGATCTGCGGCTGATGCGTCACACACAAGACCTGATACCGCTCCCCGAGCCGCCGAAGGCGCTCCCCCACGATCTCGGCGACCCGCCCCCCAATGCCCGCGTCAATCTCATCGAAGATCAGCGTGCGCGGCCCCCGCCACCGAGCCGCCACCGTCTTCAACGCCAGCATAAGACGCGACAGCTCCCCGCCGGAAGCCGCCTTCGCCACCGGTCTGGGCTCCTCACCCACGTTCACGGCGACGAGAAACTCCGCGCGCTCGGCCCCCTCCGGGCTCGGGAACTCCTCGACCGGCTGCAGAACGACCTGAAACCGCCCCCGTTCGAAAGCCAACTCCCTGAGCTCGGCCGTCACCGCCCGCTCAAGCGCCCGAGCCGCCTGCTGCCGCCTCTGACTCAGTTCAGCCGCCACACGGCGGTACTCCTCCTCCAGCTGCCGCCGCCGATGTTCCAGTTGCTCGCGCCGAAGATCGGCGCCCGAGAGCTCTTCATACTTGGCCTTCAAGCTCGCCCACGTCTCCAGAACTTCGCGCAGCGTCGGCCCATACTTGCGCTTCACCCGCTCCAACTCGGCCAACCTCGCCTCGACTTCCGCCAGCCGCTCAGGAGAGAAGCGGATCCCATCCCGATACTCCCGCAGAAAATAGGCGACCTCCTCCACACAGATACGGGCTCGCTCCAGCAGCTCTACGGAGCCGCCCACCCGTTCGTCCACCTCCCGAAGCTGCTCCAGCCGCCGACAGATGCGCGCGAGCGCCCGCAGCACGGAATCCTCAGCTTCGTAAAGCTCCGCGTACGCCTCTTGCGCCAGATGAAAGAGCCTCTCGGCATTGGCCAGAAGCGCCCGCTCGCGCCCGAGCTCATCGTCTTCTCCCAAGACCGGACGCACCCGCTCGATCTCCCGAATCTGAAACTGATAGATGTCCAGAAGGCGCAACCTCTCGGCCTCAGCCCGGGCCAGCTCCTCCAAGGCCCGCTCCGTCTCTCGATACGCCCGGGCCAGCTCCTCGACGCGCCGCCGCATATCCTCGACCTGCGCGAAGCTGTCCAACAGACGCAACGGCGTTCCCGCCGCAAGCACCATCGGCGCTTCCCCCTGACTGTAGACGTCCACCAAATACGGGCGCACGGCTCGAACCAGCGCCTGCGTCACCAGACGATCGTTGGCGAAGATCCGACTCCGCCCAGCCGCCGTGATCTCCCGCCGGAAGATGAGCTCCTCGCCCACCTCCACGCCCGCCTCCTGAAAGCGCGCTCTCAGATCCTCAGGCAGCTCCTCGATCCGAAAGACCCCCTCGATATAGCCCTTCGCCTCCCCGGAGCGCAGAACATCGGCTCCCGCCCGCTCCCCAAGCAGCAGCGTCACCGCATCCACGATCAGCGACTTCCCCGACCCCGTCTCCCCCGTCAACAAATTCAGCCCCGGCTCGAACTCCACCTCCACGTTCTCGATCACCGCGATGTTGGCGACTCTCAAGAACCTCAACATCGGTCACAAGTGTATCACAGATCGCCCGGGCTGTCATCCATCTCATTGACAGTCGTTCGATCCAATCGGTACAATCACTTTTCGCGCGCAACCTCGGGACGAGGGGGACGAATGCTCGGACCGACAACGGCCTTCGACGTCTCTCAGCTCATCGGGCACGCCTCGCTGCCGGCGAAGGTCGTCCTCCTTTTGCTCGCCGCGCTCTCGATCTATTCGTGGGCCGTCATTCTCAGAAAGTACGCGCTCTTTCGCCGCCTGGCCCGGCGCTCGGCGGCTTTCCTGGAGATCTTCCGAACGACGACGAACCCCCATCAGGTCTACCGACTGAGCGAGCGCTATCGGCCGAGCCCTCTGGTCGAGATCTTTCGCGCGGGCTACGAGAGCCTTCGCGAGCAGATGACCGATGAGGGCCGCGCGCTCGAGCCCCATGCGATCGAACGCGCCCTCAAGCGAGCGGCCCTCTCGGAGATGGGGAAGCTCGAGGAGGGCATCAGCGGGCTCGCCTCCATCGCCACCTCCGCCCCTTTCATCGGTCTGTTCGGCACAGTCGTCGGCATCATCATCGCTTTCCAAGGGCTCTCGGTCGAGACGCAAACCTCGATTCAAGCCGTCGCCCCCGGCATCGCCGAGGCGCTGGTGGCCACCGCCTTGGGACTCTTCGTCGCCGTCCCGGCCTACATGGCATACAATTATTTTGTGAGCCGGTTGCGCGCCCTCTCGACGCTCATGGAGGATTTCGCGCTCGAATTTCTGGACGTCGCCGAAAGGAGTGCGACTCGCGATGGCGTTTATCGATCATAATCGGCGCGTTCACGCCTCGCTCTCGGAGATCAACGTGACGCCCCTGGTGGACGTCATGCTCGTGCTGCTGGTGATCTTCATGGTGACGGCCCCGCTGCTGCACACGGGGATTCAGGTGAATCTGCCGCGCACGCGAACCGGAGAGCCGCAGGCGGCCTCCCCATACGCGCTCATCGTGACGGTGGATCGAGAGGGAAACATCTACCTGAGCTCCGGAGGGCGCACGGCCCACACGCCCATCCCCGCTGGCGAGCTCCCCGGCCGATTGCGGGAAGAACTGGCACGACGTCCCGAAAAACGCGTCTACGTTCGGGGCGATGGCGATACCCCCTACCGGGTCATCGCCTATGTGCTCGGCCTCTGCAAGGAGGCCGGCGCCTCGGTGAGCCTGGTGACGGATGTCCAACGATGATGCGATTCCGAGCACATCTTCTCGATCGGTGGCTGGCGCTCTCGCTGGCCGGCCACATCGCGCTGGGAGCCGCCCTCCTCGGGCTGAAAATCGGCGGCACTCCGCCACAGTTCCTCCTGGTCGCCGGGCCAGGAGGCGAAGGCGGGGGTCGAGGTTCCGCCATCGAGGTCGGTCTCATCCAGGGATGGGAGCTGGCCGAGCTCTTACCGCCGCAGCCGATGGGTGCTCTCGGAGAAGAGCCCGGATTGCTCACGGCCCGGATCCAACAACGAGCGCCGATCGCAGAAAACCCGGATCTCGTCCTCCCGGGTCGCAGACGCACCCCTCCTGAGCCGGGAACGATCACGACCGATCGCCCGGTCCTGCACCGTCCTCGCCCCTATACCGGGCGCTCCGAAGCTGGCGGGTCTTCGAGCACAAGTGCCATGGTCGGCCCAACGCTACCCACCCACTGGCAGGGCGGTGTCGGTCTCGGAGAAGGCGGCGGCTTCGGCTCTGGAAGCGGCGCGGGCATTCCGGGAGGCTCCGACTACGGTCGTCGGCTTCAGCAGGCCCTCAGTTCGTACTATCGGTTCACACCGACGGCGGCCCTCGGTCAACGCTTCGTCATCATTCGCGTTCGCATCGCCCGCAGCGGCCGCATCCTCTCGATTGTGAACGGACGCCTGGACCCGGCGGCCTTTCTCGCGCGCAGCGGCAATCCCGTCGTGGATGCGCGCGTGGAAGCCGCGCTCTTGGAGCTGGATCGGCATCCCATCCCCTTCCCCCCGGATTTCTTGCCGGGAGCTCGCGAGGCCATCGCGGAGATCTACTTCCAATATTAGCCTATGCGCGCTCGTAGGACAGCATGGTGCGTTCCGTGGTTGATCGGCCTGCTTGTCTCAGCCTCGTCTTCGCAGCAACCCCAGGACCTGCGTCAGCAGATCGGCAAGATCATCGTCACACCGGGAAGCGGGCCATCGCTGGCCGTCGCCGAATGGGTGCCCCGAAATGAGCTGGCCGTCCCGGCTGCCGCGCTCATCACGCAGGTCCTCGCGCAGGATCTGGACTTCGCCCGCATCGCCAATATCGTCGGCAAGAGCCTGCATCCCTCGAATCGGCCCGCCCAGCCCGAACAGGTCGACTTCACCGCCTGGAGTGCAGACCCCGCGCGCGCCGATTATCTCGTCTTCGGGAACGTGAGCGTCATCGGCCAGGAGCTGGTCATTGAAGCGTATCTCTATGATGTCCAAGCGCGAAACCGCCTCTACGCCCGACAATATCGCTTCCCAACGGCGCAGGCCCGACGGGCCGCGCATCAGATCGCCGATGAGATCGTCAAGACGCTCACGGGCCTGGACGGCGTCGCTACCAGCCGCATCGCCTTCGTCTCCGGCCAGGGGCGCCACAGCGAGATCTATGTCATGGACTACGATGGCGCCAATGTCCGACCGTTCACCCGCGACGGCTCGACCGCGCTCTTTCCCGCCTGGTCCCCGGATGGCCGCAAGATCGCCTACGTCTCGTTCATGACCGGGATCCCGAACATCCACATTCGCTCGTATCCCGAGGGAATCCCCCTGCCCTTCCCGACGTTCCCACAGGGGACGACGATCTCTCCCGTTTTCTCCCCCGATGGACGGTGGATCGCCTTCTGCTCGAGCAAGGACAGCAACAGCACGCAGCTTTATGTCGCCTCAGCCGATGGCTCCGTCATCCGACAGCTCACCAATGAGCGCGGCGTGATTCACTCCTCCCCCCGATGGAATCCCAGGACGGGACGGGAGATCGCCTTCATCTCCAATCGCAGCGGGACGCCGCAGATCTACATCATTGACGCGGACGGAGCGAATCTGCGTCGCCTGCTCGATCGCGGGGGCTTCGCCGACTCCCCCGCCTGGTCTCCCGATGGCCGCTTCCTCGCCTTCGCGTGGCGGCCACCGCAAGCCAGTCGCTTCGATATCTTCCTCATGGATGTCGCCACGCGCCAGATCGTGCAGCTGACCGATGGCCCGGGAGATAACGAGAGCCCGGCGTGGGCTCCGAACGGGCGGCATCTCGCCTTCCAATCCAACCGAACGGGCCGATTCGAGATCTATCTCATGCATATTGACGGGACAGGCGTTCGACAGATCACGCAGATTGGAGGACGTTCGCCGACATGGGTGCGATAGGCATCTCACTCCAATTGAGGAGAGCGACGCTTATGAGACGATACCTCTGGATTCTGATCCCCCTCGCACTGGTCGTCTTCGGATCAGCATGCCGGCCGCAGATCTCGCTGACGGCCTCTCGCGACCGCATCAACCGCGGCGAGGAGGTCGAGTTGAGCTGGACGTCCAAGCACGCGCAGACGGTGACGATCAACGCTCGGCCGGTCGCGAAGTCCGGGACGATGAAAGTCGCCCCGACGGAGACGACCACCTATGAGGCCATCGCCCGACGCGGCAAGCGCGAAGCGCGCGCATTCGCCCGCGTCGAGGTCATCCAGCCGCGCCCGACCATCGCCCTCTCGGTCGAGCCGGCCCGGATCGAGCGCGGACAGCGAGCGACGCTGCGCTGGTCGAGCACCGATGCGCAGACGGTCGAGATCACCGGCATCGGTCCGGTTGAGCCAAGCGGCAGCCGTTCGGTCTCGCCGCCTCAGACGACGACCTACACGGCGATCGCGCGCGGTCCCGGAGGAGAGGCCACGGCGAGCGCGACGCTCACGGTCACCGAACCTCCGCCGCCGCCACCACCGCCTCCTCCGCCACCGCCGCCACCCCGCAATATCTCGGCCGAATTCGCCGAAGCGGTCACCGTCATCTACTTCGCCTTCGATAGCGCGGAGTTGGACGAGGAAGCCCAGACGCGGCTCCGCCGCGCCGCCGAGTGGTTGAATCGTCCGGAGAACCGCACGATCATCTTCCGCATCGAAGGCCACTGCGACGAGCGAGGCACGGAGGAGTATAACATGGCCCTGGGCGATCGTCGCGCCAATGCCGCTCGGGACTTCCTCATCAGCCTCGGAGTCTCCCCGGATCGCATCCAGACTGTCAGCTTCGGAGAGACCCGCCCGGCCGTTCCCGAGAGCAACGAGCGCGCCTGGGCGCTGAATCGGCGCGATGAATTCGTCTATATCCAGGGTGGAGATCCCACGCCACCCAGACGGTGACGCTCGCGACCCCCGCGCGATCCCCGCGATCGCGCGGGGGCTTGCCTCTGACTCGCTCCTGTCGTAACATCTGGCGTGAAGCCGGAGTTGGCTCCGGTGGCCTCACCTCACAAGAGGCCCCCTGAGCCATCTTCCGCAAGGAGGAAACCGATGATGAAGCGACGTGGTCTCTTAGTGAGCGCCGCCTTCATCAGCGCACTGCTTCTGTTCGCCTCACCGACTCAGGCCGGTAAGAAGGAGTTGGAGGCCATCGCCAAACTTCAGGCCGAAGTCCTCGTCCTTCAACGACAGCTCCGCGACCTGCAGGAGTCCTTCGATCGTGGCACCGGTCAATGGCTGACGCTCCTTGGGCAAATCGGAGAGAATATCACGGCGCTGCAGCGAACGCTCACGGCACTTCAGGAGACGTTCGGAGATGCACAGACGCGCCTGACGAGCCAATTCACGCACGTGGATTCCCGCTTGACGGCCCTGGAGACTCACCTGCGCACGACCTCCGAACGGCTCGTCCAACTGAACGACCAAATCGCCGCCCTGAGCCAAAATCTCGCTCACGCGCAGCAGCGGGGACCGACCGCGCTCGATCCCACCGATCCGATCCAACTCTTCAGCGCCGCCTATGGCGAGTACCTCAAGGGGAACTACGAGCTCGCCATAGACCAATTTCGACAGTACATCGAGCGCTTCCCGACACTGGAGACGACCGATAATGCTCAGTACTGGATCGGCGAGTGCCTCTACAGCTTGGGACGCTATGAGGAGGCCATCGCCGAATTCGATACCCTGCTCCGCACCTATCCGCGCAGCGATAAGGCGCTGGCCGCTCGCCTGAAGAAAGCACTCGCTCTGTTGGAGCTCAACCGCCGCGACGAGGCTATCGCCGAGCTTCGCGCGATCGCCCAAGAGCCCGTCTCTTCCGGCGAGGTGCTCGCGGCCCGTCAGCGGTTGCAGCAACTCGGCGTCTCTCTTGAAGAACCCCGCCCGCCGAGGCGGCCGCGCCGTCGCTGATGTCATCGAAGGAGAAGAAGCTTATGTCCTTCAACAAGATCATCGTCGTCGGCAACCTGGGACGCGATCCCGAGCTTCGCTACACCCCGCAAGGCATCCCCGTGTGCACGTTCTCCGTCGCCACCAATGAGCGCCGTCGCGACAGCGCCGGAGAGCTTCAAGAACGCACGCTCTGGTTCCGCGTGACCGCGTGGCGCCGACTCGCCGAACTGACCCACCAGTATCTGAGAAAAGGAAGCCTGGTCTACGTCGAGGGACGACTCTATTTGGACGAGTACACGGATCGGGACGGATTCCAGCGCACGCAGCTTCGCATTGAAGCTTCGGACGTGCGTTTCCTCGATCGAAAGCCAGCCGAAGCCCTTGAGGAGGGAATCGCCGAAGAGCCCCTCAGCCCTATCTCCGGCCCTGAACCGGGCGAGGATGACGTCCCATTTTAGACGTCATGACTTCATGTGAAACTCGATCCTCGCCTCCTGACGGAAGTCGCCTCACCGGAGAGCCGGATCGAAAGAGACATCCGGGCAATAACCATCGTTCTTCGCGAGCGATACAGCGACTCGTTCCCAAAGGACTTCATGGTCGGGGCTCTCCCTGCCTATTCACCCCAGCCCCCTTCCCCAGCTCATGTGACGCCTCATCAGAAGCCGGATGAAGCGCAAGAGGGCCAATCCCCTCAAGGAACGACGTGAGTTCAGAAAGAGGGTGAACGACAGGAAGTGTCACAGGAGCGGACACAGGGAGCGGAAGCCACACTTCGCTACGTGCCGATTCGCCGAACGTCCTCACTCCGACCTTCTCCCTGTGCGCGAGCGCGCGCATCGGGCGCTTCGCCAGTCGCCGATCGGCCCGATGCTTCCCCAGCTTCTGTCCATTCCCGGCGACGAACGCCTTCCCCCCCACGGCGATCGCGCGCAGCGGTACCGAGAGAACACCCGAAGGAGCATCGCTCACGATCCGAAGCCAATCGGCGACAGCCCCCGGCTTTTCAGCAGCGAACGCCACATTCACCCGTACGCTCACGCCAGGACCAATCCGCGCCGGAAGCAAAGGAGCCCGCGCCACAGCGAACACCCCCTCAGTTCGAACCTCGGAGATCTTCACCGGAGCCGTCCCCACGTTCGTCAGGACGAAGGAGACCTCTCTCACACTCCCACAGGAGATGGATCCCAGGTCACCATCCGAAGGCGAAAGGCGGAGCGCTGGAACTCCCCGTTCCTCCCCCCGCCAGAGAAGCCGCTCATCAGAGGATCGAGCGCTCCATCCGCCACGAAGTCCCTCCAGAGGAAAGCCGGAGAACGCTCCACCCCACAAGCGAAGGATCCCCGCACCCATCACCACACTCCCGCCAATGAGCACGAGCACAAGACGTCGCACGCGCATAGTCGCTCCTCCTCCACAAGATTCGGACTGAGCCTATCCACTTGTCCATCCACGTCCGCATGTCGGCCTGCATCTTGACTGAATCCGGACGAAAAGTCAAGCGAAATCTACAGCCCCGACCTCTGCCCGACCGCGTGCGCGCCACGCATCCCCACGTAGATGCCTCCACCGGTCGAAGCTGCAAAAACCCGATCCCGATCATGAGGATCAAAGGCCACAATCCACGCCCGCCAGACCGCCCGATCAATCCGCCGCCACGTCTCCCCCCGATCGGATGAAAAGTACACCGCCCCCGTCCGATAGTCCGCGACCGACATCTCTCGTGGTTCATCAGGGCGAACGGCGATCGCCGTGACATCCGCATGAGGCAGTCCATGAGCACACCGCTCCCAATCCCGGCCGCCGTTTCGCGATCGATAGAGTCCCCACGGAGTCCCGACGAAAAGAAGCTCAGGATCCTCCGGATGTTCAAGAAACACGTGAACTCTCCCCAGACGGCGAGGTAACTCACGCTCTATCCATGAGGCACCACCATCGGCGCTCATCAGAAGGCGTCCCTCTGCCCCGATCCATATTCGCCCGGTCCGCCCCACGTGCACCACCACCCAGTCACCCCCCGAATGCACGCGCTCCCAACGGCCCTGCACCTCATCATAGCGAAAGAGTCCGCTGGCCGTGAGCGCCAGGATCTTTCCATCCCGAGTCTCGGCCAGCTGCCGAGTCTCCTCCGGTAAAGGAGGTCCTCTCCTCCAACTCCCCCCTCGATCGTCCGAGATGAAGAGTCCCATATCCGTGAGCACCCAGAGCCGTCGCCCCTCCCGCCGCGATTGCAGGATCACCCGTACCGATCCCGATACTCGCCCGCTCGGCCACCAGCTCATGCCGCCATCTTCGCTGATGAAGAGGCTGCCTTCAATCCCCCCCTTCATCACCCCACAGTAGATGCGCCCCGGGACATCTCGATCCACGAGAAGGCTCGTGACAACCCAACTGGAGAACCCTCGATTCGAAGGCTGAAACGTCATCCCCCCATCACGGCTGATCCAGATGCCCGCCTCTTCCGTAGCAATGAGAACACGCCGGGGTTCTTGAGGATGAAGGGCGATGTCCTGGACAGTCAACCTTCTATTTGTTATCAGACGCCACGTTGCCCCGCCATCTCCCGTCCGCCACAACCCCTCGGTCGTCCCCGCAAAAAGCACCATGGTCTGCCCCACCGGCCGCGCCAACACCAAAACCCGACGACTTCGTGACGGCATCGCCGTCAAGCGCACCCAGCTTCGCCCTCCATTCGCCGAACGATAGACCCCCGTACACGCGCTCAACCACATGAGCTCCGGATCCCGTTCGTCCATGAGAATGCTGAAGATCTCCGAGTCGTCCAGAATCCCCGTCTCCCGACTCCCCGCCTTCACCCACGTCCGTCCCCCATCGGTCGTCTTCCAGGGCAAATGCCATGTCCCCACATACAGGACCTGATCCGACCGTGGATGAATCGCCACGGACTCGATGTTTCGAATCTCCGGGTCTCCAGCCGGAGAGATCCGCCGCCACGATTCCCCCCGGTCCTCGCTCCGAAAGACTCCATCCAAAGCTCCGAAGATGAGAACTCGCGGAGCGCTCGGCGCTTGAGCCAGAGCCCGCACGGCATGCCCCTCCGTCCCCGACAAAAGCGCCCATGTCCGCCCGCCATCACGACTCCGATAAATCCCCCCGTTGTTTTCAGCGAACACGGACCACCCCCCGACGTAGATCGTTTGAGAATCCTCCGCATCCACCAAGATGTCGGAGACGCAGAATCCCGGACGATGGAATCCCGAGAGCGCCTGCCAGCTCTCCCCTCCATCCTCGGAGAGGTAAAGTTGCCCATCGCAGGTTCCGACGAAGATCCGGTGCGGATCACGAGGATCAACGGCCAGCCGCCGTGCTTCTCCGCCAAACGGCCCCACCAGGGTCCAGGACCAGGGCGTCTCCCAATCGTCCTCCACACCCGGAACCACCATCACAAGCAGAAGAATCCCCACAAGCCCTCGCCCCATGTCCTCCTCCGCACGCCAGAGGTTCACGCATAGATCCCGCGCATGCGCACGTCATACGCCACGCGATCAATGGCCAGCATGTACGCGGCCGTTCGCAAGCTCACCCCATATCGCTCCGCGTACTGGAGCACATCGCGAAAGCTGTTGGTCATGACCTCCTTCAGCCGATGATTCACCACGCGCTCGCTCCAGAAATACCCCATTCGATCCTGCACCCACTCGAAGTAGCTCACCGTCACCCCTCCCGCATTCGCCAGAATGTCCGGCACCACGAGAATCCCTCGCTCCTGGAGAATACGATCGGCCTGCGCCGTCGTCGGTCCATTCGCCCCCTCGCAGAGGATGCGACAGCGAATCCGCTCGGCATTGCGAGAGGTGATCTGGTTCTCGACGGCCGCCGGGACCAGCAGCTCGCACTCCAGCTCGAGCAACTCCTCATTGGTGATCGGCTCCGCCTGCGGGTACCCCAGAAAGCTCTTCTGCTGGCGGTGGTATTCCAGGACCTCGGGGATGTTCAGGCCGTCGGGATTGAAAATCCCTCCATGAACGTCCGAGATGGCGATCACCTTGTACCCGGCCTCGTGCATGAGCCGAGCGGCGACCCCCCCGACATTGCCCGCCCCCTGAATGACGACCCGCGCCCCCTTGGGCGAGAGCCCCAGATGCCGAAAGGCCTCATTGGCCACGATCAAAAGCCCGCGTCCGGTCGCCTCGCGTCGTCCCTGCGATCCCCCCAAGCCAATCGGCTTCCCCGTCACCGACGCCGTCACCACATGGCGCGCGTGCATCGAGTACGTGTCCATGATCCAGGCCATGACCTGCTCGTCCGTATTCAAGTCCGGTGCCGGCACATCTCGCTCCGGTCCCAGGATGTCCAGAAGTTGCGCCGTATAGCGGCGGGTCAACCGTTCCAACTCCCCCCGCGACAACTCGGCCGGATTGCAGACGACGCCACCTTTCGCCCCCCCGAAGGGGATATTCACGACCGCGCACTTCCAGGTCATCCACGCCGCCAGAGCCCGAATCTCATCCAACGTCACATCGGGCGCGAAGCGAATCCCCCCCTTGGCCGGCCCGCGCGCGAAGTTGTGCTGCACCCGATACCCGACGAAGACCTGCAAGTGCCCGTCATCCATGATCACAGGAATGTACACGGTCACCTCCAGGCTCGGATACCGCATGAACGTATAGAGGTCCGGTTCCAGACGCAGGAGCCGCGCCGCTTGATCGAAATGATAGAGCATGGAGTCGAGCGGATTCTCCTCCTTCACGTCTTCGACCTTCTCGAATTCTCTCATCGTCACCCCTCGCTGCGGTGAAGATCATCCATCTCCGAGCAAGATTTTAGCACACGCCCCTGCGAAGACAACGCACGGGCTGCGCCCCATTGCCCAGAGAGACCGCATCTGCCTATACTTCTTCGCTTATGGGAGAGAAGACGGCGCTCATCGTACGCGGCGCGCGCGTGCACAATCTCAAGAACATCACCTGCCAGATCCCGCACGGGAGTCTGACGGTCATCACCGGCGTCTCTGGATCGGGGAAGTCGAGCCTGGCCTTCGACACGATCTACGCCGAAGGGCAACGCCGATACGTGGAATCGCTCTCGGCCTACGCCCGCCAATTCCTGGAGCGAATGAGGAAGCCGGACGTGGACGAGATCTCGGGCCTCTGCCCGACGATCGCCATTCACCAAAAGCCCCTCAGTCGGAATCCGCGCTCGACCGTCGCCACGCAGACGGAACTCTACGATTACCTCCGATTGCTCTTTGCGCGGATTGGACGCGTCTTCTGCCTGAACTGCGGGATCGAAGTCACCCGCCAAACGCCCGAGACGATCGCCGATCACCTGCTACAGTTTCCCGAAGGCCTCCGATTCTATGTCCTCTTCCCCCTCCGGCCAAAGGATCCGGTCGGCAACGGTCGCTCCCGACGCCGGCGCGATGACCTCTCGCCACAGGCGCATCTGCTCTCGCTGCGACAACGCGGCTTCACGCGCCTCTACGTGCAGGGGGATGTCCGGGAGATCACCGATCAGGAGGCGCTCCCCTCCCTGGAGGCGGCCAGCGTCCTCGTGGACCGCCTCGTCGTCCGACCCGACGTGCGATCGCGCTTGATCGACTCCCTGGAGTTATGCTATCGAGAAGGCGGTGGCATCGCCGAGATCGTCCTGCTCAGCGATCCTCCGCAAAAGCTCACGTTCACGGAGCAGTTGACGTGCCCGCGCTGCCAGGCCCGTTACCTCGATCCCGAGCCCCAACTCTTCAGCTTCAACAGCGCCTACGGCGCGTGCCCGAGTTGCCAGGGATTCGGCAATCTCATCGGGCTCGATCTGGACCTGGTCATCCCAGATCGCGGGCGCTCCCTGCAAGAGGGCGCCATCGAGCCGTGGACGAAGCCGCAATTCGAGTGGGCGCAGGCCGAGCTGCTCGCCTTCTGCCGCCGCGCCAAAATCCCCACCGATGTCCCCTTCGCCCAACTCTCCCGAGAGCACCAGCGATGGATCCTCAACGGCAAGGATGACTTCCCCGGCGTGCGCGGCTTCTTCGAGTGGTTGGAGACCAAGAAATACAAGCTGCACGTGCGCGTCTTCTTGAGCAAATATCGCGGCTACACGACCTGCCCGACGTGCAAGGGGACGCGCCTGAAACCCGAAGCCTTGGCCGTGCGCGTCGGCGGGAAGACGCTCCCGGACATCTGCGCCATGAGCATCGGCGAGTGCGCCGCCTTCTTCCACGCCCTCACCCTCACGCCGCACGAGGACGCCATCGCCGGTCGGCTCCTGCATGAGATCCGACAGCGCCTGACGTTCCTGGTGGAGGTCGGCCTCGACTACATCACGCTTGATCGGCTCTCCTCCACCCTCTCCGGCGGAGAGGCGCAGCGCATCCAGCTCGCCACCAATCTCGGCGCTTCCCTGGTCGGCACCCTCTATGTCCTGGATGAGCCGAGCATCGGACTGCATCCGCGCGATACCCACCGCCTCATCCGCCTCCTCAAGCGCCTGCGCGATATCGGCAACACCGTCCTGGTCGTCGAACACGACCGCGAGATGATCCTCGCCGCCGATCACGTCATTGACCTCGGCCCGGGAGCGGGCGAGCACGGCGGCGAGGTCGTCTTCCAAGGTCCTCCCGAAGCGCTGCTCCGCAGCTCGACCTCGCTGACCGGGAAGTATCTGCGCGGTGAACTTCAAGTCCCCGTTCCTTCCATGCGCCTTCAGCCGACAGCGCGCCGCCTCTCGATTCGCGGCGCCCGCGCGCATAACCTCAAGGATATTGACCTGGACATCCCCCTGGAGATGATGGTCTGCATCACGGGCGTCTCCGGCTCCGGGAAGTCCACGCTCGTCTACGACGTCATCTACGCCAATCTCAAAAAACAACGCGGGGAGTGGAACCAGCCCGTCGGTCCGGTCCGGAAGATCGAGGGAGGACAGTGGCTCGAAGACATCGTCCTCGTGGATCAATCCCCCATCGGACGCACCCCGCGCTCCAACCCGGCGACCTATCTGAAGGTCTTCGACGCCATCCGCGAGCTCTTCGCCGCCACGCGCGATGCCCAAGCGCGCGGCCTCACCCCCGCGCACTTCTCGTTCAATGTTCCCGGAGGCCGATGCGAAGCCTGTGAGGGCAACGGCGTCGTGACCGTCCAGATGCAATTTCTGGCCGATGTCGAACTGATCTGCGAGCAGTGCCAGGGGACGCGCTTTCAACCGGCTCTTCTGGAGGTCCGGTATCGAGGGAAGACCATCCATGATGTCCTCACCATGACCGTCCGCGAAGCTCTCCACTTCTTCGCCGATGTGCCGAAGATCACGCGGCGGTTGGAGATCCTGGATCACATCGGCCTCGGCTATATCCGCTTGGGCCAATCGGCGACAACCCTCTCCGGAGGCGAGGCCCAACGGATCAAGCTCGCCGCCCACCTGGCGAAGGAGACGAGTGCCCGAACCCTCTATCTCTTCGACGAACCGACCACGGGCCTTCACTTCGATGACGTGCACAAGCTGATCGCCGCCTTCCGCCGATTGATCGCCGCCGGAGGCTCGGTCATCATCATCGAGCATAATCTGGACGTCATCAAAGCGGCGGACTGGATCATTGACCTCGGCCCCGAAGGCGGAGAGCGCGGTGGATATGTCGTCGCTCAAGGCCCACCGGAGGTGATCATGCGCGTCCCCGAATCGTACACGGGTCGGTTCCTCGCCGCCCACCTGCAACGAGAGAGAGAGACAACGTCCGCATCGTGACGGCCACTTTTCAGGCCGCACCGCGTGTGCTAAAGTACATCCTTCAGCATGGAGACGATGCCTATGAAGCGATTCCTTGTGCTCACAGCCGCACTGATCGCCCTCGGAGCGCATCCCCACCCGCCGCAGAAGCGAATACCCCTGAAGCTCCCCTCCCTCGACGGTCGCACAGTGGATCTGGCCCAATATCGAGGGCAGATCATCGTCCTCTCCTTCGGCGCCACCTGGTGCCCCCCATGTCGCGAGGAGCTGCCCGTCCTGCAAAAAGTCGCCGATCAGTACAAGGGACGCCCCGTCGCCTTCTTCTGGGTCAGCATAGATGATCCCGATGTCTCCGCGGAACAACTGCGCCAGTTCGTCTCGCGACTCGGCGTGCGTATCCCCGTGCTTCGCGATCCCGAGGCGAGCATCCTCCAGGAGTTCAAGACCGATGGAGTTCCTGCCCTCCTGATCCTCGATCGGGACGGAACCCCCATTGGCCCCCCGCACGTGGGCTTCGCCGATCCGGAGAGCTACAGAAGCGAGCTGACCAAAACTCTTGAGGCCCTGCTCAAGCCATGAGCCCGCCCCCCGTGGTCCTGGAGACGAATATCCCGACCTATCCCCTCCTTCGTCGGGGGAAGGTCCGCGATATCTATGCCATTGATGAGGAGCGCCTGTTGATCGTCGCAACCGATCGCATCTCGGCGTTCGACGTCGTCCTGCCCGACGGGATCCCCGGTAAGGGAGCGATCCTCACCCAGCTCTCGGCCTTCTGGTTCCGCCTCCTGGAACCGATCGTCCCGCACCACCTCATCACGACGGAGATCGAAACGCTCGAGGGCCTCACGGCCGCCGAGCGCGATCTCTTGCGCGCGCGTAGCATGCTCGTCTATCGTGCTCGTCCAATCCCCATCGAATGCGTCGTCCGCGGGTACCTGGCGGGATCGGCCTGGAGCGAGTACCAACACTCGGGAACCGTCTGCGGCCTCCCCCTGCCCGAAGGGCTCGTTGAAGCCGCTCGCCTCCCGGAGCCGATCTTCACCCCGGCCATCAAAGCTGCCGAAGGACACGATGTCAATATCTCCGAGGCCGAGATGGCCGATCGCATCGGGACAGAGCTGACCCGACGGCTCAAGGACCTCAGCCTGACGCTCTATAGCCGCGCTGCCGACTACGCCCTCGCCCGCGGCCTCATCCTCGCCGATACGAAGTTCGAGTTCGGATGGCGAGATGATGCGCTCCTGTGGATTGATGAAGCGCTGACGCCGGATTCCTCCCGCTTCTGGGCCGTCGAGGACTACGCGCCGGGACGTTCGCAACCCTCCTTCGATAAGCAATTCCTCCGCGACTATCTGAATGCCATCGGATGGGACAAATCGCCTCCGGCTCCCCACCTCCCCCAGCCCATCATCGAGCAAACGGCCGAGCGATACCGAACAGCATATCGCCTCTTGACTGGAGAGGACCTGAAGCCATGACCGTTCTCGATGCCCTCGTTCTCTTCACCGTCGGCCTCTCAATGCTCAGGGGCTTCGCTCGAGGACTCGTGCGAAGCCTGATCACGACCATTGCCGCAATCGGTGGTTTCTTCCTGGCCAGCTCTTCCTACCGCGGGGCCGTGCCACTTGTCCGCCCCATGGTCGAATCTGAGACGATGGCCCACCTGCTCGCCTTCCTCGGCACCTATCTGCTTGTGCTCGCCATCGGCCTCATGCTCGCTCGCATTCTTCACTCGGGCGTGCGACGAGCCCATCTGAGCTGGCTCGATCACCTGATGGGCAGCCTCTTCGGATTCCTACGCGGATGGGCGCTCTGTTCGGTCGTCTACCTCGCCCTGAGCGTCTTCCCCTGGCACCCCGATCTGCTGCGCGAGAGCCGATCCTCCCCATATCTCGAGCGCGGAGCAGCACTCATCAGCCGCTTGGCCTCCCAACACCTGCCCCGTTTTCCATCCCCACTGTAGGCGCGTCCCCCTTTGCTCCCTCCGCGCCATACGACGGGCCACGAAGACCACTCCAAAAACCGCGAATTTAGTCCCCCCCCAGTGAGCGCGCGAACGATCCAAAAAGAATAGCAGTTATCGGACGTGAGTTTCACAAGAGCTAGAGCTTGTACCCGATCCGCCGAAGCAGCTCCTTTCGCTTCCCACGCTCTTCCTCACCCTCAACCCCTTTAGCGGCCAAACCATCTACCACGCCTAAAATCCCCCGCCCTTGCTCCGTCTCCACCAGAATGACCTGCACAGGATTGGCCGTCGCGCAATGGACCGTGCACACCTCCTGACAGGCCTTGATCGCGTTGAGGACATTGATCGGATATCCCTCTCGCAACAGGAGCACGAACGTATGCCCGGCTCCCAATTGCTGCGCATTCCGAATGGCCGCGTCCCGCAACTCCGCGTCGTTTCCCTCATGCCGGATCAAACACGGGCCGGACGCTTCGCAAAAGGCCAATCCGAATTTGAGATGTGGCGAGCTGGTCACCATCACCTCATAGAGATCCTCGACCGTCTTGATGAAATGCGCATGCCCGACGATGATGTTGCAGCCGGGAGGAATCTCCAAGGGAACGATCTTCAATTCCATGCCTCCCTCCTCGATGTGTGAGATGGAGTCATATTCTGCCCGAGCGCGACGTGCTCACGCAAGCGCCCATGCCAATGCGCCCTCACACCTTCAGGATCGTCCTGCTCTCAACGGCGTCGCTCCCGGAAGCAGCGAAATACGCCTCCAGAGGGACAGAGAAGCTCCGCTCGATCCTCTCTCGGAACGTGATCCCCGAGTTGTACGTGCAGAAGGGATAGATCCGCCCATCCGGCGCCGCGTAATGGATCACGCAGCGCATGACGCGATCGAGCTGATAGTTGTAAGCGTCCATGAAATGCATCCCGGCGACCATGAGTGTGCGATAGGTGAGGCGTTCCTCGTTCTCCCCGCGCCCGATGCGCTTATCCACAAGCCCCTCTAATGTCCGGAGGAACTTCGGATAGGTCAATCCCGGCGGGGCCGCTTCGGGACGGAAGAAGCGCCGGAGGACGACGTAGGCCAGGAGGGCCCGCCCCCTTCGGGACGGAACGCGCGCGATCCTCGGTGCCCATTCCCGAAAGGCCCGCAGCATCCCCTCCACATCCACGAAGCGCGTGACGGGAATCGCCGTCTTCGTGCGCGCATCCACAAAGAGGTAGGTCGCCAGCGAACAGTGGGGGTGACACGTGAGGGCGATCGTCTCTTCCCCCTGCAATGCGCTCAGAAATTCCGAGAACGAGACGGTACACGGCGTGGGATACCAATCGTGATAGGTGTCCACGATCCCGGTCTGCTCGGCCAAGTCCTTCACCAGATCCGTGAGCGTATAGCGCATCTGCTGACGCTTCTTCTGCGCGATACGCCCGGTGAAGGTCACCGGCTGATAGGTGATCCCCGAGGCGACGTCTATGTTCTCGATGGCGAATCGCAGGATGCGGCCCACTTCGTGATCGTTCACGCCCCGCGCGACCGTCGGGACGAAGACGATCTTCAACCCGGCTCGACGAGCCGCCTCAACGGCTCGCAGCTTCAACTCCAAAAGCGCTTGCCCCCGCGTCCGGCGATAGATCTCATCGCTCAAGCCGTCGAACTGCAGATAGAGCGTATGGAGTCCGGCCTCGGCGCACCGCTCGGCGAAATCCGGTTCGATGGCGAACCGAAGGCCATTGGTGGCGACCTGAATGTGCGAGAACCCCAGGTCTCGCGCCATCCTCACGGCTTCGAGGAAATGGGGGTAAATGGTCGGCTCCCCGCCGGAGAATTGAACGACGCGAGCCGCCACGGGGCGCATCTCGCGCAGTTGCCGAAGCATCCGAAAGACCTGCTCCAGCGACGGTTCGTACACATATCCCGCCGCGTTCGCATTGGCGAAGCAGACGGGGCAGGTCAGATTGCACCGATTCGTCAGGTCAATATTGGCCAGCCCCGTATGGCTCACATGCATCTGACAGAGACCGCAGTCTTGCGGACACAACACGGCATCCGGCACGGCCGGATTGGAAACCCCTCGTCCGCCCTCGAAGGCCCATTGCTCGGCCTTCAGGTAGAGGCGGACATCGGACCAGACGATGTCCTGAAACTCGCCGTGTTCGGGACACTGCTTCGCCATGAGCACCTTCTCCTCATGCTCGAAGAGTCGTGCCGGGATGATCCGGAGACATTCCGGACAGAGAGAGGCGACGGTCTTCGGCAATCCCGTCGCCAAAGGCGCAATGGGCGCTCCGCCATGAGTTCGCTCCGGAGAGCATCTGGCCGGCCTTCTCACCTTGAGCGGTCTCATAGGCCTCCTCCTCGACCACCGTTTCTCGGACGAAAAGAACCCTTTACATGAATCTCTGAAAGCAAACATCGGGCCGGAGCTCGGCCTCCCCCTCACAAGTTCCCGAGCATGAGCCCGTTACCGCCATCTCGGGGATGCTCCCGGGACGAGCTCGAGCGCGGGATTTCCCGCGCCCTTGTGTGAAAAGACACACCCACTGTCCTTGCCCCCCGATCCCCCCACAGCTATACTTTCGGTCTTCGAAACCCTGAACGGGAGGCGCTGAACATGCCGAGGACGAGGAAGGACGCACCTGTCGAGCTGGACCGTGAATCTCTGCGCATCCCTCCGTTCCCAGCTTCGCGAAAGGTGTATATTCGGGGAACGCGGCCGGATGTGCGCGTTCCCGTGCGCGAGGTGACCCTCACGCCCACTTTGAGTCGCACCGGCGTGCTCCGAGAGAATCCCCCGATCTACCTCTACGACACGACCGGTCCATATACGGACCCGGAAGTCACGGTGAATGTGCGCGAAGGGCTACCGCCGCTTCGTCTGACCTGGATTCGGGAACGGGGCGACGTGGAAGCCGTCGAGGACCCTCCTCGCCGAAGGGCCTGTCTGGATCGGCTCCCGCTCTCCTCACGACGTCCGCGCTTACGGGCCAAACCCGGCCATCGCGTCACACAGATGTACTATGCCCGCCGGGGCATCATCACTCCGGAGATGGAGTTCGTCGCCTTGCGCGAGAACATCTTGCGAGAGATCGCGCGGGAATACCCGCACGCCCGCCCGCCACACCGCGGAGAGCCTTTTGGCGCGTCCTTCCCTCGTGAGATCACCCCGGAATTCGTCCGACAGGAAGTCGCTCGCGGCCGCGCCATCATCCCCGCCAACATCAACCACGTGGAACTGGAGCCGATGATCATCGGCCGGAACTTCCTGGTGAAGATCAATGCCAATATCGGGACCTCGGTCGTCGCCTCCTCCATCGAGGACGAGATCGAGAAGATGCTCTGGGCGATTCGCTGGGGAGCTGACACGGTCATGGACCTCTCGACGGGGACGCACATCTACGAGACGCGCGAATGGATCATTCGAAACTCGCCCGTCCCGGTCGGGACAGTCCCCATCTACGAGGCCTTGGAGAAAGTCGGCGGAAAGCCGGAGGAGCTGACCTGGGAGATCTTTCGCGACACGCTCATCGAGCAAGCCGAACAAGGGGTCGATTACTTCACGATCCATGCGGGCGTCCTCCTGCGGTATATCCCACTCACGGCGAATCGCGTGACGGGAATCGTCTCGCGCGGAGGGTCCATCATCGCCAAGTGGTGTCTGGCCCATCACCAGGAGAATTTCCTCTATACGCACTTCCGAGAGATCTGCGAGATCATGGCGGCGTACGACGTCGCCTTCTCCCTGGGAGACGGATTGCGCCCGGGTTCAATCGCCGACGCCAATGATGAAGCGCAGATGGCCGAGCTGGAGACCCTGGGGGAATTGACTCGAATCGCCTGGGAGATGGACTGTCAGGTCATGATCGAGGGACCGGGGCACATCCCCATGCAACTCATCCGCGAGAATGTGGAGAAGGAGATCGCCCTCTGTCAGGAAGCGCCGTTCTACACGCTGGGCCCGTTGGTGACAGACATCGCGCCCGGCTACGATCACATCACCAGCGCCATCGGCGCGGCCCTCATCGGATGGTATGGGGCGTCCATGCTCTGCTACGTGACCCCCAAGGAGCATCTCGGACTTCCCAACAAGCAGGATGTCAAAGATGGGGTGATCGCGTACCGGATCGCGGCTCACGCCGCCGATCTGGCCCGAGGCCATCCCGGCGCGCAACTGCGCGACGATGTCCTCTCCAAAGCGCGCTTCGAATTCCGATGGGAGGATCAGTTCAACCTCTCGCTCGATCCGGAGACGGCGCGCGCTTATCATGACGAGACGCTCCCGTCCGAGGGAGCGAAGCTCGCGCACTTCTGCTCAATGTGCGGCCCGCAGTTCTGCTCCATGCGCCTCACGCAGGAATTGCGCGAATACGCAGCTCAGAAGGGGCTCTCCGTGGACGAAGCGCGAACGGTCGGATTGAAGGAGAAGGCCGAGGAATTCCGAAATCTGGGATCGGAACTCTATCTCGCCCCGTGAGGTCTCCGTCGCCAGCGCGCTAGGACGCCTCTCCCTCGCCCAACTCCTGGTGGAGGGTGACGAGCTTGATGATCTCGAACCGGCGCCGTCGAGCCGGTGTCTGCACGATCACCTCATCCCCCTCGCGCTTCCCCAACAGGCTCGATCCGATCGGAGAGGAGACGGAGATGACGCCGCGCTCAGGGTCCACCTCATCGCCTAAGGCCAGGCGGTAGGTCACCTCTTCTCCGGTATCCAAGTCCAGGAGCGTGACCGTAGAACCATAGGCCACGCGATCCCGGGGAAGAGCGTTCACGTTGAGCATCGAGAGATCGGAGAGCTGTTTGCGGATCTGCGCGATGCGCGCGCGGACGAACTCCTGGCGCTGAAGCGCTGCCTGATATTCGGCGTTCTCCCGTAAGTCGCCGTGCGCCAGGGCCTTCTGCAACTCCTTCGGCAACTCAAACTTCAACTCGTTCTCCAACGCGCGCAGCTCCGCTTCAAGCCGCTCCTTGAGTTTCGCGAGCACGTTCGTCCCTCCTCCCGCTGCTGGATTTTTCACCTTAAGTATAGCTGGCTCGCGCGGAAATTCAAGGGATTGCCCCTCGCACATGGTGAAGCGCCAGCACCTTGCTTGTCGTTCCTACGCGGTCTTCGCTATAGTAATTAGGCGATCTCAGAGGGGGCGAGGAAGGGGATGACGCGGAATTCGTCCAACAGGAGGGCGAGGGGCGCACAGCGATCCGCACGCGCCTTCATCTCTGCCGGAGAGGGCGACATATGGAAGAGACGTTGACCCCCGAGCAACTGCTGGACATGTACTACTACATGAAACTGACCCGCCTGGTAGAGGAGCGTCTGCAACGCCTCTACCGACAGGGGAAGATCGTCGGTGGTCTCTATCGCAGCCTTGGGCAGGAGGGCGAGTCCGTCGCCAGCGCCTACGCGCTGGAGGAGGGGGACTTTCTGGCCGTCATGATCCGAAACCTCGGCGCGCTCTTTGTGCGCGGCGTCCGCCCGTGGGAGATCTTCACGCAATACATGGGCAAGGGGACGAGCCCCACGCGCGGCAAGGACAATATCGTCCACTTCGGGAGCGTGGAGCGCGGCATCATCCCCCCGATCAGTCATCTTGGTGATCTCATCCCGGTGATGGCCGGAATCGCCCTGGCCTCGAAGATGCAACGAAAGCGATCAGTGGCGCTCACCTATATCGGCGATGGAGGGACCAGTACGGGAGCTTTCCACGAGGGCTTGAATTTCGCCGCCGTCCTCAAGCTGCCCTTGGTCGTCATCGCCGAGGACAACGGCTATGCGTACTCCACACCCAAGCACAAGCAGATGGCTATCGAGAATATCGCCGATCGCGCCATCGGATACGGGATCTTCGGGGAGACTGTGGATGGCAACGACGTCATCGCCGTGTATCAGGCCACCCGCCGCGCCATTCGCCGGGCCCGCGAAGGGCTGGGGCCCACGCTGCTCGAAGTCAAAACCTTCCGCATGCGCGGTCACGCCGAGCACGATGACGCATGGTACGTCCCGCGTGAGCTGCTCGAATACTGGCAGCAGCGAGATCCGATCCTCCGGCTGGAGACCTATCTGAAAGAGCACGGACTGGCCGATGAGACCACATTCGAAGCGATCACCCGTCGCATCGAGCAAGAGATCGAGGCCGATCTCCGATACGCTGAAGAATCGCCAATGCCCGATCCGCAGATCGCCCTGGAAGGCGTCTATGCTGAGCCCCCTTCACCGCAGGAGATCCCTTCGATCTCCCGCGAATCGGAGGTGAAAGCCCGATCCTAGGAGGCGCATTCGCGTATGCCCGTGCTGACCTATCTGGAAGCCATCCGTCAGGGACTCTGGGAAGAGATGGAGCGCGACGAGCGCGTCTTCCTTCTTGGCGAAGACATCGGCGTCTATGGGGGCGCCTTCAAAGTCACCGAGGGGTTCCTGGAGCGCTTCGGTGAGGAGCGCGTCATTGATACGCCGATTTCGGAGGCGGCCATCGTGGGCGCGGCTATCGGTGCCGCCCTCGTGGGCCTGCGCCCGGTCGCCGAGATGCAGTTCATTGATTTCATCTCCATCGCCTTCGATCAGCTCACGAACTTCGCCGCCAAGTGCCGATACCGATGGGGGGCGGCCGTCCCCATCGTCGTGCGCGGCCCCTGTGGAGGCGGCGTGCATGGCGGCCCTTTCCACTCGCAGAACGTCGAGGCCTACTTCTTCCACACGCCCGGGCTGAAGATCGTGGAGCCGGCCACGCCCTACGACGCCAAGGGACTGATCAAAGCGGCGATTCGAGACGACGATCCCGTGCTCTATTTCGAACACAAGTATCTCTACCGCCGCATCAGAGGAGAGGTCCCCGAGGGCGACTATATCGTCCCCATCGGAAAGGCGGATGTGAAGCGTCCAGGTCGCGACGTCACCATCCTGACCTATGGATGGATGCTTCATAAGTCGCTCGAAGCCGCGGAGATCGTCGCCTCCGAAGGCATCGAGGTCGAGGTCGTGGATCTGCGCACGCTCCTGCCTTTGGACGATGAGACGATCCTCAGCTCAGTCGCCAAGACCGGTCGCGCCGTCATCGTCCACGAGGACACGCGCACGGGGGGGATCGCCGGGGAGATCGCCATGCGCATCAACGAGCGGATCTTCGAGTATCTGGAAGCGCCCGTTGTGCGCGTCACGGCTCCGGACACGCCAATCCCCTTCAGTCCCCCCCTGGAGGAGTTCTTCCTCCCCCAAGTTGAGGAGATCGTACAGGCTGTCCGATGGGTCGCCAATTACTGAAAGGAGAGACTTGCGGGAGCGCGCCCGCGCGCTCCGAAGGAGGTGTCCATGAAAGTCGAAGTCATCATGCCGCAGATGGGTGAGAGCATCGCCGAAGGGACTGTCACGAAATGGCTCAAGAAGCCGGGCGATCGCGTCCGCCGCGATGAGCCGCTCTTTGAGATCTCCACCGACAAGGTGGACGCCGAGATCCCTTCTCCGGCCGAGGGCGTCCTCGCCGAGATCCTCGTTCAAGAGGGTGAGACGGTTCCTATTCAAACCGTCGTCGCTCGCATTGAGACGGATCAAGAGGCCGTCGAATCCACGCCGCGCGAGACGAAAGCGCATATCGCCCAGGCGGAGGAAGCGACCGCCGCGCAAGCCCCGACTCCGGAACCCATGCGCGTGGCTCCACCGCCTCCTGAAGAAGAGCCCTCCCCCATGCGCGAGGTCATCATCCCACCCCTCCCCTGGGAGAAACAGAAGAAGGAGATCCGCCTCACGATTCCGGCCGAGCGCATCGCATCCGGGCGAAAGGCCGTACGCTCATCCCCGGTCGTCGAGAAGCTGGCGCAGGAGTACGGCCTCGATCTCACGCAGATCGAGGGGACGGGACGTGGCGGGCGCGTCACCAAACGCGACGTCTTGCGCTACCTGGAGGAGCATGCGATCACTCCAGAAGGGCAAGTGCGCCCGCAACCGGTTGAAGCCCCTCCACCGGAGAAGCCTGAGCTGGAGACCCCCCTCTATCCCCCCTATCTCCCCGGCGAGCGCGTCGAGATCGTCCCCATGAGCGTCATGCGGAAGAAGATCGCCGAGCACATGGTCTACAGCAAGCGCGTCGCTCCCCATGTGACGACCTTCTTCGAGATTGACATGACGCGCGTCAGCCGACTGCGGGAACAACTCCAGGCGGATTTCGAGCAGCGGCATGGCGTCAAACTCACCTACCTGCCCTTCATCATCCAGGCCTGTGTGAGCGCGCTGAAGGCCTTCCCTATCCTCAACGCTTCGATCGCAGGTGACAAGATCGTCTACAAGAAGGACATCAACATCGGCATCGCCGTCGCCTTGGACTGGGGGCTCATCGTCCCCGTCATCAAGAACGCGGACACATTGAGCTTGGTCGGATTGGCCAAGGCCGTTCACGACCTGGCCACGCGCGCTCGGAACAAGCACCTGAAACCGGAGGAGATCCAAGGAGGGACGTTCACGATCACCAATCCCGGTGTCTTCGGTTCGCTCTTCGGAACCCCGGTGATCAACCAACCACAGGTGGCCATCCTCGGCATCGGCCGCATCACCAAGCGTCCTGTCGTCGTCGAGGACGATGCCATCGCCATTCGGGCAATGGCCTACTTCTCCCTCTCCTTCGATCATCGGCTCATTGATGGGGCCATAGCCGACCAATTCATGGCGCACGTGAAGCGGACGCTGGAATCGTTCGAGCTGACGGGAATCTGATCATGCGCGCGCCGGACCGCTTGGACCTCGAAAGGGCCTCTCTCGGAGAGAGGAGGATCCGAAGAGCCGCACTCGAGAGCTCCGCCTCGGCATCGTCCGTCTGTCACGTCCGACGCCTGGGACTTGTCGAGTACGAAGACGGAGTGGAGGCCCAACGATTGTTGGCTGCGGCGCGAAAAGTCGACCTGATCCCTGACCAACTCTTGCTGCTAGAGCATCCGCACGTGGTGACGATCGGTCGGCGAACCCGCCATCTGAGCGCAGCCCTGAGCGACCACTTTCGCGTCCCCCCCGATGTGTTCGCTCACCTGGACGTGGAGGTGCGGGAAACAGATCGAGGCGGTGCCCTCACCTATCATGGGCCGGGGCAGCTCGTCATCTACCCGATCCTGAAACTGACCGGACGACGCCGCGACGTCCATCGTTACCTGCGCGATCTGGAGGAAGTCATCATCCGCACGCTCGGTGACTTCGGCATCTCGGCCGGGCGCTTCCCCGGACAGACGGGCGTGTGGGTGGGAGAGGAGAAGATCGCCTCCATCGGCGTCCACCTCTCGCAATGGGTCACGACTCATGGCGTGGCTCTCAATGTGAACACGGACCTGCGCTTCTTCGACCTCATCGTCCCGTGCGGGTTGAACGATGTGCGTATGACCTCGATGGAGCGCGTGCTCGGATCGCCCGTCCCTCTGGATCGCGTGCAGGAGCGCGTGATCGTCCACTTCCAGGAGGTCTTCGAGCGTCATGCCCTCGAACGCCCCATTGAGGCCGAATCCGTTCAGGTGCTCCTCCGCACACCGGAGGGACGATACCTCCTCTTGAAACGCGTTGAGCACGAGGGGGGATTCTGGCAACCCGTCACTGGCCTGATCGAACCGGGCGAATCGCCGACTCAAGCGGCCATTCGGGAAGTTCGAGAGGAGACGGGCCTTGATCTCATGCACGAGGTCCCCGAGTCGAAGAGCCCCCGCGTGATCGACGACGAGGCGGCAAAGTCCTCTCCGCTGCTGGCGCTCCCCTATGTTCACGCCTTCGCGTTCTCCGAACCGCGCGATCCTCTGCCCCGTTTCATCCGCGAGTACTCCTTCCTGGCGATGGTCCCGGCCCTGGTCTCCATTCGCCTGAATCCCGCCGAGCATGAGGCCTTTCGCTTCGAAGAGGCGGCGACGGCCCTGGCGCTCGTTCCATGGAAGGGCAACCGTCGCGCGCTGCTGCTGAGCGAGCGCCTGTGTCACGCCGACATCTCGCCGCGCGACCCGCTTCTCGCGAAGGCGCGGGGCCTATGAGGATGCGCATCGAGCGGTACCTGCTGGTGGAGGTCATCCCCTATTTCGTCCTGGCTGCCCTCGTCTTCACCGTTCTCGTGCTCGCCAGCCAAATGGCCGAGTTCGCCGAGTTGTTCGTGAAGAAGGACGTGCCGCCGTCGCTTGTGCGGACGTTGCTGCTGGCCCTCATCCCACGAATCCTCATCCTGACGCTCCCGCTCTCGCTCCTGGTGGCCGTGATGATGGGGCTCGGACGCTGGCACGGTGATCAGGAGCTGACCGTCCTGCTGACGAGCGGCATCGGCCGACGCCGTCTCCTGGTGCCGCTCCTTCTGCTCGCTCTTCCGACGAGCGCGGTGACGCTCCGGCTGGCGGCCTTCGACATGCCGCACGCGCTTCGACAGGTGAAGGCGATACGAGCCGAACTGATCCTGCAGGGGATTCGTCTTCAAATAAAACCCCGCGTGTTCGACGATCGGTTCGCGGGCAAGGTCCTCTACATCGGCGAGATAGATCGGCAGAGGGATCTCTGGCAACACCTCTTCCTCGCTCTCGAAGAGCAGCCGCCCGATACGAAGACCCCGCGTGAGCTCACGCTCATCACGGCCGCGCGAGGCCGATTGGAACTCGGCCGGACGCCCGAGAGCTCGCAGCTGCACTTGTACGAAGGGATCATTCACCAGCGCCGCCTCACGAGCGAGGGACCGCGCTACGATATCGAAGCCTTCGCGCGCACCACGATTCGCTTCGACGCGCAGTCGCGAGAAGCTGCGCGCCTGCGCACAGAGCCGGACATCGCCTCGTCTTCCGTGAAGAGTCGGATCCAAGAGATGACGCTCCCCGAACTCTGGGCGGCCCGGCGCGATCCGCTCCTTGCTCGGCGAGCCCTCACGGAATTCCACAAGCGCTTGGCCGTGAGTTTCTCCCCCTTTGTCCTCATCCTCGTCGGCGTCGCCGTGGGGACGACCCGACGACGGGGCGGACGCAGCTATGGGTTCTGGCTCAGCATCCTGCTGGCGGCCTTGTACTATCTGCTGCTGCTGGGCGGCGAGAACATGGCGCGCGTCGGGCGGCTGCCCCCTCTGCTCGCGCTCTGGGGGGGGAATATCCTCCTCACCGGGTACAGCGTCCTGAAGCTCTCGGAGCGTTTCTCCCTGATTCGGACAATCGAGCGCGTGGCCGAACGAGCGCGGCTGATCTCGGCGACGGCTCCTCCGCTTCGCGTCCAACTGATCACCCAATGGGATCACTTGCGGGCGCGCGCCCGCTGGATCGGACAAGAGACGCTCATCCGTCTCTCTCGCCCCTTCCTCGCGCGCGCGGGCGCGTCTCGCTCCCTCGTCGTGGATGCGATGCGCGCCCTCGGCCACCTGGCGCGCGGCCGTCTTCGGATCGGAGATCGCTACATCGCCGCGCAGTTCCTCGGTCTGTATCTCACGACGCTCGTTGGCTTGTGGACGCTCTTCATCATCTTCACGGTCTTCGAGCTGTCATCTGACCTGATCGCGAATCAGATCCCGGCCCGTTTCGTCGCCGAGTATCTCGTCTTCCTCACCCCCTCGGTGCTCAGCTACCTCGCTCCTCCCTCAGCGCTGATGGCGGCACTGGTGAGCATGAGCGTGTTGAGCAAATCCGGGGAACTCACGGCCTTTCGAGCCGCCGGGATCTCGATCTATCGCGCGTCGGTTCCCATTCTCGCGGCGAGCGCAGTCGTGGCGCTCGCCCTCGCCTTCTGGCAGGAGCGCATCGTACCAGAGGCGAACGCTCGGCAGGAACTGTTGCGCTTCTATATCAAGAAGGGGCGTTTCCCTTCGGACGCTGAACGCTCGCTGACCACCCCGGCGATCCGGTGGATGGCCTTCTGGTCAGACGCGAAAGAGACGACCGCTCGCTCCGCGGACCGCGTGGCGAAGGAATTCCCATCGCTCACGAGCGCTTCGGCCGGCCCGCGCGATCATGGGCGCTTCCCTCGGCAGATCGTCCGCCTCGCCTCTTTCGATCCGGCGACCCGTCGGGCCTGGGCTCCCGTGATCCTCGAATTCTCGCCGGAGAGGTTCCTGCTGCGCCGTCGGATCGAAGCCGAGGTCGCCCAGTGGGATGAACGGCGCGCCGCCTGGCTCCTCCGCCGCGCCTCCGTCTGGGAATTCGATGGCGCCCACCTTCGGGCCGAGCACCACCTGGATCATCTCTGGCTCCCGGACGGGATGGACTCGGAACTTCTCGCTCGTCCTCCTCGGAAACCGGAGGCGATGACCTCGCGGGAACTCCGCGCGCACATTCGCGCACTGACGGAGTGGGGATTGGATCCGACGGATTTCAAAATCGCCTTGGAACGCCGATCGGCCAATGCGGCCGCGGTCCTCGTCATGGCGCTTTTCGGGATCCCCTTCGGCTTGACCTTCGGGCGGAAGGGTGCGCGCCACGCCATCGGTCTTGGGATCGCGATCGGTCTGCTCTATTGGCTCGCGCTCGGGTTCTTCGAGCAATTAGGGCGATACGAATACTTCTCGCCCCGCGCGGCGGCCTGGAGTCCCAACGGGTTGCTCTCGGCGCTCGGCCTCTACCTTCTTCTTCGGGTGCGGACGTGAGGAGCTCACTTCACGCGCTCGATGTATGTCCCCTCGGTCGTATCCACGCGGACGATGTCGCCCGGCTCGACAAAGGGAGGGACTTGAATGACCAGGCCGGTCTCCAGCGTGGCTGGCTTGTTGACGGCCGTCACGGTCGCCCCCTTCAGGCCAGGCTCCGTCTCGACCACGCGAAGATCCACGGTCGGAGGCAATTCGATGCCGATCGGCTTGCCCTGATAGAAGGCGACCTTGAGGCGCAGATTCGGGATGAGGTATTTCACGGCATCGCCCAGGACCTCTTCATCCAGGGCGATCTGTTCGAACGTCTCCGTGTTCATGAAGTAGTAGCTCGTCCCGTCGCTATAGAGGTACTCGAACTCCTGCTCCTCCAGGACCGCCTTCTCCACTGTATCGGTCGAGCGAAAGCGATGCTCGAACGAGATCCCCGTCCGCAAGTTCCGCAACTTCGTCTGCACCATCGCGCGCCAATTCCCCGGCGTCACATGCCGAAAGTCGAGGACCAGACACGGATCCCCCTCGTGAACGATGATCATCCCGCGCCGAATCCGCGTCGCTTGTATCATCGCGTGTCCTCCGGAAACGTGAACCGTCTTCGAGGCAGTTAAAATTAGCGTACGGCTTTGGACGTGGTCAAGACTTCCGCTATAATCTCGCGTTTGGAACCATCATCACCACAGGGCGCGGAGACCATGAGCGAGCTCACGCCAGAGGAGTATCAACGGATCGTCGAGCACCTGGGGCGGGAGCCGAATCCTGTCGAGCTGGGGATGCTCGCGGCCATGTGGTCGGAGCACTGTTCGTACAAATCGTCGAAGCTCCATCTGCGCCGGTTGCCCACAAGGGGCGCGCGAATCCTTCAAGGGCCGGGCGAGAACGCTGGGGTCGTGGATATCGGCGACGGGTGGTGCGTCGTCTTCAAAATCGAGTCGCACAACCATCCGAGCTTCATCGAGCCGTATCAAGGGGCGGCCACGGGCGTCGGCGGGATTCTGCGCGACATCTTCACGATGGGGGCGCGCCCCATCGCCGTCCTGGACTCGCTGCGCTTTGGCCCCCTCACCGAACCGCGCAATCGCGCCATCATGGATGGTGTTGTGCGCGGCATCGCCGACTACGGCAATTGCTTCGGGGTCCCCACTGTTGGAGGTGAGGTCTTCTTCGCCGAATGCTACTCGCGCAATCCCCTGGTGAACGCTATGGCCGTCGGCCTGGCGCGTCCCGACCATATCGTCTACGCCCGCGCGAGCGGTCCCGGCAACACCGTCCTCTATGTGGGCGCCAAGACCGGGCGCGACGGCATTCATGGCGCGCGCATGGCGTCCGCGCAGTTTGATCACTCGGCGCTCCAACACCGCCCAGCCGTTCAGGTGGGCGATCCCTTCCTGGAGAAGTTGCTGCTCGAAGCCTGTCTGGAGGCGTTGCGCACGCAGGCCATCATCGGCGTACAGGATATGGGGGCCGCTGGGCTCACTTGCGCCAGCTGCGAGATGGGCGCGCGCGCGCGAACGGGTATCGAGCTGGATCTGGATCGCGTGCCACAGCGCGAGGTTGGCATGTCCGCCTACGAGATCCTCCTTTCGGAATCGCAGGAGCGCATGCTGCTGGTTGTCCGCGCCGGACACGAGCGGGAGGTGAAGGAGATCTTCGCCAAATGGGGTCTGGACGCCGTCGAGATCGGCCGCGTCACTGACGACGGCCGACTGCGCGTGTTCCATCACGGGCGGCTCGTGGCCGATCTCCCCACCCAATTGTTAGCCGAGGGGGCTCCGGTCTATCACCGGCCCATGCGGCGGGCGGAGACCGGAGATGAGGTGCCGTGGGGCGCGATTCATGCCTCCTCCGCTCCAGTGGAGCATCTGCTCCGTCAGATGCTGCGCTCGCCGAACCTGGCCTCGAAACAATGGGTCTATCGCCAGTACGACCACATGGTGCGCACGAACACGATTCTGCTGCCCGGCGCGGATGCCGCGGTGCTCAGGGTCAAGGAGACGCGAAAGGCGATCGCGCTGACGCTCGATGGTAACGGGCGCTACTGCTACCTGAATCCCCGCGCGGGCGCGCGATTGGCCGTCGCCGAAGCCTGTCGTAACCTCGTCGTGACTGGAGCGGTGCCGATTGCGTGCACGAACTGTTTGAACTTCGCCTCCCCGGAGCATCCGGAAGTCATGTGGGCCTTCAGCGAAGTCATTGATGGGATGGCCGAGGCGTGCGCCATCTTCCAAACCCCGGTGACCGGGGGAAACGTGAGCTTCTATAACGAGACCGAAGGGCGGGGCATTTATCCCACGCCGGTCATCGGGATGCTCGGTGTGATCGAGGGCTTGAATTACGGAGGCACCGAGCAGAGGAATCGTCCGAGAATCTCCGTGCCCATCACCCCGTGGTTCAAGGATGAGGGGGATCTGATCGTCCTGCTCGGCCGCACGGGCGATGATCTGGGCGGGAGCGAATATCTGGCGTGGATCCACGGACTCGTCGGCGGGGACGCGCCAGCGCTGGATCTGCACATGGAACGAGCCGTCCAACAGGCGTGTCTGATGGCCATAGCGGAGGGGATCATCAAATCCGCCCACGATTGTTCCGATGGCGGCCTGATCATCGCCCTGGTTGAATGTTGCTTCTCCAGCCACCGACGAGAGGCCATCGGCGCCGATCTCATCCTGACGACCGAAGGCGTTCGATCGCCGATCTCGCTGCTCTTCAGCGAGACGCCCTCGCGCATCGTGGTGACGATTGAGCCCGACCATCTGGCCGCTCTGGAGCGCATCGCGCAACAGTTCCACATTCCTTATGCCATCCTGGGACGCGTCGGAGGAACGCACTTCCGCGTCACGATTGATGGGAGGATGGCCATCAATGCTCCGATCCGCGAGTTGGAAACTATCTGGCAGAATGTCCTGCCCGAATACTTGGGCCCGTGAGTCACGCATCGAAAAGACGTCCGCGATTCACCTCGGCGATTCACCCCTTCGTGACCTGCGGCCTCCTCCTCCGACGTCCCGTGTCAGAAGAGCGCGCTGCGAATGTAATGCGCCTCAAACGCCCTCGCGTGGAGTGAGCCCAGATGCTTCGCGGAGATCGTCATCGGGGGAGAAGCATGGTGGTGGCCAGGGACGGAATCGAACCGCCGACACAGGGATTTTCAGTCCCCTGCTCTACCGACTGAGCTACCTGGCCAGCAGGCGATATAGCTTACTCGGAGAGGGACGGCACTGTCAACCCGGGCAACGCGCGATGGGCCGCAGCAGGCCTTGGAGGATGAGATGGCGCTCAGAGAGAGCGACGCATTCGTTTTGATGACGTACCCGCTCGCGGAGGCGGATAAGATCGTCGTCCTCTTCACCCATCTGTACGGGAAGATTCGCGCCGTCGCCCGAGGGGCGCGTCGGCCGAAGAGCCGCTTCGGCGCGTGCCTGGAGCCGCTGTCCGAGGTCTTCGCGTCTTTCTACGAGAAGGAATCCCGGGAGCTGGTCGCTTTGCGGAGCTGCGAGTTGCTGTGCTCCCCCTTTGAGCGCGCGGTGACGCCCGAAGGCGAAGCGTTCCTCCACCACGTGGCCGAACTCGTTGATGCCTTTCAACCTCCGGCGGAGCCACAGCCCCCGGTTTATCGGTTGATCCGCGCGACGCGAGATGCGTTCCTTCGTGGCGCCCCATTGCCGGCTCTGGCTGTTTACTTCGAGACGTGGATGTTGAAGCTGGGCGGCTTCTTCGCCTCCCTGGAGGCATGCGCGGCTTGCGGGCGCACCCTCCGCCCGGATGAATCCCTCTGGATCACGCGCGAGGGCACCCCTCGATGCGAGCGGTGCGGCCCGCCTCTGGGCGGTCACGCGATCGCCCCCTCGCTGCGTCGCCTCTTCGCCGAGATGTTCAAGCGTCCTCCGGGCGAATGGGCGTCCCTCCCGACCGCGAGAGAGACGGCGCAACTGCGCCATCTGCTCCGACAACTCCTTCGCGATGTCCTTGAACGCGAATTGAAGACCGCGTTATTATTGGATGTTTCAAATTCGAGGGCGTGAGGGAAGAAGGGATACCGCGCATGAGGCATGCCCTCGAGAATACGCTCTGCGGAGAGGGAGATGCTTATGGGCAAGTACGTGTATTTCTTCGGAAATGGTCAGGCGGAAGGATCCGCGCGCCTGAGGGATTTATTGGGAGGGAAGGGGGCTGGCCTCGCTGAGATGACCAATGCGGGATTGCCGGTTCCTCCGGGATTCACGATCACCACCGAAGCCTGTCGGATCTTCTACGAGAACGGGGGCCGCTTGCCGGCGGAGATCGAGGAGGAGATCGAGCGCGCCCTGCGGCGGCTTGAGGAGCTGCGCGGGGAGCGATTGGGCGATCGGGAGCGACCGCTGCTGGTCTCGGTGCGCTCCGGCGCCAAGTTCAGCATGCCGGGGATGATGGATACGATCCTGAATCTGGGCCTGAACGACGTGACCGTCGAGGCTCTGGCCCGCCGCACGCGCAATCCTCGCTTCGCCTATGACTGCTATCGCCGATTCGTCCAGATGTTCGGCAATGTCGTCCTCGGCGTGGAGAAGAGGAAGTTCGAGGAACAGATCGAGGCCAAGAAGAGGGAGCGGGGCGTTCATCATGACACGGAGCTGACGGCCGAGGACCTCAAGGCGTTGGTGCGCGAGTTCAAACGGCTCATCAAAGAGGAGACCGGCAAGGACTTCCCTGAGGACCCGCACGAGCAATTGGTTCAGGCCCGCGACGCCGTCTTCCGCTCTTGGAACAACGAGCGCGCGATCACGTATCGGCAAATTCACAACATCCCGCATGATCTCGGGACGGCGGTGAACGTCCAGGCGATGGTCTTCGGCAACATGGGCGAGACCAGCGGTTCCGGCGTCGGCTTCACGCGCAATCCGGCGACCGGAGAGAAGGAGCTGTTCGGCGAATTCCTGCCGAACGCGCAGGGCGAGGACGTCGTCGCCGGGATTCGGACGCCTCTCCCCTTGCAGAAGCTGCGCGAGATTCTCCCGGACGTCTATCGTCAACTGGAGGAGATCGCCGAGCGGTTGGAGCGTCACTATCGCGATGTGCAGGATTTCGAGTTCACCGTGCAAGAAGGCCAGCTCTTCATGCTTCAGACGCGGAGCGCCAAGCGCACAGGTCTGGCGGCTATCAAGATCGCGTGCGACATGGTGGATGAAGGCCTGGTGACGCCGGAGGAATCGTTGCGGCTCATCGAAGCGCCCACACTGAACCAACTCCTCCATCCCACGTTCGATCCGGTGCGGCGACGGGAATTCCGCGTCATTGGCCGAGGGTTGGCATCCTCTCCAGGTGCGGCGGCCGGACGGATCGCCTTCACCGCGCGGCGCGCGGTCGAGATGCGGCGACAAGGGGAGCGGGTTGTGCTCGTGCGCATGGAGACGTCGCCCGATGACATCGCCGGCATGCAAGCCTCGGAAGGATTCCTCACTGCTCGGGGCGGCGCCACCTCGCACGCGGCCGTCGTCGGGCGCCAAATGGGCAAGCCAGCCGTCGTCGGATGCAGTGCGCTCGTCATCGACGAGGAGGCGGGCGTGGCGCGCCTGGGCGACGTTCTGCTTCGCGAGGGCGACTATATCTCCATTGATGGGACCACGGGGGAGATCTTGCTCGGCGATGTCCCCAAGGTCGAATCCGAGATCTTGCGCGTCCTCAATGGGGAGCTGACCCCGGAGCAGTCGAAGATCTATCAGTACTTCAAGCGCGTGATGGACACAGCGCGCGAGGTCAAACGGCTCGGCGTTCGCGCCAATGCCGATACGCCGGAAGATGCGCGGCTGGCGCGCGCTTTCGGCGCCGAGGGGATCGGACTGGCGCGCACCGAACACATGTTCTTCGCGCCGGATCGCCTGCCCCACATGCAGGCGATGATCCTCGCCGCGACGGAGGCGCAACGGCGCGAGGCGCTCGCGCGTCTGCTCCCCATGCAACGCGAGGATTTCGCGGCGATCTTCCGCGCGATGGAGGGATACCCGGTCACGATCCGGCTGCTCGATCCGCCCCTACATGAATTCCTGCCCAAGCGCGAACACCTCATGGTGGAGATCGCCGTCATGAAGGCGAGGGGGGAAACCGAAGGCTTGGAGGAGAAAGAACGCCTGCTGGCGCGCGTCGAGGAACTGCACGAGTTCAATCCCATGCTCGGATTCCGCGGCTGCCGGCTCGGGATTCTCTATCCGGAGATCACCGAGATGCAAGCCCGCGCGATCTTCGAGGCGGCCTGCCAGGTCGCGCGTGAGGGCGTGCGCGTGCACCCCGAGATCATGGTGCCGCTTGTGGGCATCGCGCGCGAGTTCGAAGCGCAGCGCGAGATCATTGATCGCGTGGCCCGCGAAGTCATGCGGGAGACGGGGGTGACCATCTCCTATCTGGTCGGGACAATGATCGAGCTGCCGCGCGCGGCGCTCACAGCCGGAGAGATCGCGCGATCGGCCGAGTTCTTCAGCTTCGGCACGAACGACTTGACGCAAACGACCTTCGGCTTCTCGCGCGATGATACGGTGGCCGTCATCGAGGCGTATATGAAGCGCGGGATCCTGGAGACCGACCCCTTTCTCATCCTCGATCGCACAGGCGTGGGCGAACTCATGCGCCTCGGTGTCGAACGCGGACGCGCCGTGCGCGCCGACCTGAAGACCGGCATCTGCGGTGAGCATGGTGGCGAGCCGAGCTCCGTCGAATTCTGCCATCGCATCGGGCTGGATTACGTCAGCTGCTCTCCATATCGCGTGCCCATCGCCATTCTCGCCGCCGCGCAAGCCGCCGTCACTGAACTCGCCGCCGTCTTGGAGTGATCCCGGGAGCCCCTCGCGCTCGCGCGGGGGGCTTCCCTCCTCACTCGCCGCGCATGTGGTACGCGCTCTATAACCTGTCGCTTCTTCTGGCGACCGCGGTGCTGCTGCCCTATCTCGCCATCCGCGCCCTCGTCACCGGGAGAGAGCATCACGGATGGCGCGAACGCCTCGGCTTCCCCGCGCCGCTCCCGCGCGAGCGGCCCGTCCTCTGGATTCACGGCGTCTCGGTCGGTGAGATCCTCGCCGCCGCACCGCTGATCGAAGCGCTCCCGCGATTCGCCCCATCGCCTGTTCACTTGGTGCTCTCCACGGTGACTGAGACGGGACAGCAGATCGCGCATCGCCGCTATGGGTCCAAAGCGACGATCGTCCGCTTCCCCCTCGACTGGCGCTTCTCGGTCACGCGGGCCTTTGAGCGGCTTCATCCGAATCTCGTTCTGATCATGGAGACTGAGATCTGGCCGAACTTCCTGCGGGAGTGCACTCGTCGCCGCGTCCCCGTCGTGCTCGCCAGTGGTCGCCTCTCGGATCGCTCGTTTCGCCGGTATCGTCGGATTCGCCCGTTCATGGCGCGCGTTCTCAAAAACTTCCGTCTGCTCCTCATGCAAAGCGAGGAGGACGCCCGGCGCATGCGCGAGCTGGGCGCTCCCGCCGAACGCGTTCGCGTTGTCGGCAATGTGAAATGGGATGCGCGCCCCACGGACGAGGAGGTGGCGATGGCGGAAGAGCTGGCGCGCCAGCTCGGGCTCCCGAGAGAACGATCGCTCATCGTGGCGGGGAGCACGGCGGCGGGCGAGGAGGCCGTGATCGTGCGCGCCTTCGAGATCCTTCGCGCCGAGTGCGCGGACCTTCGCTCGATACGCCTGCTCATCGCTCCACGGCGTCCGGAACGATTCGACGCCGTGGAGGCATGGCTCCGCGCTTCAGGATGGCGGGTCGTTCGCCGCACACGCGCAACCGATCGCGAGAAGGCGGAACAAGCGGAGGTCATCCTCTTGGACACCTTGGGGGAGCTGGCCGCCGTCTACCGTCTGGCTCGCGTAGCGGTGATCGGAGGGAGTTTCTCTGCTTCCCTCGCTCATAACGTGATCGAGCCTCTGGCCCGCGGCGCGTGCGTCATCGTCGGCCCTCGATACAGTGACCCCTATTTCCCCGCGTATGCGGCATGTGTGTGGCGGATCTCGGCGCCCCCACGACCGGACGCTCTAGCACGCGCGCTCGCGGACGCGATGACGCGACTCCTCCGGGAAGAGGACCTGCGGGCGCGCCTGCACGAAGCGGCGCGCGCCTTCCTGGCCCAGCATCGCGGGACGGCCGAGCGGATCCTCTCGCATCTTGAGCCGATCCTCGTCGAGGCGATGGCGAGGAGACCATGAGCAGATGGCTCTTTCAATTGCCACGACCGATTCGAAAAGGTTTGGCCTGGCTCTTCAGGTTCGGCGTCGCCCTGCGCCTGGCGCTCTACAAGACGGGATATGTGAAGCCCAAACGGGTCAAGGCCTTCACCATCAGCGTGGGGAATCTCACCGTGGGAGGGACGGGGAAGACGCCGCTCGTCGAATATATCGCGCGGCTACTTCTGTCGGCAGGCTATCGGCCGTCTGTGATCAGTCGAGGATATGGCCGGCGCTCTCGCGCCCCACTTGTGCTCGTCTCCGATGGCGCCCGCCTCCACGCCACGGTCCGGGAGGCTGGAGACGAACCGCTCCTCCTCGCCCGACGTCTCCCCGGAGTGATCGTCGCCGTCGGCGCTCGCCGCTATGCCGTCGCGCGCCACCTCGAGGAGCATTTCCAGCTTGATGTCCATGTGCTCGATGACGCCTTTCAACATCTGGCGCTCGAGCGCGATCTCAACCTGCTGCTGATTGATGCCCTGGACCCCTTCGGCGACGATGAGCTTCTCCCCCTCGGACGATTGCGCGAACCCGTGAGCGAGATCGCGCGCGCTTCGGCAGTCATCGTCACGCGAGCGGACCATCCCCTTGATCCCCTGGCGCTCGAAGCGCGCGTGCGCGCGTTGGCCGGACCGATCCCGATCTTCTACAGCTACCATGAGATCGTCGAACTGCATGCCCCCCTCACCGGCGATCGGCTCCCGCCCCAGAAGCTCTACGGGCGGACAATCGGCGCCTTCTGCGCGGTGGGAAATCCCCAGCTCTTCCAGCGCGATCTGGCCCACTACCGCGCACGTATCGTTCTCTTTCGCGCCTTCCGCGACCATCATTGGTATACCCGGCGAGACCTCGCGCGCCTGTTTCAGGAAGCGGAACAGGCCGGGGCCGAATGGCTCGTGACCACGGAGAAAGACTGGATGCGCTTGGAATCGCTCGCCCTTCCGGAGAGACCGCCGCTCTACGTCGCCCGAATTGAGGCGCGTCTGGAGGACGCTGAAGTCTTCAGGAGTTTCCTCCTGCGACATCTCGCGCGATAGGCGCGGCCTTATTTCTTCCGAAGGATCTCGATGGCCCTCTTCAACGGGAGGTCTTCCGCGGGAGGTTGGGCCGGCGGATGCGCCACAGGCTCTTCCGGCGGCAGCTCCTCACGTTCTTCCAACTCCTCCGGGGTCATCCCCCGATCGGGTCGCGGCACCTCCACGGTGGGGACAATCCCGCTGGTCGCCGACGTGCTCCCCATAATAGGTTTGCCCGAGGGCGTCGCGTACTTCACGACGGTGATATAGAGCCCGCCCCCGTCTCGCAGCGGGAAGAGCTTCTGCTCCCCCCCAGCTCCGAACGTCCGCTCGCCGACCAGCTCGCCGCGTTTGTTCTCCAGAATGGCCGCGGCGATGATCTCCGCAGCTCCCGCCGTGCTCCGATCAATGAGCGCGACCAGATCACCGCGATAGAGCTGTCGCTGGGGATCCGCGGCGAAGGTTTGCAGGACGCGTCCCTCTCGCCCGATCGTCTTCGCCAATATGCCCGAACCGATGAAATAGTTCGCGACGGTCACAGCCTCGGCCAAGCTCCCCGTGGCGACGCCGCGCAGGTCCAGGATCAACCGATTCACCCCCTGACTGATCAAGCCCTCCAATTCCGCGCGGATGCGCGCGGATTCTCCCTCGTCCAGAGTCGCGAGCTTCAAATAGCCAAGCCCGCGCTCCAGGACCTTCGCTTCGGGTTTCGGACGCGGGAAGCGATCGAGTTGGAATTTGAAGGTCTCCGCCCGTCCCTCTCGAAAGACCCGCACCTCGACCTCCGTGCCGCGTGGTCCGACCAGCAACTCGCGCGCCTCGTAGAGGCTCATATCGCGCGTGGCGCGCGTCCCGATGTACTCGATGATGTCTCCAGGGCGGAGGCCGGCGATCTCAGCCGGCGATCCCTTCAGCACGGAGACGACGTAGGCATATCCCGCGACCTTGGAGAGGACGAGACCGCTCTCGGCCTCACCGCCTGAAGTTCCTCCGTTCAAGCGCCGGACCTGTTCCGGTGTCAGATAGGCGCTGTAAGGATCCAGCCCCTCGGCCAATCCGCGCAGCGCCCCCACGCGCACCTTCTCCAAGTCGGGCTCATCCACGTAGTCGTTGATGATGCGCGTCAAGACCTCCTGGAAGATCGTCAACTGAGAATACGGATCGTTGTAGCTCGCGATCACCCCGCTGCGCGGCAATAACCCACCGATCACTACGTAGAGGGCGATGACGACCGAGACGATCAGGACGCTCACCTTCAACTTCATCGCCATGCGCACGACTCCCATCCGTATCCTTCCTCTCGACTCCATGCGGGACAATAGTACACCACACAGCCGATCTCCAGCAACTGCCTTCGACGACGGACCGAAGGCGCGGACCTCCTCATGGTGCCTCGACTTGCGTCTCACCTCCGAAGCCGATATAGTAAAGCGCGCGATATGGGGGGCCACTCAAGGGGGTGAACCTGGGGATGACAGCGGCTGAGCCGACCACGCTCAACGAACTCTTCGCTCTGGCCGTGCAGCGGTACGGATCGAGGCCGGATGTGCTCGTCTACCGATCGGGCGGTCGTTGGGCGAAGATCTCAGCCGCAGCACTCGCGGAGCAGGTGCGGACGCTCGCCTTCGGTTTCTACGCGAACGGCGTTCGCCCCGGCGATCACGTCGCGCTTCTCTCGGAGAACCGCCCAGAATGGACGCTCTCGGACCTGGCCCTCCTGGCGCTCGGGGCCGTTGACGTCCCGATTCACGCGACGCAAGCGCCGCCGCAAGTCGCGCACATTCTGCGCGACTCGGGCGCCCGCATCCTCGTGCTCTCGACCGGGGAGCAGTGGCAGCGTCTGCGCGATGTGCTCGCCAGCGTGGAGTCGGTGGAGAAGATCATCACCTTCGAGGCGATCTCCGACGAGGATGCTCGCCTCCTCCCCTTCCCGCAACTCTTCGAGGCCGGGCAGCGATGGGCGGCGCACGAACCCGATCTCTATGATCGCCTGCGCCGCGCTGTCGGCCCGAGCGATCTGGCGACGCTGCTCTACACCTCGGGGACGACGGGCGAACCCAAGGGGGTGATGCTCACCCATGGGAACATCACCTCGAATGTCACGGCCGCTTTGCGCGTCCTCGGCTATTCCTCGCGCGATGTCGTGCTCTCGATCCTCCCCCTCTCGCACAGCTTCGAGCGCATGGCTTTCTACTGTTACCTCCACGCTGGCTTGAGCATCGCCTACGCCGAGTCCTTCGACAAAGTGGCCGAGAACCTGCGCGATATTCGTCCCACGGTTTTGGTCGGTGTGCCGCGCCTCTTCGAGAAGATGCGCGCGCGCATCCTGGAGGCGAGTCGCGCCCTGCCGGGACTCAAGCAGCATCTCGTGACCTGGGGACTTCGGACGGGGGAGCGCTTCGAGCGCGCGCGCCGCAGGGGGGATGCCCTCTCCCCATGGCTTCGATGGCAACGCGCTGTGGCCGAACGCACGGTCCTGGCGCGCATCCGGGAGCAAATCGGGTTGGACCGCGCGCGCTCGCTCATCTCCGGAGGAGCCGCGCTCTCTCCCGACGTCGCCTATTTCTTCCTCGGCTTGGGGTTGGAGATCCTGCAAGGGTATGGCCTCACGGAAACGTCGCCCGTCGTGACGGTGAATCCTCCGGGAGCGAACAAGATCGGGACCGTCGGCCGTCCGATCCCCGGTGTGGAGGTCAAGATCGCCGAGGATGGAGAGATCCTCGTCCGCGGCCCCAACGTCATGCTCGGCTACTACAATCGCCCCGAAGAGACGGCCGCCGCCTTCACCGAGGACGGATGGCTGCGCACGGGCGATGTGGGCTTCCTCGACGCTGACGGATACCTGGTGATCACGGATCGGAAGAAGGATTTGATGAAAACCAGCGGCGGGAAGTACGTGGCGCCGCAAGCGTTGGAGAATCGGCTCGTGGCTAGTCCGCTGATCGCCCAAGCGGTCGTCGTGGGGGATGGGCGGAAGTTCCCGGCCGCACTCATCGTCCCCAATTTTGAGGCGCTCCGGCGATATGCGGAGGCGCAGGGGATTCCTCTCCACGAGGCGCACCAGTTGTGCGCGCATCCGAAGATTCAGCGCCTTTACGAAGAGGAGGTGGAGCGCTTGATGGCCGATTTCTCTCCCCACGAGCGGGTGAAGCGGATCGCCCTGCTCGAACGCGAGCTGACGATCGCCGCGGGAGAGTTGACGCCGACATTGAAGGTGCGTCGCCGCATCATCGAGGAGAAATACCGCGACATCATCGAGCGCCTGTATGCGGAATAAGTCTTCAGGAGGATCGCGATGCCGAGAGGAAGGATCACGAAGGCGGCCGTCCTCGGCGCGGGCGTGATGGGATCGCAGATCGCCGCGCATATGGCGAACGCGGGCGTTGAGGTCGTGCTTCTGGACATCGTCCCCTCCTCGCTCACGGAGGAAGAGCGAGCGCGCGGCCTGACGCTAGAGAGCCCAGAGGTCCGCAATCGTTTCGCCCGCCTGGGGCTCGAACGCGCGAAACAGCTCAAGCCGCCGGCCTTCATGGATCCGGATCGCGCGCGCCTCATCACGGTGGGGAACCTCGAGGATGATCTGCCGAAGCTCGCGACGGTGGACTGGATCATCGAGGCCGTTGTGGAGGATCTGGAGGTCAAGCGCGCGCTCTTCCGTCGCGTGGAGGCCCACCGCCGACCCGATGCGATCGTCAGCTCGAACACCTCGGGTATTCCGATCGCGCGCTTGCAGGAAGGGCTCTCGGTCGAGTTCCGGCGCCATTTCCTCGGCACGCACTTCTTCAATCCCCCGCGGTATATGCGGCTCGTGGAGGTGATCCCGACACCGGAGACCGCGCCGGAAGTCGTGCGCACGATCGCGGACTTCTGCGATCGCGCGCTCGGCAAAGGCGTCGTCTTCGCCAAGGACACGCCCAATTTCATTGCCAATCGCATCGGCGTCTTCTCCTTCCTCCGCACACTGCGCGCGATGTTGGACTATGAGCTCACGCTTGAAGAGGTGGACGCCCTGACCGGTCCGGCCATCGGACATCCGAAGAGCGCGACCTTCCGAACGGCCGATCTGGCGGGTCTGGATGTCCTCGCGCGCGTGGTCGAGAACATCGCGGCGAATGCGCCGGAGGATGAATGGCGCGAGGTCTTCGTCCTCCCTGACTTCGTGCGGGAGATGATCCGTCGCGGCTGGATTGGGGAGAAAGCGGGATGCGGCTTCTATCGCCGCGATCCGACGACCGGAGAGATCCTGGCTCTCGACTACCGAACGCTCGAGTACCGGCCGCGCCAGAAGGCGCGCTTCCCGGCTCTCGATCTGGCTCGCCCCATTGAGGATGTGCGCGAACGTCTGCGGACGCTCCTGCAGGGCACAGATCGCGCGGGACGGTTCCTCTGGACCATCGTGAGCGAAACGCTGCGATACGCGGCCCATTGCCTCCCGGAGATCGCCGATGACCTCGTCCAGGTGGACCGCGCGATGCGATGGGGGTTCAATTGGGAATTGGGGCCCTTCGAGACGTGGGACGCTCTGGGTGTGCGCGCCGTCGTGGAGCGTCTGCAGCGAGAGGGGCGCGCGATCCCACCTCTGGTGCAGGCGCTGCTGGCGTCGGGGAACGAGACCTTCTATCGCGAGGAGGCCGGACGCCGGTTCTACTTCGATCCGGCGGACGCGAGATATCGCGAGGAGGAGCAGCCTCCCGGCCTCGTGCTCCT
>JBEPZV010000007.1:0-83150 GCA_041640655.1 bacterium
TCATCCTGATAGCCGAAGGCCGTCATCCCCCCCGATTCCGTATACCGCCGAGGCGTCGGCCACCGAAGCGGCGACACGCGAAAGCCTTCAGGCACGGTCCACGCGACGCGGATCGGTAGGCCGGCATCGCCCGAGTTCTCCCAATACATATGCCACCCGGGTTCGATCTGAAAGTAGAGGCCAACGGTGAACGGACGCCCCGGCTGAACGGCCGCGACCTCTGCGACAAGACGCGGAGTCACGATGCGGCGCCCCTGATGCACCTGGGCCGAGAGGGCGAGCGCCGTCCCACCGAGCATCACGCTGAGGATGAATGCCCATCGCTTCATCATCTCCCCCTCCTCACAAGAGAACGCGCCGAAGGCGTGCGCGTGACCATGGGGCAGAGCCGCCGGTTACTGCGCCGCTGGCTTGGCGAACTTCCCGCTTTCGATCGCGACATTGTGCTTCACCTCCTCGGTCTTGAAGATCAAGGAGAACGCCGGCGTGACCTGCCGTATCGTGAACGGGATCCGAAGGCCATCCACCTCACGATAATCCTCGAAATAAATCTCCACCGGGATCTTTCCCTGCGGCCCTTCGCGCTCCACGTCCAGGCGCACGAGCAACCCGGTCGCGGCGTCGAAATACCATCGCTCCGCAGAGCCTTCGGCAGGCGTGGCCTCGAGGACATAGACCTCGGTTCCGCTCACCGTCCCCTTTCCCTTCACCGCGATCTTCGGATACAGCTCCTTCAATCGGAGCGGCTTGTAGAAATCCGCATCCAATCGCGTCGCCGCAAGCTCCCGGCCGCTCTTCTCCCGAAGCCCCGTGATCGGATCTTTCGCCCATGCGACGGCTCCATCGAAGCCCTCATGAATGGCGCCGAATCCCGGCAACTCGACGACGACCAACACGCGATTCGGCGCCTGCGCATAGGACTCGAACGTCCCGCGCACTCCGGCTGCCGGAATCTCCACCGTCCCTCGCGAGACCCGGCTGGTCACCCGCTCCAAGGCCTCTCTCCCCCCACAGGCCTGGATATATCGGTCGAGCACGCGATCCACCGTCACGTCAGGAGCCACGGCCGCTTCTTGCGACTTCTCCACGCTCGACGCGCTCCACCCCCACGAGACGGCAATTCCACAGAGGACCAAGGCTCCGATCATTCCACGCCGCATCATCCGCATCCTCCTTTCCGTAAACCTCGCACGTCGCCGCGTCGCGGCAAACGACGCGCGATCTCGCGAAGGGCGACCTCAAGCTGCGGATCCCGCCCTTCGAGCAGAGCCCGCCGCGTCAGCGGAACTTCGATGTTCGGGATCACGCCATGCCCCTCGATCAATGTCCCTTGCGCCGTTTGGAAATCCGCAATGGCATATTGAAAGAGCGCGCCCGTCGGCAACCGCTCCAACAGCGAAGGCAGAGCCGCTCCGGCGCTCCGCTCGCCGATGATGAGAGCGCGCCCCAACTCTTGAAGTCCGGCGGCGAAGATCTCCGCCGTCGAAGCCGTATGTTCGTCAATCAGGATGACGACGATCCCCGCGTACGGATTCGGCTGAGGGAAGACAGCGAGATTCACATGCCCCGATCGCAACGTCATCGTCCCCAAGCTCGTTGGCCTCTCACACAACATCCCCGCGAGGCCGGCCGCCATCCCGCCTATCCCTCCAGGATTCCCGCGCAGATCGAAGATCAGCGCTGGAGCCGTGGCGAACTCCCGAATCGCCGCGCGGATGCGCTCCATCAGGCCGACGACGAAGACGTTAAAGCGAATGTACCCGATGTCTCCCAAGCGCTTCGCTTCGAACTCCACCGGCATCGGGGGGAAATTCCCGAAGCGCTCGGACCATTCTCCCCCCCGGCGCTCCCGCCGAAGCTCCACCTCTCGAAGGCGAGAGCGATCGTCCACGTACTGGACGCGGACCCGTGTCCCCGGCTCCCCATCCAGGAGCGCGAGCACGGCCCTGGCCATTCGCATCCGGCGTCGCGCCGGTGGCTCCCATCCCGAGGAGAATCGCCGAAGCAACCGATCGAGGTCTCGATCGCCCACGCGTCGCACGATGAATCCCGGCCGCAGCCCGGCGCGCTCTGCCGAGGACTCCGCGCGCACGCGCGTGATGACGACCTGACGCCCGAGGACGCGTACGTCCAAGCCCACCGTCCCCGCGCGCTCCGACGGATCCCCCTCCTCCAAGAACGTCCCCGGCGGATAGATGTGAAAGTGCGAGCGTCGCAATTCTCCGAGCATCTGTTGCAATAATGCGTACAGCTCGGATTCCGTCCGAATCGCGGCGAGCCGCGCTTCGTACCGACGCCCCACAGCATCCCAATCGAGTCCGCCGAACGTGGGATCGTAATACTTCTCCTTCACCCGACCCCATACGATCTCAAACGTGCGCCGATATAGCTCCCGCGCGCCGTGCGCCCCGGCCGTGGCCACGCCCTCCTGTTTCTCCAACGTGACCGGGGACCACACCGGAACGGTTGCCGAGGCCCGAACCTGCCACAGAGGCGCCCACCCCCCTACGACTGATGCGCCTATCCCAAAGAGGATCAATCCCCCGAGGAGGCTCCGTCTCACCGCTCCCTCTCCCCTGCCCCTCATCGCATCACCCCGTGCTCCCCAACGCCATCGGCGTGCTCCTTTATTTTCGTCCAGCGCTTCGCGTTCGAGCAAGGGGGTCGGGGGTCTCCGAAGGCCTCTGCCCTTTCTCTCAAGAAGGTGTGCTTCGCGCTTGGAATGTTCTGTCGCCAATCGCTTACACGGCGCAGAGCGGACGCACGCTCTCCGAATATCCGTATTGCTTCATCCATGCGCTCTCTCGCACGCGATGGAAGAAGTCCACGAGCCTCGGATCAGAGGCGAAGGCATACGCGCGCTGAGCATCCACCTCCCGCGCGACGTCCTCTATAGCCCGAGGGTGAATCTCCGGGAGTTGGCAGAAATTGGCGAGCGCACGAAGATGCGGAATCGGCTCGCGGACGAAATCCTCGTATCTCACGACCGCGCGCTCGTTGGGGATTCGCCCGAGCACTCGTTCGGCATACGCGAGGTACGATTCCCAGAGCGCGAAGGCGCCCTCGAGCGTCAGGCAGCGCGCGGAACCGCGAAAGCCCACGCGCTCCAGATGCGTCCGCCGATCCGGCCGATGAAACTTTTGATGAAACCGCACCTGCTGCCACCGAAAGTACCGCTGCTCCCGAACGACCAAACTACGGGCCACGTCCACGCCGTGACGCACGATCCAGATGATCTTCGCCCGAGGAAACAGCTCCACCCAGAGGGGGAGTGTGAGGACGTTGCGCGGATCCTTCCATCCCCAGGGCCGATCGAACCGCGCCAGAGAACGGTATCGGATCCAATTCCGCCATCCCAAATAGCGATGAATCCGCCATGAGAGGAGATCGCCCTCCAGACATCGAAGCGTCATGCGTACGATCTCGGGATGCCGCAAAAAATCGTGGATCGGATCGGGGCGGTCCCAAGACGCCCGAGCCTGACGCAGAATGACTTCGTTCAGATGCAGGAAAAAGACCGACTCGTGATGCTCCTCCACGCGATGTCCCAGGAAGAGGCCGAGCCGGTCCAAAAGACGCGCCAGCAGCGTCGTCCCCGACCGATGCATCCCCGCAATGATCACCGGTTGAACGCGGACCGAGAGACTCATCCCCAGAGATCGAGCGCTCAGGGAACGAGCTGAAGGCACAGGCTCTCATCCTGTAGCGGTTCTCCCCCCGAAACCGCTATAATAGCCATGCCTCACCCTTGGCCGGTCTGCGACCTCCGTTGGGCTCACCTCTTCAGACCGGCCAATGCTCGCTCTCCGAAAGGACGCTCTCGCTCGCAAGGCCACTCCCCCTCCACGAGAGCGCCTGAACTTCCCAGACGATCATCAACATCGCGCATTGACCTTTCGCCCATCTCCTCAGAACGCGCCATCGAGCGCCGCATCGCCGCGCCTCCCTCGATCGGACGCGTCATCCGAAATTCAGACGGCACAAGCGCGGGAAAAGTCTGAAAGGCCGAGATCGCCCGACGCCTGCGCCGCCTCGCATCGAAAATCCCTCCGCTAGAGAACACGTTCCGAGGTCGAGTGTCGGTTACACGATTTCTCGGGCAGAAGCGTGAAGAGCGGGCTTGAAATGAATGATGGATCGAAGATCGCTCTCCCCGAATGCTCCGTGCCCTCTTGGCGCCATTCGGAGGACGCCGTACAATGAAAGGCCATCGCGCGAGAGGGAGGACGCGTATGAGGGGGCGACTCAGAGGGGCAGGAATGGGGCTGCTGTTCGGGATCCTCCTGATGAGCTTCGCGCCCCGGCAGGCGCAGGCGAACGCGCAGGGACGGATCCGCGGCATCGTCACCGATGCGACAGGAGCGCGAATTTCCGGCGCCCGCGTCATCTTACGGCACGCTCAGCGAACGATCGCGAGCGCGCTCTCGAACGACATGGGGGAATTCATCCTCGCGGGCGTGCCGCGCGGGGTCTATGAACTCGCCGTGCACGCGCGCGGTTTCGCGGAGCGGCGTCTTCCGATTCGGCTCTCGACCCCGGAAGAGGTGCACGTACAGGTGACGCTGGAGGTCGAGCCCGTCATCGAGGAGCTGACCGTAACAGGAGAAGGTGGCTTCGTGGACGAGACGGCCAGAACCATCCAATCGGTGAGCGTGATCCTCTCGGATCACCTCACCATGCGCACCAAGGCCGTCCTGGCGCAGGCGGTGAATGAGGAGGTCGGGGTCCATCTGCAGCGGACGAGCCCGACGATCGCGGGCGTCTTCATCCGCGGGCTCGGCGGCGATAAGGTCAACATCTACGTGGATGGGATTCGATACTCGACCTCCGCCATGCGATCCGGCATCCAGACGTTCCTCAGCCTGCTTGATCCCACGAATGTCGAGGCCATCGAAGTCCTCCGGGGACCGCGCAGCGCCGATTATGGGAGCGACGCCCTGGGCGGGAGCTTCCAACTCCTGACGTGGACTCCGCCTCTGGCCGCCACGCGCCGGGAGTGGCACGGCATGTGGGCGACGACCGTGAACACGGCGGATTGGAGCGCCGGATCGAGCCTTCGCACGAGCCTGGGGGCGCGAACCTTTGGCCTCACCCTCAATATCGTCGGCCGACGCGTGAACACGCTGCGACCGGGACGCGGCGTGGATTCGCATTCGGCGGTGACGCGGTTTCTGGGTCTCCCTTCCCACGTGCTTTATGGCCCGCGCCTGCCAGATACAGGGTTCACTCAATACGGAGGGAGCACGACCTTCTTGTGGGCGCCCACGTCCACATCCTCCCTCCGCTTCCACTATCAACGGGCGCAGCAGGACGGCGGGAAAAGGTTCGATCAATTGCTCGGCGGAGATGGGAATCTCATCGCCGACCTGCGAAACCTGATGCTCGACTTCTTCTACGTGCGGTACGATCGCCAGGCGTTCGCCGGAATGGACCATCTCGCGCTCTCCTACTCCTTCAACGCGCAACGCGAGGAGCGGGTGAATCAGGGAGGCAACGGGAACCCGCGCGCGGCGATCGTCCATGAGTACGAGAAGATGCGCGTTCACGGGCTTCAGGCACGCGCGGAGAAGCTCTGGCGCGGACACTTCCTTCGCCTCGGCGGGGAAGCGTACCACGAGCGCATGCGCGCTCCAGCCTTCGCCCTGAATCCCGTCACCGGTGGGGTGACCCTCCGGCGCCCGCGCGTGCCCGACCGCGCGCGATATGAGCAGTGGGGGATCTACATCCTCGACGTCTTCGAGCCTCGACGTGGATCGGTGAAGCTGATCGGCGGCCTCCGCTATAGCGGCGCGCGCTACCAAGCTCGCACTGAAGATGCGCCGATCGTCGGCGGACGCCCGCTCTGGCCGAGCGATGCGCTTCGGGTCTCCAACGTGAGCGGGCGCGCGGGGCTCCTCATCCCGCTGGGCGGTCGGCTCAGCGCTGCCTTCCACTTCAGTCGGGGCTTTCGCGCGCCGAGTATGACGGATCTGGGCACGCTCGGACTGACGGGCTCCGGATTCGAGGTCTCCGCCCGAGAGATCGCGCCGCTCAACGGACTGGTCGGGTCCACAGCCGACCGCACGGCCGTCTCGACGGGACAGCCCGTCGCCCCGCTCAAGCCCGAACTCAGCCAAAGCTATGAGATCGGCGTGCGCTACCGACAGACCCGTCTGCGCGGAGAACTCACGCTCTTTCTGAACGACATCACGCGCTTGATCACCAAACAGGCGCTGATTCTCCCACCGGGAGCCGTCGGCCTCTCTCTGGGTGGTGAACCAATCATCGCGCAAACGCCTAATGGGACGGTCTTCGTCGCCGCCTCTTCAGCGCCCGTGCTCGTGCGCGCCAACTTCGGCGATGCGCGGTTCTGGGGGATCGAGCAAATGTGGACCTTCGAACTCTCCGAGCGATGGTCTCTCGACATTCTCCACACGCACATCTCGGCGAAAGATCGGCGCACGGGTCGGCCCCCCAATATCGAGGCGAGTCTCCCTGCCCCCGACGGGTGGATTCGCCTTCGATACATGCCCCTGCGTCGCTTCTGGATCGAACCGTATCTTCATGCGGCCGCTCGCCAGACGCGACTCTCGACGCTCGCCCTTGAAGATCGCCGCACGGGAGCTATGCGCTCGCGCGCGAACATCGCCAGCTTCTTCCGCAACGGCGCCACCGTGCGCGGGCTTATCGCTCCCGGGCCAGATGGCCGCTTCGGAACGGACGACGACTTCTTGATCCCGACGGGCGAGACCTTGACGCAAGTCCAGAATCGCGTGCTTGGCCCCGGCGTCGAGAGCGCCCCGCTCTACCGAGCCATCCCCGGCTATGTCGTCTTCAATATCCGCGCCGGATTCCGCGTGGGCGAGAACCATCAGTTCCTCATTGAAGCGGAGAACTTGACCGATCGAAACTATCGAGGGGTCACCTGGGGCTTGGACGCTCCCGGACGCAGTCTCTTTCTGCGCTATCAATACACTTTCTGAGGTGGGGAGGAACGAAGATGTCTCGATCCCTGATCGTCCGGCGACACTGGAGAGGATCGCTCAGATTTCTCCTCAGTCTCCTGATCGCCCTGGGCTTCCTCGCTTCTCTGCAAGCCACGCCGCAAGGGCCGACGGATCCCCCCTACGCGGTCGCCTACTACTACAAAGTCAAGTGGGGGCACTACGACGAGTTCCTTCGACTCTTCAAGAAGAATCACTGGCCCTTGCTCAAAGCCGAACAGGAACAGGGGCGCATTCTTCGCGTGGAAGCCTATCAACCGACCTTTCACGGAGAGGGACGCGCGGATTGGCACTTCATGACCATCATCGTCTACAAGAATTGGAACGCCGTCATTGATCAATCGGGGCGCGAGGCGCTGCTGCGCCGCCTCTTCCCCGACCAGGAGCGATTTCAAGCCGAAGAGCGACGGCGCTTCGAGCTACTGGAAGCGCACTGGGATGTCCCGCTCACGCCCGTCCCCCTGGATCGGTGAGCGGTGCGCTGACGCTCTCCCCGCGCGCGCTCATTCCGCCTCACGGGGTCCCCACGCGGTCTGGAGATCGCGCGGGATGTCCGAGGTGGATTCCAGCTCCTCAAACGGATAGAGGACAAGCCCCGAGAGGAGCTTCGGATAGAAGTCCGTGGACTTCTGTGGCAGCAGGCGCCCGGAGAGAGCCATCGCATAGACCTGCTCCACGCGCGTCGGATTCAGGAAGAACCCCACCTGCGCGCGCCCTTCGCGAACGGCGCGCGCGCCCTCCTCGAACTCTCGAACGTAGATGATGTGCCGTTCGCTCTGGATCGCTTCTTCACCAAGGCGAAGTCCCCGCTCGATGAGCACACGATGAAGCACGGCCGTGTCGAGCATCCGCTCAAGCGGTGTCATCCCCTCGAGCATCCGCTCCGCCTCCTCGGTCTCCCGCAACGCCAGAAGGCGAAAGACGGAATCCCCGACCACCATCAGACCGAAAGTCATTCGCCGCTGCCCTTCCTCCGCCAAGCGCGCGCGAATGTGGGTGAGCGCCTGGGCGGAGAAGTCCCCAAGGGGCACACTCGTCACGTCGAAATAGCGCGCGACGAAATCGCGGAATCGTTCGGCATCAAACACGTCCATGCCCACGATCAACCGGTGCGTGGGCAGGATCGTTATCCCCTCGTCCCGCAGATTGAAGAAGGCCATGAGCATGCGCTCGTAGGGCGCCCGTTCCTCCACCCGTCCCGCCTCGGCCCGCCGCTCATCGCGATAGGCTAGGGCCGTCTCATAGCGATGGTGTCCATCGGCGATCACCAGCTGCCGCGGAGCCATCATCTGCTGAATCGCCTCGATGGCCTCCGGCACAGAGAGCGCCCACAACCGATGCTCGACGCCGTACTCGTCCACGACATGCACCTCGGGCGGCCCACTCGCGCACTGCTCCAGGATGGCCTGAATCTCAAAGGCCGGATCATCATAGAGCATGAAGATCGGCTCCAGATGCGCCCGCGTGGCGCGAAGCAGCCGCAACCGATCCTCCTTCGGCCCCCTCAGCGTGCGCTCGTGCGGGAAGATGATCCCTCGCTCGAAATCCTCAAGCTGCCCGAGCGCCAGAAACCCTTTCCGCGTCTTCACCGGTCCATCCGGCGGGACGCGATACGTCTGGAAATAGATGTAGATCGCCGGAGCGCGATCTGCGACGAGAACGCCTTCGCGCATCCACCGTCGCAGCTCCTCGCGCGCTCGCGTGTAGACGTTCTGCGTCTCCGTGTCTTCGGGAAACGCCTTCCCCAAGATCACGCGCACGAAATTATAGGGGCTTCTCGCATAGTACTGCTCCTGCATTGCGGGCGTGATCTTATCGTAGGGCTGGGTGAGGACGGCCGCCAGATCGCCCACCTTCTCCGGATTGTATCGCCACGCGCGAAACGGATAGACCCGCGCCATAGTTTTACACTCTGGCATGGAGCCTTGGGATTTGTCCAGCCATTGGGAGAGATCGCGATGAGCTAACAAGGGGGATGCTTCTTGCCCTTTTCGCTCGTGAGAGCGCGCCGCCGCATCCCCGTGAAGATCGCACGATCGCTCGGGCGATCAAATGCTCAGGCAGCCGCCGCTTCCTCTTTGTACAAGTATCCGGCGACCAATCCGGCCACGACGTACGCCACGAGATTCGTCACAATCCCGATGACCATCAGCCGCGTCCCCCACTGCAGCAGCGGAGCAAACCCGAGCCGCACCAGGAGTCCCGCCACGATCCAGAGGTAAATTCCCGCCACCACCGCCGTCTTTGGCCCCGCCCCATACCGCGGTCGAATCGCCGCATACAACCACGCCACCGCGATCCCAAAGACCACGCCGATGATCCAGATCCTCAGAGCCCCGGACATCGCGATGGGCTCTCGCCCAAGTTCCTGATACGATCGGAACAGAAACCGATGCACGATCGTCTCGATCACGTCAATGATCACACCGGCGATCACGCCGCCGAGCACAATGCGCGCGATATTCATAGCCTCTTCCTCCTTAGTTTGGGCGTAGGTGCCAGCCTTACAGTATCGCATTTCGGCCCATCCGTCAATGGTTCTTTTCGAAAACCAGGTCCGGCGCAGGGAGCGATCCATGACTGGCGGTGTCGCTCGGACAGGGAGCACGCGCAATGACGGCCATCGGTGTCTCGCGCCAAGCAAGGGGGGACGACTCCAGCTCCTCTCTGGTTCCGGGCAGAACCCTGTCGCTCGCGCCGACGGAGCGCTTCACGTGATCCAGAAGGGCACCGCCTCGCTCGTCCCCCGCGCGTGGTACGCTTTCAACTGCTCGGCATACCGTCGAAAATCCTCGCTCGCGAGATACGGCTCGGGCAGGACGCGAGCCAAATACTGGAGATACTTCTCCGGCGCGATCGGTCGTCCCCCTTCGGTGAGCACGTTCCCGCGCAGATCATACGGTTGAAAGACGTACTCCTCAGGCCCACGCCTTCGGAAGAAGCGGCGATCCGGGAGCAGGAGCAAATCCTCCGGCCGAATGCCCCGGCGCGCCTCCCCCGAATGCTGCACCTCGCGGATCAGGCTCCGCGCCTCGTCCGGGGACATCGTCGGATGATGCACGCGCACGATGGCGATATTCACCCCTTCGATGATCCCCTCGACCTCGGCGATGTACTCGGCCTGCGCCTGCCCATTGGTCTTTGGCTTGAACCCGAAAGCGACGGCTGTCTCGCCGGACCGCTCGTTCCCGAACATCTCCAGCCCGCGTGGATACCACTTGTTGATCGCCCGCTGAATATCCTCCAGGCTGTAGCCCCCCTGACCTCGCGTCGCGGCGACGGCCAGCTCCTTCAAGGCTCGACGGCCAAAGCCCATGTGGAACCCCTCTTCGCCGAGCATCGGCGGCATGCTCCGCGCCATGGGGGCGTAGCTGAAGATCTGCATCATATCGAGCTGGTACTTCCCGACCAAATCAATGATGGCCGTGTAGACGGCATTGTCCAGAAAGTCGCGGAACTCGATATTGAAGGCGTCCAGCACGTGCGTCCCCGTCCGCATCGAGAGCAACTCTTCGATAGTCTCGGCGGCCACGTCTCCATGCCCCGGCCGTCTCCATGTGGGATCATGGTCGAGGACCCAGAACATCTGATAGGCATGCCGCAGCTCCTCGGCCATGATCCGCAGGATCTCGAAGCGGGCTTCATCCGTGGGGGCTGTGTCCAGGCTCATCCGATGCTGCTCGATCGAGCCGAATTCGGTCGAGCACTGGGCCCGAATGATCCGACGGGCCGTGTAGAACATGTTCCCGGCCATCTCGGCCGCCCGCTCGATCTTCGGTTGACCGGCGTATTTCCCGACCTCGATCACATCCGAGCGCAGCTCCCCCACCTTGGCCACAAGTTGAAACTTCGGCAGACCGGGGAAATACTTCTCCCAATAGGCGAGCAAGAGGTCGAGCTCGGGAAAGTTCCGCCGCTGCCACTCCAAGATCGCCTGATGATATTTCGGGCTGATGGTCGTCACCGTATACCGGATCGCCATAGCCTCCCTCTCCTCCAAAAAGTCTCCCCTCGCCGCGGAGGGAAATTCTCTCACGAGCGCAGGGAAAGCGCAACTGCGCGCAGACCGGCTCGCGCCTGGGACTCCGAGTGATCCCCCTCTTCCTTCGGGATTTGGATCACCGGGAGCCCCCTCCAATTCTTCGTTGAAATTCGATCACCTTTTGCATATAATCGCTGCTGCGATGACCTGAACTCAGACGAGGAGGTAAGCCTATGACGTGGAGACGAGTGACGTGGAACGTGGTCTGGGGACTCCTGCTCCTGCTGTTGCTGAGCGGCCGAACGTGGGCGCAGGCGACGACGTCGCTCTCGGGCACGGTGACCGATCCGACGGGTGCCGTGGTCGTCGGGGCGACCGTCACGCTCACCAACGCGGCGACCGGAGTCACCCGGACGACGACAACGAATGAGCGGGGGTACTATGTCTTCCCGCAACTCCCACCGGGGACCTATAACCTCCGGGTGGAGATGACCGGCTTCAAGAGCATCGTCCGCTCGAACCTGCAACTGCTGGTGAACATGCCGGTCGTGCTCGATCTCCAGTTCACGGAGGTCGGAGAGGTCGTTGAGACGATCGAAGTCGTGGGCGAAGCGCTCATCAATAAAGCCGATGCCTCCATCGGCAATCCATTCGGGGAAGTGCAGATTCGGCAACTTCCCCTGCTCGCCCGCAACGTGGTGGAGCTGCTGAGCTTGCAGCCCGGAGCGGTGTTCCTGCCGACTGGGGATATCCGCAGTGGGAGCATCAGCGGCAGCCGAAGCGATCAGCAGAATGTGACCCTCGACGGCATTGATGTGAACGATCCGCAGTTCGGCTTTGCCTACACGTCGGTTCTGCGAATGACGCTCGACTCCGTGCAGGAGTTCCGCGTGACGACGACCAACTACAACGCCAATCAGGGACGCTCCAGCTCGGCGCAGGTGAGCCTGGTGACCAAGCGCGGGACAAACGAGCTGCACGGCTCGCTCTACTGGTACCACCGGAACACGGCCACCTCGGCCAACGAATTCTTCAACAAGCTCGCTCAAATCGAGTCGGGGCGACCGAACGAGCCGCCCGTGTTGAACTACCACATCTTCGGCGCTTCGGCTGGCGGGCCGATCGTCAAGGACCGATGGTTCATCTTCGGTAACTACGAAGGCCTGCGGGAGAAGCGTGAGGAGCCCGTTTTGCGTTCGGTCCCTTCGTTTCTGGTGCGCCACGGTTACTTCCAATATCGCTGCGCGAATCCGGCCGAGTGTCCCGCGACGACGATCACCGTCGCGGGCCGCACGTTCAACATTCCGGCCGGGATCCGCGTGTTGACGCCCGCGGAAGCCGCCACGCTCGACCCCCTGGGGATCGGCGCGAATCCGGCGCTCATGCGGTACCTGCAGCAGTTCCCCGAGCCGAACGATCCCGGACGGGATGGCCTGAACATCATGGGCTTCCGCTTCGTGGCACCGATCAAGAACGACTTCAACACCTACATCCTCCGCAGCGATTTCAACATGGATCGCGCCGGGCGGCACACGCTCTTCTGGCGCGGCAATCTCCAGGACGATGTGATCAACTCCGAGCCGCAGTATCCGGGACTGCCGCCGAACCAGAAGACACTCGTCAACTCCAAGGGGTTCGCGCTCGGCTATGACGCGACGGTGAAACCGAACCTGGTGAACACCTTCCGTTACGGCCTGACGCGGTTGGGCTCCACCGTGGCCGGTTTGCAACAGCGCACCCAGGTGACCCTGCGCTTCCTCAATAACATCCCGGCGCCGACCAACTCCTTCGGACGCATCGCGAGCACGCACAATCTGGTGGACGACATCTCGTGGATTCGCGGCGCGCATACGATCCAGGCGGGCTTCAACGTCCGCTTCACGCGAATCCCACGATTCACCAACGAGACGTCTTTCCATACCGTCATCGGCAATGGCTCGTGGCTCTTGGGGGTGGGTCGTTATACGGCCCCGGGACACCCGCGCTGCACGCAGCCGGGATGCCGAACGCTGCCGGCCGTCGCCTCCGGGTTCTACGCGGCATGGGCCGATGGGTTCCCCATCCTGGTCTTGGGAACGATCACCCAATTCACTGCGCGGTACAACTACGACAAGCAGGGGAACGTCTTGCCAGAAGGCGCGCTGATCCGTCGGCGCTACGCCACGAACGAGTACGAGGGGTATGTGCAAGACCAGTGGCGAGTGAGACCGAATCTCACAATCACCGCAGGTGTGCGGTATTACCTCTACTCACCGCCGTGGGAGACCAACGGCTTGCAAGTTCGACCGACGCCGAGCCTTGGCGAATGGTTCGAGCTGCGGCGCGCGGGCATGCTCAAGGGGATTCCCTCCTACGATCTGCCGCGCATCAGCTTTGACCTGGCGGGTCCGGCTAATGGCAAGCCGGGCTTCTTCGCCAAGGACTTCAACAACTGGTCGCCGCGCTTCTCGATCGCGTGGTCCCCGCGCAACTTCTTGCGCGCGCTCTTCGGCGATGGGCGCACGGTCTTCCGCTTCGGATACGGGCTCGTGTACGACCGAATCGGCCATGCGCTGGCGACGACCTTCGATCAGCAAGGTGCCTTCGGTCTGACGACGACGCTGACGACGGTCTGGGGGACGATCACCGAAGCGAACGCGCCGCGCTTCACGGGCGTCTTCGATGTCCCGCGTGTTGCGCGCGATGGGTCGGAGTTCCAGAGACCTGCTCCCCCGGGAGGCTTTCCACAAACGCCGCCTTTTGGTTTGTTCGCCATCACGACGAGCATTGATGACACGGTGCGCACGCCGTACGCGCACATGTTCAACTTCTTCATCGGGCGCGAGCTACCGAAGAGCTTCAGCGTCGAGGTCGGCTACGTCGGACGTCGGGGGCGGAAGCTGCTCACCCGGTATGATCTGGCCATGCCGATGAACCTCGTGGATCCGAAGTCGGGGATGGATTACTTCACGGCGGCGCAGATGCTCGCTCGGCTGATCGAGGCGAACACGCCCGTGAGCGCCGTCCCGCGAATCCCGTACTGGGAGAATCTCTTCCCGACAGCAGGGGCTCGCGCCGGCGGCGGCTTGACGAACACGCAGGCCATCTACCAAGTCTTCCGCGAGAACGCTCCCGATTATCAAACCGCGCTCTACCTGATTGACCTCTTCTGCGAACCCGCGTGCTTCGGCGCGACGCCCGATAACCCGGCGGGCAAGCCCTACGCCTTCTGGAACGATCAGTACTCGTCGCTCGCGGCGCAGGGCACGATCGGGTTCTCGGAGTACCACGCCTTCCAGCTCCTCCTGCGGAAGCGCCTGAGCGCGGGCACGCAGTTCGACTTCAACTACACGCTCTCGAAGTCGCTCGATCTCACCTCCGGGACAGAGCGCGGAGGAGCGTTCGGATCCTTCTTCTCGGGCGGCTACACCGACTTCATCATCAACTCCTGGAGCCCGCGCCTGCAGTACTCCTTCTCTGACTTCGACGTGCGGCATCAGATCAATGCCAACTGGATCGTCGAGCTGCCGTTTGGTCGGGGGAAGCCTTTGGGCGGCGGTGTGCCGGGCTGGGTGAACCAGATCATCGGCGGCTGGCAGACGACGGGCCTGCTCCGGTGGACGAGCGGATTCCCGCTCAACATCATCAACTGCCGCTCCTGCTGGGCCACGAATTGGAACCTGCAGGGGAATGCGGAGCTGAAGGAAGGCGTGACCCGGTATCCCGTCGGCGAGACGAACCGCAGCTACAAGTTCCCGGACGGCAAGGTCCGACCGGCGGCCTTCCGCGATCCCGCCGAAGTGCTGAAGGTGCTCCGGTTCCAGCGTCCGGGCGAAGCGGGCTTCCGCAACCGCATTCGTGGCGATGGCTACTTCTCCATAGACATGGGGCTGATGAAGGTCTTCTCGATCACCGAGACGCATCGGCTGCAGTTCCGGTGGGAAGTCTTCAACGTCACCAACTCCGTGCGGTTCGATACGGCCTCGCTGCTGGCGTTCCCGGACATCTCGGCGACCTTCGGACGATACGAGGGTACGTTGACGCGTCCGCGCATCATGCAGTTCGCGCTGCGGTACGAGTTCTGATCTGAGCGGCCTCGATGCGTTCGGCCGGCGGTCTGAATGTCAGGCTGCCGGCCGTTTTTCCTTCACGCGAGCGAGGCAATTCCCCCCGCGATGCTGATCATCAAGAACGTATACAGGATGAGCCCCACATAGCGCGCGCGCCAATTCGTTACGGAGAGGCGCCCGGAACGCAAAGCGTCGGGAGCATGCCCAAACGCCCCCCTGTGCTCGCGACCGAGATCGGGTTGCCAGAGCGTCTCCGGCGGGACGACCTTCGCTGGACGCCACAGACTGAGACCATATCCGACGAGGACGGCGATCCCACATCCGATCGCGTTCCACCACAGCCAGGAGATGCGAGGACACTCCAGCCACAGGAAGAGGTTCGCGGCGATGCCCGTGAGGACGCCGATCTTGACTCCGAGGCCACTCGTCCGACGCGTCAGCATGCCGAGGAGGAAGGCGGCCAAGATCGGTCCATAAAAGACCGACCCGATTTTGTTGATGACCTCGATGACGGTCCCCGAGAGACGTCCGGCCAGGAAAGCGAACGCGATACACAGAAGCCCCCACATGATCGTGAAGCGTTTGGACCACAGGAAGAGCTCCCGCTCGGTCGCCCTCGGGTTCACATAGCGCTGATAGACATCGCGCATCGTCGCCGCGCTCAAGGAGTTCAAGGCCGAATCGAGCGAGGACATGGCCGCCGCCAGGATGGCGATGAGGATGAGCCCCGTCACTCCCGGCGGCAGGGCGTACACGATGAAGAGTGGGACCAGGTAATCCACGCGATCCCGCGGAATACGCGCGGCGAATTCGGGATGCTGGCTCGTGTAGACGCCGATCAGCAAACCCATGACGCAGTAGGCGAGGACGAGCGGGAACCGCGCGATGCCGTTCAGCCACAACGAACGCCGGCCCTCATCCACGTGCCCGACGGAGATCTCCCGCTGCATTTGACTTTGATCGCATCCGTAATAGGAGGCGTAGAGGAAGAAGCCGCCGATCAGCAGCGGCCAGAAGCCGAAATCCTCTCCATCCCCCAGTCCGTGAGCCGTCCATCGAATCGTCTCCAGGCGCTCCCGCGGAATCGCGCTCCACACCGCCGCCCATCCGCCGATGAAGCGATACGCCTCCAGACCACAGAGCAGGACACCGAGCCCCAGGATCCCCATCTGGAGGATGTCACTGTAGACGACAGCCTTCATCCCCCCCCACGCATCGTAGAGCAACGTGACGAGGCCCGTCATGAGGATCGTCGCCCAGAGCGGGATGCCGATTGTCGCCGAGAGCACAATGGCCAGAGCGAAGATGGTCACTCCGGAGGCCAGCGCGCGACTCACCTGAAACATGAGGCTCACCATGGTGCGCGTGCTCGCATCGAAACGGCGCTCCAGATACTCATAGATGCTCAGGACGCGATTGCGATGATATACGGGCAGAAAGACGCTCATCAGGAACACGAGCGCCAGGGGGACGGCGAACTCATACCCCAACCAGACCAATCCCCCGCCGGGTCGCAGGGCGACGAAGGCCGGCGCTGAGATGAAGCTCACGGCTCCAAGCTGCGTCGCCATGGTCGAGAGTCCGGCGCTCCACCATCGCAGGCGCCGTCCACTCAGATAGTAATCTTCAATGCTCGCTTGCCGTCGCCCCAGGAATCGCCCGAGCATCAGGAGCGTGAGAAGATACCCGCCGACGATGAGCCAATCCCATGGTGTCATTCGGCATGCCTCCTCTTCGACTCCGGGCGAGGGCATCGAAAGTGATGCTTCAGCACGCTCGTGAGCACTTATGGTAGCCCAATGCCCCACCCCGGTCAAAGTGCGCATGCGATGACGTCCGCGCCCCTTGGGTGTCGGCAGCCTGGAAACGCGCCACAAGAGGGGTGCTCAAGCGATCGCACGCGGATCGCCTGGGCTTGCCCGTTCAGACTTTGCACGGCGGTGCTTTCTGTGCTACTCATATACGGCGCCCGATCAGGAGGCTGTATGCGCGTGAACGATCCGGAGGCGATTCGGCGCATTCTGCGACAGGCGCGGACGATCGCTGTCGTCGGCCTCTCCTCGAAGCCCACGCGCCCGAGTTACGGGGTGGCTCGATACCTCCAAGCGGAGGGGTATCGGATCATTCCCGTTAATCCGAACGAGGCATATGTGCTCGGTGAGCGCGCCTACGCTCGACTCTCGGAGGTGCCCGAGCGCATTGACGTCGTGACCATCTTCCGTCGTTCGGACGCCGTCCTCCCGATTGTGGAGGAGGCGATTCGTATCGGCGCCTGGGCCGTGTGGATGCAAGAAGGCGTCGTCAACGAAGAGGCAGCCCGTCGCGCTCACGAAGCGGGCCTGCTCGTCGTCATGAACCGATGCATGCTGAAGGAACATCGGAAGCTCGCGATGCTGTCGCTTGGAGAAACCGCGCTTCGCCCCCATGCCTGAGCATTGGGATGCGCTGATCGTGGGAGCTGGCCATAATGGTCTGGTCGCTGCCGCCTATTTGGCGCGCGCCGGATTGCGCGTTCTCGTCCTCGAACGCCGATCGCGGGTGGGCGGAGCGAGCACGACCGAAGAGGTCTTTCCAGGATTTCGGGTCTCCACGGCAGCCTATTTGTGCAGCCTCCTTCCCGAGCGTCTCGTCCGCGATCTCGACCTTCCCCGCTATGGGTATCACGTCTATGCGAAGGACCCGGCGTTTTTCACTCCTTTTCCAGATGGGCGGGGCCTCCTCTTCTGGCAGGACCAGAAGCGCACCTGCGAGGAGATCGCGAGATTCTCGCGCCGAGATGCCGAAGCGTACCCCGCCTACGAAGCCCATCTTGAGCGGCTCGCGCAATGGATGGATCGCCTCCTCTGGCAACCGCCTCCGAATCTCGCACGCATGAGCGCGCGCGATGTGTGGGACCTCGGGGAACTGGGATGGGGCCTTCTGCGGTTGGAGGAGAGGGCGCGGGTCAGTCTGCTGAAGCTCTTCGCGCAAAGCGTGGCCGACTTTCTGGAACCGTGGTTCGAGTCCGAGGAGGTGAAGGTCACGCTGGCGACGGATGGGGTCATCGGCGTCGCTGGCGGCCCGCGGACTCCCGGGACGGCCTACGTGCTGCTGCACCACGTGATGGGGAAGGTCAACGGCCATCGCGGTCTGTGGGGGTTCGTGCGCGGGGGAATGGGCGCGCTCTCGGAAGCGATCGCTGCCGCCGCTCGCGCGGCCGGGGCGCGCATCCGAACCGACGCCGAGGTGGAACGCATCCTCGTGCGGGATGGACGCGCCGGGGGCGTCGTGCTCGCCACGGGCGAAGAGATCCGCGCTCGTCTTGTTCTCTCCAACGCTGATCCGAAGCGCACCTTCCTCGGGCTCGTGGGCGAAGCCGAGCTGGATCCCGAGTTCGCGCATCAGGTGAAGGCAATCCGCATGAGCGGATATTCGATGAAGATCAACCTGGCGCTCGACGGCCTGCCGAATTTCAAAGCGCGGCCCGGAACGCACCTCATGCCGCACCATAAGACGACGATCCACATCTGCCCCGATCTGGACTACGTGGAGCGCGCGTGGGAGGAGGCCAAACACGGTCACCCCTCTTCATCCCCCCTGCTGGAGATCACGATCCCCACGACCTATGACGATTCGCTCGCCCCACCGGGGAAGCACATCATGGGGATCTTCCTCCAATACGCGCCCTATCGGCTTCGAGAGGGGGATTGGCGCGCGCGGAAAGACGCGTACGCCGATCGCGTGATGGATATCATCGAGGAGTATGCCCCGGGGTTCAAAAGCCTGGTCCTCGACCGGCACATCCTCTCGCCGCTCGATCTCGAAGAAGAATTTGCGCTCACCGGGGGCAATATCTTTCACGGCGACATGAGCGTGGATCAACTCTTCTGCTTTCGTCCGGTGCCCGGATGGGCGCGCTATCGCACGCCCATTCGCGGGCTCTATCTGTGCGGGGCCGGTGCGCATCCGGGCGGCGGCGTCATGGGCGTGCCCGGATACAATGCGGCGCGTCAGGCCCTGCGCGATTGGCGATGGCGACGCCTGTGAGGGATGGACGCGCCGAGCCGTCGCTTGTCCGGGCCATCGGCCGATGGAGTCTCACGGCGCTGGTCATCAACTCCATCATCGGCAGCGGCATCTTCGGCCTCCCCGCGATCGTCGCCGGATGGCTCGGACCGCTCAGCCCCTTCGCGTATCTCCTCGCCGCGGCCGGAGTGGGATTGATCATGGCCTGTTTCGCCGAGGTCGCCTCGCGCTTCACGGCGGCCGGAGGCCCGTATCTGTACGCGCGAGAGGCCTTCGGCCCCCTCCTCGGCGTGCAAATCGGATGGCTGACGTGGCTGGTTCGCATCACCGCCGCGGCGGCGAATGCGAATCTCTTCATCCTCTACCTCGCCGAATTCTGGCCGCCCGCCGAGGAGCCGATCCCGCGCGCGCTGCTGCTGACGCTGCTTATCGGTGGGCTCGCCCTGGTGAACTATCGCGGCGTGCGCGCCGGCGCCCAGGTGAGCGACATTTTCGCCATCCTGAAGCTCATCCCCCTCCTTCTCTTCATCGCCGTTGGCCTCTTCTTCACGAAGCCGATAGAGCTTCGCCCTCCTCCTCCCTCGGCCGATGCCTGGCTGCAGGCCGTGCTTGTGCTCGTCTACGCCTATGGGGGATTTGAGGCTGCGCTTCTGCCGATGGCGGAGGCCAAAGACCCCCGGCGCGATGCTCCCTTCGCGCTCTTTGTCGCGCTCCTGGTCGTCACCGCGATCTTCACCCTCATTCAGGTGGTCGTCATCGGCACTTTGCCGGAGACCGCGCGCACGGACCGACCGCTCGCTTCAGCGGCGCGCGTGTTCGCGGGCGCGCTGGGAGCGTGGGTGATCAGCGCGGGGGCGCTCATCTCGGTCTACGGCTACCTCAGTTCGATGATGTTGAACGCGCCACGGCTGACGTTCGCTCTGGCCGAACGCGGCGATTTCCCCTCCGTCTTCGCGGCCGTGCATCCCCGATTCCGCACGCCACACATCTCGATTGTGGCCTTCGCCATTTTGACCTGGGGCCTGGCCCTGGCCGGGACGTTCGCCTGGAACGTCCTGCTGTCGGCCGTGGCGCGCCTGTTCACTTACGCCTCGACCTGCCTGGCGCTGATCGTCTTCAGGAGAAAGTGCGCCGAAGCAGCGGCATTTCGGCTTCCCTGCGGTTCCCTCATCGCCGCGCTCGCTCTCGCGTTCTCCGCGATCTTAGTGACGCGCATGGGGCGAGGAGAGCTGCTCATCCTCCTGGTGACCTCTCTGCTGGCCCTGGCGAACTGGGCATGGCGGGTCCACCACGAGCGACGGCGGACGATCGCGCCCGCTCCTTGAGAGCGCCGCCCTCCGGCGCGCTCACATCATCTCCGGAACTTCAATGCCCAGCAGCTCCAGCGCGCGCGCCAGGCGCTCGCACACGGCCTCTGTGATGGCGAGGTAGACCTCACGCACGAGCGGATCGCCCTCGCTCAAGATGTGGTAGCTGTGGTAGAAGGTGTTGAACCGCTGCGCCAACTGAAAGGCGTATTTCGCCAAGATCGCCGGTTCATAATGCTCGCACGCCTGACGAGCGAATTCGCCAAGCCGCGCAGCCAGATAGAGCACAGCCCATAAGTCGTCATGCTCGTTCAGGAAGCGATTGATCTCCGGGATCTGCTCCGGCCCGAGCGGATGACGCGACAGGCCCGCCTCCTGAAGCTTCCGAAAGATGCTGCGCGCGCGCACGACGGCATATTGCACATACGGGCCGGTCTCTCCCTCAAAGGAGAGCGCCTCGGTGAAGTCGAACGCGATGGCCGTCGTCCGGGTGTATTTCAGCAAGAAATAGCGCAAGGCCCCCACGGCGATCTGATGCGCCAGACGTCGAGCCCCCTCTTCCGACAACTCCGGATGTCGAGCGCGTACTTCCCACAGGGCCTTCTCTTCGAGCTTATCAATGAGATCATCGGCCTTCACACCGAGGCCGCGCCGCCCAGACATACTGATCTGCTGCCGCTCCAGCTCCTCCGGCGATAGCGCGATCCCCAACTCCAGGCAAGCGCGCGGCGTCAAGGCCACTTTCTCGTAGGCGATGTGCGCACTGCGCTCAACGCGCGGATCCGGCACCAGGGCGCGAACAGCCTCTTTCACGAACTTCTGCAGATACGTCTGCTCCGATCCGATCACGCTCAGATAGGCCGATCCCCGCCCGAACTCCGGGGGCGCGCCGTCGGCCGTCGCCTCGCTCGTTGTGATCCACGTCGTATGCCCGTTCGGATACCGACGGAAGGGCCGATAGCTGAAGTCCACGCCGAGGCGCCCGAGCTTCCAGAGGTGATAAGCGATGTCCTTGCCCGTGTAGACGACCGTCCCATCGGAACGGACGAGCACCTTCCCCTCGTCCTCCCGAGCCCCCGTTTCTTCCTCCGAAGGCAGACGCATCACCCAGCACCCTCGGTTCTTCCCCTCCGTCTCATAGGTGACGAGCCCCGCCCCCTTCAACAGCTCGAAGGCACGATCCCAGAATTTCAGATGGAGAATCTCGCTCTCGCGAGGGAGCAGGTCGTAGTAAATGCCCAACCGTTCGACCGTGTCCAGCTGATCGTTCAGCACGCGCATGGAGATGTACTCGGCGAGTTCGGCTGTCGGATTCCCGCCTTCCTCGATCTCACTGAGCGTTTGACGGCGCAGCTCCAAAGCCTCAGGATTTTCTTCATACCAGGCCGTCACCCGAGCGTATAAATCCCAGCAATAGTGATCGAATTTCCCCGGGATCGCCTCGATCTCCGCCCGGTCCTTCTTCTCCAGATATTTGAATCCGACGACGACGTCGGCCACCTGAACCCCCGTGTTGTCAATGTAGTTGTGGACTTCGACGCGCGCGCCGCTCCACCGCAATAACCGAACCAGAGCATCGCCGAGCACGGCATTTCGGAGGTGGCCAATATGCGCCGCCTTATTCGGATTGATGCTCGTATGTTCGACGATGATCTTCTCCCCGGATGGCTCCGGTGCGGCCTCCGGCTGTCGAAGGCCGAGCAAGAGCCGCGCGCGATCGAGGAAAACGTTGAGATATCCGGCCCCGGCGACCTCAATGCGGGCGACCCCCTCCATCGGCGGGAACTCGGCTGCGATCGCTTCAGCCAGAGCGCGCGGATTGTACTTCTGCCCCGTTCGCTGGCGCAGCCACTGGGCGAGTTGAAAAGCGATGGGAAAAGCCAGGTCGCCCAGTTCGACCTGCGGTGGAACTTCAACGGCGATCTCCTCCACCGTCAAATCGAACCGCCGCTGCACGCACTGCCGCAGATGGCGCACAATATGTTCTCGCAGTCGCTCCAGCATATGCCTTATCTGCCGCAATGTCCTTCAATCTATAGCATCCCCGCGAAGCTTCCGTCAAACTCCAGGTGTTCACAGGTGCGCCGACAATCGGCTCTTCGACTCTCCACCACCTTGCCAAACGCCCGCACTTCCTGTAATATTTGCTCAGCTTGCTCTCCCCAATGGAATTTGGGATGGAGAAAAACACGATTCGGAGGGTACGTTTGTGACCAAAAAGACAGTGCGGACGACATACACGGACGTCAACACTCGAGGTCTCTATGACCCGAATAATCTGACGCGCACGCAGACGGTGCAGCCGCAGCCGAAAAAGCGCGTGCCGCCCGAACAGACCCATGCGGAGAATTACTACTATCGGAAGCAGATGGAGGCCAAGACCCCGATGGTCGTTGTCCTGACCGACGGGGAGGTCCTTCGGGGCACGATCGAATGGTACGATAAAAACTGCATCAAGCTGCACCGAAATGGGGAGCCCAACTTGCTCATCTTCAAACACGCGATCAAGTATCTGTACAAGGACCTGCCGCCCTCCGAAGCGGGGACCTCTACGGAGGAATAGATGTCCGATCGCCCGATGCGATGCTCCAGGGGAATCCCCGTGCGGAGCGCTTCAGCAGGGATCTCCTGCTACTCGATGATCTCAATCCCGACAAGCCTCTGGAACTCCGGATTCGCGTAGAGGGGAAGGAAGTCGGGGTCCCGACGGGCATGCAGGCGATACGTCTCGCGCATAGCGATGGCCTGGCGCAGTGTCGCAATGGCCTTCTCGACCTGCCCACTTCGAGCATACGCAGCGGCCAGGGCGTAAACCGCATGATCGGCGCGAGGATCGAGCTTGAGCGCTTTCTCGAAGTAGGTGATGGCCGGAGCGATATGCCCTCGATTCAGCTCGATGACCCCACGATCATAGAGCGCCTCGGCCGTTCGCGGCACGGGACGAGGCGTCTGCAGCTTCTGTTGGCAGATGGCCAGATAAGCGCGGGCGCGCGCCAGAACTTCAGCCTCCGTGGGGAAGCGCTCGATCACAGCCTGAAAAGCTTCGCGCGCCCGCTCGAACTCCTGGCGATTGAAGAGCCGGACGGCCTGCTCGAACGCACGCACAGCCGGAGAGGCTGGTGCCCGTTCCAAAACCATGACCGATGACCGGTTTGCCCGCACTGCCTTCTTCTTAGAAGAGGCTCCCTGGGAAGCTCGACGGCCCGCTGCCCGAGCTTCCTGACGAGACTTCGCCCCCCCACCAGCTTGGGTCTTAGTCTTCCCCCGCCGAGCTGCCTTTTTTCGGGAAGCTGCCGAAGTCGAAGCAGGGGTGCCAAGGGATTTTGATTTTTTCGCTGTCCGAACGGTCCTGGCCACCGAATCCCGCCTTCTCCGTCGTGACGCGCTAACTTGAGACGACATTTGAAGTTATCAAAAGAGACCGCCCCTCGTCAAGACGAAGCCAGAGCGACGATCCGTGTCGGCGCCTCCCGCAGGACGAGCCCCCCGCTACTGAATCTCCACTCTCTCGACACTGCCCTCCGACTCCGGCTTGAGCCAACTCTCGATGTCCTCGATCGCGGCATCCAAGAGCGAGCGCACGGCCAACAGCGTCTCCTTCTGCGCATTCACCAAGTGCTCCAAGGTCGGTCGGGGCACGCCCAAAGTCTGCAAGGTCTCACATACCTTACGGCCAACGGTTCGGAAGATCATGTTCGAAGCTCCTACAGAAAAGGCCACTTTTTTTGAAGAGGGGGAAAAGACATGGTGCCGAAGGGGGGACTCGAACCCCCACGGGTTGCCCCACACGCCCCTCAAACGTGCGTGTCTACCAATTCCACCACTTCGGCACCCTTTTGCCAGCGTCCTCCACAAAGTGCAGTAAAACCTTACACCAACTCCGGCCTATTTTCAAGACCCCGCCCTCACTTTTGCGGGGCCGAGGGGGAGGGCGGAGTCTCGGCGGGCCGTTGCACGGGCGCAGGTTCCTTCACCTCACGCACGACCGAAGCCGGGCCGAAGACATTGGGGAGGCTAAAGATAAGCCCCAAGCCCATGAAGATCGCCGCCGTCACGATCGTCACCCATCCCAAGAAATGCTGGGCTCCCCGCGGGCCGAAAGCCGTCTGGCTCCCTCCCCCTCCGAAGAGCGCAGCGGCATCGGCCTTCCCGGGTTGAAGCAGGACGGCCGCGATCAACAGCACACAGTCAAGGACGTACACAGCGACCAAAACGTCTATCCACCACACGGCCTTCTCTCCTCAGCGATACCGGACGATCTCCGAGAAACTTCGGGGATCTAAACTCGCCCCTCCGACCAACGCCCCATCAATATCGGGCTCGGCCATGAGCGAGCGAATGTTATCGGGTCGAACGCTCCCCCCGTAGAGGATTCTCAATCCATCGGCGACCTCCCGCCCAAGGAGCGACGCCGCGCGCTGTCGAATGCAGGCGTGCATGGCCTGCGCTTGCGCAGGTGAGGCCGTGCGCCCCGTCCCGATGGCCCAGACCGGTTCGTACGCGATGAGCAGACGGGATACTTCCCCGGAACTCAACCCACTCAATGCCGCCTCCACCTGCCGTGTGACGACAGCTTCCGCTCGGCCCGCATCCCGCTCTTCGAGCGTCTCGCCCACGCAGACGATGGGCTTCAGGCCCGCTTCAAGCGCCGCGCCGATCTTCCGTCGCACCAGTTCATCGGTCTCCCCATAGAACTGCCGTCGCTCGGAATGGCCGATGATGACGTATTCGCAGCCGACATCGCGAAGCATGAGGGCGCTGATCTCGCCCGTTCGTGCGCCGAACCCATTGACATCACACACGTCCTGAGCGGCGACCGCGATGTTGCTCCCCTCAAGCTGCTGAGCGACGGCCCAAAGCGCGGTGAACGGTGGAGCGACGACGATCTCACAATGGGTGACCTGAGCAACGAGCGGCTTCAGGTCCGCAACCGTCTGAATGGCCTCCGCGATGAGCTTATGCATCTTCCAGTTCCCCGCGATCACCGGCCTTCGCATTCCCATCTCCTTCATCCCTTCTCGGTCAGTGCTCTCACCCCCGGCAGCTCGATTCCCGCTAGGAATTCGAGCGTCGCTCCCCCACCGGTCGAGAGATGCGTGATCCGCCCGGCCACTCCCGCCTGTCGCACGGCGGCGAGCGAATCTCCGCCGCCGACGACCGTCACTCCTGAACACTCCGCCACAGCGCGCGCAATCGCCACCGTCCCGCGATCGAATGGCGGCTGCTCGAAGACGCCCAGAGGCCCGTTCCAGAAGACGGTGCGCGCCCGGGCGATCTTCGCAGCGAAGAGACGCGTAGTCTCCGGCCCGATGTCCATCCCCACGGCCTCCTCCGGAAACTCCTCCGTTCGCACGACACGCACCTGCGTCTCTCCGTCCGTGCGCTCGAGGACGACGTGATCCACCGGCAGATGGAAGGCGACAGATCGCGTCTCGGCCTCGGTCATGAGCTTCCGCGCCAGCTCCAATTGATCGCTCTCCACGCGCGAAGCCCCGACTTCCTCTCCCTTCGCCCGCAAGAAGGTATACGCCATAGCGCCGCCGATGAGTACGGCATCGGCGCGTGCCAGCAAGTTCTCGATGACCAGAATCTTGTCCGAGACTTTCGCCCCTCCGAGGATGACGACGAAGGGACGCTCCGGCTCGGTGAGCAATCGCCCCAGATACTCCAGCTCCCGCTCCATGAGGAACCCGGCCGCGGCGAGGCTCACAAACCGCGTGATCCCTTCGATCGAAGCGTGGGCGCGATGAGCTGCTCCGAACGCATCGTTCACGTAGAGATCGGCCAAGAGCGCGAGCTGGCGCGCGAACTCCGGATCGTTCTGCTCCTCGCCCGGATGAAACCGGAGATTCTCCAAGAGGAGCACCTGTCCCTCCGCCAACCGGTCCACCAGCGCCATGACCTCTGCGCCGATGCAATCGGGCGCCAGAGGAACGTCTTGCCCCAGAAGCTCGGCGAGTTTCTGCGCGACCGGCTGCAGCGAATACTTCGGATCCCGCTTCCCCTTGGGGCGCCCCAGATGAGAAGCCAGAACGACGCGCGCGCCTCGGTCCAGCGCGTACTGAATCGTAGGTAGCGCGGCCTCAATCCTCCATGCCTCGATGACCTGCCCCTTCTCGATCGGGACATTGAAATCCACACGGAGGAAGACTCGCTTCCCCTGAAGTTCCACGTCGCGGATCGAGAGCTTGGCCATACGTCACAATCCCTGCTGAGCAACGAATGTGATCAGATCGCGCACGCGACAGCTATACCCCCATTCGTTGTCGTACCAAGCGAGGACCTTCACCAGATTCCCATCCAGAGCGCGCGTGAAGCTCGCGTCCACGATCGAGGAGTGAGGGTTCCGAAGGAAATCCACCGAGACCAACTCCTCCTCGCAATAGGCGAGAATTCCCCGCAACTCTCCCTCGGCCGCCGCCTTGAGCGCGGCGCGCACTTCTTCGGTCGTCACCGGGCGCTTCAGCTCCGCCACCAGATCCACGACCGAGACATTGGGCACGGGGACGCGAATGGCGATCCCGTCGAGTTTGCCTTTCAACTCCGGGATCACCAGCCCGATGGCTTTCGCCGCCCCCGTCGTTGTCGGGATCATGGAGACGGCAGCCGCCCGCGCCCGACGCAGGTCCTTATGCGGCAGGTCGAGAATGCGCTGATCGTTCGTGTACGCGTGCACCGTCGTCATATAGCCGTGCACGATGCCGAACCGCTCATGAAGCACCTTGACCACCGGCGCTAAGCAGTTCGTCGTGCACGAGGCATTGGAGATGACGTGATGCCGCTTCGGATCATAGGCCTTCTCATTCACGCCGAGGACGATCGTGATGTCCTCTTCCTTCGCCGGGGCGGTGATGATGACCTTCTTGACCGATCCCCGCAGATGCTTCTCCGCATCCGCGCGGTTGGTGAAGAGCCCCGTGGATTCCACAACGATCTCGGCGCCCACCGATTCCCAGGGGATCCTCGCCGGGTCCCGCTCCTTGAAGACGGCGAACGTCCGTCCGTCCACCGTGATCGTATCCTCCGTATGCGTCACCGTCGCCTCCAGGGGCCCGAGGATGGAATCGTACTTCAGCAGATGCGCCAACGTCTTCGCGTCGGTGATGTCATTGACGGCGACGAACTCAATGTCGGGGTTTCCCAAAGAGGCGCGCAGCACATTGCGCCCAATGCGACCGAACCCGTTGATGCCGACCCGTATCGCCATGGCTCTCCTCCTTCCCTCTCGCAGGATTCACCGAGCAATTATAGGAGAACCCCCATCCGATGGAAAGGCTCTCGCGCGAGCCGCCGTCTTGTCCGAACGCATCCTCCCGTGCTATCGTGGAGTGTTATCGCGCTATGCCGATGGGTGGGAGAGCGACATTCGAGCGGTTGGTCGAGGAGTTCCTGAGCGGATATTTCGCCTTCAATCCCACGCACGCGACGGCCCTGGGCCTACACGAATATGATGATCGGTTGGAGGATCGGTCGGCCGAGGCCATCGCCGCGGAGATCCGCCGCTTGGAGGCGTTCCGCGAACGACTGGATCGAGAGGTCGCGCCCGAAGCGCTGCCCCGGGAGGCGCGGTGGGACCTGGCCATCCTCCGATCGGAGATCGAGGCCCAACTTCTGCATCTGCGCGAGATTCGGTGGTGGGCGCGCGATCCGAGCTATTTCAGCGATCTGGCCTCTTGGTCGGTCTACAGCCTCCTGGTGAGACCGACGGCGCCACTGCCGAGACGCCTGGACGCCATCGAGCGACGCCTTCGCGCTGTCCCGCGGCTCCTGGCCCAGGCGCGGGAGCACCTCGCGCGCACGGTGGAGGAATCGCGCGAAACGCCCTCGCTCGGCCTCCCGAAAATCTTCGTCCAAATCGCCCAGCACGAATTCGAGGGCGCGCGCGAGTTCTTCGCCACGGCCGTCCCGAGCGCCCTCGCTGGACTGGCCGACCCGGAGCGGGCCCGCTCGCTCGAAGAGGCCCAGGCCGACGCTCTGCACGCTTGCGCGGACATGTGCCGGTTCCTCGCAGAGGAGCTTCTGGAGCGGGCCAGCGGAGAATTCGCCCTCGGCGCGGAGACCTTCGCCCGCCTGCTCGCGGCGGAGGAACAGGTGACCACGCCGCTCGAACAGATTCTGGAGCGCGGATGGCGCGAGCTACGGGCGACGCAGCACCACATGCATGAGATCGCGCATCGGATCGCCCCGACTCGCTCGCTCCCCGATCTGCTGCATGACTTGTCCCAAGAGCATCCGACGGCCGAGGACTTGATCCCCTCGTATCGCCGGCGCTGCGAGGAGGTGAGACGCTTCGTTCTGGAGCGCGATCTCGTCACCCTGCCTGAGGGCGACTGGTTGGAGGTCACTGAGACGCCGCCCTTCTCCCGCAGCCTCATCTTCGCTGCCCTCGATCCACCCGGTCCCTTCGAATCCCAGGCGCACCCGACGTTCTTCTACGTCACCCCGGTAGATCCGGCGCAGCCGGCTGAACATCAAAGTGCCTACTTGCGCGCTCACAATGCCTACGCCCAGATCGCGACGATCATCCACGAGGCGTATCCCGGCCACCACGTCCAATCCCTGCACTTGAAGCGGTGCCCCTCAATCGTGAGGCGCGTGTTCGCCGCAGGAACGTTCGTCGAAGGGTGGGCGCACTATTGCGAGCAGATGGTGCTGGACGAGGGATTCGGGGGCGAAGATGTGAAGCTCCGACTCTTCCAACTCTACGAAGCCCTCTGGCGCATCGGCCGCTTGATCGTCGCGACGCGGATGCACCTGGGAGAACTCTCCCTCTCAGAGGCGATAGACTTCCTCGTGCGGGAATGCTATCAAGAGCCGGAGAACGCGCGGCGCGAGGTCTGGCGCTACACGCGCGATCCGCTCGTGCTCGTCTATTCGTGGGGGAAATGGCAGATTCAGGCCCTCCGCGAGGAATACCGTCGCGCTCGCGGAGATGCCTTCTCGCTCAAGGATTTCCACGATCGCGTGCTGGGACAGGGGGAGCCCCCCGTGAGCGCCTTGCGCTCGATCATTCTCGAGAGCGTGTGAGGGAGCCCTATGACGGCGACACTCACGGAACTCCGCGAAGTGGCCCAACGTCTCCGACGCAACTGTGTGCGTATGACGACCGAAGCGGGATCCGGTCATCCGACCTCCTGCCTCTCGGCGGCCGATCTGATCGCCGCCGTGTTCTTCCGCGCGCTGCGCTATGACGTGCGCCATATTCACCATCCCACGAACGATCGGTTCATCCTCTCCAAAGGGCATGCGGCGCCGCTGCTCTATGCGGTCTGGGCGGAGGCCGGGGCCATTCCGGCCGAGCGACTCATGACGCTCCGGCGCGTTGAGAGCGAGTTGGAGGGGCATCCGACGCCCCGCTTCCCATGGGCGGAAGTCGCCACGGGATCGCTCGGTCAGGGCCTCTCGATCGGCGTGGGCATGGCCCTGGCGGGGAAGTATCTCGATCGGCTCGATTATCGCGTCTACGTCCTGCTGGGGGATGGCGAGACGGCGGAAGGAGCCGTCTGGGAAGCTGTCGCTCTGGCCGCCTACTACCGCCTCAACAACCTCATCGCCCTTGTGGACGTCAATCGCCTTGGCCAAAGCCAGGCGACCATGTACGGTCACGATCTCGACTCATACGAGCGGCGGTTTCGCGCTTTCGGCTGGCACGCGATCTCGATAGATGGACACGATCTGGAGCAGATCGTCCGCGCACTGGATGATGCGCGGCGCAGTGAGGAGCGTCCGGTCGCCATCATCGCCCGGACGGTGAAAGGGAAGGGCGTCTCCTTCCTGGAGGATAAAGAGGGATGGCATGGGAAGCCGCTGAGACGCGGTGAGGAGACCGAACGGGCACTGCGGGACCTCGGCGTTCCAGAGCACTGGCCGATCGGGGAGATCGAACCACCGGCAGGACTCCAACTGCTCTCCCCTCCCCCTCTTCCCGATGGAGCGAGCGCGGTCCAATCCTCTGCACCGAACGACCTCTGGCCGCTCCCCGCCTATCGCCTCGGCGATCAGGTGGCGACGCGCGAAGCCTATGGAACGGGACTCGTACGCGCGGGCCGGATGAATCCCCGCATCGTCGCCCTCGATGGGGACACGAAGAATTCCACGTTCTCGGAGAAATTCCAGCAGGCCTATCCTCACCGGTTCTTCGAGAAGTTCATCGCCGAGCAGAACATGGTGGGCGCGGCCATCGGGCTGGCCGCGCGCGGCTATATCCCCTTCGTCTCCACCTTCGCCTGCTTCCTCACCCGCGCATTTGATCACATTCGAATGGCCGGCATCTCGCGCGCGAACATCAAACTCTGTGGCTCGCACGCCGGAGTCTCCATCGGTGAAGATGGCCCCTCGCAGATGGGGCTCGAAGACCTGGCCATGATGCGCGCCATCCCGGGATCGGTCGTCCTCTATCCCTCCGACGCCGTCTCGACCGAGCGGGCGGTGGAGCTGGCTGCCGCTCATCACGGCATCGTCTACATTCGAACGACGCGACCGAAGACGCCCGTGCTCTATCCGAATGAAGAACCGTTCGCCATCGGCCAATGCAAGATCCTGAGGCAGGACCCGCGAGATCGGCTCACACTCGTAGCCGCCGGCATCACGCTTCATGAAGCGTTGCGGGCCTACGAGGAGCTGAAGAACCAGGGGATCTCCGTCCGCGTCATTGACCTCTTCTCGGTCAAGCCTCTGGATCGCGAGACCCTGTGCCGCGCCGCTCGCGACACGGGAGGAATCATCCTGACGGTGGAGGATCATTACCCGGAGGGGGGATTGGGCGATGCCGTTGCTTCGGCCCTCTCCGAAGATGGCCTGCGCGTCGTGAAACTGGCCGTGACTGATCTCCCGCGCTCGGGCAAGCCGGAAGAGCTTCTCGATCGCTATGGCATCAGCGCCCGCCGGATCGTTGAGCGCGCGCGCGAACTCATCGGGTGAGAGCGCACAAGTGGCGCGAGCACCGTCCTGCGCTCCGGGAGCCCTTCACGCGGTTCTCGAAGGCATCCTCCAAGAGCGCACGCTTTGAAAAGCGCGCATCAGGGCGGTACACTGAATGTGGGAGGAGGGGGCCATGAAGCGAGATCTCGCCAAAGAGTTTGGCCAAGCCTTGCGCCAGTTGCGTCAGGCGCGCCGGTTCACGCAAGAGGCCCTGAGCGAGCGCGCGGAGATCTCCGTCGAATACCTCAGCCGGATCGAGCGCGGACTTCCCAAATCGCCGCCCTCCTGGAACGTCCTCGAACGACTCGCGCGAGCACTCGGCATCATCGTCGAGAAGCACGACACGAGCTGGACGATCAAGCTCGCCGCCTGACGCCGGAGCGCGCAGGCCGAAAGCGAAGCTCCTGAGGTGATGAGGACTTCATTTTCCTCACACCGCCCCTGCGATCGGCGAGCGCGCACGATGCTCAGCAGCTTTGCGCACGAACCTCGGCGCCCACGGAGACGCTCACAACATCCGACCGACTATGCGAACGGTGACAGGGTCCTCCCCGTCTGCGACGGAACGTCCGGCGATCGCCTCTGCCGACGATTGAGGACACGGTGAACTTCTGTGAGGAACTCTGTCGGATCACTCGATTTCAAGACGTAGCTCTCGGCCAACCACGTGGTGTAATCATCCTGGAAGGATGTGTAGGCCGTGAGGATGATGACAGGGACATGCGCAGGATGGCTCGCGATCTGCTGCAGCAGCTCCAGCCCATTGCATGTCCCCAGCCGAATATCGAGGATGACGAGATCAGGCCTCTCAACGTCCAGGAGCCTCAAAGCATCCGGCCCCGAAGGCGCCTCGACGACCTCATGCCCCTCATCGGCTAAGACGGCGGAATAAAACAGGCGAATACTGGGCTCATCATCCACGAGCAGAATTCTCGCCATGGCCACTCTCCTTTCCTCACACGACCGGCCCTGATGCCGCTGCCCCCTTCAGCAGCGCACCGGACCGGATCAGGGGATGAGCCCACTCCGCGATCGGAGGCGCTAGACCGAATACCGCCTCAATTGCTCCGCCTCTTCAAGAAGCTGCTCGAGGCGAGAGACCAAGGAATGAGTCTCCACCGAATCTTCGCACTCCTGCATGAGCCGACGTGCAAGCCGCAGGATCTCCTCATGCACTTCATCCCACCGGGCCCATCGTTCGCTCTCGCTCTCAAACTCCCATCCCCCATTGAGATCGCCTCTCATTGTTCGTCCTCCTCCCATCGGCGATCTCCTATCGAGCGAGACCTCCACACGAGCGACCGCATGGAGTCCCTAAAACCGCCAGGCAGTTTACCACATCTCGAAGGGCGAGGACAGGACCTAATAGGTCGGGTCCAGAAGCGCGCGTCGCGATGCCTCGCACGCCAGCCGCGCGGTGACGACTGCCTCAACAGGCGCGTATGGAGCTGCACGCCATGTGCTCCCGATGCTCCATTGACGGGATCTGGGACGGGAGAGAATAATCTCCACGGTTGTGAGCACGTCGCTCTATCAGCAGCTTCTGGACAAGGCCTTCCGGCTTCTGGCGCGCAAGGCGCGGAGCGCGGCCGAGCTGCGCGCCAAGCTCTTGGAGAAAGCGCCTGGGGAGGAGGCGCTCGTCGAGCGCGTCCTCGCTCGCGTGCGTGAGCTCGGCTACCTGAACGATGAACAATTGGCGAGTGATTATGCCACGGCACGGCTGCAACTCAAGCCCATGGGTCGGCGACGGCTTCGGGAAGAGCTGCGTCGAAGACTCCTTCCGGAGGACGCGATTGAGTCGGCTCTCGATCAGGCCTATGGGCAAACGGATGAAGACAGCTTGATCGCGCGCGCCGTCGGCAAATGGGTGCGCATGAGAGGGACGCCGCGAACAAAGGCCGATGTGAAACGCCTCTTCGATCACCTGGTGCGACTCGGTTTCGACTATGAGCGCATCCGCCGCGTGGTGCGAGAGGTCTCCCGGGTCCGCTGGGACGAGGAATGAGGATGCGCCGATGGCGTCCCGTCCCCCCGCAGCGGGTCAGAACTGCACCTGTGGGACGCGCGTCGCTTCCGGTGCGGCTTTGAAGTAATCCTCCGCGCGCTCGAAGCCGAAGAGGCGCGCGACGAGGACCGAGGGGAATCGAGAGGTCGCGATGTTGTACTCCTGAACGGCCTGAATGTAATCCCGGCGCGCGACGGCGATGCGATTCTCGCTTCCGGCCAATTCGTCCATCAACCGCTGAAAGGTCTCACTGGAGCGCAATTCGGGATATTGCTCGGCGAGCGAGAGCACTTGCACGCGCAATTGCGGCAGAAGCGCCTCGATCTGCGCGTTCGCCTGGACGCGCTCCTGCGGCGTCGCATCGGGTGCGAGCAACTTGGCCCGCGCCTCCGCGATTCGTGTGAAGACCTCCACCTCTTGTTTTGTGATCCCACGGACCGTATTCACCAGATTCGGGATCAGATCGGCGCGCCGTTGCATCTGATTCTCCACCTGTGACCACCGACTGCGCACAGCCTCACGCTTGGCGACCAGGCTGTTATAGGTCGAGACGGAGTAGCCGCCGAAGAGGAGGATCAGCGCGCCCAGGATAACGCCCCCAAGGAGCATGCGTCGTCGCCTCTGCTGGCGCGCTCGCGCGAGCTGCTCCTGTTCGCGGAGGTAGACGTGACGAAACTCCTCTCGCGCTCCCGATCCCGGTTCCAACCATTCGCTCATAGCTTCTCCTCCAGATGATCCACGCGCTCGACGACCGCTTGAATGGCGCCCAGGTACGCGGCGAAGAGCCGCTCAGCCTCATCAAGCGGAAGCGCACGTTTGGCCTCCCGAAGGTTCAGGACCGCCCGAAACGGCGCCACATCGAGCGCGAGCACATCGCCCAACCGCTCGACGATCTCTCGCCGCTTCAGGGGAGGTTCGGAGAGGCCGAAAAGTCGAAGGGCGTGTCGGAAGAGGACCGTGAAGCTCGCGATCGAATCGGTCATGAGTGCCATCACCCGCTCGGCGCTCTGACTCGCCGGGATATACAACTCCCGCAGCCGAATGAGCTTGCCGCGCAGCTCATATTCGAGCTGATGGCGCAGGTGAAGCGTCGGCACGTCCAATCCCGCGAAAGGATCCTCTCCGTAGAGAACGCGATGCGCCGCGCTCATGTCGAGGAACTCCATCGGAAAGACGTCCACCGCATCGGCGATCTCCTCCCGCGTGAAATAGAGCGGCAGCGGGTGTCCGCGCGCCTGCCACTCTTCGACCACGGGACGCGCGGCTCGAAGATCCGCCGGCGTGATCGTCTCCAAAACGACCAGGACGTTGTAGTTCGAGCGCTCTGGATCGAAATCGCCCGTGACGACTGACCCATAGAGCACGATCGAGAGGAGCCGCGATCCGTGCGCTTCTTTCAATCCCTCGACGAGCCTCGTCAGGTCATCCGCCATGACACGCCGCTCCACTCACCAACTCCCGCTCGCTCCCCCGCCGCCGAAAGATCCTCCACCGAAGCCGCCGAAGCCTCCTCCACGAAATCCTCCCCACCCGTGCGAGCTTCCTCCGATATGGCCACCGAATCCTCCCGATCCCCCGCCGCTGAAGATGATGGGATACCAAAGCCAATCCGAATCTCGATAGGGCCCCGAGCGCATGGCTCGTCCCCCTCGCCGCCTCCCTGTGCCCGTCGTCGCCGCCAGAACGAAAGCGAGAATGAAAAGCAGCACCAGCAGGATCACGAGGCCCATTCCCACAGCCGGAGCCGATCGCCGCTCCGGAGCATACGCGAGCGAAGCATCCACCTCTTCGATCGTCACCCCTCGCTTCTTGGCGAGCGTGGCGACGATCGTTTGCAGACCCAACTCCAGCCCTTCGCCGTACTTCCCCTCTCGAAAATAGGGGACCATGCGCCGGCCGACCTCCCCGACCAAGCCATCGGGCAATTCCCCTTCCAGTCCATATCCGACTTCGATGCGCCATTTCCGCTCATTCGGGGCGACGAGGATGAGCAAGCCCGTGTCCTCCCCCTTTCGACCGATCCCCCATCGGCGCGCCAGCTCGATCGAGTACTCCTCAATGGGCCGATCGCCGAGCGAGGGGACGGTCACCACGGCGATCTCCACGCCCAGTTTCGAACGCACTCGGCGAATGAGCGCCTCCATGCGCGATTGGCTCTCCGCCGCGAGGACGCCCGCGAAGTCGTTGACATAGCCCCGAGGAGCAGGAAAATCCTCACCCCGCGCGACGTGGCCGATCGCGAAGCCGAGGAGCGCAAGTGCGCAGATCGCCCGACGTATGGTCGCGCCTATACCTCGCATCATGCCCATAGCTTACCAGACCTCCTCCTGATACGCCAACGGTATGGGTCCCCGCTGGGACAGTCGGCAACACTGCACCCGCCCATCTATCCTCCATGCTCCACTCATTGTTACGACAGCTGACGCAGCAGACGCGCCAACGCCTCTCGCGGGTGCGCGCTCTCCAGGATCGGGCGGCCAATGACGAGATAATCGGCCCCGGCCCCTAGAGCTTCCTCCGGCGTCGCGCGACGCTGCTGATCATGGACGGAAGCACCGGCTGGGCGAATTCCCGGGACCACGATCGCGAACTCGCGGTCCGGGATGGCCGCGCGAATGCGCCGGATCTCCCGCGCGGAGGCCACGACCCCTCCGACTCCACACGCGTGGGCCAGGTGCGCCAGGGCGACGGCGATCTCTTCAAGTTCGGCTCGCACGCCCACTCTCGCCAGATCTTCAGCTCCCAGACTCGTCAAAACCGTCACGGCGAGGATACGCGGCCGAGCGATCCCCTCGCGCGCGCAGAAATCCGTGACGGCTTCGACGACGGCTCGCATCATCGCTTCCCCCCCAAGGGCATGAATGGTGAACATGCGGACGCCCAGACGCGCCGCTTCGACCCCCGCGCGAGCGACCACGGTCGGAATGTCGTGGAACTTGAGATCCAGGAACACGCGCTCCCCCCGCCGGACGAGCTCGCGCACCAAATCCGGCCCAACGGCCGTGAACAGCTGGCTTCCGACCTTATACGCTCCGACCAGACCGCAGGTCTGCTCGACGATCCGCAGAGCCTGCTCAGCTGTGGGGACATCGAGCGCCAGAATCAGCCGATCCCTCAGCTCCGGTTTCTCGCCAGTCATCGGCTTCTCCTCCCGCGCGAAGATGGCCAAGCGCGCTCACCTCGCGCCTCATCGGTTTTCGACCCGGCGGAGAATCCGCCGAATCCCCTCCTGGAACACCTCGGGAGGCGGGAGCAGGCTGAGGACGAAATATCCCTCCCCCTCGAAGTCGAAGAAATATCCGGGATGCACGAGGACGCCCTCTTGCTCCAGCAGTTCGATGGCGAAGGCCTCGTCATCGCGCACATCGGGCAGGTGCAAGATCGCATACCATCCCCCCTCGGCGTCCAGGTATCGGCAGCCGCTCGATCGTCCGACACGCTGACGCAGATACTCTCGATTCGCCCTCACGCGCTCCCTGATCCGCCCACGGAGCCCCTCCCGCACGCGCATCCACTGGGGGAGGGCCCGCGCGACCGGTGTGCTCACGGAGAGATAAGTATCGCCGATGATCTCCAGTCGAAGGAGCGCCTCGCGCACCATCGCCTCGGGGCCGGTGACGCCAATCCACGCGAGCTTCATCTGCGGCAGCCCAAGCAGCTTCGAGACACCGCCGAGGACGAAGACCAGCACGTCCACCCCCTCCTCCCGAAGGAGCGTTCCGACCCGCTCCGCGTCTTCCGCATAGGCGTAATCCAGAAAGACCTCGTCGCTGATCACGACCACTCCCTGCTTCGCGCAGCACGCGAGAATCTGCTCCCACTCGCTCCGCTTCACAAACGAACCGGTCGGATTGTTCGGGTTCACTAAGACGACGGCGCGCGTCCTCGGCCCGAGAGCGGCGCGCACGCTCTCGACATCAATGCCCCACCGGCCACCGTACACCAACCGGTAGGCGTCCAGCTCGACGTCGTTCAAATCGGCGAGGAATCCGAAGAGCGGATAGCTCGGCCTGGGGACGAGGACACGATCCCCTGGATCGGCGAGCAATCGAAAGAGGAACGTATACGCCTCGCTCGTGCTCGCCGTCAGAATGAGGCGATCCGGATCCGCACGCGCGCCCTGCTCGGCATAGTACTGCGCGATCGCCTCGCGGGCCGATCGCAGACCCTGAGGCGCGGGTTCATATCGCAGATTCTCTGAGGAGAGAAAGGGCGTCAGGATCACGTCGCGCGGATACTCGAAGGCGCACCGGGTGGGATTGGATTCCGTCAGGTCCAGGATGGGCTCGCCGCGCTCGCGTCGCTCGCGCACGCGACGCGTCAGCTCGTTCACCGCCGTCGGCCATTGGGTCCGTCGAGCGAACATCGGCTTTTCAGCATACCGCAGTTTCGCGCATTTCAGAACCGGAAGAGGTAGCTGAATTTCACGAAGATCTGCCGCCCGACCGACTGCGTGGGCGCCCCGATGCGCCGAATCCCCCCGGGAGACGTCGGATCGAGCCCGAGGTTCTCCCAATGATCCGTGTACCCCACGTAGAGCGCCGTCCACGGATTGACCAGGTATGTGAGCAAGATGTCCACGGCGATTCGCTTCTCTCGCTCCGCGCGCACGAGCGCGGGATTCGGGAGCACGGCCGCATAATCGAGAATGGCGCGAAGCGACAGCTCGCGCGTGAATTGATAGGTCACCTTCGTGCGCAGCAGGTGATTATTGAAGATGCTGACCTGTTCGCCCGACGAACGGAGCGCGGTGGGCTCACCGCTCGAAGGCGACGACGGGCGAGACGTCCCCAGGCGGCTGTAGAGATAGACCTGACTCACCCGAAGTTGCGACGTCGGGCGCACGGTGAGCGACAGCTCGCCGTTTCTCGTCGTCGCCGAGAAGGGGTTCATTCCCGGTGGGGGATAAAAATTGATCCCGGTTCCGAATCGGAACTCTCCTCCGATGGAGAGCCATCGCAGCCAGGCCGTTTCGACATTGAACACTGTCTCGTGCTTCCGAAAGCCGATGTCGCGAAACAGCTCAAACGATTCCGAACGGCGAACGAAGACCCCCGTCGGTCCGGCGAATTGCCATTGGAATCCTCCATTGATGACCCAATCCTGGAGGCGGCCCCGCCGATCCCAATTGGCGAGGGCGAACACGTTCGGTCCGAAGCTCTGGAGGCGACGCCCCTCGCGGAACCAGCGATATCGAACGAAATGCTCCATCTGCCGCACGTCCACACGACGGATGAAGCCCAGTTGCGACTGAAAGCGCGGGCTGCGATCCACGTACTCCCCCGAATAGAAGAAATGCCGCCCCGAATAGGAGAGATCGAGCGAGTAAGCGGGCCCGGACGATCGTGCGCCGTCGCGCTGCGTGAAGCTCCGCATGATCTGACCCGTGAGCGTCCAGTGGCGGCCAAACCGCAGCAGCGTATCGAGCGCGAGAACGCTATTGGACTGTGCCCGGAAGGACCGACGCGTGAAGAGGACGCCCAAGCTCGATTGCTCGGCGAATTCGCGTTGCACGCGCAGGACACCGATGGCCGCCCGCCGTCCGTGCGCGGGATCGGTCGGCGGCACGAGCCGTCCGGGAGCGCGATCGTCCATGGCGAGCGCGCCCACGGCCCACCGCCCCGCTTTCCCCGTCACCCGCGCGCCGAACTGGGGGTCCACAATCCGACGAGAGAAGAAAAGATTCTCCAACGTCTGGAAGAATCCCGCATTCTCCAGGAAGAACGGGCGCTTCTCCGGGAAGAAGACCTCGAACCGCTGATTGATCGTCACCTGCGGATCATCCGATTCGACCTGGCTGAAGTCGGGATTCACCGTGAGATCAAGCGTAAAGGCATCGCGCAGGACGAGCTTCGCGTCCATCCCCCCTCGACCTTCGACCTCCTTGCGCCAGGTGGGCCCGCTCGCACTCGAGAGATCGAGGAACCGGGCAGCCGCGAACGTCCCATACGGGATGAACTGCCAATTGCGTCCGGGCGAGATGTCCTCCAACCCTTCGAGCGTCGCCAGTTGTTGCAGGAATCCGGCCACGCGCCGGGTGATGTGCGGCCAGAAGGCTTGCTCGTTGAGCCGTGGGATGACTCGCCCGAGCGCGATCCCCCACGTTTGCGTCCGCGTCGCGGGGAATCGGAGACTGCGGAACGGAATGGCCATCCACACGATGAATCCATCCTCAGTCAACCGTCCTTCGGAATACCAGAGCGTATCGAAGCTGAAGTCGTCGTCTTGCCCCTCTCCGGCGATCCCATCAGCCTGAATCCCCAGGGGATTCACGAGGAAGACATAGGCCCGGCGCCGATCCTGAAACGTATCCAGGATCACGCCGACGAGATCGTCCTCGAAGATCGCCTCACGCCGGGAGAGGCGTGCGCGAACCTTCGCCGGATCGTCCTTGCAGATGAAGACGACATAAAGATGATGACGATCATAGGAGAGGCAGGCTGTCGTCTGCAGGCTGACCGGCGTCCCATCCCCCGGTTCCCGCTGTCGAAAATCGGACACGCAGACCTCGCCCGCCGGTCTCGCGCCTCGCCGATAGTCATCCAATCGGGGGGGCGAGGAGACGCGCGCGAGCCGCAGCCGCGGACGCTCATCTTGAGCCGCTCCCCATGCGACTCCGCACATCATGAGTCCGAGAAGGATCAAGACCGCACTTCGGCCTCTCCCCATCGCCACGCTCTCTCCTCTTTTCGGATTCAGGCATCGCCCTTCATACTACGGTGCGATGGGCTCATTCGTTCCCGCTCACTCTCGATCTTCGATCCGCAGGCGTCCGAGCTCGCGCGATGCGGGGACGACGACAAAGGGGATGCGCCCGAGCAACCGCCCCTCGGCCGTTCGTACCTCCACGCGCCAGCGGCCGGGCGCGATCCTCCGCTTGAAGGTATAACCGCGATAGCCGCCGTCGCGTCCGCCGATGACCGTGTAAGCGATCCGGTCCGTCGTGATCCACTCACCCCGTTCATCCCGCCGCTGCCAATAGTGCCAGACCTGCTCCGTGAACGCCGTCGGCGCGAAGATCGCCGTGAAACAATAGACCGCATCACCCGGTCGGTAGGCGAACTCGCGCTCATCCCGACGCCAGAAGAGCCAACGCGGTGGTTCCCGATACACGACTTCATATCGCGCGCCCACGCGTCGAACGCTGCGATAAATCCCCCCCTCCTTCAACGCCAGAGGAACCGGCGGGATCAGCTCCCCGAAGTAGCCAAGCAGGAGCCCGCCGAAGACGATCGCGGGGAAGACCAGCGCCCTCAGCAGCTCACGTCGGCGCCCGTAGATCGCCCCGAGAAGCGCGCTCGTCAGCGCGAATCCCAGAATCCCGCTCACCACGAAGAGCATCGCGCTCATGCGCCGGAGGACGATCGGCAGAAAGAAGGTGAAAAAGGCCGATCCGCAGAAGCCGTAGAGCGTCGTGAGCACTCTCAGGTCGCGCAACCGATGGGAGAAGAACTCATTGACCATCAGCAGGCCGAAGAGCAGGCCGACGAAGATCAAGGACCGCCCGATGGCCGCACTCTTGAAGTAGAAGACGACGTAGCTCGACAACAAGCCCCCGAGGAAGAAGTGCACCCCGGTAGTCATCAGATCGAGCCGTCGCCGGAGTCGCGGCGAGCACACGCGCCCGCGCTCGACGCGCCCGATCAGCACGATCAGGATGCCGGATGCCAGGAGATACCCGAGCAAGATCGCATTGTCCGACCAGCGGTCAATGCGGGTGAGCGTCAGGCTGTCATAGGTGAACCCCGCGATGAAGGCCAGGATCGGCCCATACTGGCGGTGGCGCTCGAAGAACGCGCGCCACCGATCCCGCCACGTCGCGATCGGACGGATCATCCTCTCTCTGAACGTTCAATCAAAACAAGGATTCGAGGGCTCGGTCAATCCGCTGAAGGGGCAGACCATGCAGGCGCGAAGTGTCAGCTTGGCTCGCCCGAAGATGCACCGTATGATTAGAGAGCACCGCCGGGGAGCTGGTGCATGTTCATCAGGAGGGAGAGCGCTTATGAGACGACGATTCGCAATGCTCGTCTCCGGACTTCTGTTCACGTCTCCTCTCGTTCCCTGTTTCGCCGCCACCGATGCATTCGATTTCTACGCCCGGGGGCCATATCGGCCTGCTGTCCCGCGCCCTTCGCAACTGCTCGGGTACGAGCCGGGCGAATTCCACACGGACTTTCGCGGGATGGAGAGAGTCATCTTCGCCATCGCGCAGGCGGCAGCCGATCGCGTGCGCGTGATCGAATATGGACAGAGCTATGAACGGCGCCCCTTGCGCCTGCTGATCATCAGCTCACCTGAGAACCTGAACCGACTCGAGGAGATCCGCGCTCGCATTCAAAAACTCGCCGATCCCCGGAGACTCGGCTCGCCCGACGAAGCCGCGGAGATCATCCGCACGACGCCCGTCATCGTCTGGCTGAATTACGCGAACGATGGGAACGAGTCGGCCGCTTTCGAAGCGGCGATGCAGGTCGCTTATCACCTGGCGGCGAGCGAAGAGCCGAGGACGCGGGAACTCCTGGAGCGCGCCATCATCCTTCTCAATCCCGCGCACAATCCGGAGAGCCACGAGCGCTTCGTCGCCTGGTACAACGCCGTCGCCGTGGGGGCCGAAGATCGCTTCGCCTACGAGCACAACGCCCCTTGGGGACTCTCCACGAACAACAATCATTACCAGATTGACCTCAATCGCGACGCGCTGGCGAGCACGCAGGTGGAGACGCAAGCGCTCATGCGCGTCTACCTGCAGTGGAATCCGCAGGTCTTCGTGGATCATCACGGCCAGACGACGACCTTCTTCTTCCCCCCTGCGGCGGCTCCCGTGAATGCGAACCTCCCGACGGCGTATCACGAGTGGATGGACGTCTTCGGGCGCGGCAATGCCGAGGCGTTCGATCGCCACGGGTGGGCGTACTTCGTCCGCGATGTCTTCGATCTCTTCTACCCGGGATATTGGGACAGTTGGCCTTCGCTCAATGGGGCGATTGGCATGACCTACGAGACCGATGGAGGAGGCAATCGAGGACTCCGCTGGCAGCGTGAGGACGAGACGGTGGTGACCTTGCGCGATGGGATCGCGAAGCATTTCGTGGCGAGCTTGGCGACGGTGGAGACGGCCGTGCGCCATCGCGAGCGTTTGCTCCAATACTTCTACGATTTCAAGCGCACGGCGATCGAGGAGGGAGCGCGCGGCCCCATGCGCCGATTCGTCCTGCTGCCGGGGAACGATCCGGGACGCGCGGCGGAGCTGGTCGCGACGCTCTTGCGCGCGGGGATCGAAGTGCAGCGAGCCCAGGAGGCGTTCTCCTCGCGCGCCGCGTACGACTACATGAGCAAGAAGACGATGGCCCGCTCCTTTCCCGCCGGTTCCTTCATCGTTGATCTGGCTCAGCCGCAGATGCGCCTGGCGAAGGCATTGCTCGAACCGGAAGCCCAGCTCAATCCGGAATTCGTCCAGCGTCAGTTGCAGATCCGCGAGCGGAACGAACGACGCGGCAAGAATGTCCCGAAGGAGCGATATGAGTTCTATGACGTGACCGCGTGGTCGCTCCCCTTGGCCTTCGGCGTCGAAGCCTACTGGACGGAGGACGCACCCCGCGTGCGCTCGGTCTCACTGACATTGGATGAGACCGGAGGTGTGATCACGAGCGACGATCGGCAACCGATCGTCAGTGGCGGCGTCACCGGCGGTCGCGCGGCCTCGGCTTATCTCTTCACCTATGAGACGAACGCCGCCGCTCGTTTGGCCTTCGCCTTGCTCAAGGAGGGCTACAAGATCGCCGTCTCCACGCGACCGCTCCGCGCCGACGGCCGCGACTTCCCGCGCGGGACTCTGGTCGTGCCTATCGAACGGAATCCCGAATCCGTGCACGAGCGCATAGCGGCTCTCGCCCGCGAATGCGGAGTGACCGTATATGCGGCTTCGAGCGCCTACACGGATCGCGGAGATACGGGGATTGGATCTCCCTCCGTTCTCCCGCTGCGACAGCCGAAGATCGTCGTCATCGTCGGAGAGGGCGTTGCGGTCACCAGCTACGGCGCCATCTGGTTCCTTTTCGAGCGGCGGTTCGGCATCCCCTTCATCCCAATGACGCTCGCCTCGCTCCATCGCGCCGACATCTTCCGGTATGACGTCATCCTCTTTCCCGATGGGAATCCCGCTGCTTATCAAGCGGCCCTTGGGGATCGGGGCGTGGAGCGGCTCAAGCGATGGGTGAACGAAGGGGGCGTCCTCATCGGCATTGGTGGCGCGGCGGAACTCTTCACGCGGAAGGGGGTGGAGCTGACGACCGCCCGGGTTCTCGGTGCCGAGGAGGAAACACCTGCGCCGTCAGGACCGAGCGCCGCGGCTTCGGCCCAATCGCAGGCGGCGGAGCGAGCGACGCCCCCTCGCCCGCTTTCGGTCCCCGGAGCGATCATGCGGGCGACGGTGGATCGGCATCACTTCCTGACCTTCGGCTACGACGCGGAACATCTGCCCGTCCTGGTGAATTCGGCGCGCTTTCTCGCGCGCAGCCGAGATGGAGCGAACGTCGTCACCTTCGAAGGCAAGGACCTGCATCTGAGTGGATTCATCTGGCCGAATAACACGGTGGAGCTGCTCAGCGGGACGGCCTATCTCATCCACGAGCCGACCGGACGCGGTCATGTCATCCTCTACGCTCAGGATCCGAACTTCCGGCTCTTCTGGCAGGGACTCACGCGCCTCTTCCTGAACAGTGTGCTCTTCGCCCCATCCATGCGCTGAGCGGGATACGGTCCCCCTCATGCAGGCCGGATCGTCGGTGGGGGGACCGCTCTCCCACATCCCCTGGCCGGCGCGCGTGCTTGCGGCTTGTCCCTCCACATCTCTTTTGGCTATAGTCTCTCCCCTATGGGTGAGTACACGGAAGAGCATGCCCGAGCCGGCCTGGAGGTCGAGCTGCCGAAGATCGAGTGCTGGCCCAATCAATTCAAGGGCTACGAGATCACCATCGTCATCCCCGAATACACCTCCGTCTGCCCGCGCACGGGGCTACCCGATTTCGGAACGATCACCATTCGCTACGAGCCGGATGAGTGGTGCGTCGAGCTGAAATCGCTCAAATACTACATCCTGGGGTACCGCCAGCTCGGGATCTTCTACGAGAACGCCGTCAATCGCATCCTCCGGGATTTCGTCGCGGCGTGCCGCCCCGTGTGGGCGGAAGTGACCGGGGAGTTCAACGTTCGGGGGGGGATGAGAAGCATCGTGTGCGCTCGATATCGCGCGCGCACCGAGCGCTCGACGCCCGGCTCCTGAGCGCGCGAGCGCTCACGGCGACTCCCCGCCTCTTCGCTCCTCTCGCACGCCGAGGTCGAAGGCGACCACGATCAGGATGACGCAGAGGGCAATCGTCGCCCCGGCATAGAGGAGCATCAGGTGTCCCCCTTGCATGAAGAGATAGATCACCACGCCGATGAGCAGGATGGAGAGGATGCCCCAGAAGCTGAATCGTTTCGGCTCCGCGCGCTCTACCATCGCTTCTCTCCCTCCGGTTCCAAACGTTCCATCTCCGCGACCGATTCGGCGACCTGCGGCAGAGGCGTGAGCAGATACCCTTCCGATCGGGCGATGAAGGCAGCGGCCGTGACATCGCCGGTGACGTTCAACGTCGTCCGGCACATGTCGAGCAACCGATCCACGCCGAGGATGATGGCGATGCCCTCGCCCGGGACGCCGACCGTCTGCAGCACCAGGATGAGCAGCGGGAGGGAACCTCCGGGCACGCCAGCCGCGCCGATGGCCGTCAACACCGACATGACGATGACGATCAATTGCGCTGAGAGCGACAGCTCGACGCCGAAGACCTGGGCCAGGAAGAGCACCGTGACGCCCTCAAAGAGGGCCGTCCCGTTCATGTTCATCGTCGCGCCCAGCGGGAGCACGAACCCCGTGATCTCGCGAGGAATCCCCAGGTTCTCCTCCGAGACGCGCATCGTCGTCGGGAGCGTGGCGCTGGAGGAGCTGGTGGAGAAGGCCGTGATCATCACGGTTCGAATCGCGCTGAAGAACTGCCAGGGATTCAACCGCGCGAAGACGCGCACCAGGATCGAGTAGACCCCGAATTGATGGATGGCCAACCCAAGGATGACCGTGAAGACGTAGATCCCCAGCTTGGCGAGGAGATCGAACCCAAAGCGCGCCGTGACGCTGAAGATCAAGGCCGCGACGCCGAAGGGCGCCAGCTTCATCGCCAGATCAATCAAGACGACCATCGCCTCTCCCACACCGGAGAGAACGGCCATGACCGGCTGCGCGCGACTCGCCGGCAGAAAGGTCAGGGCGACGCCGAACATGAGGGCGAAGAAGATGATCCCCAACATATCGCCCTGCACGGCGGCCGCGATCGGATTGCGAGGGACGATGTTGACGAGGGTCTGAATCCCAAAGCGCGTTCGCCCCGCCTGTTCTAATGTCTCGGCCGTCTGTCCGCGATACGTCTCCAGAAGCTGTGCCTTCACCTGTTCGGGGAGGCCCTCCCCCGGCCGAATGACGTTCACTAAGATCAACCCGATCGTGACCGCCAGCGTCGTCACCAGCAGAAAATAGAGCAGGGTCTTCACGCCGATGCGTCCGAGCTTCCGCAAATCCCCGAGCCCGGCGACGCCGAGCGCGAGTGAGGCGAAAACCAGCGGCACGACGACCATAATGAGCATTCGCAGGAAGATCTGCCCGATCGGCTCGGTCACCGTCCGGACAAACCATTCCACCTCCGGTCGCCGACCGAGGAGGACATTGACGCCGATCCCTGCGATCGCCCCCCCCACTAGGCCGAGGAAGATCCGCGTATGCAAGGGGAGCCGACGTCGCCCCTCCATGCTGTGCTCAGGTGCGGGTTGCATCCTTCAATCCACTGTCACGGGCCCGGGACCGAGAGCGGGTCTTCGCGCCGCCCTCCATCGCCACAGGGCATACACAGGCGCTCCCGCCAGGACGATCATCAATCCCGGCCACGTATTGGGTCGCGTCTTGGGCGAGATCAGGAGATCCACCGCGATGAAAGAGGCCGCGAGGATGTACAGCGCCGGAACCCACGGATAGCCGAAGGCGCGATACGGTCGTTCGGCATCCGGCCGCTTCCACCGCAAGACGAAGAGGCCCGCGATCGTGAGGACGTAGAAGATGAGGACGGCGAAGATCACGTAGTCGAGCAGCTCGCTATACGTCCCCGAGAGCGCGAGCACGCAGGCCCAGAGGCATTGGACCAGAAGCCCATTGGCCGGGACATGATGAGCGTTCAACTGCCCCACGCGGTGGAAGAAGAGGCCATCGCGCGCCATCGCATAGTAGACGCGCGCCCCCGCCAGGATCAAGCCGTTCATGCAGCCGAAGGTCGAGATCATGATGAGCACGGCCATAATGGCCGCCGCATGCGCGCCGAAGATGACCTCGGCCGCCGCCGTCCCCACGCGATCGTTCACGGCGAATTGAATGCCGCGCTCGATGGCCGTTGTGCCCGTGGGGTCACCCCGCAGCGGGAGCACGCAGAGGTAGCTGACGTTCGCCAGAAGGTAGAGCACCGAGACCAATCCGACACCGAAGAAGAGGCTGAGCGGCAGCGTGCGCTTCGGGTTCTTCACCTCCCCGGCCGTGAACGTGACGTTGTGCCACGCGTCTGAGGCGAAGAGGGGACCGACCATCGCTGTCCCCAACACGAGCAACAGAGCGAAGCCCTCCAACGGCATCGTCGTGTAGTGGGTCGCGCCCGAAGCCACCGGCTGCGTGAACGTCGCCGACCACGCGTCTCGGAAGTTCGCCGCAATGGCCTCCGCGTTCCGCCCGATGAAGAGTCCGAGGCCGATGAGCAGGGCGAGCGCGCCGATCTTCGCGATCGTGAAGATGTTTTGCACGATCTTGCCCGCGCGCAGCCCCTTCGAGTTCGTCCAGCTCAAGAAGATGATCACCGCGATCGCGACCAGCTGCGTCGGCGACAGCGCCAGTCGACCGAACTCGAAGAACGTTCGCTCCTCGGAGATCTGCGGGATCAAAACGCCCAGGAACCGCGCGAAGGCGACGGCCACGGCCGCGATCGTCCCCGTCTGAATGACCAGAAAGAGCGTCCAGCCATAGAGGAAGGCCCAGAAGGGGCTGTAGGCTTCGCGCAAATAGACATACTGACCGCCCGCGCGCGGCAGCATCGCCGCCAGCTCGCCATAGCTCAGCGCGGCCATGAGCGTCAGAAGCCCCGCGATCGCCCATGCGCTCAGGAGCCATCCGGCCGATCCCAGCTGCCGCGCGACGTCCGCCGAGACGATGAAGATCCCCGAGCCGATCATGGACCCGGCGACGATCATCGTCGAATCGAATAAGCCGAGTCCCCGAACAAACGCCTCCTCACGATGAACGACGACCTCACCTGGTCGCGCCATAGTGTCCCGCCTCCATACCTTCAGGCTCTCCTTGCCGTCACGCGTTCACCTCCCTGCGGAAGTCCCCGGAACCGCGCGCCGGATCCGACTCCGGTGAACGCTGTAGGAGAAGTAAATCACAAACCCGATCGCCATCCAGATGATCAAGCGTTCCCACGTGTGCCAGGGCAATCCAACCATCTGCGCCAGGCAGATCAGGGCTCCGAGGATCGGCACAGCGGGCACCAGGGGCGTGCGGAACGGGCGCGGCACCTCCGGATTCGTGTAGCGCAAGACGAGCACGCCCATGCAGACGAGCACGAACGCGAGCAACGTCCCGATGCTGACCAGTTCGCCCACGACGTGGATAGGCGAGAGACCGGCGGCGATCGCCACGCCGAGGCCCGTTACGATCGTCGTGATGTAGGGCGTTCGGAATCGCGGATGCACCTTCGCGAACGTTTGAGGGAGCAATCCATCACGCGCCATCGTCCAGAAGATGCGCGGCTGCCCGAGCAACATGACCAGGATCACCGAGGTCAGACCACCGATCGCTCCGAGCTTCACAATCGGCGCCAACCACGTGAGCCCGGTCGCATCAATCCCCACGGCGACCGGGTCCGGGACGAGCAACCGCGAATAATGCACGACGCCCGTCAGCACGCCCGAGACGAGGATATAGAGGAGCGTACAGATGGCCAAACTCCCGAGAATCCCGATCGGCATATCTCGTTGCGGATTCTTCGCCTCTTGCGCGGCCGTCGAGACGGCATCGAAGCCGATATAGGCGAAGAAGATCACGCCCGCGCCGCGCAGGATGCCGCTCCATCCGTACTTGCCGAACTCCCCTTGGTTGGGGGGGATGAATTCGCGCCAATTCTCCCGCCACACCTCCGGATGCTGGATCAGATAGGCCAAGCCCGCCACGCAGAAGATCAAGAGGACAGCGATCTTGATCCCGACGATGACATTGTTCACGGTGGCCGACTCTCTGATCCCGATGACGAGGATCGCCGTCACCAGGGCGATGACAAAGACGGCCGGCAAGTTGAAGAGCGCCGTCACCTGCGGCAGCGCGGCGACATCTATCCCCTTCTCCGCCAGATGCCGCGCCAACTCCTCAGTCAGGGTGCGCCATCCCTCGCCCGGCACCTGGACGAGCCGTGTCCCCGTGGCTGCGGTCAACTGCGGCGGGATCTCGATCCCGAGATCGCGCAGGAAGCTCACGACGTATCCGGACCACCCGATGGCGACCGTGGCCGCGCCGAGCGAATATTCCAAGATCAGGTCCCAGCCGATGATCCAAGCGAAGAATTCCCCCATGGTGGCGTACGAATACGTGTAGGCGCTTCCGGCGATGGGGATCATCGAGGCCATCTCCGCGTAACACAGTCCCGCGAACGCGCAGCCGATCCCCGCCAGCACGAACGAGAGCACGATCGCCGGACCGGCATACTGTGCCGCCGCGTTCCCGGTCAAAACGAAGATCCCCGCGCCGATGATGGCTCCGATCCCCAGCGAGACGAGGTTGATTGGCCCCAGGGCCCGCCGCAAACCATGCTCCGCATCGAACGCTTCGGCTCTCAAAGCTTCGACCGATTTCTTCGCGAAGAGTTGACGCGTCATGCTCCTTCGCCTCCTCGTGAGATGGCTCCCACGGCTTCGCTCACCTCATCCCCCTCCCGAGCCGCGAGTGGCGATTATGAGCCGAACGCCCGCGACTGTCAAGCGGCTCCTCGCCAAGGCCGGAAATTGCCGAATGCTTCCGAATGTGAGATAATTTCCGCTTCGACGAATGGGGAGGCACGGCGCTTCCGGCAAGATCTGGAGGGAAGAGCATGGCGGGAAACGGAGATCGCCGAATCGCGAGCGAATCAGCAGCACCGCTCCACATGGAGAAGGTGGCCGAAGCGCGGCTCCCGACTGAGATCGGGGAGTTTCGCGTGCTCGGCTTTCGGGAACGTCAGAGCGGGCGCGAGTACATCGTGTTGACCAAAGGGGAACTCTCCCCGAATCGTCCCTGCCTGGTCCGCATCCATTCCCAATGCTTGACGGGCGATGTCTTCCACTCGATCAAATGCGATTGCGGGCAGCAACTGCGCCGCGCCATGGAAGTGATCGAGCAGGAGGGCACCGGTGTCCTCATCTATCAGCAGCAGGAGGGGCGGGGCATCGGCTTGCTGAACAAGATTCGAGCCTATGCGCTCCAAGATCAAGGGCTCGATACCGTGGAGGCGAATCTGCGGTTGGGCTTCGCCCCGGACGAACGGTCCTATGAGGACTGCGTGGCCATCCTGCGCGCGCTCGGCATTCGGCAGATCCGCCTCCTCTCGAATAATCCGCAGAAGATCGCGGCCCTGCGAAAGGCGGGATTAGCTATCGTGGAGCGCGTACCGCTGGAGGTCGAACCCCGCGAGGAGACGGTGGCCTATCTGCGCGCGAAGAAGGAGAAGCTCGGTCATCTGCTCTCCTCCGTATGATCGCTGAAGCGGACATCGCATGGAGCTCGTTTCGAAGAAGACCATCAAGGAGATGTGGGGAATGAGCGTCATCTCCAGACGCCTTCTTGCGCCTCTCATCATTCTGGTCCTCACCGTCTTCTCCTCCCCGGCGCAGCGGCGGAACGCTCCGGATCGTCCCCGCTTGATCGTGCTGCTGGTCATTGATCAATTTCGCGAAGAATACTTGCTTCGGTTCGAGCCCTTCTTCGGCGATCGGGGATTCCGCCGACTCCTCACCTATGGGGCCGTCTTCGTCAACTGTCAGTACGAACATGCCCCGACGGTGACGGCTCCCGGCCATGCGACGATCGCCACGGGAGCGATGCCCGCCGCGCATGGGATCATCAACAACGAATGGTACGAGCGCGAGACGGGCCAGGTGGTGACGAGCGTCTCCGATCCCGCCCGACGCGTCATCGGCGCCCCCTCCGGGCGCGCCTCCTCTCCTCACCGATTGATCGGCACGACGCTCGGAGACGAGTTGCGCCTGAGCACGAACTTCCGATCGAAAGTGATCGCGCTCTCGTATAAGGACCGCTCGGCCATCCTCCTGGGGGGGAAGCTCGCCAATCTCGCCCTGTGGTTCGACGAATCGAGCGGCGCCTTCATCACGAGCGATTACTATGCGAATGTGCTGCCCGAATGGATCGCGCGCTTCAATGCGACGCGTCCGGCCGATCGGTACTTCGGCGCGCGGTGGGAGAAATCCTTCCCCGAAGCCGTGTATGCGCTCGCGGCGGCGGACGATCGGCCGGAAGAGACGCCGCTGCCGGGAGGCGGGCGCACGTTCCCGCATCATCTGACAGGCGGTCTCGCGCAACCTGGACCGGCCTTCTATACGGCGTTCACCTTCACCCCCTTCGCCAATGAGGTGCTCATCGAGCTGGCGAAGCGCGCGATCGAGAGCGAGCGATTGGGACACGATGAATTCCCCGACCTTCTGGCGATCAGCCTCTCGACGAACGATCTCGTCGGCCACTCCTTCGGCCCCTACAGCCACGAAGTCGCGGATCTGACGTTGCGGACCGACCAGGTGGTGGCCGCGCTCTTGACCTATCTCGACGCGCGACTCGGCTCCAACTATATCTTGGCCCTCACGGCCGATCATGGGGTGGCGCCGATTCCCGAAGAGGCCGCTCGCCTGAAGCTCGGCGGTCGGCGCATCTCCCCGGCGGCCGTGCGTCAAGCCATCGAGGACGCCGTGAGCGCGCGCTTCGGAGAGGGACCGTGGATCGAGCCTCGGGCGCTCCCGCTGCTCTCCAGTGGATTCCTTTATCTCAATCGCGAGGCGATCGCTCAGAAGCATCTCGACATTGCCGATGTGGAACGAGTGGCCGGGGAAGCCGCCCTGAAGGTGCCCGGCCTCGCTCGATATTACGCGCGAACGCAGCTGCTGGCCGGAGGGGTCCACGAGGACCCCATCAGTCGGCGCGTAGCCGGAAGCTTCCATCCTGGGCGCAGCCCGGACCTCATCCTCATCCCCGAACCGTTCGCGTTCATCTCCGGCGGTCGGACGGGAACGACGCACGGTTCGCCTTACAGCTATGATGCCCATGTCCCGCTGATCCTCTTCGGCCGCGGCATCACTCCGGGGATCTACCGGAGCACGTGCACGCCGGCCGATCTGGCGCCGACGCTCGCGGCGGCACTGCGGATCGAATATCCGGCGAACGCGACGGGGCGGATTTTGTGGGAAGCGTTGCAGCCCGCAGCTTCTCCCCGCGTCGCCCCCCACTCGATGACCTCGCGATGAGGCGTCGGGCAACTTAAGAAGAATGAGCGCCGCGCGTCCGAAGAAGGCGTCTGGGATAAGCTCGCCGGCAGCGTCCTCCTGAGCAGGGAGCGACCGTATGAACCTCATCGGGAAACGCATGCTCGTCACAGGAGCCACGGGCCTGATCGGGCGGCGGGTGATCGAACGCCTTCTGGAACATGGCGGGGTCTCGATTCGCGCGCTCGTGCGCGATCCGGCGAAGGCGGAAGGGCTGCGATCGTTGCCGATCGAGATCGCCTTCGGAGACATCACGCATCCGGAGACGTTGCGCGAGGCCGCCACCGGTGCTCACGTCATCATTCACTGCGCCGCTCGCGTCACTGAGCGCGGGCGTTGGGAGGAGTTCTGGCAGAGCAACGTCGAGGGCACGCGCCATGTGCTGGAAGCGGCGGCGCGAAGCGGCGCCGAGCGCGTCGTGCACCTGAGCAGCGTCGCCGTCTACGGGATCTTCCCCCGGGATGGCACGGATGAATCCTTCCCGTATCAGCCCTGCGGGAACGCCTATTGCGATACGAAGATCGAAGCGGAGAAGATCGCCTTCGACTACTTCCGTCAGCGCGGCGTGCCCCTGGTCGTCCTCCGACCGGGGATCGTCTATGGCCCGCGCTCGCAACATTGGACGATCCGCATCATCGAGCTGCTGAAGGCGAATCGCCTATTCCTGCTGGGTCGCGCCGACGGCATCTGCAATCACGTCTACGTGGACAATGTCGTGGATGCGATCCTGCTGGCGCTCGCCAACGATGCGGTCCTCGGCGAGGCGTTCATCATCACGGATGGGCGGGCGACGACCTGGAGGGAATTCTTCGGCCACTATGCGCGGATGCTCGGTCGGGAGGCCGTGCCGCAGCTTCCGGCGGCGCCGGCGAAGCTCCTTTTGCACCTGGCCGGATGGGCCTTTCGCGCGCGCGGTCGCACGCCACCGCTCAGCCCGAAGGTGGTGGATTATCTGCAGCACCGCGCCGCGTTCCGGATCGAGAAAGCAAAGGCGCGCCTCGGCTACGTCCCCCGCATCTCGCTCGAGGAGGGGATGCGCCGCACGGAGGCGTGGTTGCGGGAGGCCGGATACTTGCGCCCATGAAGTTCGTCGTGGACGTCATGCTCGGTCGCCTCGCGCGTTGGCTTCGGCTTCTGGGCTTCGACGTCGTCTATCGCCCCGACGCGAGCGACGAGCAGCTCATCGCGATCGCGGAGGCCGAAGAGCGCACGCTCCTCACCAAGGACGCGCGCTTGCTCCGCGACTGTCGGGTCAATGGCTATCTGGTCAAGAGCGCGCGATGGGAGGATCAGCTTCGGGAAGTCCTCGCCGAATTCCACCTGCGCGATCTCATCCGCGCTTTCACCCGCTGCCCGGAATGCAACGCCCTGCTGGTCGCTGTGGAGAAAGAGGCCGTGCGCTCGCGCCTTCCCCAGAACGTGTATGAGGAGCAAACGGACGTGCACCTCTGCCCGGGTTGCTCCCGCCTCTACTGGGCGGGGACGCATGTGGAGCGGATGAGCCGAAAGATCGAAGAACTGCTCGGTGAATGACATCGGGCCAACTCGTTTCTTGCCCGCTCGGCGACCGTTTGATAGAGTGTATGCCGAATGAGTGAGGCGATGGAGCTCCCCTCCTCGGCGCAGAGGGAGGGGGCCTCCGAAGGAGGCGGGCGATGCCGATGTACGAGTACGTTTGCGAGAAGTGCGGCGAGAAGTTCGAGAAGCTGGTGCTCTCGCCCGCGACGCGGATCGTCTGTCCGCGATGCGGGAGCACGGCGTGCGAGCGGGTCTACTCTTCGTTCGCTCTGAGCGCTACGCGCAAGACCATCGCGAGCTTCCGCTCCGCGGGCGGATGCGGCTGCGCGGCCGGAGGATGCGCATGTCATCGCGGGTGACGCTGGAGGAGAAGCTGCAGCAGCTGCGCGAGCTGAACCGGGCAGCCGAGGCCGGCGGTGGCCCTGAGCGCGTGGCGCGTCAGCACGCCGAAGGGAAGATGACGGCGCGCGAGCGCATCGAATATCTTCTGGATGAGGGCACCTTCGAGGAGGTCGACAAATTCAAGAAGCATCGGTGCACGGACTTCGGCATGGCCGATCAGCACTATCTCGGCGATGGGGTCATCGCCGGATGGGGGAAGATCGAGGGACGCACGGTCTTCGTCTTCGCGCAGGATTTCACCGTCTTCGGGGGATCACTCTCGGAGACCAACGCTGAGAAGATCTGCAAGATCATGGACCTGGCCATGAAGGTCGGGGCTCCCATCATCGGCCTGAACGATTCCGGAGGGGCGCGCATTCAAGAGGGCGTGGCCTCGCTCGCGGGATATGCCGAGATCTTCCTGCGCAACGTGCTCGCCTCGGGCGTCGTGCCGCAGATCTCGGCCATCATGGGGCCGTGCGCCGGAGGCGCCGTCTACAGTCCGGCCCTCACCGACTTCATCATCATGACCAAGCGCACCAGCTACATGTTCATCACGGGACCGGACGTCATCCGCGCGGTCACGCACGAGGAGGTGACCAAGGAAGAGCTGGGCGGCGCGATGACGCACAACACCAAGAGTGGTGTCGCCCACTTCGCCGTGGACACAGAAGAGGAATGCTTGACCCTCATCCGCGAATTGCTCTCGTTCCTACCGTCGAACAACCTGGAGGATCCCCCGCGGCGACCCTGCCACGATCCCGTGGATCGCACCGAGGAGCGCTTGGATACGCTGGTGCCGGCCGAGCCGCATCTGCCCTATGATATTCGGGATGTCATTCACTTGGTCGTGGACGACGGATACTTCCTGGAGGTGCAGGAGCACTTCGCGCCGAACATCGTCATCGGATTCGCGCGCCTCAACGGGCGTCCCGTCGGGATCGTGGCCAATCAGCCCGCGTATCTGGCGGGTGTGTTGGACATCGACGCCTCGGTCAAGGCGGCCCGCTTCGTGCGCTTCTGCGACTGTTTCAATATCCCGATCATCACGTTCGAGGATGTGCCGGGCTTTCTCCCCGGCGTGGATCAGGAGCACCGTGGGGTCATCCGACATGGAGCGAAGCTGCTCTACGCCTACGCCGAGGCCACTGTGCCGAAGATCACGGTCATCACGCGGAAGTCTTACGGCGGCGCCTATTGCGTCATGGGCTCGAAGCACCTGCGCACGGACGTGAACTTCGCCTGGCCCACGGCCGAGATCGCCGTCATGGGGCCCGAGGGCGCCGTCAACATCCTGTATCGCCGGGAGATTCAGAGCGCGCGCGATCCGGAGGCCGTCCGCCGCGAGCGCATTCGCGAGTACGAGGAGAAGTTCGCCTCCCCCTACGTCGCCGCCGAACGCGGATTCATTGATGAGGTGATCGAGCCCCGTCTCACGCGCCCGAAATTGATTCGCGCCCTGGAGATGCTCGACACCAAACGCGATACGAATCCGCCGCGCAAGCACGGGAATATTCCGCTGTGAGCGCGCGCCGGTGCCCCGGCGATCCCACAGGAGGAAAGGCGTCATGAGCGAGGAAGCGCATCTCTCACCGATCAACGAATGGGTGGAGCGACTGCAGAGCGTTCTCCCCGCCTATCGAGGGTACACCGATCACGCCTCTCGTCGGGAGCAAGATGCCCTCTACCGGCAGTACTTGAGCGAGCGGCTCGGCGAAGTGCTCGAGCCGCTTGAGCAGCTCATCGGCGAGTGGACTCGGGCCGGGCAGTTCATCGAAGTCCTGCCCCTGGAGCGCGTCCGCGAGAAGGTGCGCGCGCTGCTGCACGATCTCGGAGCGCCTGATTATGGGGCGACCGCCTTCTTCACCGAGCGCCCGGTGAACGAAGCCATGCTCGATCTGCTCTATCAGTACGAAGTGGTGCTCCAGGAACAGGTGCGCGCCGTACAGGTCCAGCTCGAGAGGCTGCGCACGGAGCCGCCGGAGGATTTCCTCTCGGCGGCCGAGCGGCTGGAGGCGACCGTGCTCGCGCTGGAGGCCGAGTTCAAGGGGCGCTGCGAGATGATTCGCCAGTGGGGCTGACCGATGATCACGACCAGAGAGCTGACGAAGGTCTACGACGGGACAGTCGCAGTCGAAGCCCTCACGATGGAGATTCGATCTGGGGAGATCTTCGGCCTGCTCGGGCCCAACGGCGCGGGGAAGACGACGACCGTGCGCATGCTCGCCGCGCTCATCTCCCCCACATCGGGGGAGGCCCTCATCGAGGGGTATCGCGTGGGGGAGCAGGATGCGGCGATCCGACGCCTGGTCGGGATCGTGACCGAGGCGCCGGGTCTCTACGAGCGATTGAGCGCGCGAGAGAATTTGGAGATCTACGCCAAGCTCTATGGCGTCTCGAACGTCGCTCGACAGGTCGAGAAGTACCTGCGCCTGCTCGAGCTCTGGGATCGGCGAGATGATCCCGTCGGGACGTTCTCCAAGGGCATGAAGCAGAAATTGGCCTTGGCCCGCGCCCTCGTGCACGAGCCGAAGGTCCTGCTTCTGGATGAGCCGACCTCGGGGCTGGATCCGCAGATGACCAAAGTCGTGCGCGAGTTCATCGCCGATCTCAAGGGACAAGGGCGAACCATCCTCCTCTGCACGCACAACCTGGACGAGGCCGAGCGCTTGTGCGATCGCATCCTCGTCCTGAAGACGCGCCCGATCGCTCTGGATACCCCCCAAGCCCTGCGCCGTCGGCTCTTCGGACGGCGCATCATCGTCACGTTGGAGGCTGTGACCGACCGCATCCTGGAGCGCGTGCGCGCCCTCGATTTTGTGCTCGACGTGCAGCAGGAGGATCGGCGGCTCCTGATCGCGCTCTCGGATCCGGAGCGGCAAAACCCCATCCTCGTGCGCGCGCTCGTCGAGGTCGGAGCCGCCATCCGCTTCCTCACCGAGGAGGAACATTCGCTGGAGGAGATCTATCTCCGGCTGATCGAGGAGGAAGGAGGGACGTCCGCTCTCCCCTCTGCCTCCGATCGAGCAGAAGCGTCGTTGGCCAGGTGAGCCCATGTCTCCCATCCTCGTCATCCTGCAGAAAGAATGGGCCGATCTCCGACGGCATCGCCTGCTCATGCTCTCGATGGTGGCGCCGGCCGTGGTCTTCCTCCTCCTCCCGTTCGCCCTGGTCATCCTCGTCCCCCTGCTTGATCCCTCAGGGTGGAACGATCGCAACGTCCAGCGCATGGCGGAGCTGCTGGGCCGCGCCGAACCCGACCTGAGGCGCGTGGATCCGCTGTTGGTCTTCCACATCTACCTCTTTCGGCAGTTCACCCTCATGTTCCTGCTCATCCCAATTCTGGGCGCGCTCTCCATCGCGACCTACAGCATTGTGGGGGAGAAGCAGAATCGCACGCTCGAGCCGCTGCTGGCGACGCCCATCCGGACGACGGAGTTGCTGTGGGGGAAGAGCCTGGCGGCCGCACTTCCGGCCACGCTGTTGACCTGGATCACCTTCGGGCTCTATGTGCTCCTGATGCGCGCGCTGAGCCCCGCGGAGGTGCTCTCTCACGTGGTGAATCCCGTCGGGCTCAGCCTCATCTTCCTCATCGGCCCACTGGTCGCCATCCTGAGCCTGGGACTTGGGGTGATCGTCTCCTCGCGCGCGAAAGACCCGCGCACGGCGCAACAGATCGGTGTTCTCTTGATCCTGCCGATCATGGCGCTCTTCATCATGCAGATGCGCGGCTTCTTCCTGCTCCGCGCCCGGTGGGTGTGGTTGGGAGCGGCCGTGTTGCTCGCCCTTGACGTGATCGTCTTGAGGATCGGCGCTCGCCTCTTCCAGCGAGAGACGATCCTCACCCGCTGGACGTGAGGCCGAAGCGGCGCCCCTATCGCGCGAGCGCGCGCAGGTAGTTCACCAGATGCCAGATCTCCTCCTTGCTCAACGTCTTCTCAAAATCGGGCATCGGCGGATTGCCCTTCGAGATCTTCCAGAACAGCTCCCCGTCGCTCTGCGACGCCATCCGCGCGCGGTCGGTCAAGTCGGCCGGCTTCGTCTCCAGGGCTTCCGCCATGGGGCCGTCGCCCTTGCCCCCATCGCCATGACACATGGCACAATGCTCGGCGAAGAGGCGCTTCCCCTTCTGGATCGAAGCGGCTGTGGCTCGGATCGGATTCTTCATCTTCTTCGCCGACTCAGGCACATTCCAGCGGTCTTGCGCCGAGGCCCTTCGAGGAGCCCACACGTCACTCCCTCCTTCCAGAACGAGAACAAGAAGCAGGGTCACTCCACAGAACCATCGGACACGATGTCTTCCCCTCATGGCGATCTTCTCCCTACGGGTTTGGCCGCGCCTGCCCAGAGGCATTCATTGTATCGGCCCTCTCGCCGGGCACGCAACGGCGCTGAGACCCTCGGCCGATGCCCACGCCATCCAAACAACGAACGTTCGGACGTTCCGATACGGGTAACTCGCTGAAGAGCTCCAGGACGGCAGCGTTCGTCCACCCGAAGCCAATCTCGTTGGCCGCATACCCGAAACGCAATCCGGCGGCGACGTCCGATTCGCGACGCACGACGTCATACTTCTCGAAGATCGCCCCGTGTTCGAGAAACTCCTTGAACACCAGAGAGATGAAGTTGATGGCGATGCGATTGGCCGCCGCATGATACCCATATCGGCGAAGTCCCTTCACCGCGATCACCTGCATCGGAGCCCATCCGTACGGAGCGTCCCACTGATTGCCTGTCACCTGAGTGCTCGTTTGTATCCCCCCCGCCCGCTCAAAGAGCGGGAGATTCGCGACGACGCGCGCCGCTTGTCGCGGCGTGGCGATTCCCGCCCAGAGAGGGAAGAACGTCGTGACGAAGGGATACGCGCGCCGCTTCCGCGTCACGAAGTTGTAGTCGAAGTAGAGACCCGCTTCTTCGTCCCAGAGCCACCGATTGATCCGAGCCCGACGCAGGCGCGCCCGGCGCTCCCACACACGCGCCTCTGCAGAACGCCCCAACTCCCGGAGAATGCGCGCCACGTCCCGCTCCATCACATACAGCAGCGAGTTCAAGCACACGGGATTGTAGAAAAGGACGCCGGCATTGAACGGCCCGAAACGGTTCGAGGGATCAAACCCCGATTCGCGCATCGAACGATCGGCGATGTAGAAGAGATCGGTGAGCCGATCGGTCTCCGGATCATAGAAGAGGGACACGTCGTAATCCGTCACCCGATGCCGGCGGTAGTGCTCCCGGACGCGATCGTAGTGTGTCCGCCCCTGCGCGTCGCGTTCGTGCGCGAGCACTTCGGGAGCCGGTCCCTGACCCGAATCGTAGTAGCGTGACAGCCCCGTCTCCGACACCCCGTGCGGCGGCTCGGTCCAGTAACGGTAATACGCCTCCAGCGCCGGGATCGTCTTCGCCAACCACCTCCGGTCTCTCGTGCGCTCATAGACGTCGAGGATCATCCGGCTGAGAAAAGGCGGCTGCGAGCGCGTCAGGTAATACGTGCGGTTGGCATTGAGAACCTTCCCATAGTGCTCGATCTCGTAGAGAAAATTCTCCACCAGGCTTCGGGCCAGCTCGATCTCCCCTTCGCGCAAGAGACCAAGGGCAATGAAGTAACTGTCCCAACCGTACATCTCGTTGAAGCGACCGCCCGGCACAACATAGGGATGGGGGAGATAGAGCAAGCCATGCTCCCGAATCGCCATGGGATCATCGGGCAAGCGCCGCCATTCGATCCGCGCGAGCTCCTCTTGGGAAAGGAGCTCGCGCACGCGAGCCTCCAGCGCTGCCCTCTCCTCCTTCGGGGAGACGTAGATGAGCCACTTCCCAGCCGGAGGGGGGAACTTCGGATCCTCGGCCGCACGCGCCAGGTCGCGTGGCGTGCGTTGAAGGATACGCCAACTCCGCCGGATGTATTCGCGGAAGTGCCGCCACTGGGCCTCACTCGCCTTGCGGGAGGCCGCCGGACGAACCTGCGCGAAGAACGAGACGGCCGACAGCGGGGATTGCAGAAGGAGGCTGAACAGACAAAGGATCAGACCCTTTCGACCGCTGCTCCACACCTCGCGCCCGACGTCTCGGCCCATCCCGTCTCCCTCCTTCTCTTCCAGCGAGCGATTCAGCGTACCGCTATTGTCACGGCCCGGCCGCCGTCGGGGAATTTCACCCACACGATCCGTCGCACCGGATCGTAGCTCCATCCCTCGGCGCGTCGTTCCAGTGCCGCGAGGGTCTGAACCCGAACCAGCTCCTCTCCCGAGCGCAGGACGCGCTCTGGTTCTCGCTCAACGGCCGTGATCCGCAATAAATACGCGCGCGAGGGCGGCATATAGCTCCCCTCCCGCCGACCGACTTCCACAACGATCCCCTCAGCTGACACCCGACACCCAAACCGCGTGCGCGCGTATCGGCCGCGCTGAAAGTCATCGCTCACGCCATCATCCTCGTAGAGCGCGCCCTCGCACACGCGCCCGGGGAAGACGTTGAGGATGAGCGGATCAACCGGCACCTCATCCACATATTGAACGACGGGCTGCATAGGAATGATCGCCCCACCGCGCACGAAGATCGGCACGCGATCCAATGGGGCTTCGACGCGCGCCTGTCGCGGGCCGATGATCTTCTCGCCGGTCCAGAAATCGAACCATTCGCCCTCGGGGACATACACCTCGCGCGAACGCGCGCCCTCCACGAGCACGGGTGCAATGAGCAGGTCGCGACCCAGTAGAAACGCCGTGTCTAACCGATAGGTTCGCCGATCCGCCGGATACTCCAGGAACAACGGCCGCATCACGGGCACGCCCGTTCGCGCGGCTTCTTCGAAGACCGTGTAGAGGTAAGGCAGAAGCTGATAGCGCAGCTCAATGGCCTGGCGATTGAGCGCCTCATACTCGGGACCGAAGGCCCACGGTTCGCGATCCTGCGTCCCTTTCTGCGAATGCCCGCGACAGAAAGGGCTGAAGACGCCGGCCTGGAGGAATCGCGTGTACAATTCCGCGCTGGGATTCCCCGCGAACCCCCCGATGTCCGGTCCCGCGAACGGCTGTCCGGAGAGGCCGAGATTGAGCACCATCGGGATCCACAGCTGCAGGTGTTCCCAACTGGCCGTGTTGTCTCCAGTCCAGGTGGCCGCATAGCGATGGCCGCCCGCATACGAAGCGCGTGTGAGGATGAAGGGGCGCTGACCGGGCCGAAGCCGTTTCAGGCCCTCGAACGTCGCCCGCGCCATGAGCAGGCCGTAGACATTGTGCACTCGGCGATGATCAGTGCGGCGACCGTGAGCTTCATGAACGGCCTCCAGCGCCATCGTGCGCTCCGTCAGCCGATCCGTCTCCACGAAGACGGCGGGCTCGTTCATATCGTTCCAAAATCCGTGAACCCCCGCTTCCACCAACCCCCGATACAGATCGCCCCACCACCGCCGGGTCTCTTCCCGCGCGAAATCGGGGAAGACGCACTCGCCCGGCCAGACGACGCCCGTGTAGAGCGAGCCATCCGGCATCCGGACGAAATGTCCGCCCTTGAGCCCCTCATCGTACACCCAATAGCCGGGCTCCCGTTTGATCCCCGGATCAATAATGGCGACGACCTTCATGCCGATCCGCGCCAGATCTGCAATCATCTGACGAAAATTCGGGAACTTCTGCGCGTCAACGGTGAAGCTGCGAAAGCCGTCCATGTAGTCAATGTCGAGATAGATCACATCGCACGGGATCCGGCGTCGGCGAAACTCCGCGGCGATCTCCCGCACGCGCTGCTCCGGTTCGTAGCTCCAGCGAGATTGCTGATAGCCGAGCGCCCATCGAGGGGGCAGCGGCATACGCCCCACCAGTTCCGTGTATCGCTCGAGGACCTTCTTCGGCTCAGGACCGTAGAAGATATAGTAGTCCAGCTCACCCCCTTCGGCCCCGAATGAAAACCGGTCGCGCCGCGTGCCCCCCAGATCGAAGCTCGAACGATAGGTGTTGTCGAAGAAGATCCCGTAGCTGCGGCCTTGACGGAGCGCCAGCAGAAACGGGATGGATTGATAGAGCGGATCGGTCCCGCGCTGATAGCCGTAGGCATCTGTGTTCCAATTGACGTACACGCGACCGCGATGCTCAAGTGGCCCCGCCCGCTCCCCCAGGCCATAGTAATACTCGTCTGGCGGCATCACTTTCCAGACGCGCACGTCTTGTCCGTTCCACATCATGCCCGACCCCGGGGCCTCCGCCACGACAATCTCACCCCGCGCGTCGCGGATCGTTACTGAACAGGGGGATTTCCCCACTTCGATGATCAGCTCCGACGTGATCAGGCGAATGTCGCTGCGGCTCTCCGCGATCTCGACGGGGACAGGGGGCCACTCGGTCTTGACGACGGCCCAACTCTCATCAAGGCCCAGCACTCCTTCCGGTCGCATCCGAACGCGAACGAGATCAGCAGCGAGGACGGTGACCTGAAGCCGCGCGTTTTGACACTCGAGCGTCACCCCACGAGCTTCGCGCGTGACCGAGCGGGCCGAGCCGATCGTCTGCCAGCGCCCCGCTGCCGGGGGGACCGGGGCGAGCAGCACCAGCAGAATTGTCAGACTCAAGCCGAGAGAGACCCTCTTTCGCTCTCCCCCCACCAGATGGTGAAGTCCTCGCACAATCCTGACCCCCACACGGAGCGAGCATCGAAACGGTCGTCGCGTCACGCCACTCCTCCCGCCCCTCCTCAGATGAGGGGCCATATTCTACCGCGCTCCCCGGATGACGACAACCGAGGGAGCATCCGCGGACCGGCGGGCGCCAGCGGCATCGAGGCGAGGGTTCCAGAACACCAAGCTGCGCGGCAGGGCGAATGCCGGTCCGACTCGATTTTTCCGCTCGCTCACGCTATGATGCTTCCCTCACCCGGGAACGATGCGATGAAGACGGTGCAATGGATGGAAGGACAACGCGCCCTCCTCGCGCGACGGGCGGATAAAATGGTGCGCGTAGCGGCCATCTTGTTCCTGACGAGCTGCGCGCTGGCCCTCGGCGTCGTGATCGCGCGACGATGGGCCGATCATCCGGTGGGCATGTACATCGTATTCGGCATGGCGCTCCTCTCGGTCGCTCTGCTGGTGGCGGCTCTCGGCGTGATCCTGCCGCTGCCCTGGCTCATCCACCAGCTCAAGCAAATGGACGAGGTCATCGCCGAGCAACGGCGCCGCGAACTCTCTCACGGTTCGTAGCCGAGGAGATCGGCCGAGAGCGCATCGCCCCGCTTCACCAGGTGGTGGAGAATGAGATGAACGTCCCGTGAGGAACCATAGAGCATGGGGAGCACATCGGCCAGGATCTTCCCATTCCCCTGCTCCGGCCCCCCGCGCGGATCCACTTCCAGGATGAGCGTATGGCGCGGAGACGTGGTCTCTTCGTCCGCGCCTTCAGCCTGCAAGAGCAACTCCTCGGGCACCTCCACCAGCCGCAAGAGCGCCTTGATCGCCGATTTGTTCGCTTCGTTCACGAGCCGCACGCGGAGCCGATCGCGAGCAAGGATGTCGGCTTCGGCGAGCGTGGTCGAAAGTGCGATTCGGACTCTCGGTCGCATGGCTTCACTCCCTCTGCCCCTCGTCAGCTGCTCTCGGTGAGGAGCGGACCCGCCGTCGAGCGCGCGCCGCCGCTCCCTCTGCGCCGTCAACACAATTCCTCCCGGCCTTCGCGCCGCAACCGCTCCGGGAATTGACGCACGTCCTGCGAGCGCGCGAGATCGCCGACGAGCAAGACATCGGGCGTATCCACGATCATGACGCCCTCCAGCCCGAGCACGGCGACGAGCCGCCCCGTCTGCGAATAGATGAGCGAATCCCTCACATCAATGAGCACGGCGTCGCCGAGCGTGAGGTTTCGCGCCGCATCATGATCGCGGGCGCGCAGTTGATGCACGGCCTGCCAACTGCCGACATCATTCCATCCGAAGGTCACCGGGAGGACGTAGATCGGTTCCTGCGTCTTCTCCATGATGCCGTAATCAATCGAGATCGCCTCGACCTGACGGTAGACGGCCTCCAGCGTCGGCTCGTACGCGCCATGGCGCGCCCCTTCGTCCAATCGGGCGAGCGCTTCGGCCAAACGGGGCAGATGCTTCCGGATCTCGCGCAAGATGGTGCTCGTGGTGAAAGCGAAGATGCCGCTATTCCACAGATACTGTCGGCTGATGACGTAGTGTCGGGCCGTCTCCAGATCGGGCTTCTCGACGAAGCGCTCTGCTCGGTAGACGGCCTGCCCGAGGACGGGCTCGCAGGCGGCGCCCTTGAGGATGTACCCATATCCCGTCTCCGGGCGCGTGGGGGTAATCCCCAAGGTGGCGATGCCGCCAGCGCGGACGAGCGCGGCCGCCGCCTGAAGCGCCGTTCGGAAGGCCTCCTCATCAGAGACGAAATGATCCGAGGGCACGGCGATGAGCACCGCATCGCCCGCCTCGCGCTGCACGTGCCACGCTGCCAGGCCAATGCACGGCGCCGTATTCCGCCCCTCCGGTTCCACCAGAATCCGCACGGCTCGGCCCGAGAAGATCTCCCGCACCAGAGGCGCATGCTCCCGATTGGTGACGATCAGAATGCGCGAGTCCTCGACCAAGGGAGCCACGCGCAGATACGTCTCCTCGATCATCGGACGTGGTCCCGTGATGCTCAGAAACTGCTTCGGTCGTCGCGCCCGACTTGCTGGCCAAAACCGCGTGCCCGACCCACCGGCCATGATCACGATGTACGTGGCCTCCATACGCCGTCCCTCATCCTCCGAATTCTCCGGAAGAATCATTTCACAGACCCGACGATGGGTCAATCATCGCTCTCCAAGAAAACCCGCGCCGAGCGGTGGCACAATGTTGAGAGAGAGGGCCGGCCCCTCTTCCCTTCTGGACAAAGGCGCCGGAGAGGATGTATCTTTTCTTCGGCGCTCTATGCGTGGGGGCGCGCCCGTAGCTCAGTTGGACAGAGCGTCGGCCTCCGGAGCCGAAGGTCGCTGGTTCGAATCCAGTCGGGCGCGCCATCTTCTTTTCGCCCGCGGGCGTCGGTCGGTGAGGGACGCAGATCGCTGACGACTTTCGCTCAAGCCGCGCGGCGACATCGTGGAGGAGAAGGCACGCATGGATGAAGACGGCATGTGTCGCCTCTGGCGCGAAGCCGCGCTGGAATGCCTCAACGCGGATTGCCGCCAACGATACCCCCTCACGGAGAAGCTCTTCCACTGCCCGGCCTGCGGCGATGTGCTCCAGATCGCGTATGAGCTGAGGGAGCGAGCGTCGGAGGCCGTGAGGGCACGTTGGCGCGAGCGCTGCCTCTCGGATGACCCGCTGGATCAAAGCGGCGTTTGGCGCTTTCGGGAATGCCTGCCGCCAATCGCCCCCGAATGGGTCGTCACCCTGAGGGAGGGAAATACCCCACTCTATCGCGCTCGCTTCGCCGCTCAGTACGCGGGCGTTCACGACCTCTTCTTCAAACATCTCGGCTTCAACCCCACAGGATCGTTCAAAGACTACGGCATGACGGTGGCCGTCAGTCAGGCGCGCGCGCTGAGGGCGCACGTCCTCATCTGCGCGTCCACCGGGAACACGTCGGCCTCAATGGCCGCGTATGCGGCGCGAGCCGGAATGCGCGCCCTCGTCCTCATCCCGAGTGAGCACGTCGCCCTGGGGAAGGTGGCGCAAGCCCTCGAATACGGCGCGGTGACGCTGCAAGTCCGAGGAGCCAGCTTCGACACGGTCTTGCACCTGGTGCGCGAGCTGAGCGCGCGACCCGAGGTGTATCTCCTGAATTCTCTCAACCCCTTCCGGATCGAGGGTCAGAAGACGATCCTCATCGAGCTGCTCGATCAGCTCGGATGGGAAGTGCCGGATCATCTGGTCGTCCCCGGGGGGAACCTGGGGAATTCGGCAGCGCTCTTCAAGGCGATGGAAGAGCTCCGACACCTGGGATTGATCGCGCGCTTCCCGAAGCTGACGATCGTGCAGGCGCAAGGGGCGAGCCCGCTTGTTGATGCCGTCGCGCGAGGCGCGAAGCGGATCACGCCCGTCCCCCATCCGCGGACGCACGCGACGGCCATTCGCATCGGCCATCCGGTGAACTGGCGGCGAGCGCTGCAGGCCCTGGAGGCGACCGGCGGATTCTGCCTCGCCGTGAGTGAGGCGGAGATCGCCGATGCGAAAGCCGCCATCGGTCGTGACGGCATCGGCTGCGAACCCGCCTCGGCCGCCACAGTGGCCGGAATCAAGAAGCTGCGAGACCAGGGGAAGCTCGCGCCCACGGAGACGGTCGTCGCCTTGCTGACTGGCCACCTCTTGAAAGATCCCGAATACACCCTGCGCTATCACGAGGGGCAACTTGAGGACGCACTCACCGGACGTCGCATCTGCGGCCGCTTGGCCAATCCCCCGATTTCGGTGGAGCCGCGCCTTGACGCCATCGCCCAATACCTGTACGATGAAAATTTTCTGCACCGAAGGTGAGGGGGATGACGATGTTGCGACACCGAAACCTCGCGGTCCTCGGCGCCGGCAAAATCGGCGAGGCGTTGATTCGCGGCATGCTCGAGTCGGAGATCATCGAACGGGAGAACATCATCGCGACGGCGAAGCATCAACGGCGACTCGACTACCTGGCCGAACACTACGGCGTGAAGACGACCCTCAATAACGCCCTGGCCGTCGAGCAGGCGGAATTGGTCCTGTTGAGCGTCAAACCGCAAACGATGCGCGAGGTGGTGGAGGAGATCGCGCCGGTCGTCACTCCGCGACATCTGCTCATCTCCGTGGCCGCCTCCGTCCCCACGTCGTTCATCGAGAGCCTGCTGCCGGTCGAAGTCCCCGTCGTGCGCGCGATGCCCAATACCCCCTGCATCATCCGCGCCGGGATGACCGTGCTCTGCCGCGGACGTTACGCCACCGAGGCGCATTTGCAATTGGCCCGCTCGCTCTTTGACGCCGTCGGACGCACGATGATCCTCGACGAGGGGCACATGGATGCGGTGACGGGGCTGAGCGCGAGCGGTCCGGCGTTCATCTACATCATCATCGAGTCGCTGGCCGAGGCCGGAGTGAAGGTCGGACTGGCGCGCGACGTGGCCACGGAATTGGCCGCGCAAACGACGCTCGGCGCCGCCAAGATGGTGCTCGTCACCAATGAGCATCCCGCTAAGCTCAAGGACGCGGTGACGACCCCCGCCGGATGCACGATTGATGGCATCCTGGAGCTGGAAGAGGGGGGACTGCGCGTCACGCTGATCAAAGCCGTCGTCAAAGCGACCGAGCGCGCGCGCTGCCTCTTCCCCAATGGAGGGGCGAAGTGAGCGAGGGCGCTTTCGATGAGCACAGCCTCATGCATCTCTCCGAGCAGACCTCAGAGCGGCTCCGCGCGCGTGTGCGCGAATTGGCAGCCATACTCGTCCAGACGCCGACGCCGAGCGGCAACGAAGCAGCGCTCTACCCCTTCCTGACCGGCGTGCTCCAGGCCTGTGGGTTTCGCGTGGAGCGACAGATGACCTCCCTCGGACGCGAGAACCTCGTCGCCCGACGCGGCCAGAGCACGCTGCTCTTCTCGGCGCACGTGGACACCTACCCGGCCTACACGCATCCGGAGCCGTACCGTCTGCGACAGGAGAACGATCGGCTCATCGGGCGCGGCGTCGCGGATTGCAAGGGGCAGATCGCCGCTTTGCTCTGCGCCGTCGAGCTGGTGGAGGCGCCCTGCCAGATCGCCTTCGTCGTGGATGAGGAGCGCACGGCCCTCGGCTCGCGCGAGGTGCGCGTGGAGGCCGAAGGAGCGATCGTGCTCGAGCCCACGGAGCTGCGCCCGGTGATCGCACACGCTGGAGCCATCGAGTTGGAGGTCACCGTCTACGGACGCGCGGCGCATGGCAGCGCTCCTCACTGCGGCGAGAACGCCGTCCTGAAAGCCATGCGCGCGATCGAGGAGATCGGACGCTTGCCTTTCCTCAGTCAAACGCACCCGCTGTTCCCCCCGGCTCCCTGGGTGACCCTGGGGAAGATCGAGGGGGGATTCGATACGATGGTCGTCCCGAATCGCTGCAGCTTTCAAATGGATATTCGCATCCTGCCGGGCGTCTCCATTCGCGAGGCCTGCGAGCAACTGTTCGCACTCGCGGCGCAGCTCGGGGTAGAGCTGACGATCCTCGATGTCTCAGAACCATCGGAGGTGGCGGCGGACCATCCCCTCGTCCGAGCCCTTCAGACCGCGCACGAGGTGATCGTGGGCGAGCGTCCGACCCCCTGCGGCTATTACAGTTTCACCGACGCCACTCACTATTTGCAGCGCGGCCTTCCCGCCGTCGTGTACGGAGCCGGAAGCCTCGGCGTCGCCCACTCTGACTACGAGTGGGTCTCGCTTCGAGAGTTAGAGATCGCCGCTCGCGTCTTCGCCCACGTGATCGCTCACTGGGCGTGAGCATCCTCCTCAATCGGCTTGATCATACGCACCCACTCGCCGTGTTGCACACCGCATTCTTCAAACCCAAGGCTCCGATACCACCGACGCGCGTGCCAATTGCGCTCCCCCACCCAGAGGCTCACATATCGGCGACCCCGCTGACGCGCATACGCGATGGCGGCTTCTAAGAGCCTCCGCCCCACCCCCTTCCCCTTCCATTCGGGGTGGACGCAGATCTCGTGAATCTCTCCCGTCTCGCCTAAGCGTTTGTCCCACCACTCGGCGTGAATGCTCACAAATCCGATCAACCGTCCCTCGACCTCAGCGACGAAGAATCCTTCCGGCTCGCCGCTGTAGAGCCAGTTCAAATAATTGCGGATGCGAAACGTGGTCGTATCCGCATACTCCTCCAGCCCCTGATACGCCTGCCGATAGACGTCCTCCAGTTGGTCGAGGTCTTCGACACGTCCTCGACGCACGGTGATCGGCTGTGGTGCGATCGCCCTGATCATACTTCGAATCTCACCCCGAGAGTATTATCCTCCGCTCCCACACAGCAGGGCAATCGCGCGACACCAAGCCGACAGGGGACCCCACGCAGTCAGAAGACTATGTGACGTTCCCCAACCGGGTATCGTCGAAAGAGGCGAGGAAAGCTCGTGGATGACGCAACAACGGCCCCTCAGGTGCAGCACGCGAAGACCTGGAGATCGAACCAACTCATCTTCGGAAGAAGGCGAAGAGAATGCCCACCACCGCCCCAATCTGCCCCACCCAAAACAGAAACATCCACTTGATCAACTCCGACCGCACCGACTCAATCTTCCCCATCAACTCCGAGCGCACCAACTCGATCCTCCCCGTCAACTCCGACCGCACCGACTCGATCTTCCCCGTCAACTCCGATCGCACCGACTCGATCCTCTCCACCAGCTCACTCCGCAACTGCCCAACCTCCGCCCTCAACTTCGATGCCTCCTCCGTCAACCGCCGCTCGAACTTCTCCTCCACCACCGCCACCATATCCCCACGAGCCGCCTCCGTCGCCTGATTGATCAACTGCACCAACGCCTCCGCCCCCTCCTCCCCCAACCTCTCCCGCAACGGCCTCGGAACTGTGATGATCGGCATCCCGACACCCTCCCTGTCAAAACTCCCACTCACACCACCTTCACCGCCGGAAGAAGGCGAAGAGAATGCCCACCACCGCCCCAATCTGCCCCACCCAAAACAGAAACATCCACTTGATCAGCTCCGACCGCACCGACTCGATCTTCCCCGTCAACTCCGAGCGCACCGACTCGATCCTCTCCACCAGCTCACTCCGCAACTGCCCAACCTCCGCCCTCAACTTCGATGCCTCCTCCGTCAACCGCCGCTCGAACTTCTCCTCCACCACCGCCACCATATCCCCACGAGCCGCCTCCGTCGCCTGATTGATCAATTGCACCAACGCCTCCGCCCCCTCCTCCCCCAACCTCTCCCGCAACGGCCTCGGAACTGTGATGATCGGCATCCCGACACCCTCCTTGTCAAAACTCCCACTCACACCACCTTCACCGCCGGAAGAAGGCGAAGAGAATGCCCACCACCGCCCCAATCTGCCCCACCCAAAACAGAAACATCCACTTGATCAACTCCGACCGCACCGACTCGATCTTCCCCATCAACTCCGACCGCACCGACTCGATCCTCCCCGTCAACTCCGATCGCACCGACTCGATCCTCTCCACCAGCTCACTCCGCAACTGCCCAACCTCCGCCCTCAACTTCGACGCCTCCTCCGTCAACCGCCGCTCGAACTTCTCCTCCACCACCGCCACCATATCCCCACGAGCCGCCTCCGTCGCCTGATTGATCAATTGCACCAACGCCTCCGCCCCCTCCTCCCCCAACCTCTCCCGCAACGGCCTCGGAACTGTGATGATCGGCATCCCGACACCCTCCTTCTACTTACCGCCTCCACATTGCACCACACACCCCCCTCTCTGTCAAGGGAAGAGCGAATCGCTCCAAATGGATGATCGCAAAGGGGAAAATCGCGAGCGCGACACTGCGCGCTCTCGTCTGCCGAAGCACGGGAGCCCTGCGACTTCAATCTTCAGGCCACGGGCGAAGCGTGCCGATGAGAATGCCCCCTCGGCAGGAGAACACCATGCGGTTCGCCGACCATCGAGGACTTCATGCAGGTGGTCTGGCGCGCCCGGGGGGACTCGAACCCCCAACCCTTGGATCCGAAGTCCAATGCTCTATCCAATTGAGCTACGGGCGCATCGGCGAGTGTAGAAGAATATCACACCGCTCTCCCTCCGTCTAGAGTCACCACGAACAGAACTTGAGCGAACTCGCGCGAGGATCAAAGTGCAATCCGGCACCGCACCGAAGATGAGCGCATCGAAGCAGCCCTCCGCTTGCAAGAGCGCCTGCACAAGCTGGCGTTCGGATCAGGCGAGCCTCAAGCGGCATTCCCTCCCTCCTCGCACAATCGGACGCGTGGAAATCTCGCCCGGAGCGATCCGAAAGCGAGACTATCTGAGAGATCGCCATTCCACACAAAGCCCACGTGAGCGGGCGTGCGAACGTAGCCCGGGGCGAGCCGCAGGCGAGCCCTTTTGGGAAACCGCCATTCCGCATCAAGCCTGCGAAGCAGGCGTGCGAATCTCGCCCGGGGCGAGCGCGCGCGAGCCCTAGGACCCGAAGGGGGCGGCCCATCCGCGCGGTCGCATGCGGCGTTTGTGCGGACGGCGTCACGCTCTGCCTCCACATGGGCCGCCCGCGCGCGCAGGCTTGGGGTGGGGTTTTGGGGCTCCTCCTTCCTAGGGTTCGCTTCGCTCACCCTAGGCCACATTCGGTCGCCCGCACGCGGGCTCGCGGGCGGCAAAGGGGGAAACAGCGGGCGCTCATTTCGGCTTCACCAGGAAGAGCAGATCGGCGGGGCAGACGTCGGCCTGGCCGGCCTGACGCGCTGCTTCGGGCACGCTCGTGCCATTGCGCTCCATGACGTTCTCGCTCCCGGTGATCACGCCGGTGAACGGCGCCGTTGGTCCAGACAGCACCTCAAACAGCACCTCCCACAGCCGAATCGTTCGATCACTAGACCCCGAGGCCAGAAGCCTCCCATCCGGACTGAAGGCAACGGAGAAGACCCAATTAGTATGCCCGCTGAGGGTGCGCACGAGATTGCCCGTCGCTACCTCCCACAGCCGAATTGTTTGATCACTAGACCCCGAGGCCAGAAGCCTCCCATCCGGACTGAAGGCAACAGACTGGACCTGACCAGTATACCCGCTGAGGGTGCGCACGAGATTGCCCGTCGCTACCTCCCACAGCCGAATTGTTCCATCATCGGACCCAGAGGCCAGAAGCCTCCCATCCGGACTGAAGGCAACGGATTCGACCCAAATAGTATGCCCGCTGAGGGTGCGCACGAGATTGCCCGTCGCTACCTCCCACAGCCGAATCGTTCCATCATCGGACCCCGAGGCCAGAAGCCTCCCATCAGGACTGAAGGCAACGGAGTTGACCGAACCAGTATGCCCGCTGAGGGTGCGCACGAGATTGCCCGTCGCTACCTCCCACAGCCGAGTTTGATCACCCCCCGAGGCCAGAAGCCTCCCATCCGGACTGAAGGCAACGGATTCGACCCAACTAGTATGCCCGCTGAGGGTGCGCACGAGATTGCCCGTCGCTACCTCCCACAGCCGAATTGTTTGATCACTAGACCCCGAGGCCAGAAGCCTCCCATCCGGACTGAAGGCAACAGACCGGACCAAACCAGTATGCCCGCTGAGGGTGCGCACGAGATTGCCCGTCGCTACCTCCCACAGCCGAATCGTTCCATCATCGGACCCCGAGGCCAGAAGCCTCCCATCCGGACTGAAGGCAACAGACCAGACCGGACCAGTATGCCCGCTGAGGGTGCCCGTGAGAAGGCAAGGGGGTTGAGGGAGGAAGACTCCCCAGAGCGCATGGTCGCTGATCGTGTTGCCTTCCAGGATGAGCGTGGCCGAATCCCGGACGAGCACGCCGGCCAAACCGCCGCTCATGCGCATCCGCTGGAGCCGGGCGCGCGCCCGCCCACTCACCCTCACGTTGAGTCCCTTGCTTGTGACTTCCGTCCCCTCCATCACAAGCTGCGCGTTCTCCCCGATCTCCAAGCCGATGGGTCCTCCCTGGATCGCGCCGTCCATAGCCGTCACTCGAACCGTCCCCCTCAGGGAGAGTCCGACTTCGGCTCCCACGAACTCCGAACCCGCGAGATCGAGCGCCAGCTCCGCCGACGCCGCAAGCCGCAGGGCCGTTCTGCCCGCTGTGATCCCTACATTGGTTATGGCGAGCGAGCCCGAGGAAGAAAAGATCACTCCATCGCCCGCAGCTTCAAGATTCACACCGGTGAGGGCCAAATCTCCCGAACTCGAGAATGCCAAACCGGTGCCACCGGTGGCTGCGATCGTCGAATTCCTGATAACGGCCGCAGCCGATCCGGTAAACGTCAACCCCTCTCCTCCGACGAACTCGGCGCGAACGGCCGTGAGCTGGGCCTGGTCGCGGGCACGCACGGTCGGGCCGAAGGCACTGCTCAAGCGAATCGAAGCCATTTCCGCGCCTTCGAGGGAGACGCGGGCCGAGCCGGCCAACTCGAGCGCCGGCATAGCGCCGAGATTTTCAACCACTGCTCTGGCTACCGTCAGTGAACCGCTTTGGACCGAGACCGTGGCTGCCGTCGTGCCGGATTGCGTCGTGAGTCTCATGGCCTCCACGCGCATGTGAAGGCCTTCGCCCTGAACGATGAGCACGGGTCGGCTCGGATCCTGCCCCCGCAGGAGCGTCTGAGGCCCGACGCCCCGGAGCGTCATAGGCTTGTCGAGCACCAGATTCACGTTGTAGATCCCGGAGCTGATGGCGATGACATCACCCGGTTGAGCCGCTCTGACGGCGTCTTCCACGCTGGAGAAGTCCTGAGGCACGCGCAACGTATCCGAACGCGCTTCCACGACGAGTTGTTGCTCGGTGGAAGCCGTCATGCCAAAGGCATCCGTTACGGTCAGGCGCACGGTGTAGCGCCCTTCGGAGGTATAGGCGTGCTGAACGATCGGTTGAGTGGTCTCTCGTTCGGTCCCATCGCCGAAATTCCAGGCGTAGCGAGTGAGCGTCCCATTCGGGCTAGAGGAGGTCGAGGCGTCGAACGTTACCCGTTGGGTAGGACGGGGATTTTGCGGCCTGAAGGTGAATTGAGCCGAGGGAGGTTGGAGTCGAAGATATTCGATTTGCGCCGAGAACTGCCCGACATTACCCGCGCGATCGCGCACCTGGGCGGAGACCGTCTTGCGACCGGGATTGCCATTGCCGCCGAATTGTGAGAGGTCCCAGTTGGTCTTCTCTGCGGCGAACGGTTCCCAGGGCGACCAGGTCTGCCCGTCGTTGGAGAAGCGCATGTCGGCCACGCCGCTCGTGGCATCCTGAACCTGAAGCGTGAGGGTGACGCGAAGCTCCGTCGTCTGCTGCGCTCCCTGATTGATGAGCAGCGTGCCCGAAGGCGGCGTTCGGTCAAAACGGAGCGTGCCGCGCGCGGCATTCAGATGGCTTCTGTTCCCCATCCCGTCCTCGAGCCAGACGAAGATGGACCGCTCCCCTTCGGGCGGGTTCTCGACGATGAGCGGCTTTTGGGCGATCTCGCGACGCGTCCCGTCGGTAGCACTTGTGGGCGCCGTGCTCAGCTTGAAGAAGTAAGCGGCGATCCCCGCCAGGTCCACGGGATCCTCCCAGGTGATCTCGAACCGCCCTTGATTGGTCCAGTCGGCCGGCGTGACCGTGAGATTCTGCGGCGGTGGAGGAGGCGTTTGGTCCAAAAGGCCCGTGCGGTTTTGCGCGCTGCCGCAGAGGTTTTGCCCGTTGGCGAAGATGGCATTGTTGGAGCCGAGCAATTGGGAGCGATCGTCGGCCCTCACTCCACACCCGGAATTATTCGCGATTACATTTTCCCGCAGCTCGATCCGATCGGCGTCCAAGACCTCCACACCATCCCGATTCTCACGGATCCGGTTCCCGATGAGACGAAAAGCGCCTCGCGATCCGATGAAGATGCCGATGGTATTGGCACGGATCAGACAACTGCGCGCCTCCCCCATTTGAGCGGCTTCGACAAAGAGCCCTTCCCCCTGGTTCCCCCACACGATGAGATTTGAGAGCGTGGAATTGTTCCCCCGGTTCTCGATCTGAATCCCGCGCGCGCCCCCAGTGATGGTGAGACTGCTCAACCGCACATCCGATTCGCGCACGCGAATAACCGGCTCATCCGAAAATTGCGCTTGAAGGATGACCTTCTCCGGAGCCTCCCCCCGAAGGACGAGGCCCTGCTTCGCGATGGTCAGATTCTCCGCGTACGTCCCCGCCTGGATGAGGATCGTATCGCCGGGGCTGGCCCGGTTGATGGCCTCTTGGATAGAACTGAACGGGCAGCCTTGTGGACATACGACGAGCGTTTCCGCTCGCGCGCCGGAGCCGCCCCAGAGAAGCCCCAGGAGCATGAGGCCCAGGGTCATGAGCGATAAGGGCCGACGTCCCATTGGAACCTCCTTTCCGCTCCGGGCGTCCGGCTTTCGCACCTCCTGAAGCCGCGACAACCTGCGGCACATAGTATGAACCGATGCTTCTATGCTGTCAAGCGGAATTTCGCGCCCCGCCGGGAGCCAGAAGGGAAGCGTTTCACCCGCTATTACCCCGTATGGACTCACCGCAAGAGCTGGCGGATGGTGCCCATGGCGAGGGTCAGGTCCAGGCGCGCGAGGTTGTAAGCGTAGAGAGCGGCCAGGTAGTTCTCGCGCGCGCGTTCCAGGCGCGTCTGCGCGTCGGTGACCTCCAGGCTGGTGGTCACGCCGGCTTCGTACCGATGGCGCGCTTGCTGGAGTTCGCGCTCGGCGAGCTTCATCCCCTCTTCGGCGACTCGGATTTGTTCTTCGGCCGAGCGCAGCCCGTCCAGTGCCGTGCGAACCTCCAGCTCAATCTGCCGCCGAAGGTCCTCCGTCCGCACGTGCTCCTGCATCCACACGGCATGGGCATCTGCGCGGCGCGCCTCGCGCCGACCACCGTCAAAGAGCGGCAGGCGCAGGACCACTCCGTACGTGCGTGTGGGAACGGTGTGAGCAGCGCTCGATCCGATGGTCCCATAGTCGGCGAATCCGACGAGCGAAGGCAGCCGCTCCCACTTCGCCGCGCTGTAGGCGAGTTGTGCGGCCTCCTCACGCTCACGCTGCGCCGCATAGTCGGCGCGCGAGCGCCAGGCGATGGCCAAGGCTTCTTCCACCGTGGGGACCTCCATTGGCGCGTAGGAGAGCGTATCCGTGAGCTGGAGTTCCGCGTCCAACTCGAGCCCCAGGGCCTTGAGGAGTTCCAGATGCGCTCGCCGACGTTCGTTCTCGGCGATCAGAAGCCGCTGCCGCTCGTTCATGAGCTGCACCTGCGCGCGCGTGACCTCGATGCCGATGCCGGTGCCCGCGGCCTTCTGATCCTGGGCGAGCTTGAGGAGCGCTTCCGCCAAAGCGACATTGGCGCGGGCCGTCGCCACGGCGGCATCCGCTCGAAGCGCGGCCAGGTAGAGACGGGCGACATGACCCGCCACCTGATCCCGCACGCGCTCCAGATCCGTGCGAGCCGCGTTCACGCTCGCCGTGGCGGCCTGAAGGCGACGTATGAGGCCGAGATCAAAGAGCGTCTGCGTGGCCGTCGCTCGCAGGTCGAACGTCGTGAAGGGACCAACGAACGGACGGAATCCCGGGACGGGGATCCGAATGCCCAGCGCTTCGAGATTCACCGTGCGGCTCTGTTGGCCGAGCGAGACCTCCGTTTGCGGAAGCAGTGCAGCGCGCACCTCATTCCGGCGCGCGTGCGCCTGGCGAAGGTGCTGCTCGGCCAGACGCACGCGCACGTTCCCTTCCGGGGCGAGTGCCAGAGCAACGGCTTCCTTCAGGCTGAGGGAGAGAACGGGGCGAGCATTCCGATCGGCATGCGGCGCACCCTCTTGCGCAACGCTCGGTGCAGAGATGAGGAGAAGGAGAACCAAAGGCGCATACTTTTGCCCTGTGTGCGGAAGACGCATCGTATGCCTCCATGAAGATGATCTGTGGGAGACGCAACGTTCACGGCGCGTGACATTTTGTCCGAGGCATGGCCCCGTTGTCAAAAGGTTAAGCGGTTCAACTCCCTCCCGGAGGAGGCGACCGATCGTGCGGCTGCGCGGTGCTCGTTTGGATGACATCACCGTCCGCAGCCACATGGGCCGCCCGCGTGCGCGGGCTTGGGGGAAATTGTTGGGGGCTCCTCTTCCTAGGGTTCGCTTCGCTCACCCTAGGCTAAATTCGAACGCCCGCTTCGCGGGCTTGATGTGGAATGGGGTTGGGCTCGCAATGGGGGTTCGCTTCGTTCGCCCCAGGCCGAATGCGGTCGCCCGCGCGTGTGGGCTCGCGAGCGGAGGGGAATCGTCTTCGATGGAGTCTGCCGAAGGCGCGTCGCTGGACAACGCGCACGCCCTCAAGTAGAGTCTCTGCCGGAGATGGGGCGATGCGCATCGGCGCGCGACATGTGGGGGCGGCGATCGCCTGGGTCGTGATCCTCATGACGCCCTTCCTCCGGGGGCAAACGGCATCGCGCGACGCCGTGCTGCTCATCCGTATGCCGGATGAGACGGCGCTGCCCACCGATCCCTCGGATGCGGACATCGCTCGCTTTGTAGCCGCGCGCGGTTCTTACCTTCAGATGACGGTGCAGGATGTGCAGCGCGATCGAGCCTTCGCCCGCCAGGTGCTCGGCCAGCGTCAGATCTTCGAAGAGCTGGCGGCCTTTCACGCACGGGAGAACATCCCGGTGCGCGTGCGGTTCATCGCCTGGGCCGATGCCTTTCGCTTTTTCGCCGATTACGTCTCGGACCGAAGCAATCCTCCCATTGTCGCGCAGATCGGCGATACGTGGGCAGCGTACTTTCGATCGCTCGGCGTCGTGGCCGACGAGCGGCGGCACACATGGGATGTGCGCGTGCTCTGGTACTGGAAAGATATGGTCACGGAGCGTGAGCTCGCCGACGGCGATCGTTTCTCGGCGGCGTGTCGGCGGCTGCACGATGCGCCTCCTCCCGGACTCATTGCGCCGCTGGCGATCCCAACGGCTCCGGATTGGAATCTGTTGCATGATCTCTCGGTCTGGCTCTACAACGGCGGAGTGCCTACGCTCATTTCCATCGAGAAAAAGTTCGGTCTCCTGCCCTGGAGGGAAGCCGTCTTCGCCGGTCCCGAAGGCGAGCGGGCCGTTGAGTTCCTCATTCACCTGGCCCGGCGGGGAGACGTGGCGCTGCCCGAGAAACGGAGCATGGAACTGGCCGACGACTTCCTCGCCCGAAAATACGCGATGATGATCGCCGGGCCGTGGCTCACCAAGCTGGCGGAGAAGGCGCTGGGGCCGGAGTGGCGCACACGGATCGGGGCGACGCTCCCGCCGCCCATCGGCTCGACGACCGCCGTGACGATGAAAGGGGGATCGCTGCTGGTCGTCTTGGACCCGACGCGCGGGCGAGACCCCGACGCCGTTAGGCGGGCGCGACGGCTGATCGAGTTTTTCTCCTCACGGGAGAGCCAGCAGCGATACACCGAGGCGCTCGGCGCGCTTCCGGCCAACGAAGAGGCGCTCGAAGCCTCTCCCTACTTCGATCTCTTTCGGTCGGCGCTGGAGCACGGACGAACGTATCCGCAGATTCCCGAATGGGCGCCGGTCGTCGAGAATCTGGCGACGCGAGACACCCTCTATGCGTTCTGGAAGCGGCTGTCGGTCTTGACCGACACGCGCGCGACGGCGAGCGAAGCCGAACAAGCGGCGCGAGCCAAACTCATTCTCGCCGCCTTGCATTCGGCGGAAGCCGACATCAATCGGGAGCTCTCTCCGGGGCGACTGGCGTTGCTCTGGCCGTGGGTGCTGGCGCTCGCAGCTCTTGTCGCCGTCATCGCCGCACTCGCGCTGTGGCATCGTCACGTAGAGCGAAGGCGCATCGCGGAGCTGCGGCAGACTCGCGATCTGCTGGCGACACTGGAGCGGCGGTTGGCCTCGACCGAAGAGGCCGTGAAAAGCACGCTCACCTCTTCCGCTTCGGAGATGGCGACCGTCGCCACCAAAGGGTATCCCGCGCTCTACCTTGATGCGGCCCAGCGCAAAGTCTCTCTCCGACGGTCGCCCGCGCACCCTCTGGAGGAAGTCCTTCACGGCGCCGAATACGATCTGTTCCGGCATCTCATCGAGTGCTTGCAGGCCGGATGGCAGCAAACGCATTGGATCTGGAGCTACGTCATCTGGCCCACCGCCCAACCGAAATTCCCCAAGGAAGCTTTCGCCACTCACTGCACGAAACTGCGCAAGAAGATCGAAACCGTTTGGCAACTCGGCCCCGTGTTGGGCCGCGGCGATCGCCGCACGGGCGCGATCCCCATCGAGGTGAAGGACGCCCACTTCTATACCGACGCTGCGCCGGACGGGACGGCTTATCCACTCTGGGCCTTGTTCCGCACTTCCGAACAGGTGGCACGGGCCTACAAAGCAGGCTCTTGGAAAATCGCCCAACGAGAGATCGAGACATTGCTTCGAATGGACCCGGAGAACTGGCTGGGGAACACGCTCCTGTGTCATCTGGCCCTCCAGGGTCAAGTGGCGATCACCGATCCCCTCGTCCAAAAGGCGCTCACGTTCGTCCAGGTGCAGAAGGTTCACTACGAACGCGCCCTGGAGAGGATCGAAGCCCTTCCGGCAGAGAAGGTGGACCTCCAGCAGATGGAACGCATTCGATCCCGATGCGAGGCGCTCCGGCTCATCGCCTCGTCCGTACCCTCGTCCTCGCCGCCGACGTCACCGGTCAACGAGCGATCCCCGTGGAGAGATAGAGAACGCCTCAAAGCCTGGCTGACCTATCTGGACGAGGGCACTCCGGGGCTTCCCGACGAGGAGATCAAAATCATCCGGGGGATTCACCGCTTCCTTCGTCAGCGCTTGCCCTGGGCCTCTCCATCGGACGTGGATGAACAGTTCCGGTCCTTCCTGCAGGACCTTGTTTGTGACAGCGCGAGCTGGCCTGACGAGCGGCTGCCGCGCAGCCGACGCGCGTTTCAAAGCGGGGTGCTCGATTATGCTCTGGCCCGCCTCTACGGCCTTCGCGACGATGCGGAGTCGAAGGCGATCACAAAAGCGCAGAATCTGAGAAAGCTGTGGGACAGAAGATCGCAACTGCGAAAAGCCCTTCAGCAGGACCCCACCGTTGAACAGCTCTATGCAGCCTGCCAAGAGCGGTACGGCTGGAGCCGCGCTTTCTTTGAGCGCGTGCTGGAGCTGGAGCGTTCGGGCCAGGTGCGCTCCTGGGATGAGCGGTCGTCAAGGCGCGTGATGTAGGCCGAAATATTTCCCACATATTGCCAAGTGCAGGACCCCAACGCTTCTCCGTTGTGGAGGAGCGTTGCGCCGTCTGCGATCTTCCTCAGGGAGGGACAGCCATGAAGGCAGTGAGGAGACTCGGGCTCATCGCCGTGGCCGTGGGGCTGGCGGGATGGCCGAATGCTTCGGTCACTCGCTCTCAGGAGCCGGAACTGGCCCAGGCCAAACAGGTCAAGAATGTCGTCGTTCTGCCGCGGGTCGTGCACGGGGGCGATCCGCAGTCGAAATTCGCGTTCGTCAAGGTGCTGCCGACGGTCGCCTTCTCCGATTCGGAGGTCAGTCATCCCGGTCAATTCGCCAACCGGCACGATTGGGCGCTCTCCGAGGATGGAGAAGAGCCTCTGGCCTTCGGCATTGACGACTTCTTCGAGTTCAGTTTCGATCTCGTCCTCGTGGGAACGCCGCCGGGAACCAAGTTCGAGGAGCGAAAAGAAGCGGGAATCATCATCACCACGTCCGTCGCCGGAGAGGGGCAATACATCGTCAACACGGATGCCCATGAGGTGGTCGCCTTCGGCGGGCCGTTTCCGTTCTTCAAGTTCGATCTGAGCTACAATTCCGGTGACGTCATCACTATGGGGATACGGTACTTCCGCGATGTGGACGGCAAGCGCAAGATCGTCTATCAAGCGAATGATCAGAGGAGTCCGGCGCTGGAATTCACCAATCTCGAGCAGGGGATTCCCGGACCGTTCTTCATCAAGGGCTACATTCAGACGGTGATCAACACGAACATCCCGAAGAACAGCGCCGCCGCCGCGTTCACCAACATCCGGTGGAACGGCAAGCTCCTCACAGGGGGGACGACGGCAGGCGAATGCCGATGATGAGCGCTCCCGGCTCTTGTGTTCGTTCGGGTTCCCGAACGATCGGAGTCGGCGACCACCTTTGAGTTGCTCCGCGGGAGCGCCTCCGCCGGTGGGGGTGCTCCTGTCGGCCTTTTGCAGCAAGGAGATGAGCTATGCATCGCATGGGCTCTCTCGTCGTTCGGTTCGTCGGTGGGGGAACGCTTCTGCTTGGGCTGGCCCTCACCGGGCTCGCCCAATTCAGAGCAGGGGTTCAGGGAGTGGTGACCGATCCTACGGGCGCAGTTATCGCCGGAGCGACGGTCACGCTCACCAATCATGAGACGGGCAAGACCCAGCAGGTGGTCACGAGTGCCGAGGGGTTCTATCGCTTCTCCGGGCTGGCGCCGGGCGCGTATCGGGTCACGGTCGAATACGCGGGGTTCAAGAAGAAAGTGGTCGAGCGCGTGATCGTCCGCGCCGAAGAGGTTCAGGGCCTCGATCTGATCCTGGAGCCGGGCGAGATCACCGAGATGCTCACCGTGCGCGCGGGCGGCGAGGTGGCGACGCTTCAGACGGAAAATCCCGATGTGACGCGCGCGGTGACCACTCACGAAGTGCTTCGGCTGCCGCAGTTCGGGCGCGATCCCTACGAGCTGATCCGCCTGACGCCGGGCGTGTTGGGCCTGGGGGCGCGCGGCAGTCGCGGCGAATCCGTAGGCTTGCCCAACACGACCGGCCCCGGAGGATCGAACGTCTCGATCTTTCAGGTCGAGAATCAGGTCCCCATCAGCGCTAACGGTCAACGCCTTTCGGCCAACAACTACATGATTGACGGCGTGAGCGTCAACAGCCTCGGCTGGGCCGGAGCGGCCGTGGTGACGCCCAATCAGGAGTCGGTCAAAGAGATTCGCGTCCTCTCCAGCACCTATTCGGCCGAGTACGGTCGAAATACGGGAGCGCAGATTCAGGTTGTTTCTCAAAACGGCACGAACGAATTTCACGGCAGCGCCGTCCTCAAGTACAACGATCCCGATCTGAACGCCTTCAACCGATGGGGCGGGATCACGGGTGATCCGAATCGAGATGCGCCACCGGTGCGCGTGGAGCAGTTCTATCGTCAGTTTGCCGGGAGCCTCGGCGGGCCCATCGTCAAGAATCGGCTCTTTTTCTTCTTCTCCTACGAGGGTCTGCGCAGCAACAATACGGACTTCGTGAGTACCTGGATCGAGACGCCCGAATTTCGGCAATTGGTCCGGCAGCAACGGGCCGGTGGCGTGACGGCGCGGATCTTCGAAGCCGAGGGGATTGCGCCGCGCGCGCTCACGGTTCTGCCGGCGGATTGTTCCCTCTTTCTCAACGATCCGCGGCGGTGCCAGGCCGTCGCCGGAGGCCTGGACATCGGATCGCTCACGGGCGGCCTCGGCCGCTACGTGCCCCTCAGCAACACCGTGGGCGGCGGGCTCGATGGCATCCCCGACATTCAATTCGTCCGCCTCGCGCTGCCCAACCTCGTTCGCGGAGACCAGTTCAACACGCGCGTGGACCTCACGCGCGGCAGCGATCAATTCGCCGTGAGCCTCTACATCACGCGCCGCAACGACTTCAAGAACGTGGCGCAGGGGCGGCCCATTGGAGACCTGCGCACGCGACCGCTCAATTCGGCGGGGACGGTGACCTGGATTCGCACGCTCGCTCCCACGCTCCTCAACGAGCTGCGGGCGAATGCCACCCGATTCTCCTTCAACGAAGTGAAGGACAACCCCGAGGCCAATTGGGGCATTCCTCGCGTCGAAGTCGAAGGCCCTTCGGCACTGCGGCTCGAGATCGGAGTCATTCGCGCCGAGACGACGCCGGGCATCTTCGCTCAGAACACCTATGAAGTTCGGGACACGCTCACCTGGGTGCGGGGCAACAAGACGCTCAAATTTGGCGTGGAGATACGGCGCGAGCAGGACAACAACAATCTGGCCGGGGGAGCGCGTCCGCTCTATGTCTTTCGCGGACTGTACAACCTGGCCAACGATGCGCCCTATCTGGAAGCGATCAATGCCGATCCGCGCACGGGCCTTCCCGCCGATGCGCAGCGGTACTTCCGCTACGCGAACTACGCCTTGTTCGTCCAGAACGATTGGAAGGTTCGGCCCCACCTCACCGTGAATCTCGGCCTGCGCTACGAATACTTCACGCCGCTTCGGGAGAAGCGCGGGCGCGTGAGCAACCTCGTTTTTCCACCGGGACGACTCAACGAATCGCGGATCGTCGTGAGCGACCAACTTTTCGAGCCCGACCGCAACAATGTCGCGCCGCGCTTGGGCTTCGCCTGGAGCCCGAAGGTGTGGACGGACAAGCTGGTCGTGCGCGGCGGATTCGGCATCGGCTACAATCGCATTCCGGGCGTGCTCTACGGCAACACGCGCGGGAATCCGCCCTTTTTCGCCCGCCACTTCATCTGCTGCGGGGGATCGGCCGCCGAGGGGCTCTTTCCCTTCGCCGGCGGTCGTATTCTCTATACGCTCGGAACGAGCCGAGCGCTGACGAGCTATCCGGTCAATCCCGCGCTCGCGCAGGGCATTGACCCGACTACCGGCGGCGTGCGCGGCAGCCAGGTCGAAATCTACGGCACGGAGCGGAAACTGCCGAATGCCTACGTCTACCTGTGGTCGCTGGAGACCGAGACTCAACTGCCGTGGGATTTCATCGCGTCTGTGGGCTATCAGGCCAGCAGCAGTC
>JBEPZV010000008.1:0-82511 GCA_041640655.1 bacterium
ATGAGATTGACGGCCCCCACATAATCCCCCCCGCGCCGCTGCAGGAAGCGAAAAAGGCGACGTTCGGTCACCGTCTTCGCCTGCTTCAGGCAGGCGTCCCACTCCCCCCAATGTTCCAGGAAATAGCGCTTGCGCTCCTTGGCGGCTCGTTTCTCCTCCGGATAGCACAGCGTGAGATAAATCTTCAGCGCCTCTTCCCATTGATCCTTCACGAGCTTCTCCGCGATGAAACCGCGCTTTCGATCATAGGAACCGAAGCGTTGGTCGTCGAAGTAATTCGGCAGACCGTAGGCCCGCACGGTCTGGAGATTGCGCTCCACATGCGCGACCTCCTCCGGGCGCATCGCCCGCAGGGTGATGCGGAACTGATTGCCCCGGATGAATTCGGGAGTCATCGGCTCGTCCACCCACCCGAGGGCGTGGAGCGCGAACGCCGACTCGGCGAGCGAGAGATCGCGTTCATCGCGAATCGTGATGTACTGCGTTGTGAGCGCGTGACGATCCTTCCGCCCCCCGTAGGAGAAAGCGTCATAAGGAAGCCCAAACCGTCGCGCCAATCGGCGCAAGAGGTCGGTCGTATTCCATCCGGCCTTGGTCAGGCGATAGAGGCGATACCGCCCCCGATCGGAGGGGATGAGATCAACGATCTCCGTGACCTGAAAATCCTCCGGCCGGACCTTGATCTTGTACGCAATGGGCCTCCCCCGGCGCACGAGCGCTTCGGTCACGGGCCGTTTCGCTTCGCCCATCGGGATGGACATCGGCGTCCTTCAGCGCATGAACCGGATCTGCTCGATCCGCCCGCGCGTGTCGAAGACGACCTCCAGAGCCTGCCGCTTTCGCTCCGTCAGCGCAGGCCAGCGCCGAAGGAGCGCGCGCGCGATCGCTCGCCCCACAGCATCCAGGTCCTCCAATCGCCCTTCGAATCTCAAGTCATAGAGGATGACGCGCTGCCGTCCTCCCTCTTCGTGGCGCATCGCCAGAGGGAAGCGGGCGAACCAGCGATACCGCTTCCCCTCGGGCGTCGCCCACGCTCGGATGATGAACGGATCGTCAGTGCGAAACGGCGAGGGATGAACGGCGATGGGACCGAAATCAGCCCGCAGGACTCGAACGGGAATGTCGTACACGCGATCGGGCGTCAGGACGATGCCTTTTCGATGCAGGGGCGAGAAGGCGACGGGGATCGCGCCCATGGTCACGACCGAGAGACCCTCGGCTTCGACCCACGCATTCAGCCGCCGAAGCGCCGTCATCTGCACCCACGCGGCGAGTCCCACATACCCCACCAGCAGCATGGCGCCGACACGATATTCCCATCCCGCTCGCCACGCGTGCCGTCCGAATGCGCGCCGAAGCAGCCACGGCACGCCGAGGATCAGCCACACGTACGGATCAATGATGAACCAGAGGTCGAGACTGAACCGCCGATCGGAGAACGGCTGCAGGATCATCGTCCCGTACGACGTCACGAGATCGAAGAAGATGTGCGAACCGATGCCGAGGACACTCGCCAGGTAAAACGCCCAAAAGCCGAGCGATGCGTCCTCGCGCCCATGGGGATTGCCGACGACGACTTGGCCTTCCGCGCCGCGCCACCGCGTGAAGAGCGCGCGCGGCACCCGGTGATCAGCGAGCGCTGCGATGGGAAACCCCAGCAGGACGGCTCCGAGAAGCGAATGCGTGATCCCCCGATGGTTCTGCAGCGACGCCAGCGGATCGCCCGCCCCAAAGAGGATGTCTATATCCGGCAGCATGCTGCAGACGGTGGCGAGCAGGACGAGATCGCGCCCGCGCGGCTCCGACACAACCGCCTTCGCGAAAACCCGAGTGATCATTCCATGCGTGATCGTATCCATCCCGCCGCGCTCACGTGAAAACGTAGCGAAGCCTCGCGCGCTGGGCAACCCCAATCGGCGAGCCGATGCCCGCACGCCCGCGCGACCTGACCGAGAGTCCCCCCACCCGCGCACGATCGCGCGCCGACCTCACCACCAGCCGAGCACCCTCCACCACATGGCTCCAATGCCCAACCAGATCGCCAGATTCACCCAGGAGGCGATCACCCCAAGCCGCCACCACACCGCTTGCGCGACGTATCCCGCGCCGAAGTAAATGGGTGCCGGCGTCGTCCCGTAATGCGTGAGTCCGGCCATCACGTTCGAGAGATAAGCGAGCGCGTGCACGGCCAGCGGAGCCGGAGCCCCGGCCGCGAGCACGACGACGAGAAACGGGATGTACATGGCCGTCACATGCGCCGTGATGCTCGCGAACCCATAGTGCGCGTAAAAGTAGATGAGTGCCAGAACAAGCAAAGCCCCCCACCAACTCCACCCGGCCGTCACGGCCGCTGCCGCCTCCGCGAAACGTCGCGTGAGATCGGTCTCGCCCAACGCTCCGCCCATGCGCACGAGGCCCCCGTACCAGAGGAAGACATCCCAGGCGCCGCGCTCGGAGATGATGTCCTCCCAGCTCAACACGCCACCGAGAAGCAACAGCGCAATCCCCAGGAGCGCGATCACGGCATAGTGAATTCTGTGCCAGCTCATCGTCATCCAGAGGGCGGCCACGATGAGGAAGACCAGGAGCATCACCTTCTCCTGGCGCGACATCGGCCCCAGGCGCTTCAACTCCGCTTCGGCGAAGGTCGCCGCTTCCGGCGTGCGCCGCTGCTCCGGCGGAAACAACCGATACACGAGCACGGGAATGAGCGCCAACGAGAGCACGCCGGGCACGATCGCCCCCACGGCCCAACGCGCGTAGGAGAGCGAGAGGCCCGCCACCTGCTCGGCGAATTTCGCGATCAAGGGATTGGAGGCCTGTCCGGTCAAGAACATCGCGCACACGATGACCTCGCACTGATAGACGAGGACCATGAGGAACGCGCCCAGCCGGCGCGCCGAATCCCCGGGTCGCGAATCGTAGGCTTCGGCCAGGCTCCGCGCGATGGGGAAGAGGATCCCCCCACACCGCGCGCCATTTGACGGGATGATCGTCGCCAGCACCATGTCCGTCGCCGCCAGCGCATAGCCCAAGCCGAGCGAATGTCGCCCCACGGCGCGAATGAAGAGGAAGGCGATGCGCCGCCCGAGCCCCGTCTTGATCATCCCGCGCGCGAAGAAGAAGGCCGCCAGCACGAGCCAGACGATGGGATCCGCATACCCGGCAAGCGCCTCACCAACGGACATCGTTCCCGTGATGGCGAGCGCGAGCACGCCCAGGAGCACCATCGCCCCACCCGGCATTGGCTGCGCGATCAGCCCTACGATCGTCGCCAGGAAGATCGCCAGCAGATGCCACGACTCGCGCGCGATCTCTTCGGGTCTGGGTGCGAGCGCCACACCCACGCCCGTCAGGAAGACCACTCCCCACCGCGCGGCCGTCGGGGAGATCTCACGATGAAGATTCATCACGCGATGTGCGCGTTGGGGATGCATGTCGGACGAAGGGGTATCGGAGGGGACACGGAGAGCTCACACCGCCAAATCCCCCGCGCTTGATGGCTCCGCCGAATCATCCGGCGAGCTTCACCCGCTTCTGCATCTCGTACATCTCCAGCACCTCGCGCACCGTGTTGGCATCCTCCGGCCGCTTGTCCTCCCGAATCCAGCCGACGACGCGGGGGAAGCGCAACGCATAGCCCGGCTCATCGTCGCGCTTGCCGCAGGTGTGGACCGGCGACTTCGTGATCTCATCCGCCAGCACCGTCACGACATAGCGGGGCTCCACCCATACGTCGGGCTCAATGAGTGAATCCACGCGCGCGGGACGATGCGACACGCGCGAGCGATCGAGCAGCTCGCGAATCCGCACCCATTCCTCCTCGCTCAATCCGCTCCCGATCTTCGCGATCGTCTTGAACGTATCGCTCTCCTCATCGTACACAGCGCCGAGCAACGCCCCGATGCCCAGTCGCGCCCGCGACCCACGTCCGTGGAAATAGCCGATCAGCACGACATCGAGCGTGTCGCTCAGCTCGCCCTTGTACGAGCGCTTGAGCTTGATCCAATGGAAGCCACGTGCGCCCGCTTGATACGGCGCGTCGAGCCGCTTGGCGACGATGCCCTCCAGCCCGCGCTCGATGCTCTCCTCGAAGAATCGCTCCACGGCCTTGGGATCGTCGGTGATGATCATCTCGGCGAGCTTGAGCCGATCGCCCGGGCGGATCATTCGCTCCAACGCCTCTCGCCGTCGCTCGTACGGCTCCGGCGTATAGTCCATGCCATCGCTGTAGAGCAGATCGAAGGCGTAGAGCACGAGCGGATATTCGCGCGCCATCTCTTCGACCCCGTGCTTGCGCTTGCGCTGAACGGTGACCTGGAAGGGATAGATCTCGCCCGTCTCCTCGTTCACGGCGACAGCCTCGCCCTCGAAGATCGCCTCGCGCGCGGCCACCTGCCGCCGCACCCCCTCGACGATGTCCGGGAACATCGGCGTCGTGCGTTCGAGATTGCGAGAGAAGATCTCCACCATATCCCCCTGCTTGTGCACCTGACAGCGAAATCCATCAATCTTCACCTCGACGGCGCACCGCCCGAGCCGCCGGATGATCTCCTCAGCCGTGGGCAACCGCTCGGCCAGAGCCATACGGATCGGATGGCCGACGCGGACCCGAAAGGCGCGAATCCCATCCAAACCCTGTTCTCGAAGCGTCCGCGCGACCAATCCGAGATCAGAGCAGAGGTTGTAGGCCCGCTCCAACTCCGGCCTCAAGCTTCGATCTCCCGCCACCGCTTTCGAGAGCGCGTCCAGGATCGTGGGATCTCCGATCCCTAAGCGCAACCGCCCCATGACGAACCGCGCAATATAGCGCGCTTCCTTCGGCCCGGCTTCCGCCAACAGGTCGCTCAGCCCCTGTATCTTTCGCTCAATGCTCCCCTCGCCCGTCTGCTCCGCAATCTCCATCAAGCGCGTGTAGACGGCGAGGACAGTGAGCTTCCCGCGCGCGGACGCCTCCTTCTTCTGTTCGAGCAGCCGCTCGACGACCAGTCCGGGATCGCCCAACTTCTTGTAAAGCGTCATCACGCGCCCTTCCTCGACGCCCGTGGCTTTCGCGATGGCGCGCAACACGAGCTTCTCGGCCATCCCGATCTCAATGCCGCGAAAAGGCGGCGCTAACTGCTCTTCCAGCAAATAGACGACCGGGGCGATCTCCTCCGCCCCCACCTCGCGAAACAATTCGCTCAAGATGTCGAACATCTCCAGCCGCTTGGTCGTCGCCTCCAGCCGCTCGAAATAGTCCACGAGTCTGGCGAATCGCATACGCTCACTGCGGGCGCGCTCCCCATGCAAAACCGCGCGCCGCCTGCTCACCTCCTTTCGGGCAATGCGCGCTCACTTCACCCGCTCGATGATCACCCTCTGAATGAGCACAGGGCGGATCGGCTTGTCCGTCGCGTCGCGCGGGACGTTGGCGATCCGCCGAGCGACGTCCAACCCCTCGACGACTTCGCCGAAGATCGTATGCTTGCCGTTCAAGTGCGGCGCCGGCGCGACGGTGATGAAGAACTGACTCCCATTGGTGTTCGGCCCGCGATTGGCCATCGCCAAACGCCCCGGCTTGTCGAACTTCAAATTCGGACGAATCTCATCCTCGAACGTATAGCCCGGCGTATACCGACCGGTCGCCGTGGGATCCCCCGATTGAATGATGAAATTCGGGATGACACGATGAAACATCAGGCCATCGTAAAATCGCTTCTTGATCTTCCGCCCGGTCCGTGGCGAGACGTGTTCCTTCGTCCCCTCCGCCAAGCCCACGAAATTGGCGACGGCCTTGGGCGCTTCCTGCTCGAAGAGCCGACATACGATCCGCCCCATGCTCGTCTCGAAGATGGCATACAGACCCGGCGCGCGCCGCGCCGACGGTGCGGCGGATCGCCGCTGTCCCTCAACCGAAAGCGCGAGAGCGAGCATCACCCCGACGCTCACGATCCCGAAGGAAAAAGCCGACGTTCTCCTCATAGCTTGCTCCTTGCCCGCGAGGAGAGGCGGACGAAAGGCGCGCGGTCGCGCTCGCGGGGCGAGCCCAGTGTCATCATTGGAACCGCAACCCCTCGACCACGATCTCAAATCGCGCCAGCTCAGCCTTGGGCGGGACATTATCCACATTGACCTGAATGACCATGGATTCATTCGGCCCCAAGCTCGGTCTCCGACGCGGGATCGGGAAGGCCGTGCGCTCGGCCACAGGCCGATTCTCCATATCGTAGACGATGGCGCGAACCTGCACCCCCGTGAGCGTGCGCGATCCCCGATTGGTGAGCAATCCGTAGACGACGACCTGCTTCTGCCCGATGAGATTTTGCGCCTGCGTCGCCTCCTGATTCTCCACAGTCACGAACCGGCGATAGGCTTCGAACTCCGGAGAGCCCGCCGATACGAACCCGGTCAGCCCCATCCCCCCAGGGCCAGCCGGCCCCGACGTCGTGCGCCGCGCGCTCCAATACAGGATGAGCCCCCCGATCACGGCGAACCCAATGGCCGTGATCACGAGGACCTGCCATTGTCGCCGCCGCTCCTCTCGCTCCACGTCTGAAGGTGGCGTGAACATCCTTACCCCCTTCGATGCCTCTTATCTTATACCGCCTCTACCCGCAGAGGACAAGATCGAGAGCGCAGGGGACTCACCTTCGAAGAGCACCCGAGGGGGGGAGCGCAGGGATCACCCCCCTTGGTCAGAATCCCCAAGGGGACAGATGCTCGATGCCGAGCATGCGAAGATACGCGACGATCTGCCCGCGATGATGCGCCTCGTGCTCGCAGAGGCCCAGGATCACGTCATACAGCGTCACGCGACCAGCGAGCCCGTTCATCGAACGGGCGAGATCCTCATCCGTGAGCGTCCCCAGCAACTCCAGCGTCTCGCGGTGCGTCACCTCAAGGAGCGCCAACTCAGCCATGAGATTCTCGGCCGGACCGGTCGCCTCAATCAGATCCAGATCGCGACGCACGGCCAGAAGCTGCTTCAAATCCCAATGCCCCTTCACGACCTCCTGACACATCATCTCGGCCTGAGCCAGATGCCGCACCAGTTGCCCCAGCGTGAGCATCCCTTCGACCGGCCGCCACGTCATCCGATCCGGGGGGATGCGGCGAAGGACCGAGAGCGTCCGCGCCCGAACGCTTTGAACATGAGCCCGAAGGCGCTCTGCCGTTCGCCTCATCTCCTCTCCTCTCGTCGCCGGACACGACCCGCCCGAATGTGCCCCCTTCAGCTCCATCACGATTCGTCCCGAAATCGCGTGGGCACGCGCGCCGCACACGCCAGCAGAGCTTGAGCCGCGCGCATGTAGCGCAGCAGCAGCGAGAGATCACCGCGAACGCGCAACTTCCCCATCCAGATCGCCCGCACCGGATCGAGCTGTCCTTGCAAGAGCCGCTTCCAATCCTCGTACTCGGCCGAGATGAGAAACGGTGCGCCCTCTCCTTCCTGAGGGGTAACCACGTCCGCCGCGCGGCACTCTCCCTGATGGAGATCGAGCCGGAGATAGGTCTTCTCCTCGCCGAAGCGAACGACGAAGCAAATCGGCCCGGCGCGCCAATCGGCCGCCGACTCCCGATACGCGGAACTGGCGTTGATCTGCTCGCGAAAGGCGCGCGCCCATTCGGCGCTCGGAAAGAGCAGGCTCATATGAGACATCACTGCGGGGGCGGGATCGGCAGGTTCAGCTTCTCCCAGACATTCCCCGCGAGCGCACTCCCCACGCGATTGAAGGCGTACAACGACCCGATGAACGTCAACGGGATGAGGAGCGCGACGACCACGCTCAAGTCCACGCGCTCGGCCACACGTTGCAGCCAGGTCGGCCCACTGCGCATTCGCTGCCGAAGCAGCCCGCTGAGCCCGAGCCGCTGCCGAATCTGATAAGCACAAATGAGGACGCTCAGGATCGCCGCCGCCAGACCCAATCCCCGAACCGGAAAGCGCTTACTCATGAGGTCAGCGCGAATCAACTCGCTGAGCTTCTGAATGTCTGACGTCGGCGGCACATGCACATCCATGATGGCGACCACATAGATGAGGATCAGCCCCAACAGCACAAGGAAAGGCAGAAGCGACGTGGCGACGATCGCATAGAGGCTACGCGCCCGCGCCCGGATGTCAATCAGATAGAGCCAACAGTAGATGAACAGCATCCCCAGGGGAACGACCGCCACCATGAAGAGCGATTGGAAGAGAAAGAACATGACGACCGTCATCAGAAATAAGCCCCGCCATTCGGCGGGAAAAGCGCCCGCATAGCGATAGGCCACCGCATACTGCGCCAGGAAGAGACCCACGAAGTAGAGGAGGACCATCAGGTGATAGCGCCTCAACCGCAGCTCTTCAACCGGCGTCTCCAATACTACGGCCATCCGTCCCACGTCCTCAGTTGATCTCCACGAAAAAGCGCGCGTGAGTATATCGGCAAAGCTCACACTTTGTCAAGGCAATCTCGTCCACGCCGCGCGAACGGGATCCGACAAGTCCCAATGCGTTCTAGGGTTCTCCGGTGAGGACTCCTTCAAGATCCACCCGCGTTCGTCGAAGGTGACGCTCACGGGCGGACGCTCCAGGAGGAACGTGAACTCCTCGCGGCGCGCCTGATTCCACACGCGCCTCACCTCCATCGTTCCATCCACATAGCGAAGGGTGAACTCCACCGGCATGATGTAGATAGGCGGCCGGGTCGGATCTCGCCTCGGAACGAGATGCGTCTGCCGCTGCTCCAGCGACAGACGAAGCCGATAGCCCGCGCCGTCTGGTTGCACCGACCACGCGAAGGCGTAGATCGGGCGCATCGGCGCATAGACCCATTGCTCGAAGAACCATTCGAGCGACGCGCCGTAGAACTCGGAGAAGACGCGCTGCAAATCCTCCGTGCTCGCATTCGCATAGGCGAAACGCCGTCCGTATTCCCGCAGCGCCGCGAAGAACCGATCCTCGCCGAGCAGATACCGGAGCATGTGCACGACCCACGCGCCTTTGGTGTAGATGGCGGGAATGTCGTCAAACGGATCCGTCGCGTCTTCGGCGTACACGGTTCCGCGCAGCCGCCCGGAAGCGAGGCCGTCATCTCGCTGTCGCAACAGCTGTCCCGGATCGGCCCCGTACATCCGCTCGCGGAAGAGGACCTCGCCGTACGTGGCGAACCCCTCGCTCAACCAGATGTCGTGCCAGGTGCGCGGCGTCACCATGTTCCCCCACCACTGATGAGCGGCCTCGTGCACAATGGTATCCACAGACATGAGCGCGGACGATCCGATACTCGTCATCGTCTGATGCTCCATCGCCCCGCCCCAGGGGAATTCGGCCATGCCGTATTTCTCGGCGAGGAACGGATACTCGCCGAACAGCTCGGCGAAGAGGCGCAGCGCCTCGCGCGTCATCGGGAAAGTACGCTGCGCGCGATCCAAATGCTCCGGGTAGACGAGGTAGAGAAGCGGCATCGCCGTGCCGTCGCGCGCCACGTAGACGTCGGAGAATTCCACGAAGTTCGTAGCCGCGATCGAGATGAGATACGTGGCGATCGGATACCGCTCTCGCCACACGTAGGTGCGCCATCCATCGGGATGGAGGCGCACGTCCTCCAGAAGCCCGTTGGAGGCGACCACATACCCCGGAGGGACGGTGACCTCAAGGTCCGCCGTCGCCTTATCAGCGGGATCATCCACGCAGGGCCACCAGGTGGGCGCGCCGTCGGGTTGGCTGAGCGTCGCGACGACGGGAAATCCCGAATGGGAGCTGAAGAACATCCCACTGGGGAATCGCCCGATCGGCATCGGTCGCCCGCTGTATTCGATCACGAGAGTGAACGTCCGCCTCGCAGCGAGCGACACCGGCACGCGCACTCGATCCTCCGCGTGGGTGAATGGAACCGGCGCGCCATCCAGCAGCACCCGCGCGACCGCGAGCGTGGTGACCAGATCAATCCGAACCTCATCAACAGGCGCCGTCGCACGACCGCGAATCGTCACCCGACCCTCGAGGCGACGCTCTTCAGGAAAGAGCGTGAGCTGCAACCCGTAATGCTCGATATCGAGCGGTTGCGGCTCGACGATGCGATGCGCGCGGATCTGGAAGATCGGCCTGTTCGGTTCCCTCCCCCAGGTGCGCCCTTTTTCAATTTCGAAGGCGCGCGGGGTCTCGCGCCTTGGGAGCGTCGGGATCCCCAGTGAGACTCCAATGAGGAGAATGAAGAGCAGCTCCGCACGCCCGCCGGTGCGGCGAGAGGCTCCCCAGGACCGCCATCGTCGTCCGAGGGAAGCCCCTCGATCGGCGTCCAGAACCATCCCCCACATCCCCATGCGACCTAGCGCGGCGCTGTCCGAATCCAGAACGGGATATAGAGTGGCCGTGGCGTCGTCTGTTCGCCATCGGCGATGAGCACGAATCCCTCACTGTCAATGCGGTTGGTGATCGAGCCGGCATCAATCGTGAGCTTCAGGGTGAACGTCCCCGTTCCTCCGGCCGGCACCGTGAGCTGCGTCGGTGAGACGTCCACTTTCAGGAAAGAAGGTGCCGGCGGTGACAGCGCCGCTTGAATCGTATAGGTGGCCGCCGATTGGGAACGATTCTTGATCACGAACTCGCGAATGAGCGTCGTCGGCGTCCCCACGACGACCGAACCGAAGCTGTGGCTCGGCGGATCCACAAGCGTGAGCACGCGCCGCGCGGCTTCCAAATCCACCAGGCCCGCGCCGCGATCCATGACGCGCGCCAGTCCCACCTCATTGGGTCCCGTCGGACGCGCCGCCGTCGTCATCAAGGCGGCCTTGATGTCCGCGGGCGACCAATCCGGATGAAGTTGCTTGAGCAAAGCGGCAGCCCCGGCCACGCGCGGCGCGGCGAAGCTGGTCCCCGAGGTGAAGACATAGCCGCTCGGATCGTACAACGTCGGTTGCAGCGAACCCGGATCCGGGCGCGGGAACCGATTCTCGCCGCGCGGATCGTCGTCCTGGGCCGGGCCGTAGCTGCCGCCTCCGATCGTCACCAGATCGGGCTTGATCAACAGCAGGCGCGTCGGCGTCGGCCCCCGCGAGCTCTGCTCCAGCAACACATGTGGCTGCCGCTCGAAGACGAGCGGTTCGCTCGCCGGCGTCAGCGCAATGATCGTCTCCCGCCCATTAGTCGCATTCGTCGCCACGAGGTTCTTCAACGCGAGTCCGCTCGAGCGCGGCAGAAAGAGCGTCGGCAGAAATTGCCCGGCCAGCGGAACGGCGTCAATCACATCACCCGCTTCCTGATTGTTGTAGATGATGAGCGCTGCGGCGCCGCTCACCCAGGCGTTGAGGGCCTTGGTGAGGATCAGGCAATTGCCGCGCTGAACCAGAAGCGCGCGATCCCGGACGAGCGCCGAGGGGAGGGGCTGACATCCATATCCGCCGCCATCCAATCGCCCATTATCGAGGAGATCGGCATCCACGACGGGCACCACCAGCGAGTCCGGAAACCGATTGGCGCGCACGCCCACGATCCGCACGAAGTTCGGTGGGGGTTCGGGCGAAGTCACCTGGACGACCCGCAGTTGCCCCGGCGTGAACCCATCGTGCGCATTGGTCACGGCACCGACGGTGATGGCGCTCGGGGCCGTCCCCGGCGAGGAGATGGACGCACGATCCGGACCGAAATTGCCCGCCGCCACGCAGACGATGACCCCTGCGGCGACGGCGTTCTCAACGGCTTCCACCTGCGGGTCCGGCTCCTCCGAAGGGCCGAGCGAGATGCTGCCGAAGCTGATGTTGATGACATCCATCCCATCGGCGATGGCCTCCTCAATGGCCTTGACGACGTTGTCGGTGGCCGCATTCGGCGCGAAGACCCGATAGCTCCCGATGAACGCCTTGGGCGCGACGCCGCTCAAGGTCACCGGCCGCGCGCCGGGCGTCCCGCGCAGGTCCACGAAATTCCCCGCCGCCGCTGCCGCCACGTGCGTCCCATGCCCGACCAGATCCTGAGCCGTGAAATGCCCCGGATTGACGTTCCTGTTGTTGAGATCCTGCAGCGACGGGATCACCTTGGCCACGATCACCTTGCTGTTGGCGAGCGTGAGATCGCCCTTGGGGAATCCTGGCGGCGGCACCAGCGTCGGATCATGAAACATGGGATTGCTGAAGTCCACGCCGCTATCAATGATCCCGATCTTGATGCCCCGTCCAGCGTTCTCCGGCCCCCCGACTGCCTCCCACAGCGCCGGCGCGCCCATCAAAGGATTGCTCACATCAAGCGGCAGCGGAGTCACCGGCTCTGCGAACAACCGATTCAGCCGAATGGGCGCCAGGCGCGCGACCTCGGGCCACCGCGCGACCTCCTCCACCTGATCTTCGGGAATCAGCGCGGCCACGCCGTTCAGGACGATGCGATATGCGTAGCCCCATTGCGCTTCGGGTATGCGCTGCCGGAGTCGCTCGGTGAAAACCGTCTGCCGAGCTTCGAGATAGCTCAAGTAATTGGCCGAAGCCGGCGACTGCAGATCGAGTTTCCCCTCGCGCCGATTCTGCGGAGCGACGCGGAGACTGGTCGCCGCCAATCCCCGAACCCCACCCTCGTACTGGACCAGGGGAGGCTCATTGAAAATGACGATGTAAGCCTTCTTCCCCTCGACGGTCAGCGTCTCGGGAAAAGTCGGCACTTGTGACGGACGCCCCAGGAGCGACGTTCCCCACAACGGGTTCACGAGAACGCAAATTCCAACGAGCGCACTTCCGATCCATCGCGACCACTTCATACCGCTTCCTCCTTTCCCGCACGCACGTCTTCGCATGCGCCCCTAGTCTAGGCCAAACGCCGTGCGCCGTAAAGAGGAAGTTTGGGGCGCCTCCTCACCCGCAAGCGGGACGCACGGGAGAGGTCACGAATCTCCTCGATGGCGCCCATAGAGAATCTTCCGCGCCTTTCCCTTGAGCCGATCCCTCGTGTACATTGTGAAACCGAATGTTCGGGCTGAGCGCTTCGGATCACAGAGGAGGCCGATTCGAGGACCTGGGGGCGTTTCTCGCCTTTCTGGAGCGGCGCGGACAGCTCGTCCGCGTTCACGTCGAAGTGGACCCGGTCCTCGAGGTGACCGAGATCGCGCAGCGCGTGGTTCGCGAGGGTGGCCCCGCGCTGCTGTTCGAGCGACCCAAAGGCGCCGCCTTCCCCCTGGTCATCAATCTGTTCGGGACGGCCGAGCGCATCCGATGGGCCCTGGGACGAGAACCGGCCGAGATCGGCGAGGAGCTCCTTCATGCACTCGAACAGGTGAATCCTCCGACTCTTCGCGGTCTCTGGCGCTCGCGCGCACTCTTTCGTCGAGCGCTCAGTATGCGCCCGCGCCGCGTGCGACGCGCGCCCGTGCAAGAGATCGTCGAGGAGCCGGACCTCTGGAAGCTCCCGATCCTGAAATGCTGGCCGGAGGACGGCGGACGCTTCATCACGTTTGGGCTCGTGCTCACGGAACACCCGAAGACGCATCGGCGAAACCTGGGCCTCTACCGTCTGCACGTCTTCGAACGTGATCGAACGGGAATGCACTGGCAAAGCCTCAAGGGGGGCCGGGCGCATTACGAGGAGGCCGAGCGCGAGGGCCGTCCGCTGCTCGTGGCCGTGATCCTGGGCGGCGATCCCGCACTGATGCTCTCGGCCATCCTACCCTTGCCGGAGGATTTCGACGAGATCGCTTTCGCCGGATTCTTGCGTGGCCGACCTCTTCCCATGGTCCGAGCCCGCACGATCCCGCTGCTGGTTCCGGCTCATGCGGAGTTCGTCCTCGAAGGCATCGTCCCTCCCTACGAACGCCAGATGGAGGGCCCCTTCGGCGATCACTTCGGCCATTATTCAGAAGCCGCTCCCTTCCCCATCTTTCAAATTCACCGGATCACGCGTCGTCGTCGCGCGATCTACCCGGCCACGGTCGTGGGCAAGCCACCTCAGGAGGATAAGTATCTCGGCATCGCCGCCAACGAAATGATCGGCCCGCTCGTGCGACTCCTCAATCCGAACGTCGTGGACCTCTGGGCGTTTCCGGGAGCCGGGTTTCACAATCTGCTCGGCGTCTCCCTTCGAGAGCGCCATCCGAAGGAAGCGCTCAAGACGGCCTTCGCGCTGCTGGGACTTGGACAGTTGGCCCTCACGAAAGTGATGATCCTGGTGCGGGAGGATGTGAACTGTCGGAGCTTCCCGGCCCTGCTGCGCGAGCTGTGGTTTCGCTTCGATCCGCAGCAGCATCTGGTGCTTCTGCCGACGGCTCCACTGGACACGCTCGACTTCACCTCCTTCGTCCCCCACGTCGGCGGCAAACTCATCCTCGACGCCACGGGCGAGCGGATTCGAGAGAACCCACCGCCTACCGAGGTCACCGATCCGCGAACGCTCGATCGGCGCATCCTCGCGCATCGCGTATTGGACGGGGGGGTGCTCGTCCTCACCATTGAGCGCGAGGCGCGCGCCGTGCTGGAGGACCTGGTGCGCGCTCCGACTCTGGGCCCTGTGAGAATCCTGATCGCCGTCAGTCCCGACGTGCGGCTCGAGGATGAGGAGAATCTCTTGTGGGGTATCTTCACCCGCTTCGATCCCGCCCGCGATCTCCTGTGCGAAGAGATGCGCATGGTCGGAGCGCGCCCCCTGTATCGCGGACGCATGGCGATTGATGCGACGTGGAAGGCAGGATATCCGCGCCCCCTCGAGATGAGGGAGGACATCATGCGCCTGGTGGACCGACGCTGGTCCGAATACTTCCCAACGGAGAGGAGATGATCCCCTCCCTGCAATCGTCACGGTGCGTTCACGGCGCCCTCGCGTCCGGCTACCGCGTGATCGCCGGGCGCAAAGCCGCCGCGCGATCCTTCGGCACCGCCAGATAACCGATGATGCGATCGGGTTTCACCTCGTTGACGACCAGCTCGTAGGGTGACGTCCCCCGTTCGGCGCGAAACTGGATGGGCGTGTTGATGAGATTCTCCTTGCGCTCCACCTGACGATCACCCACGTAGAGCGCGATGTTGAATTTCTGCTTTTTGACATCGGTCTTGGTCAGCCGAATCCGAATATCGGCGACCTGCTGCCATCCGCTCTTCTTCGTGATGTCGAATTCGAAATACTCACGCTCGCCGCGGCGCCGCAGCTCTTGAAGCTCCTCGCGATTGCGCGCGATGAGCGTGCCATACTCGCTGAGCTTCAGTTGAATGCTCCCGATCTCTTGCTTGGCGCGCTCCACCTCCTGGCGCGTGGCTGAGACGTCGCCTTTGACGGTCGTGATCTCGCCGGTGATCGCGCCGATCCGACGCGCATGTTCCTCTTGCAAGGCCGAGAGCTGCGCGGCCTCCGCTTTTCGCGCCAGCTCAGCCTGAAGCGCAGCGACCCGCTGCTCTTGCTCCCGCTTGATCTCGGCGGCTAAAGCACGCGCACGTTGCAGCTCCTTCTCCGTGATGCCGATGTGCTCCGCAGTGACCTCCAGTTGCGCCTTCAAATTCGCATAGCGCGCGTCAGCATCATCCAAACGCTTGAGCACCACCTCCATGTCCCGATTGGTCTCGTTCAACTCGGCGCGCAGTTGCCGCGTCGTCGCCCTCAGGTCGTAGATCAGATAGAGCAGGGCGCCCACGACGCTGAAGATCAGGACGGCTCCGGCAAGAAGCGGCCACAGGCGACGTCTCGCTTCCGCAGGCGATGCCCCCTCCTGAGGTTCGTTCGGAAGCGATCTTCCCAAAAGCAACTCATCGAGCGTCTTTCGCGCCATATCCCCTCCTTGATCTGAGGTCTTCCCATCCGAGCCCAGTTGGATGAGCCACCGACCGAGCGCGTTGCCCCCCTCCGAGAGGGGCCTTCAAGTGTACCACTTCCACTCGGAGAAGCGAAGGGCGACCCGCGATTGCCCTCCACTCGCATCTCGTGCTACAACAATCGCCGGATGAAGACTCGTGACCGGAGGGGGAATATGGCTGATGCTGACCTCGAACGCGAGCTTCTCTCCCTAGAGGAGGAACAGGTCGCCGCCTTCAATCGCCGGGATGTCCCCGCCGCGCTCGCCAGCTTCTCCCCCGCGATCGTGGGATTCTCCTCGACGCGGCACGAGCGCGTCCGGGGACTGGAGGCGCTGCGCGAGACGTTCGAGTACTATCTTCGACAGGCGGAGCACGTCGAATACCGAATCTCGGAGCCGCTCGTTCAGGCGTTCGGCGATACGGCGGTCGTGAGTTTCTATTGGACGGTCACCCTGAGCGATGGCGCGCACCGGCGCGAGATTCACGGACGCGGCACACACGTCTTCCATCGGGAGAACGGTCACTGGCGGATCGTGCATGAACACTTCTCGCGCGCGCACCACCGCTCGGAGAAGGAGACCGGGTGAGAGCGCGCGATCTCAAAACTGCTTGCGGCTATCCAGAAGCAGAGTGACCGGACCGGCGTTCACCAGCTCGACGTCCATCATCTCCTGAAAGACCCCGGTCTCCACGCGCGGGCCATACTGGCGGGCCTTCTCGATGAAGTACTCATAGAGCGCGCGCGCTCGCTCCGGAGGGGCGGCCTCAGAGTACGAGGGACGTCGGCCCCGCCGACAATCGCCGTAAAGGGTGAATTGCGAGACGACGAGCATCTCTCCGCCCACGTCCAGAAGCGAACGGTTCATCTTCCCCGCCTCGTCCTCGAAGATGCGCAGGTGGACGATCTTCTCGGCGAGGTAATCCGCGTCGGCCCCCGTATCCTCCCGGCCGACGCCAAGCAGAACGAGAAGGCCGCGCCCAATCTCTCCGACCACGCGGCCGCCGACGCGCACGCGCGCGTAAGCGACACGTTGGACAACAGCCCGCACCTGCTTCTGCCCTCGGGGAGATCTCGCTGGGGCCCTCCGTCCGGAACCCCAGCTACCATCTCATTCGTAGCGTAACGCCTCAATGGGATCGAGCGAAGCGGCCTTATGGGCCGGGTAATATCCGAAGAAGATGCCCACGGCCGCCGCGAAGCCAAATGAGATGACCATCGAGAGCGGAGAGACCAGCGTCGGCCAGCCGAGCACGCGCGAGATGCCCACCGCGAGTCCGACGCCCAGAAGAAGCCCGAGAATCCCCCCCATCAGGCAGAGGACCACTGATTCGGTCAGAAACTGCATGCGAATATGGCCGGGGCGCGCGCCGACGGCCATACGGATGCCGATCTCGCGCGTGCGCTCGGTCACCGATACGAGCATGATGTTCATGATGCCGATGCCCCCGACAATAAGCGAGACGGCGGCGATGCTGCCCAACAGCAGCGTCATCACGCGATTGGTCTGCTCGGCCGCCTCGGCGATCTCCGTCATATTCCGAACCATGAAATCGTCCTGCCCGGGCGGCGTCTTATGGCGTTGCCGCAGCAGTTCGGTCACCTGCTGCTCACCCGCCGTCGCCGCCGTGGGCGAGACGAACGAGATCATGATGGCATTGACCGAGAGGATCTGCTGCCCGAGCAGCTTCTTCTGCACCGTCGTGTAGGGCATGACGATGACGTCATCCTGATCCTGCCCCATCACGGATTGCCCTTTCGGAGCGAGGACGCCGATCACGCGGAAAGGCAGATTCCGGATGCGAATAGTCTGTCCGACCGGACTGAGGCCCTGAAAGAGGTTGTCCACCACGGTCTTGCCGAGCACGACGACGCGCGCGGCGGCGCGCACATCGCCCTCGTTGAAGAACTCGCCCTCCCGCACGGGCCAATTCCGAATCGTGGGGAACTTCTCATTGGTCCCCTGGATCGAGGTGAACCAGTTCTGATTCCCGAAGACGACCTGCGCCGAGGCCCGCACGATCGGAGAGGCCGCCCGCACGAGCGGGATCTCGCGCTCGATCGCCTCCGCATCCTCGGCCGTGAGCGTGGCGGCCGCTCCGGCGCCCAAGCGCACACCGCCCCACATCCGGCTCCCGGCCCAGACGAACATGACGTTGGTCCCCATGCTCTGAATCTGATCCTTGACCATCGCCTGAGCCCCCTGACCAATGGAGACCATGGCGATGACAGCCCCAACGCCAATGATGATGCCGAGCATCGTGAGCGTCGAGCGCAGCTTATTCCGTCCTAAGGCCCGGAAGGCCACTTTCAAAATAGCCCAAATCCTCATACGCGTCCCCCTCCTCCTCTTCCGGTGGCAAACTCGCCAAGACCTCACGCGCCTCGCGCGGGGTCTCCACCGGCACATCGTGTCGAATGCGCCCATCGCGGAAGAGGATGATGCGCCGGGCATACTGCGCGATGTCGTGCTCGTGAGTGACGATGATGATCGTCAGATTCCGCTCCCGATTCAAGCGCTGGAAGATCTCCATCACCTCGACCGACGTCCGGCTGTCCAAGTTCCCGGTCGGCTCATCGGCGAGGATGATCGAGGGGTTGTTGACGAGCGCGCGAGCGATGGCCACGCGCTGTTGCTGACCCCCGGAGAGCTGATTGGGAAGACTCCTCTCCTTATCCGCCAGTCCCACGGCAGCCAAAGCCTCGCGCGCGCGCCGCCATCGCTCCTTGGCCGGCACGCCCGCATACAGGAGCGGAAGCTCCACATTCTCCAGGGCCGACGTACGCGGCACCAGGTTGAACGCCTGAAAGACGAATCCAATCCGCCGATTGCGAATGTCGGCCAGCTCGTTCTTGGAGAGCGTCGAGACGTCCACGCCCTCCAAGAAGTACCGTCCGCGCGTCGGGCGATCCAAGCACCCCAGGATGTTCATCAGTGTGGATTTCCCCGATCCGGATGGCCCCATGATCGCCACGAACTCCCCGCGCTCGATCACCAGCGAGACCCCCCGCAGCGCGTGAACCTCGACCTCGCCCGTGTTGTACACCTTATGCACCCGCTCCAGACGAATGACCTGATTCGGCGCGTACGGGGGCAGCCGCACGCTGCTCTCATCCTCTTTGCGATGCCAAATCTCTTTCTGGACCGTCTCGACCAAGCTCTCCCTCCTCATGATAAGGTGGCCTCGCGAGGGCTCCAGCGAGGTCCCGTGCGAACGTCCCCCTCATTCGCTCACCGGCGCATGCCGCCGCCAGCCGGCCGCGGCGGGCCGAATCCCACGGGCCGACCAAATGGCGATGGCGGGCCACTCGACTGCTGCGCGGGCGCCTGCGATGTATCGCCGATGATGACCTGATCCCCCTCCTTCACCTCCCCCGTGATGACTTCCGTGTAGACCCCGTCGGTGATGCCCAGGAGGACCCGCCGCGGCTCGGGCTTCTTCTGCGCCGTGAGCACCCAGACGATGGCCGGACGGACGCGACTGGTCTCACGTGGGGCCGGGAAGCGCAGCTTCTCCGCCGGATCCCACAATTGCCCCGGCGCCAGCGTCACCGAAGAAGCCGGGCCGCGTGAGCCCATCGGTCGAGCCGAAGCCAATGAGGCCCCTTCACCCGCGCCACGAAAGCGCTGGAAACTCTCACGAATCTTCTGCCGCTCGGCCTCGGGCAACGCGCGCATCTTCTCCAGGAGCGCGCGCCGCTCCTCGGGCGTCAAATTCGGATCGCGCAATTGCCGGACCAAAGCCGCTGCTTCCGCCGAAAGCCCGGGGATCTCCGCCGAAGCCCGACTCGGCTCGCGCGCCACCTGAGGACGCGCGCCCGACGCCCGCTCAGAACGCCCCGGAGGCGCCGATGAAGACTCAGCTCGCTTTTCCTCAGCGGATTGAGGTGGTCGAAGCGGCGGTCCCTGCCGCAAGAGCTCCATCACCCGCTCCCGCGTGACGCCCGGCGGCACATAGCGGAGCGCCGCATTCGGCACGCGCAAGACGTTCTCCCGCTGATCCACCGTGATGGTGATATTGGCTGTCATCCCCGGCTTGAGCTTCAGGTCGGGATTGTCCACGGCGATGATCACGCTGTACGTCACAACGTTCTGCACCGTCTGCGGGTTCAGCCGAATCTCCTGAATTCGCCCGATGAACGTGTCGTTGGGATACGCGTCCACGGTGAAGCGCACATCCACGGCCTCGGAGATCTTCCCGATGTCCGCTTCATCCACATTCGCATGGACTTGCATCTTCGTCAGATCGTTGGCGATGACAAAGAGCGTGGGCGCTTGCAAGCTCGCCGCCACCGTCTGACCGACGTCCACATTGCGCGAGATGACGACCCCATCCACCGGCGAATAGATGTTCGTGTACTCCAGATTGACCTGAGCGCGATTGACCTCCGCGCGCGCCTGCTCGACCTGAGCCTTCGCCTGCTCCAGTTGCGCCTCGGTGGCGCGAATCTGCGCCCGCACCTGTTGCACCGCCGCGAGCGCCTGATTGTATCGAGCCCGCGCCGAATCGGCATTCGCCTTGGCGTTGTCGTATTCGTTCTGCGAGAGCACGCCGCTTTGCGCCAGCTCCGTATAGCGGCGCAGGATGAGATTGGCGTTCTCCATGGCGACGCGCGCGGCTTCCAGATTCGCCTCGGCCGCCGCCAGATTCGCCCGTTGCGTGTTCAACTCAGCTTCTACTGTGCGCACCCGTGCTTCGGCCGCCGCCAGATTCGCCCGCGCGTTCTCCAACTGCGCCTCGAAATTGCGCGGATCAATCTTCGCCAGCAACTGCCCGCGCTTGACGACGGAGTTGAAATCCGCATAGAGGGCTTGAATCTGCCCGGAGACCTGACTCCCCACCTGAACCGTCACGACCGCTTGAACCGTCCCCGTCGCGTTCACGACGTTGCGCACGGGCCCGCGGTCGACAGGCGCGGTGAAGAACTCACTCGCGGCCGCCCGCTGTCGGAAGACCGTCAGCGAGAGAACCCCACCGACGACGACCACGAGGGCCAGCACGAGAATCACCATCCGCTTTTTCGTCACCAACGCTTTCACTCTCTCCAACACCATAGGTTCATTGCTCCTTCGGCCTATCTCGATGATGACGCTCCCGCTCCTCATCCATGCGCCGCATCAGCTCATCAAATTTGGCCTGCTGCTCCGGCGTCAGCACGGCGCGCAATCGCTCGCGCGAGCGACGACGAATCTCTTCAAATCGCGGTCGCATCTCGCTTCGAAGTTGCAGGAATTCCTGCCGCGTCTCATCGAGAATGCGTCGCACGTGCTCGGTCTGCTCCGGAGTCAGCTCCAGCTCCTTGACGAGATACTGCAGATGCCGTTCGCGCGCGCTCTCCCCGCGCGGCGGCGGCCCCGCGGAGCTCCGCCCTCGGACACTCTGCTGATAAAACTCCATCGCCAGGGCGCCCAGAGCCACTCCGAGCGCGAAGACGCCCAAGACCGTTAAGCGGGCTCGCCATGAGCCATTTCGAAACGTCATCTCGACTCCCGCGACTCGGCCACCAGAGCGCTCAAAACGCTATCCGGATTCAGCTCCTCCTCCCCGGCGAAGACCAAGCGCTCGGCTTCGGAGAAGTTCCGCTCCATCAGTGCCGAGATGAAATCCCGGCGCCCGCCCGGAATCTGTTGATGAACGTAAATGTTCACGCCGACCAAGAGGATGAGGACGATCATCGCCACCAGGGCGACGCTCGCCGAGAACGCTCGCACGGCTTCCCAGAAAGAGAAGACCGCGCGAGCGCGCTGCTGCCGCAGCTGCGCGCTCACACGCGCATAGAGGGAGGGGGCCGGATCAGCCGCGTCCGCTCGGGTCGCCTGCAGCAGCACGCGCTTGAGCGCCCACAAGCGCGCTTGCTCTTCGCAGCTCGGACACTGCCGGAGATGCGCCCAGATCGCCTCGCGCTCAGCGGGATCCCCGACTCCCGTCCGAGCCCACGCCCTCAGATGCCGTCGAACATCCCGGCAGGTCATTTTCCCTCCGCCCTTCGGGACGGCAGCTCCTCAGCTCGCACCTTCGCCGCCGACGTGGGCCGCGCCGTCCGCAACAGGCGGCGCAACCGTTTATCCAATGCGCGACGCGCTCGGAACAGCCGGATCTTCACCTTCGATCGGGACCAGCCCATCAGGTCGCCGATCTCGGCCGTCGAGAGCCCATCGCGCTCATACAGCAACATGACCAAACGATCCTCGGGCGAGAGCGTGGCCAACAGCTTCTCGGCCACGGCCGCCGCGTCCTCGCTCTGCTGCTGCTGCTCGAACAGTTCGAACGCCGGTTTCGCCAACGCCTCTTCCAACCACGTCCGCTCGTCCTCGGCCAGATCCGCCAAGCTGAACTCCCGCCGCCGCTTCATCCGCCGGAGCTCATCATAGCACGCATTCACCGCAATTTTCATCAGCCACCGTTCGAAGGAGGCTCCACGCCGATATGTGTGCAGCGCCTGATAGGCCTTCAAGAACGTCTCCTGCGTGATGTCCTCTCGCACCTCCGGCTGGCGGAAGAACCGCCCGGCCACATTGTAGACAGCCCGACCGTAGCGCTTGACCAGTACTTCGAACGCCTCCGCATCGCCCGCCAGACTCCGCTCGACCAACTCCTCGTCGTCGGGCACAAGCTCGCTCGCCGAATTGCGCGTCTCCGCCACCACGCCCTATACAACTCGGCTTGTGCCATCTTGGTTCCCAAACCGTAGTACGTTGGGCCAAGAAGTCCCGGTTACGCCCCCTTCCCCCAAGAAGGGGGGGGAACCCTCACGCCTGATATTCCCCCGCGATCACCGTGATGAGCCGCTCCGGATGGAAGTAGGTGCGAATCGCCGCGTTCACCTCGTCTGGCGTGAGCGCGCGGACGTCGTCCGGGAGGCGATCGAGATAAGAGGGTCCGAACCCGAAGACCTCGGCCAGAAGCAACTGCGCCGCAATCCCGGCGTTGGTCCCCAGCCCGACCAGAAACGATCCCACGAAGGCCGACTTCTCATCCTCCAGTTCCTGCCGTGTGATCCCTTCGGCCACATAGCGGGTGAGCACGTCCAGCGTGGACGCCACAGCGCGCTCCACGTTCTCGGGATTGACCGTCACACTCACCGCCCACGGTCCGTCCAGGAAGCTCGGCTCAAAAAAGCGCGAGACGATGCCATAGGTGAGCCCCTCCTGATCTCGCACCCGCACGCCCAAGCGGGAGGAAAGGGTGGAATATCCGAGCGCCGCATTGGCAATGATCGCCGCGAGATAGTCCGGATCCGTGCGCCGCAGTCGCCCAGCATGCCCGAGGACGATGTCCACATTCGCCTTATCCGGCATGTAGACGACCTCGCGACGCGACGCCTCAGGTAAAGGCGCGCGCGGCATCCGCGCCCACAGTGCGCGCGGGTCCTCGCTCACCGCCTCGGCCCGCCAATCCCCCAACTCCCGCTCAATCTGCCGCCCGATCTCCTCGGCCCTGACGTCCCCGACGACCACCAGCACCAGATGGCGCGGGCCATAATGCGCGCGATAGAAACGGCGCACCTCCTCGACCGTCATCGCCTCCAGGCTCGCTATGCGCTCAGAGGCCGGGCGCTCATAAAACGGGCTCGATCGCTCGTAGATGAGCTGCGAGAAGCGCTCGAACGCGCGCACGCTCGTGCTCTCTTGGCTCCGCCGAATCTGACCGATCATCTGTAGCGTGAGCTTCGACAGCTCCTCCTCGGGAAAGGCCGGCTCTCGCAACACCTCGGCCAACGTCCCCAGCAAGCGCCCGACATCGTGACTGAGCGAGGTCGCGCTCGCCATGACCAAGAACCGATTCGCGCCGATATGCATCTCAGCCCCGACATCCTCAAGCCATGCGGCGATCTCCAGCTTGCTTCGCCGCTCCGTCCCACGCATCAGCATGGAGGCCGTCGCGGCCGCCACCTCTGGCCTCTCCATTGGCTCGAAGGCCCGACCCGCGAAGAGCGCCGCACGAATCTCCACCGTCGGATTCGCGTGATTCTCCAGAACCAATGCGCGAACCCCATTGGAGAGGGAGAAGCAAACCGTGCGCTCGGCAAAGGGCCGCCCATATGGAGGGTGCGCCGGATCCTCGCCCATTGCCTCCGACGGCATCGAGAAGAATGCCGGACGATGAAGCGAGGCGACGTCGCCCTTCGACGTCCCCCCTACGCTCCTCCCCGTATCCTTCGGGACGAACCACCCGACCGTGAGGTTGTCCTCATGAAGATAGGTTCGAGCGACACGCTGGACGTCCTCGGCCAAGACCCGCCGCACGTTCGGGACATACTCCACGAACCAACGCCAATCGGCGCTCGCCTCGGCCTCCCCCAAGGCGAAGGCGAAATGCAAGGCTCCATCGCGCGCGTAAAAGGTATCGGCCTCGATCTTATTCTTAGCACGCTCCAGTTCCGCCTCGTTCACCCCCTCGTCTTGCAGCCGCGCGATCTCCTCACGAATCGCCCGCTCGACCCGAGCATGTTCGACACCCGGTCGCAACAGGGCCGTGATCTCAAAAAGCCCTGGGTCCCGAAGATGCGAGGCCAACGCCCGCACACTGATGGCCAGCTCCCCATCCACAAGCCGCTGATAGAGACGCGTCGTCACTCCTCCGGCCAGAAGCCGCGCGAGCACGGCCAGCGGATAAATATCCGGGTGCCTCGCCTCCGGCGTATGATAGCCGAGCATCAGTGCACCCACCTCCCCCGCCCGCCGAATGATGAACCGGCGCTCTCCCTCCTGAGGCGGTTCCACCGTGTACACCTCGGGGATCGGATGTGGCGAAGACGGAATCACTCCGAAATACCGATCGAGCCAACGAAACACTTGCTCCCGATCAAAATCCCCCACCACGATCGCCGTCGCATTGTTCGGCCAGTAGAAGGTGTGGTAGAACTCCCGAAGCCGCTCCGTCGGGACGTTCTCGACATCGCTCCGCCACCCGATCGTCGGATGATGATACGGATGCTCGCGAAAGGCCGTCGCCCATGTGTGAATCTCCAGGACATTGAGTGGATCGTTCTCCCCCCGCTCCAGCTCGTTCCGCACGACAATGCGCTCCTGCTCCCGATCCTCGTCCAGAATGAGGGCATTGCGCATGCGATCGGCTTCCAGCTGCATGACCAGCTCCAGGTGCTCGCGGGGAACGGCCTCATAGTAGTTCGTCCGATCGAACCAGGTCGTCGCGTTGAAGGCAGCCCCGATCCGATGCAATACGGTCGCAATCGCCGTCCCCCGCCGCGCATTGAACGTTGGCGTCCCTTTGAAAAGCATGTGCTCCAGAAGATGCGTCGCACCCGTATACCCGACCGCCTCATTCCGCGATCCCACATGGTAGAGGACCATGAAGGCGACCACAGGCGCCGCTCGCTGCTCCGAGAGCAAGACCTTCATCCCATTCGACATGCGGTACTCCTCAATCCCCCCCGATTCAGCCACAAAAACCATGCCTTCCGGTAAGCGACTCACCATCGGCACCTCCCCATAGTGCGGTTTAAGAGGGGAGATTATAGGCGAGACCAAGGAAAAAACTGAAGCCCACCGCTCACGGTCTTTAACTCGACCGATGGCTCAGGGCCATGAACGGGACGTAACCATCCATTCAGCTCACAGAAAAAAACCCTGAGCCGAACCGGCTCAGGGCCAAGGAAAGATGCGGAGCCTTACCTCAGCCGCTCCACGTTCTCAGCCTGCAAGCCCTTCGGCCCGCGCACGACGTCAAAGGTCACGATCTCTCCCTCCTCAAGGGATCGAAATCCCTCGGCCTTGATCGCCGTGTAGTGGACGAAGACATCGCCACCTTCCTGACGCTCGATGAACCCATACCCTTTCTTATTGTTGAACCATTTGACGCGCCCTGTTTCTCGCATCGCTTGCCTCTCACTCCTTTCCCAAAATTTTCCATTGCTCCCGCGGCTCCCCAACTCCCACCATGAGGCGGAACCTCACAGGGGTTTCCGGAGCCCCTCCGAAGCAACGGCCAAGAGCCTACAGAAAAACTGGCCGAAAGTCAACCGACAATCCCTTCCCAGCAGGGCGCACATGACCGCGCGCCCCCTCGTCCTCCGAATATCCTCCCGGTCTGGCCTGGAGTCGTACCTCTCGCTTCAATTCACATAGATAATCTGACGGCCACGTAAAATTTGAAGCTTGACTTTCTGATCAATAATAGTATACTATGCCTTTGTGCTCGATCATGAACTAAACGAAACTAAATAATCGAGGAGGTCAAGCAATGACACCGACTTTCGCCCGGCAACCGCTTCCTGAGGAGCGGAGGATATTAGAGGAGTGGATCAAGAATCCCCCATCGCGAGACCATTACCTCCGAGCCCGGATTGTGCTGCTTTCGGCCGATGGGCTTTCGGCACCGGATATTGCGCGGCGGATCGGGCGGCACGAGAGCCGCGTTCGGATGTGGATCCGGCAATTCAACAGATTCGGGATCGAAGGCCTTCAAGGCGGCAAACCATCTCAGGCCAAAGTCGAGAAGGCTCCGATCCACAGCACGGGGTCTGCGAGCCCGGAGTCGGAGACTGGCGCTCCCCCGTATCGGAGCAATGGGCGTCAACGTCACCGACGGGCCTCAGAAGCTGAGCGATGGACGATCTGCCCCATCCCCGAGCGCGCCGAAGGAGAATAACAGGTCGAGAGCGGCCTCCCGACGCACCTGGAACGGGGTTGAGGCGGTCGTCTCCACCTGGTCTGGGTGGAGCGAAGGCCTTCGGCTCACTTGGAAAAACCTTGGGGATTTTTCGCCTCCTTGATATATAATCCGCGTGGTCGAAAGTCGGCGATGCCATGGGGCTTCTGCAGCGTATCGGACAGAACGCAGAAGCCCCTCAAGGAGGCGATTATGAAGGGGAAAGGCAGAGGATTGACGAAGATGGAACTGGCCGAGCATTTGGCGCAAAAGTTCGAGCTGCGCAAGGCAACGGCTCGCCGGATCTTGGAAGAGCTTGAGACGCTGGCGGCCGAGCAGGTGAAGACGACGGGGATCTTCTCTCTCCCGGGGATTGGGAAGCTCATCCTCTCGCAGCGGAAGGCGCGCACAGGGCGGCATCCGAAGACGGGAGAGCCGATTGAGATCCCGGCCCGAGCTGTCTTGAAGTTCCGCATCGCGAAGACGTTGAAGACGGCCATCTTGAGCGCCTCGGGCGAACCGCGTCGAGAGGAATCGGCCGAAGCGCCGTCCTCGGCCTAGCTCGGGCGCCGTGCTACTTGCGGTCGAGAAAGTTTTCAAACTTTTTCGACCCGCTTCTCGTCTCTCTAAGCGAGCGTGGTGAGGTCAGGTTTGAGGAGGACGTTATGCCTTTAGACGAGTATGACAAGATCGCACACCTGCTTCGTCGCGCCGGATTCACGGCCCATCCCGATGAAGTGGAAGCTGCGACGGCACGGGGTCTTCAGGCGACCGTCGAGGACTTGCTGAACTTCGAGAAGTTCCCGGATGTCCCCCCGGATCCGGAGCTCCTGGCGGCTTTGGATCTCTCTCAAGATGACTTCAATCGGATGCGAGGGGATTTCCTGAACAAGCTGACGCGCTGGTGGCTGCATGTGATGGTGACGACGTCCAGACCCCTGCAGGAGAAGATGGTCCTCTTCTGGCATGGGCTGTTTGCGACCTCGGTCACGGGCCTGGAGTTCTGGCAGCAGATCTATCTGCAGAACGAGAACTTCCGAGGCAATTTCGACCCGGATACGGGGCGACTGCTGAGACCGGCGCCGGGGAATCCGTTCCCTGTGGGGAACTTCCGCCGCATGCTGGAGTATCTGAGCAAGGACCCGGCCATGCTCTATTGGCTCGACAACCAGTTCAACGTGAAGAAGAACAGCGAGGTCGGCAGCAATGAGAACTATGCGCGTGAGCTTCATGAGTTATTCTCGATGGGTGTGGAAGACGTCGTGGCGCGAGTCCCCAACTACACCGAGCGCGACATCCGACAGGCTTCTCGTGCGCTGACGGGATGGCGCGTCCTTCCTCGTGCGGCGGGGTTCACCTTCCCTCGCGTCTTCTCCTTTGACGCTCAGCGGCATGATTTCGGCCCTTACGAACACCTGGGCAAGCGTGGTGGCACCAACGCTGACTTCATCTTCGACAACATCGTGCGCCATCGGAATCCCGGGCAGAAACAGAGCGCCGTCGGACGGTTCCTCGGCTATCGGCTCTTCACATTCTTCGGCTATGAGGATCCGGAGCCGGAGATCATCAACGCCTTGGCCGACGTCTTCGATGGCGCCCATGGGGAGGAACCCTTCAACATCCGCAATATGCTGCGGACGATCTTCACTCCGGGCAACGTTGTCTCGGAAGCGTTCTATTCGGAGCGGGCTTTCCGCGCGCGTGTCAAGAGCCCGACCGAGTATGTGGTGAGCCTCATGCGGCTGCTCACTTTCGACCGCACCACTGGCCGTCCCGATGGGCTCCCGCCATCGTCCGCGGCGATGCGCTTGCTCCAGAACGCGATGGTCCAGATGGGGCAACAGCTCTTCGCCCCTCCGGATGTGAGCGGCTGGCGAGAGGGCCTGGCGTGGATCACCACGACCTCGGTCCTGGCGCGCTTCAACTTCGCCAACGATGTGCTCTCGCTCGGGGTCGCCCAAGGGGGGATAGATCTGGCGCGGCTCATCGCGCAAGCGGGACTGCAGGAAGCAATGCAGCAGAACCGATATGGCGAAGTCGTGGATACCCTCGCCAGGTGGCTGTGGCCGGCTCCGCCCTCGGCCGAAGCGCGCGAGGCGCTCATCGCCTATCTCCAGGCCCCGATCCCGAACGTGAACCCGAGCACCCTCGTGACCACGAAGATCCGCGGGCTGATTCACCTCATGCTCGCGGCCCCGGACTTTCAGCTCTGCTGAGGAGGCCTCGATGAACAAGACAACGCGTCGCGAATTCATCAAAAAGAGCGGGCTGACGCTGTTGAGCGTGGGCCTCGGCCAGCAAGCCTTCCTGCGTCAAGTCCGAGCCGCTTCCGAGAGCGTCCTGACGCAGGCGGCTGCGCTCAGCCCCGTGGACCGCATCCTCGTCGTCATCCAGATGGATGGGGGCAACGACGGACTGAATACGGTGATCCCGCTCACCGGCTCGGCGGCTTCTCTGTATCGCCAGTATCGTCCCACGCTCGCCATCCCGGAAGAGAACGTCCTGCCTATTGGGACGGACGCGGCCGGAACGCTCTTGGGATTTCATCCGAGTCTCTCGCCTCTGAAGGACCTCTACGCCCAGGGGCACGTCGCAGTGATTCAATCCGTGGGATATCCGAACCCGAATCGCTCGCATTTCGCCTCGCAAGACATCTGGCACACGGCCGACCCGCAGGGGATGAAGCGCACCGGCTGGCTCGGGGACTATTTGGACGTCGCCTTCTCCTCGGCGGACAATCCCCTGTTGGCTATCTCCCTCGCCGGAGGGCGGCTCCCGCTCACACTCCGCGCCGAGCAGGTCCTTGTGCCGGCCATCAGCAACGTGGCCAACTATCAATTCCGAACGCAGCCGCCGGGCGACCACGAGAACAAGATGCGGACGTTCCTGGCGCTGAATCGGGAGACAGCGCCCGAGCACGTGCTTCGCGAGCAGATTCGGCTCATCGCGCTCGACACGTACGAGAGCGTCCAGATGCTGCAGTCCGGCGTCCAGCGCTACACGTCTGACCCTTCCATCACGTACAACCAGCAGAATCCCCTGGCGCGCGCGTTGCAACAGGTGGCGCAGATTCTGGCAGCGGATCTCGGCACGCGCATCCTCTATGTGAGCATCGGCGGGTTCGACACGCACCAGTCGCAAGCGACGCCGCACGCTACGTTGCTCTCGCGCCTCTCGGAGGCGGTGGCCGTCTTCTACGCGGATCTGGTGCGGCTCGGACACGATGACCGCGTCCTCATGATGACGTGGTCGGAATTCGGCCGCAAGGTCCTCGAGAACGGGAATCAAGGCACCGATCACGGGACCGTGGGACCACAATTCCTCATCGGGACGCGCGTCAAGGGGGGGATTGTGGGCGAGCATCCGAGCCTGCGCGCGGAGGATTTGAATCCCGGATTGGGTGATCCGAAGTTCTCCGCTCGCGCGATCGACTTCCGCTCGACTTACGCGACGATCCTGGAGCGGTGGTTCCGCGTGGATTCGCGAGAGATTCTGGGCGGCACGTTCGAGCTTCTGGATGTCATCTGAGCCTGAACGACCGCTGGCGAAGCCAGAGACACATCAGCCGCGGACTCCGCGTATAAATGAGCAAGCGCGCATATGGTGTTCACCTCGTCGCCCTCGGCTTCATCATGGCGGTGGGGCTGGTCGGCTTCGGGCTCTCAACGGGCCCACCTCCTGGATTCACGCAGGCTCCGGGCGAGAGCGCCTGCACGGAATGTCATGATTCGTTCGGCGAAGAGACCGATCGCGGACCGGGCGAGTTGAGGCTCGAACATCCGGCTCGGTATGAATTGGGCCAGACGCTGCCGATCACAGTGAGACTCGAACAGGTGGGACAGCGCCGTTGGGGGTTTCAACTGACGGCGCTCGCGACGAACACGCTTGAACCGGCCGGAGAATTTGTGCTCACAGACCCCCTTCGCACGCAGATCGTCAGAGGGCCCACGGGACGTCTGTATGTCCAACACACGCGCGCCGGCACGTTCGCCGGACAACCGGATCGCGCGCAGTGGACCCTCGCCTGGCGCGCGCCCGAGCAGGATGTCGGTCCCGTCACCTTTTATGCGACCGGGAATGCCGCCGATGGAGATGGGACGCGCTTGGGGGATTGGATCTATTCCGCGGAATCCACGATCGTCCCCCCCTCGTATCCGACGGCGACGGTGCGTTTCCCCCGAGGGGGGGAGACTTTCCGCCCCGGTCAGCCGATCGTCATCCACTGGACCGCATCTCAGGCGACCTCCTTCGACCTCCTCTTCTTCCCCCGCACGGGCGCGCTCCCGGAGCCGATCGCGAGCGGGCTCCCGGCCGAGACGCGAAGCTTCCTCTGGATCGTCCCCGACGTTCCCACCGAATCCGCGCGCCTTGCGGTCCTCGCCTTCAATGACGCGGGCTTCGCCCTGGCCGAGAGCAATCCCTTTCGCATCGGCTCTCAGTCGTGCGGACACTCCGGAGATGTGAACGGAGACGGGCGTCTGGATCGGCAGGACCTGCAGCTTGTGCTGCGTATCCTTCAAGGAAAAGCACCGCCCACACCAAGAGCGGATGTGAATTGCGATGGGATCATCACCGCTCACGATGCCATTCGGTTACTGGAAGCCCTTCTGGGACTCCGCCCTCTGTGATTCAGACAAAGAGCATCACGGCGTCCGCTCACGCTCGGGAAGAGGCCACGTCCTCCACTGGCATCTCCAAGGGGAGTGCTCTCTCCCGCCCGCTCAGACGCCGATGTTCGTGATGTGCCCGGACTCACTCCGGCTTCGGCGAATTCCACTTGGCCTGAAACTCGGCCGCCGAGAGCGCGTAGTAATCGGCGTTCTTCTCGATGTAGAACGCCCACTTCTCAGGAACTTCATCGTTAGGGAAGATCGCCTCGACCGGGCAGGCTGGCACGCACGCGCCGCAGTCAATGCATTCTTCGGGGTTGATGTAGAGTTGCTCGACGATGTCGTATCCGGGCTCGTTCTTCCCCGGGTGAATGCAATCTACCGGGCAGACATCCACGCAGGCCGTGTCTTTCGTGCCGATGCACGGTTCTGCAATCGTATATGCCATGCTTCTCCCTCCCCGCGAGAGTGCCGCGAAACTTGAATTGTCCCTTATACCCGATTTCGCCGGCTCTGGCAAGGGCGATTCCGTTCATGCGCAAAGTCCTCGCGTGCTCCCTCCGCATGCGGAAGCCGCTCCGCAGATGTGCTACACTAGCCCCGAGAACGCCGTGAGGAGGTGACAACCATGAGGACGGTGGTCGGGTGGATCGTGGTCGGAATGCTCATCGGGATCCCTGCGGGGCGCGCTTCTCTGGGCGCGGATCCTCCGGGACAACGCTCGAAGAAGGAGAACATGGTCGAGATGGGGCACGCCTATCGGACCCTGCACGAGAAGATCTTCACCGGAGCGATCGAAGCGAAGTTCACCGATGCGGATTTCCAAGAGCTGAGCGCGCAGGCGGCGGCACTCATCCGACTCGCCGAGGAGTACGCGAAGCTGGAGACGAACGCTGATCTGGCGAACATCTCGCGCAATCTCGCGCGCGATACGCAGTCGGTGAAGAACCAAGCCGATCGTAAGGACGCGATGCTCGCCGTGATGCTCTTTGGCCGCATCATCACCTACTGCGCCGAGTGTCACTATCAAACGCGATGGCCGGAGACGACGAAATAAGTGCCGGAGGCTCGCGGGGGGAGGCGGAAGCGCACGGGATCAGAAAAAGCCCGCGCGCTTGACAGGCCGTCGGGCCATCGGGCACAATCTCACCGGTTATGATGGCCGACCGGAATGCTCGACATCGCCCGCGCGTCGTCTTCGCGAAGACTCCACACGATCAGGCGCGCGAGCCTGTCATCGGGGGAGCGCTCCGAGAAAGGGGGTGAATATGAGACCGTCGCGCGTCTTTCCGGCCGTCGCGTGCGTGTTCGTTCTTCTGAGCGTATGTGCGAATGCCTCCTCGCCGCCTCGTCCTTCGGGAGGGATTATGGGCGTCGTTCTCGACGAGGCGGGGAATCCAGTCATCGGCGCGATCGTGCGGCTCTTGCCGGCCACTACGTCGGACCAGCCGGTGAAGACGCTGCGCACGGGAATGGACGGCAAATATCTCATCAAGAACCTGACCCCAGGCTCATATCGCGTGCGGGCAGAAGCGCGGGGCTTTCTCCCCGTCGCCCACATCGTCGAGATCAAGCCGCAGGTCATCCTCAGCTTCGACCTGGAGCTGCGGCGGACGGACACTCTGGCCGAACGCCGTCAGGATCGCGATGATTACCGATGGGCCGTTCGCGCCTCGCGTCGTCACGTCCTGCGGTTCAACAAGAATGGCGAAATGGAAGAGCGCGTGTTCGTCAGCCTCCTCGATGGCCGGTGGCGCGGGCACGTGACCATCACCAGTGGATCTCTGCGCGGAGATCGGAGGCGCGTGGTCTCGGGCGGCGCGATGAATTTCGCCCTCGCGCAAGAGCTCTCCCCTCGGCTGGCGCTCGCCATCGCCGCGCAGACAACGGGATGGGGGGGGTATCCGGGACGATGGGAGATGGAAGCTGTGGCCAAGCCGTTCAAGTCCCATCGCCTGAATGCTGCGATCGCCGCGACCGAGTGGCGCGCGGCTCCGGAATGGCCACATGAGGTGCGGCAATTGGCGTTTCGGATCGCCGATCACTGGGACGTCGCATCCGCGCTCTCGCTCACTTACGGCCTGGACGTGCAGCGAACTCGCGCGCAGGGGCTCGCCTCCTGGGAGACCATCCCCCGACTCGGCCTGCGATGGGCTCTCACCGAACACATGTGGATCAAGGCCGACTTCTCATCGCTCCAGGAAGAGCATGCCGATCTCACACGCGGGAGCGCTACGCTCCCGGCGCCCTATCCCGCTCGGCCCTACCTCCAATGGGATGGCCGCCCAATGGACGGGGGACATCACTGGCAAGTGGGCCTGGAACGCGCTCTCGGAGAGCAGCACAAGCTGGAGATTGCGATCTTTCAAAATGCGAGCCCAAGTGATGAGCTGGGACAAGCGAACCGCGGCGCGAGCGTCTTCTCTGCAGGGATCGGATCACGTCATGGCCTTCGTATTCTCTACACTCGCCCGCTTTGCGATTCGGTGAGGGCGACCGTCGGCTACGCCTTCGGCGCTGAACGATTGTCGCCTTCCGAGAAGACGGTCGGCGCCCTCTCGCCTCGCGATTTTCACCTCCTGGCTGGACGCGTGGACGCCACGCTCGCCCGCACCCGCACGCGCGTGGCGGCTCACTTCCGCGCCGCGCGAGGATGGAGCGCGATGGATGCGGACCCCTTCTATAGCCTCCCTTCTCACATCCTCTCGGTGCTGATCGCGCCCGTGTGGGAGCGGCCATCGGAAGATGGCCTTCCTCACTTGCCCCCTCTTGATCCTGGCTTGACGCTGGTCATCGCCCAGGAGCTGCCGAGCGTCGCCTTTTTGCCGGGCCGTTGGGAGGCCATCATTGAAGCGCGAAACCTGATCGCATGGCCCCAGAACGCGCGCGCGGAGGGGAGCGGGATCCTCCTTGTCCGCGCTCCTCGCTCGATTCGGGGAAGCCTCGCCTTGCGCTTCTGATGCTTTGGGTCTCCGGCTCTGGTCGCAGCATGGGCAGCAGCTTCCGAAAATCTGGAAAGAGTTTCCGAAAAAATGGAAGGTTTGGCGAGGCCCCAGCGTCTCCCTTCTTGAGGGAACAGGCTGAAAATTCAGCGCTTACTTCTACCGCGCGTTTCACGGAATGGGATTTGCTTATATAACCCGCGATGATGCCGAGGAGGTTGAGCCGACAAACGATATTCCTCCTGCTTGTGACCGGCGCATTGGTCCTGCTGGGGACCCTCAACCTCCACTCTCGTCTCAAGCGGCCTCAAATCCCATATGATGGGGTGACATGGGCGGACTCTTCTCAGGGGATCGTCGCGGCTATTGTGGATCTCCAGGGTCCGGCCGCACGAGCGGGGGTGCGCCGAGGCGATCGCCTGGTGGGGATCAGCCTGAGCGGCAGTTCCCCCTTCGACGCTGTCGCGCGTGCCAGTGACGTCCAGATCTATCTCGAGGCGGCGGGTGTCGGAGCCCCGATCTCCTACCTCATCGAACGCGCCAATGTCTATGGGGATCGCTCGACCTGGGTGGCGGACATCCCCGAATTAGTGGCCAAACCGCAGAAGCTCGGACGAGGCCTCTATCTGGCGGCCATCGGCGTCGTCTACTTGGTGATCGGCCTCTACGTGCTGCTCAAGCAGGGGCGGGCTCCGTATGTGCGCCATTTCTACTTGATCTGCTTGATGGCCTTCATCGTCCATTTCTACAGCTTCACGGAGACGCTCGATCGGTTGGATTGGATCATCTTCTTGGCCGATAATGCCGCGCTCCTGCTTCTGGCCCCGCTCTTTCTGCATTTCGCGGCGCTGTTTCCACTGCGGCGGCAGATCGTGCGGCAGCGGCGCGCCGCCACGGTGGCCATTTACGTGCCGGCCATGATCCTGCTGGCCCTGGAGATCGCGCTGGCGGCCGGCTGGCGACCTCGCACCGCATCGGTATTGCGGTTGCGCGCGCATCTGGATACGGCGGCGCTCGTTCAATTCATCGGCTGCTTCCTCGCTGGCGGCGGCCTTTTGGTCCGTACGTTCCTCAAGGCCGAGACCCCCTTGCTGCGACAACAGATGAAATGGATCGTCTGGGGACTCGGCGTGAGCATCCTTCCCTTCACGGCGTACGAACTCTACGCCTATTTCGTCACCCCGAATGTCTCCCCGGTCGTCGAAGCGCTGGCCATCGGCCCGCTCATCTTCATTCCTCTGTCGTTCGGCTACTCGATCGTGCGGTATCGGCTGATGGACGTGGACGTGATTGTGCGGCGCAGTTTCGTCCATTTCCTGGCGACGGCGTCGGTGGCCGCGCTCTATGCGATCATTCTGGGCAAAGGGGCGACGCTCATCACCGAACTGGTGCCGAATGCGCCGGCCTGGTTCATTCAGGCCGTCACCGTGGGCGGCGTGCTCGCCATCGCCATGCTCTTCGCGCCGATCAAGAACTGGCTCATGGAGCGCATGGATCGGCTCTTTTATGGGGAGCGGTATAGCGCCCGCCGGAGTCTCGATGCTTTCATCCGCACGATCTCAGCGACGACGGATCTGGACGCCCTGCTGGAGCGAACAGCGGAGCGTCTGCGGCGGATCTTCTCGGTCGAGAAGATCGCCATCTTCATCGAGGATGCGCGAACGCCGGTGGGATATCGCCTCGCCTTCTCCCGAGGCGTGTCGGCGGCGGATCTGCAGCTGCCCCCGGATTTCGGACGGATCGTCCTGGCCGAGAGCGGCCGCAGCGGCGTCCTCGCGCGCGAGGTGACCCCTTGGCTCCCGGAGACCTTCGCGCGCGGCGTGGATGATTTGCAGTATTTCGTCCCCTGCCTGACTCACGATCGGCCGATCGCGATCCTGGCGCTCGGTCGGCCCATGGAGGCGCCGCTTCTCACCTCGGAGGATATCGGGCTGCTGCGCGTCATCTCCGGGTACCTCGCCATCGCCATCGAGAATAGCCTTCTCTACGGCGAGCAGGCCCGCCGTGCCGCCGAGTTGGCCCACCTCAAGGAGTTCAGCGAGAGCGTCATCGAATCCATCAATGTGGGGATCATCGCTCTCACGCCCGAGGGGCGCGTCACGATGTGGAATTCGGCGGCAGAGGCGCTCGTGGGGATCCCGCGTCCGCAGGCGCTCGACCGCCCGATCGAGGAGCTTCTGGACGCGGATCTCATCCGCGCGCTCCGCGACGTCACGCATCCTTACGGATGGGCCGTGCCCGAGGTGCGAAACATCTACAAGTTCCGCTGGCGCGCGGGTGAGGATCGTGATCTCGTCCTCAATGTCTCACTCGTCCCGCTCTGGATGCGCTCGGGCGGGCCCTCGGGATCGCTGCTTGTCCTCGAAGACCTGACGCATCGGGTGCGGCTTGAGGAGCAATTGCAGCAACGGGAGAAGCTCTCCTCGCTGGGCCTGCTGGCTGCCGGAGTCGCGCACGAGGTGAACACGCCGCTGGCGGGAATCTCCAGCTACACGCAGATGCTCCTCAAGCAGTTCCCCCCGACCGATCCGCGTCGCGCGCTCCTGGAGAAGATCGAGACGCAGGTGCTGCGCGCGTCACAGATCGTCCAGAGCCTGTTGAACTTCGCGCGCATGGAGCGCCCGACGGTGAGCGAGTTGGACATCCGAAGAGTCCTCGACGATACACTCCAACTTCTGGAACCCCAATTGCGCAATACGCGCATCGAGGTGGTGCGACGATATGCCGAGGAGCTGCCGCCGGTGCTCGGTGACGCGACGAAGTTGCAGCAGGTCTTCATGAATCTGATCTTGAACGCGCGCGACGCCATGCCCGAGGGCGGACGGCTCACGTTGGCGGCATATCTGAGCGATGGTCAGGTCTGCGTGGACGTCGAGGACACGGGGGTGGGCATCCCGCCCGAACACATCGCCCGCATTTACGATCCGTTCTTCACGACCAAGGGCGTGGGGCGGGGGACCGGCTTGGGCTTGGCGCTCAGCTACGGCATCATCCAGGAACACGCCGGGCGCATCTTCGTCGAGAGCCAGGTCGGTCGCGGCACACGGTTCACCATCGCGCTGCCCGCTCTGGACGCTCGGCGCGCTTCAGGCGCCCTCGGCGAGACTCCGGAGAGAGCCGTGGCGGCCGGAGATTGATCTCCCCGGGAAGACGCGCGCGCCATCCCCCTCACCGAACACGCCCATTCTGCTCGGCTCGCACCTTGTGCTACCATTTAGAACGCTATGGGTCGCAAGGGGACGATCCTGGTCATTGACGATGAGGAAGTGATGCGCGATGTCCTCGAGAGCCTGCTCACGGCCGAGGGCTATCGCGTGGACACCGCGCGCACGGGCGAAGAGGGATTGGAGAAATTCCGCGAACGCCCATATGATCTGGTCCTGCTCGACGTCTCCATGCCCGGCATGGGGGGGATTGCGACGCTGCAGGAGCTGCTGCGCATTGATCCCGAGGCCGTGGTCGTCATCATCACGGCCTATGCGACCTTCGAGACGGCGATGGCCGCTTGGCAACTGGGGGCCTTCAACTGCATCCGCAAGCCGTTTCAGAACGATCAGATCATACAGGTGGTCGAGGCCGGGATTCGCCGCCGCCGCAAGGACGAGGAGCGCCGCATCCTGAGCCAGACGCTGCGACAAGGATCGGCTCTTCGCCAGATCATCGCGCGCAGTCCGAAGATGCGCAAGGTCCTCGATCTGGTCGCGCAGGTGGCCCCCACGCGCTCGACCGTGCTGATCCAAGGCGAATCGGGAACGGGCAAGGAGCTGATCGCCCGCGCCATCCACTTCATGAGTCCGCGCGCGGAGACCGGTCAATTCGTCGCCGTCAACTGCAGCAATGTCTCCCCGGAGCTTCTGGAGAGCGACCTGTTCGGCCATGTCAAAGGGGCTTTCACCGGCGCCATCGCCGCCAAGAAGGGCCGATTCGAGATCGCCGATGGTGGCAGCATCTTTCTTGATGAGATCGGCAACATCAGCCTCGACATCCAAGCTAAGCTCCTGCGCGTCATCCAGGAGCGCGAGTTCACGCCTGTCGGCGACACGACGACGCGGCGGGTGGATGTGCGGATCATCGCGGCCACCAATATTGATCTCAAGAAGGCCGTGAGCGAGGGGCGCTTTCGCGAAGACCTCTTCTATCGGCTCAACGTCATCACGATTCATCTGCCGCCGCTGCGGGAGCGGAAGGAGGACATCCTGCCGCTGGTCCAGCACTTCATCCGAAAGTTCAATGCCGAGAACCATCGGAACATCTCGACGGAGTTGGATCCGGAGGTGCTGCGCGCTCTGGAGGAATATCCGTGGCCGGGCAATGTGCGCGAGTTGGAGAACGTGATCGAGCGGGCCGTCATCATCGCGCGCGGCGATCGGATCACGCTCGACTGTCTGCCCGATGAGATCCTCGATCCGCGCGCGGCCGAGGAGTTCCTGCACCGCGTGAGGACGGACGATCTGGCGCGGGACATCCCCATCGCGCAGGGCATCTCCTTCTACGATGAGGTCGCTAAGTTCGAGATCAGCCTCATCCGGCGCGCGCTGGAGATCACCGGCGGCAATCAGAGTCGCGCCGCGCGCTTGCTCGGGATGAACACGACGACGCTCAACAGCAAGATCAAAGCCTACAATATCAGCGTGAAATGAGGGGCGGAGGCCTCGAGCGGGGTGCCGCATCGCGCGAGAGAGGGCCGACATGGTCGTCAGGCTTCGATTCCTGCAGTTCTCCGACGTCCATCTGGACTCCCGATTGACCGGCTCGCAACTGGCCTGGCCCCAGGAGAAGCGCGAGCAGCGCCGCCGAGAGCTCACCAAGCTGGTGGAGAAAGCCTGCCGCCTCGCCCGCGAGCACAAGGTCGAGGCTCTATTCATCCCCGGCGATCTCTGGGATGATGAGGCGATCTCGGCCGAGACCATCGCGTGCGTCCGGGAGGCTTTCGCGTCGCTCGATCCCGTCCCCGTCTTCATCGCCCCTGGCAATCACGACTGCTGCTCGCCCACGTCGTTTTACTCCGACGAGGTCCTGCGCGCGCGCGGCATGCGCCCATGGCCGAAGAACGTCACCATCTTCCGAACGGCCGAATTCAGGACGGTGCCGCATCCGGCGCGCCCGGAGGTCACGGTCACCGGACGCGCGCACGTGCGCAACGTGCCTTTGGAAGAGCGGCTGTTGAGCGCTCCGATTCCGCGTCCCCCAGCTTCAATAAGCGTGCTGCTCTTTCACGGATCATGGATCGAATACGCCGGGCGCGACCGCTTTGAGCAGGAGAAGATGTTCACAGCCCCATTCTCCCGCCAGGAGCTGCTCGCGCAAGGCTTCTCCTATGCGGCCCTCGGCCATTACCACCACTATGCCGAGATCACCGACGCGGAGGGGCGCGTGCGCGCCGCCTACACCGGATGTCTCGCCGGTCGCTATCTCTCGGAGGCCGGTCCTCATTACGCCCTGCTCGGGGAGATCGGCGAGCACGGCCTCCTCGCGATGGAGAAGATTCGCGTGGATGAGCGGATGATCCACGATGTGAAAGTGGACGTGACCGGAGTTGAGACCGAAAGCGGCTTGCGCGAGCGCGTCATCGGGAGACTGCGCGAGCATGGCGCCACGGCCTCGGACATCATCTTCCTGCGGGTGCAGGGACGGCTTCCGCGGGGCCTTCGCCCGGCGTTCATCCTCGAAGATCTGCAACACGAGTATTTCCACCTGGCCCTCGCCGATCGCACGCGTCCGGCGTATGATCTGGACACGGCCGATCCGCGCACGACGCAGGGTCGCTTCATCCAAGAGATGCGGCGGCGCATCACGGAGACGTCCGATCCACAGGAACGCGCGTTTCTGGAACGGGTGCTCGACTACGGCCTCGATGCGCTCATCCAGGGCGAGGTGAAGCCCATCTACGAGGAGTGACGCGCACCCATCAGGAGAGCGTGCGGCCATGAAGATCGAACGCCTGCATCTGATCGGCTTCGGGAAGCTGCGGAATTGTGCGGTCGTCTTCGACCCCGACAAGGTGAACCTCCTCATCGAGGAGAACGAATTCGGCAAGAGCACGATCGTCGCGGCCATCGTGGCTGCGCTCTACGGCTTCCCTCCCCGCGAGCGCACGACGCCGGATGCGCTCGCCGAGCGCGAGGTGTATCGTCCCGATGATGACGGACCATATCAGGTGAGCTTGGAGGTGCGCGTTCCCGATCGGCATGGCTGGACCCGCCTGCGCATCCTCAGGGACTTCCGCCGCGGCCGCCCGCGGGTCTACAACCTCTCGGAAGGAGGGAAGGAGATCACGGATGAGTTCGCCCAGCAGCGGAAGGAGATCGGGGAGATTCTTCTCGGGCTCTCTCGCGAACAGTTCGTGAACACGTGCCTCGTTCGACAGGCGGCGCTTCAAGTGCTTCCCGATCTGAGCGACCTCGCCGCGCAGCTTCAGAAGATCGCCGATGCCGAGACCGGGGATCGGACGGCGGCCGACGCCATAAGGGCCTTGAGGAAAGCCCTTCAGGAATTCCCCGCCTCGCGCATGGGGAGCGGGCCGCTGATGATTGACACCGAGCTCCAGCGCGCGAAGGCGGAATTGGAGCGCATTCATAAGGAGTTGGAGCAGTTGGATCAGGAGCGCCGCCGGATTGAACCGCAACTGGTTCGAATCGGTGATCTGGAGCGCGAGATCGAAGAGGCGCAGGCGCGGCAGCGGCTCGCGCACTACTTGCGCGAACGCGCCGAATATGAGCAGCTGGAACGCGCGCGCGAGCGACGAGAGAGCCTCGAAGCGGAACGACATCGCCTGCGCCAGGAATACGAGGCGCTCGCGCCTTACGAGACGTTCCCGGCGGCGCAGCTCGCGAACCTGGAGAGTTGGATGGGCGCTCTGCGCCGGATCGCGCGCGAACGCGCGGCGCTCGAGGAGCAGCTCGGACACGCGCGTCGCCGATATGCCGAGATCCGAGAGCAGGAGGGACGATTCGGCCCGCTCGCGTCCTTCACTCCAGCAGATCGCGAGCAACTGGTCGTGCTCGCCGAGCAGTACAAAGAGCTTCACGAGAAGATTCATGAAGGGCGGCAGAAAGTGCACGCCGAGCAGCAGCGACTCGCCGAGCGCGGCATTCACCTTGAGGAGTTCGAGCGATGGCGCGAGCGAGTGGGCACCCTCGATTTGGAGGAGCGTCGGCGCGCGCTCGAAGCCGAGGCGCGCCGGAGCGATCTCCAGCGCCAGAGCCGCCTCGCGGAAGAGCGCCGGGAAGAACATCTGGCGCTCTGCGCGGAGATCGAGCGAGAGCGCGATCGCGCGCGCCAATGGGCGGAACGCACGCTCATCCTCCCGCTGATGGGGGGCATCATCACCTCGATCGCCCTCCTTCTCGGATTCGATCGCGCGAGCATTCTGCCCGGCCTTCTGACGGCACTGTCGCTCGGTCTCTGGCTCGCCCTTCGCCGCACTGCCAGAACGCACCGTCGGCAGGAATGGATGCGCGCTCGAGCGGAAGCCGATCGCCTTCAGCAGCAGATCGAGAGCCTGCATATCGAGCGCGCGCAGCTTGAGGACCAGATGCGTCCGCTTCTCGCCCGGACGGGATTGGAGTCGTTGGAGTCTCTGGCGCACGCCTGCAGGCGGCTGGAGACCTTGACGGCGGAACTGCAGCCTCTGCTTTTTGAGCGCTCGACCCTTCGCGATCGTGAGCGCGAATTCGAGCAGAAGCGAGGCCAGCTCCGCGCGTTCCTGGATCGAGCCGGACGCCCGAGCGACGAACCGATTCAGGAGGAGATCGAACGCCTGATCCGAGATCTCGATCGCGTGTTCGAGCTCAAGCACGAGCGGACGCAGCTTGATGAGGAGCTGGCTCAAGAGGAAGCCAAACGAGAGGATGTGCTCCGAGAGGAACAGGAATACCGCGAGCGCATCCTCGCCCTGCTTCGGGAGGCCCATGCCGTTGATCCCACGGAGACGACCCCATCGCTGGAGGGCATAGAAGCGGCGGTCGCGCGCTTTCGAGAGGGGATCGAGCGCTACAACGCCCTACAACGCGTGAAGCGAGAGCTCAAACAAGTGGAACGAGACCTCATGACGCTTCCCGAGCTTCCCATCCTCCTTGAGCAGCGCACGCGCGTGCGCGAGAGCCTCAGCCGGCGGGAAGCCGAGGATCCCGGACTCGCTGCCCATGTGCCCGAACGCTCCCCCGAGGAGTATGCGAGCGAAGCCGAACGCTGGAGCGCGTGCGAGCGCGCCCGGCATGAAGAACTGAAGCGACTCCAAATGCAAATCGCCGCCATACTCGATCGCCATGAGAAGCGGCGCCCTGAGCTCCTCGAACAGGAGCAGGACTTGAAGCAGCATCTGGAGCGCGTCCAAAACTTCAAACGGGCCGTCGAGTACGCGCTCGAGGTCTTCGAGCGGATCGCGCGGGAGATTCACGATCAGTGGGCCGAAGCCCTCACGGACATCTCCAGCGAATTGCTCCGCACCCTTCAGACCGATTACGCGGCTCTCCGTTTCGATCGGGAGCTGCGGCTGCGCGTCGCCCTGAGGGAACGGGACGACATCCTGCAGACGAATCAGCTTCGCTCGCAGCTCTCGCTCGGCACGCGCGAGCAACTCAGCCTGATCGCGCGCCTCGCTGTCAGCCGCTACCTCTCGCGCGATCGTCGCCTGCCGCTCATCCTCGATGAACCCTTCGCCAACTCCGATGATGCGCGCTTCGCGCGACTCATGCGCCTTCTGCTCGGCGATCTCTCGCGCGAGCACCAGATTATTATCACCAGTTGCCACCGGCAGCGACACGAATGGCTCAAGACCCAATATCCCGACCTCTTCGTCCAGCGTGTCTATTGGTGCACCCTGGGTCCCCTTCACACCTCTGGGCCTTCGCGCTGAGCCTCAAATCTTCGGAAGCTTCCAAATTTCTGGAAGATTCTTCCGAAAATTTGGAAGCCCCGAAAGACCGGTCTCTCGCTAAGTCATTGATTTTTCGAAGTTGAAGCTTCACAGAGAGCCTTGGCACGATACTTGCTAAGTCAAAAAGCCGAAAAGAGCAGTGAAAACCGAGCTAAGGGGGGCTTAGGGTATGTTGAGACGAATCGTGGTGAGCCCACTCCTTCTGGTCTTCGGGCTCTTCCCCACCATCTGGGGACAGGCCAATACGGGACGATTGGATGGGACCGTTCAAGACCCGCAGGGGGCGTACCTGCCGGGGGTGAAGGTTGAGGTGGTGAACACCGCCACCAATGCCAAATGGACGACGCAGACCGACGCTCAAGGTGTGTTCATCTTCCCCGTTCTCCCGGTCGGCACGTACACGCTGACGGCTGAAGCTCCGGGATTCAAGAAGTTCGTGCGTGAGAACATTCGCGTGGATGTGGCCGTCTACGCTTCGGTGAACGTGAGACTGGAGGTCGGGGGAGTTGTGGAAGAAGTCACCGTCACGTCTACCGGTGAGGAGGTCATCAGTAAGACCAGTCAGGAGCTGACGACTGTCATCAGTCGGCGTCCGATCCTGGACATGCCGCTGGTCGCGCGCAATCCGATCACGCTGGCGACGCTCTCGGCGGGGGTCACGACATCCGGAGGCGAGCGCGCGTCGCGAATCAACGGCTTGCGCCAATCGGTCATCAACATCACGCAGGATGGGATCAACGTGCAGGACAACTTCCTCCGTTCGGGCGACGGCTTCTTCATCATCTCCTCGCCAACGGTGGAGAATGTCGAGCAGTTCAGCATCACGACGAGCACAGCGGATGCATCGGCCACCGGCAGTGGGGCCGTCTTCATCCGTTTGGTGACGCCGAGCGGCAGCAATGAATTTCACGGCAGCCTCTTCGAATTCCATCGGAACACGGTCCTGAATGCGAACTCGTTCTTCAACAATCTGACGGGCACGCCGCGCGAGAAGCTCATTCGCAATCAGTTCGGCGGGCGGGCGAGCTTCCCCATCGTGAAGAACAAGATCTTCATGTTCACCTCGCTCGACATCACGACCACCGCCAGTGAAGTCACGCGCAATCGGACGGTGTTGACCGAGGAGGCGCGCCGAGGGATCTTCCGATATCGCGATACGAGCGGACAGATTCGAACGGTGGACCTCTTCCAGGCTGGGGGGATTGGGCCGGATCCGTTCATCATGCGGATCATCAACGAGCGGTATCCGCTGCCGAACAACTTCCAGATCGGCGACGGATTGGTCACGGGGGGATTCCGGTGGAACGTCCCGACGTTCAGTCGCGTCATTCGACCGAGCTGGCGCGTGGACTGGCGGATCAACAACACGCACACGGCGGAAGCGATCTATCACCTCGTCCGCTTTGATACAGACAATGACACCCTCAATGGCTTCGAGCCCATGTTTCCCGGCATGAAGGGGGGATTTCAAGACTCGTGGCGTTCGACCGGATCGTTCGCCGTTCGCTCGACCTTCGGCCCCGATAAGGTGAACGAGGCGCGATTCGGATTCCAGCGAGCTCCGGTCATCTTCGGGCAGGAATTCGACGCCTTCGAGCTGGGCGGAAAGTTCTACTGGGTGGACTTCCCTACGATCACCGACCCGCATCTGATTGGGATCACCAGTGGTCGGAACACCTCGAACTTCCAGTGGCTCGACAACTTCGCCTGGATTCGCGGCCGGCATACGCTCCGCTTCGGCGGCGACTTTCGTTCCATCGTCGGCAACCAGACGGCGAACACGACCGGGACGGTCCCGACGCTCACCATCGGCTTCAATGCGGCGAATCCCTCACCTCTGCCGACGGCGGCCTTCCCGGCGAGCACGACGGCGACGCGTACGCTGGCGCAGAACGTCTACGCGATCCTGATCGGTCAAATCGCGGGCGTCTCGCAGACCTTCAATGTGAAAGATCCGCAGTCGGGTTTCGTCGAGGGTGAATTCTTCCGCCACCGGATCCGACAGCGGTATTGGGGCTTCTACTTCTCCGACTCCTGGCGCGCGCGGCCGAACCTGACGTTCAACTACGGGATTCGGTACGAATACATGACGGTGCCCGATCAGCTGAACCGGCTGGCGCTTCAGCCTGTGGGCGGCGAGGCCGCATATTTTGGCATCTCCGGCAAAGGGAATCTCTTCCGCCCCGGGGTGATGACCGGATCGCCGGTGATGCTCGACCTGGCCGGCTCCTCCAATGGACGGAAGTTCTACAATGAGGACCTGAACAACTTCGCCCCCAGCTTTGGCTTCGCCTGGTCGCCGGAGCAACGGAACTGGTTCACGCGCGTCTTCTTCGGTGGACCGGGCAGGGGCGTCATCCGCGGCGGCTACTCGATCGCGTATTCCCTCGAGAGCGTGAGCGTGATCACTAATGCCTTGGGCAACAACCTGGGGTTCACCAAGACGATCTCGCTCACGACGGCTGCTCAGGGGATCCAGGGCGGCGCGAACTTCACGTCGCTTCGCAACGGATGGCCGAAGCCAACCATTCCGGTCTTCCGCGTGCCGATTCCGCAACTGGAGAATTTCCGCGAGAATCGAGGCAGCGGAATCTTCGGCTTCGCCCAGGACCTGCGTACGCCCTATGTGCAGACCTGGTCGCTCAGCTACGGACGCGAACTCATGCCCAATCTCGCCCTGGAGGTCAGCTACGTGGGCAATCGCGGGGTGAAGCTCTGGCGCGGTATTGATCTCAATGAGACGAACATCTTCGAGAACGGCTTCCTGCAGGAGTTCCTCAACGCGCAGCGGAATCTGGCGATCAGCCGGGCACAGGGCCGCGGCGCGCGCTTTGATAACCAAGGCCTGCCGGGTCAAGTGCCACTGCCGATCTTCGAGACGCTGTTCGCCGGACTGCCACTCTCCTCGGGCTTCGGCAATTCGACCTTCATCCTCCGCTTGGATCAGAACGAAGCCGGAGAGCTGGCCAGTCAACTCTTCCTGAACTTCCTCAACGCGCTGACCGGTCCGCGCGGCAATCTGCCGATCAACCTCTTCGTGGTCAATCCCGAGGCATTCTTCTCTGACGTGATCACCAATGGCTCCTCCTCCAACTACCATTCGCTTCAGGTGGAAGTGCGCCGGCGCTTCTCCGCGGGCTTGCAGTTCACGGCGAACTACACCTTCGGCAAAGCGCTCACGGACTTCGAAGGCTCTGGCTCCAACTTCGCGGCGTTCATCAGCCTGCGCCATCCGCGATACGAGTACCGGCGCGCGAGCTTTGACACCCGGCACCGGTTCAATGCCTACTTCATTTACGAGCTGCCGTTCGGCTCGGGCAAGCGTTTCCTGAACACGAGCGGCTGGGTGGACAAGCTCTTCGGCGGATGGCAGATGAGCGGCATCTTCATCGCCTATACGGGGCAGCCGCTCTCGATCTTCTCCGGGCGCGGGACGATCAACCGCGCGGGCCGTTCGGGCAGCAATACCGTGGACCTCATCGGGATGACGGTGGAGGACCTGAAGAAGCTCGTGAGAGTGCGCAAGACGGGCTCCGGGGTCTTCTACTTCGATCCCTCGTTGATCGGGCCCGATGGGCGCGCCGCGTCGAGCGTCTTCACCAATCCGCAGCCCGGGCGACTGGGCTCACTCGGCTTCGGTGTTCTGAGCACGCCCGGATACTGGCGCTTCGACTTCAACCTGCTCAAGCGCGTGCGCATCACTGAGGCGGTGACTTTCGAGTTCCGATCCGAGTTCTTCAACCTCTTCAATGCGGTGAGCTTCGGCGCCCCGACGACTGACATCAACAGCACGAACTTCGGGCGCATCAGTGGCCACAACGGCGCGTACGATCCGCGGATCGTGCAATTCGGCGCGCGGATCAACTGGTGAGGTGCTGGCCTGGCCCCCGCGGGCGAGCGGCGAGGCCGCCCGCAGGGGGCCACCGCCCGGCTTGACGCCCGCAGGCATCCTCACTAAGATATACACCGGCAACTGCGGTGGGGATGTGGCGGAACTGGCAGACGCGCAGCGCTCAGGACGCTGTGGACGTTACGTCCGTGGAGGTTCAAGTCCTCTCATCCCCACCACCCTTTTTCCGGGACTGAGCTTCCCGTCGCCCTGAAGATCGGCTAAACTCCCCGCGAGGGTTATGGAGGCATCGCTCGTTGCCATAGACGTCGCGTTTCTACTGCCAGAGGACGTTCAGAAGCGGGCCGAGGCCGTGAACGCGAGGCTGTGGGCGCAGGGCCAGGGAGGGTTTCGCTTCGACCAGACGCACTGGCCGCACATCACGCTCCTTCAGCAGTTCGTCCGACGCTCGCGCCTGCCCGAGATCTTCGCAGCCGTGGAGTCGCAGCTTGAGGCGTTCTCCCCAATGACGCTCACGGTCTCCGGGATCGAAGCCCGTGGCGAGACCGTGCAGTTTGTCATCGCACCGCATCCGGAGTTGCAACGGCTCCATGAGCGCCTCATGGACGCGCTCGCGCCCTTTGATGAGGGGGATGGGCCTGCTGAGGCCTTCGCCGATGGCGACGAACCGCCCCGACCGCGCGACCTCGAATGGGTCCGAAACTACCGCGCGCAAGCCTCCGGCGCGCACTACTTCCCACATATCACCCTGGGCAAGGGCGTGGTGACCGAGCCGATCGCTCCCTTCTCCTTCACGGCCGATCGCCTCGCTCTCTGTCAACTCGGGCGCTTTTGCACGTGCCGTGTGATCCTACGGGAATGGAGGTTGACGTAGATGAGCGACACGCTGGGCTTGCTATTCCGAACCGCACAGCGCACCCCGCTTCGGGTGGGGATTCTCATCGCACTGCTTCTTATGCTCGCATTCTCGCTTGCGGATACGCAGCGCGCGGCACGGCCGGATCGCATCGCTTTCGAAGTGAGCGCGGATCGGCTGGAGTACGTCTACAACCTCATGCCTCCGCGCCCTCCCGTTGTCCCCGGACCCACCGTGCGCGTGCGCATCCGCCTCACGAATGAGTCGGCCGAAGCGCTCGCGCTCGATTTCCTCAGCTCGCAACGGTTCGATGTCCTTCTGGAGGATGAGCGAGGGGAGGTCGTCTTTCGCTGGTCCGAAGGCAAAATCTTCCTCCCCGTGCTCGGCCGTGAGACTGTGAAGCCTGGAGATTCGCTCGTCTACGAGGCGACGTTCGCGCTGCCGGGTTCGGATCGGGGGATTCTGCCTGCCGGACGATATGTGCTGCGAGGGCTGCTTGTGGCCGAGACGCCATTTTCCGGCGCCCTGCCTGTGCGGATCGTCCACGCCCACTAGCTGAAGGAGCCGCGCACGTTAGGGATCTCGTGCCGCCAGGCGCTCCAAGTACTGCGGGGACATCGCGCGCAACCGTTCCACTTCCTCTGGGAGGACCTCAAGCACATATGCGATCTCCTCGCGCGTGGTGTCCTTGCTCAGGGAGAACCGCAGGCTCCCTTGCACGAGATCGCGCGGGCGCCCGAGCGCCAGAAGCACATGCGAAGGTTCGAGCGATCCCGAGGAGCACGCAGCGCCCGTCGAGACGGCGATGCCCCGCAGATCGAGCCGGATCAGGAGCGCTTCCCCATCGAGGAACTGGAAGCTGAAGTTGGAGATGTTCGGGACCCGCTGCTCGCGATGGCCATTTCGCAGGACGAAGGGGATGCGCTCTTCGATCCCTTGCTCCAGCATGTCGCGCAATGCGCGCATGTGTCGGATGCGGTCGGGAAGCTGCTGGCGCGTCAATTCAGCCGCTCGTCCGAAGCCGACGATGGCGGGCACATTCTCCGTCCCCGAGCGCCGATCCCGCTCATGATGACCGCCGTCCATCTGGCGCACGAGGCGCACCCCGCGCCGCAGATAGAGGGCCCCGGCGCCTTTCGGGCCGTGAATCTTGTGCGCGGAGAAGGTCAACAGATCCACCCCCAGCTCATCCACGTGCACGGGCATCTTCCCCACGGCCTGCACGGCGTCGGTGTGGAGATACGGATAGGGCTGACCGCGCTCGGCGCGCACGCGCCGGACGAGTTCGGCGATCTCGCGAATGGGCTGGATCGTGCCGATCTCATTATTGGCGAGCATGATGCTGATCAGGATCGTGTCGGGGCGAAGCGCGGCATGAACGTCCTCGATGCGCACGAGCCCGTCCGGAGAGACGGGCAGATAGGTCACCTCAAAGCCGCGCCGCTCCAAGGCCCGACAGCTCTCAAGTACAGCGGGATGTTCGATCTGCGAGGTGATGAGATGCCGCCCCCGCTGCCCATGCGCTTCGGCGATCCCCTTCAGGGCGAGATTGTCCGACTCCGTCCCGCCACTGGTGAAGATGATCTCCGAGGGATCGGCACCGATCAACTCGGCCACGCGCGCGCGCGCCTCCTCGACGGCCGCGCGCGCTCGCTGCCCGAAGGCGTGAACGGACGAGGCATTGCCATACTCCTCCCGGAGATACGGGAGCATGGCCTCCAGCACCTCGGGGTCAAGGCGCGTCGTCGCCGCATTGTCCAGATACACACGCCGCATATGGAAAATTGTGCCGCCTCCGTCTAGAATGTGCAACGTGCGGCCCAGCGGTGTGATCACGCTCCTGACCGACTTCGGCCTCGCCGATTTCTTCGTCGGGGCGATGAAGGGGGTCATTCTCTCGATTCATCGCGAGGCCGTGATTGTTGATCTCACGCACCTGATCCCCCCCCAGGACATCTACGCGGCGGCTCTGACGCTGGCCGACTGCTACGCGACCTTTCCCGAGGGCACGATCCACGTGGCCGTCGTCGATCCGGGTGTCGGCTCCGAGCGACGCGCCGTGCTCATCGAGACCGCGCGATATTTCTTCATCGGTCCGGACAATGGGCTCTTCACCCTCGTCGTGGAGAATGAGTCGCTGCAGCGCGCCATCCAGATCACGGCCGAACGCTTCTTCCGCCATCCGGTGAGCCGGACATTTCACGGGCGAGATGTCTTCGCCCCGGTCGCGGCGTGGCTCGCGCGCGGCGTGCCCCCATCGGAGTTCGGGCCGGAAGTCTTGGACCTGACGCGCCTGCCGATTCCTCGCGTGGAACGCCTGGACGAGAAGCGATGGCGCGGTCAGGTCATTCACGTGGACCGCTTCGGCAACCTGATCACCAACGTGACGGCGCGCGATGTCCCCCTGGAGGCTCTGCGCCAGGGAGGGAGACTCCTCGTCAACGATCATGAGGTGTCCGCCCTGCACACGCACTATCACGAGGCGGCTCCGGGGGAACTCTTCGCCCTGGTGGGCAGCACCGGCCGCGTGGAGATCGCCGTCCGAGAGGGATCAGCCGCTACAGCGCTGGGCGTGGGTCGAGGCGCGACGGTGGAGATTCTTCTCCCGTGAGGGGAGCGGCTCTCTCCACTGCTCGATAAATGAAGCGGGCGCGCCCGAAGCGCACCTCGAATCCGTTTCGCAGCAAGTTCTCCCGCACGCGCTGTCCGTTGACGTACGTGCCGTTGGTGCTCCCCAAATCCACGACGACGAAACTGCCGCTCGGATGCCGGACGAACTTCGCATGGTGTTTGGAGACGGTCGGATCGTCAATGACGAAATGGTTATCGAGGGTCTTGCCCACGGTGACCACGGGGCGATCGAGGATGAACGCGATCTGCTCGCGACCGTCTGGCAGTACCTGCACCAGATGCGGTTGATGCACGCGCGGGGGTGAAGTCGCGGGCAGCAGACTTGCCCCGCAGCAGAGGCATACGGTCACGTCCGCGCGCTGTTCTCTTCCACACGCGGGACAGACGCGCATCTCCCGCTCGGGAATCCGCGCGCCACACGCGGCGCACGCCTGCCCGATCGTCCCCACGCGCCCGCAGTTCGAACAAGGCGCCAGGCCCGTGAGCAGCATCGTCCCCTGCCGATGCGGTGAGCGCGCGACATGCCGCACGGTCCGGACCTCGACGTACGCGAAAATGGCGAACATGAGGAGCGCGACGATCCCCATCACCAAAGCGTTCGGCAGCAGACCGTGCTGTCCGGCCGAGAGCAGTGCATCGAACAGCGCATGCAGCAGTGCCGCCCTCATCCACCCCCGAGCGATCGTGCGCGCGCGCACACTTCCGACATTGGGCAGCATCTTCGCCTGACTGAGCGCCAATCCCCAGAAGGCCGCGAACAACGCATGCCCGGGATTGGAGAGAATGCCCCGCACGATGAAGATCTCACTGCCGAATCGGCTCAAGTAGAGCACGTTCTCAGCCGCCGCGAACCCCAGCGCTGCTGCGGCCCCGTAGATGACGCCATCCACCGGCTCATCGAACTCCGGCCGGCGGTAGGCGTAGCTCATGACGGCCCACAGCTTCACCGCCTCCTCCACCGGGCCGACGACGAGAAAGAGGATGAGCCACTCGCCCACGAGATTCGATCCGAAGAGCCCCGAGAGTACCAGGGCGCCCACCGTGTTGAAGACCATCGCCGGCAGCGTCGCCACCGCGCCGAGCACGAACGTCCACACGATCGTGCGCAGCGGCTCTCGATCGTACCAGTCCTGAAACCAGAACCAGAGGAGCCACAGCACACAGGGGATGAGCGACAGAGCGAGCGTCTCCATCTCACGCCGTCCGTTTCACGACGAGCAGCGTCATATCATCGGCCGGGCGGGCCTTCCCGAGAAAGTGGCTGAGGGCCTCCTCGATACGATCGCGCAGGGCGGCGGCGCGCTGCTCGCGAGAGCGCCGCACGACCTCCACCAGGCGCGCGACGCCGAATTCCTCCCCGTGCTCGTTCGCGCTCTCACTGATCCCATCGCTGAAGAGGACGAGCACGTCTCCCGGCTCCAACCGGAGGCATTGCTCCTCGTACAGCGTCTCCTCCAGGATACCGACGGGAATCCCCCCCGTCTCCAGGAACTCCACTGATCCGTCCGCGCGCATGAGCAACGGCGGGTTATGCCCGGCGTTGGTGTAGCTCAACTCGTGCGCGCGTGGATTCAACCGCGCGAGCCAGAGCGTCGCGAACTTATTCGGAGCCGTCGTCTCGCAGAGATAGCGATTGATGGCCGCCATCATCTCGGCGACCGAAGCCGCCGAGCGCGCCTGAGCGCGTACGCTCGCATGCAGCGCCGACATGAGCATCGCCGCATCCATCCCCTTGCCGCACACATCGCCCAGGGCGAGCAGCAACGTCCCTTCGGGCCCGCGAACGAAGTCGAAGTAATCCCCGCCGACTTCGTAGCAGGGGAAGCTGATGCCCGTCAGATCGTACCCCTCGACCTCGGGCGGCGCGACCGGCAGCAGTTGAAATTGCAGATCGCGCGCTTGAGCCAACTGGTGCTTGATCCGCTCATTCTCCAGGTGCTGCTCCAGCAGCAGCGCGTTCTCGATCTTGATCGCCGCGACCGACGCCACGGTCGTGAGCAGTTGCAAATCTTCCTCGGTGAACGCGCCCGCATTCATCGGATTGTCCACGTAGATCATCCCCACGACCGACGAGGGTGTCTCCCGCCGACCCCCCAGCAGGGGAACGGCCATGATCGAACGGATGCCGCTCAGCAGAATCGAGTCGCGCTGGCGGAAGCGCTCGTCCGTCTGCGCATCAAAGGTGAGCACCGAGCGTCCGCGCTCGATGACCTCCTCCAGGATCGAACGGCTGATGCGCACGACTTGCTCGACCACCGACGGCTCCTGTCCGCGATAGCCCGCGATCTTGCACGACCATTCTCCCTGAGCGCCTCGCAGCAAGAGGAACACGCGCTCGGCGGGGACCGCCTCCAGCACCAAACCAACGATCTGCCGGAGCACCTCATCGAGCGAGAGTGGAGAGAGCAAGGCGAGGCCGACCTGAGTGAGCACAGCCAACAGTCGTTTGCTCCGCTCGACCTCAGGCGGCAATCCGGGCACGGTGACCGAACGCGCCGCCTCGAGCAGAGAGACGATCTCGGGAGTCAGCGGCGGACGCTTCACGGATGATGTCGAGGTCAACGTCTCCGGGTGCGCGACGATCACGTCGCCAGTCCCCAGTTCGTCCATCGGGACCTCGGCGCCAGAAATCGGCTCGGCAGGAGGGAGGAGCTCCAGTACCGTCTCCCCCACCTGAAGGCGATCGCCTGCAGCGACCGCGACCGTCCCCCGAATGCGGGCGCCGTTCAGATATGTGCCGTTGGCGCTCCCCAAGTCCGTCACCCACCACGTCTTCCCCTCCTCGCGCAGCTCCGCATGCACGCGCGAGGTGAAGGGATCGTCCACACAGAGATCGCTGCGCACCGAACGCCCGATGACGATCCGCCGTTTCCGGATCTCAACGACGATCGGCGCTCGACCCGGCGAATACACCCTGAGCTTCACCATCATTGGCCTCCGTGACGACCCGCGTCCCACTCAGCAGATCATGCCACCCCCGTCCCTGCCCATCCACGAGCATCCAGAGGAATCCCAGTCCGAGCGGGAGCGCCGCCAGCCCGTAGCCGAGCGTATGACGCAGGAGCGAACGTCCCCAAGAGAGGGGCTGGCCATCGGCGCGCACGATCTGGATCCCCACAAGCGCCATCCCCACTGACTGCCCGCGCACGCTGCAGAGTATAAGATGGTTCACCAGCAAAACCAAGCACGCCGCGAGCGCGCTCCACATCGCCAGCTCCGCCAGCAGGAGGCGCCCCCGAAGGGCGACGGCCCCCATGACGGTCACTCCCATCGCTCCCAGAAGCAACACCAGGTCGAGAAAGAACGCCACGAGTCGAACCACCAGGGGTGCCGGGGCGCGCCCGCCCGCGCGAGGAGGAGATTCCACCTCCTGCCACGGCATCGTGATCGCGCGCTCTCGAGGATCGAAGGCGGCAATCGTCGGGTCGGCGGGAGATTCGACCGCGTGCGCTGCTGCCGTCACCAGTGGCGCGCCACAGGCTCGGCAGAATCTCGCTCCCGGGCGCTGCGGCATGTGACATCGCAGACAATGACTCGTCACCATTCGCCCTCATGCCGGAAAAGCAGGGACACCTCACCGATCTGCACGCGATCTCCATCGTGGAGCGCCTGTGGGGTTCGCGGCGGGAGCAACCGACGACCGTTGACGAGCGTCCCGTTGACGCTCGCCAGGTCCTCAATCCAATATCGCCCCTCCGCCCGCCAGATGCGCGCATGCCGGCGCGAGACCGTGGCCCCCGGATCGTACGGGGACAAATCCACGTCCGGGAAGATGCCGGAGATCGGATCGGCACGACCGATGAGATTCGACTCCTTGAGCAAAGCTCGCGTTGCCCGCACTTCCCCCGAGCGCGGATCGCAAACGAACAGATAGGCGCTCGCCCGCATGGGCTCGACTTCGATCGGTTGACGTGCGCCGCAGTACGCGCAATAGAGATCGTCCGCTCCGATGCTCACCCCGCAATAGCTGCAGTAGACCGTGCCCACGTCCAGGCGAGGCGCGACTTCTGATCCCGCGCGGCGGACGAGATCGCCGAACGCCATGCGATAGGCGTGCTCCAGACGATCGCCGCACTGCTCGCGCAGGAAGGCCAGATGTTCTTCCAGCGCGCTCTTCATCTCGCGCGCCGAGGCGAACCGATCTTCGGGCGCATAGGCGACGGCGCGCATGAGGAGGCGCTCCATCTGGGGCGTGAGCTCGGGAGTATATTGGCGCGGCGTCGGATTCCGCGTGAAGTCGAAGATCAGCAGCGGTTGATCGCGCGGGTCTACCCCCGTCAGCAGATGAAACATCGTGGCGCCCAGCGAATAGATGTCCGAACGCGGCTCGACCTGCCCAGAGAACAGCTCCGGCGGCGCATACCCCATTGTGCCGACGGCCGTCACCCCCTTCTCCTGAGGGGCGACGACGCGCGCGATCCCAAAGTCAATGAGTACGATGCGATTGGCCTCGGGATCAATCATGATGTTGGCCGGTTTCAGGTCCCGATAGATGATCGGCGGCTGCCGCGTGTGCAGGTAATCGAGCACATCGCAGATCTGAATGGCCCACATCGTGACGGTCAGCTCGTCGAAACGCCCGCCGACCAACTGCAGCCGCGTGGCCAGATCCCCCCCCGAGATGAACTCCATGACGAGATAGTATCGCCCCCCTTCGACGAAATGGTCATAGATGATCGGGATCGAAGGGTGTCGGAGGCTGGCCAGAAGCCGCGCTTCGCGCTGGAAGTCGAGGATGGCTTTCTCCCGAAGTGCGGGATCGGAGAACATCTCGATCATCTCCTTGACGGCTCGCACGGCACCATTCAGATGGCGGTCACGAGCTTGATAGACATTCCCCATGCCCCCTCCCCCGACCCGCCGCACGATCTCATAGCGCCCGCGTAAGACCGCACCAGGAGGCAACTCCGCGAGCGGGGCGAAAGCTCCCGGCCTCCCGCCCTCCATCTCCCCGAATGAGCCGGAGAAGACTTGCCGCGCCCCACATTCGCCGCAGAAGAGATCCTCCGGGTGAACGGGTGATCCGCACCGCGCGCAGAACTTCATATCCCTTCGATGAGAAACCGCAAGAAGGTCTTCCCCACGATGATCTCGTCGCCGTGCCGCAGCGGCACGGGCTGATGCGGGTGGAGCCGAGGCCCGCGATTCACGAACGTCCCGTTCAGGCTCCCCAGATCTTCGATCCAGAATCGCCCCTCCCGATAGAAGATGCGCGCGTGGCGGCGAGAGACCTTGGCCTCGGGATCGTCTTCGTCCAGATCGATCTCGGGGAAGATCCCGTGCTCGGCATCCCACCGTCCGAGCATCACCTCCGACTCCCAGATGGGGAACTCCCGACCGACACGACCGCCGCGCACAAGCACCAATTTCGCTCGCGGCCGGCGATCTGGGGGGGAACGGTCTGGAAGCGCCGCGCCTTCAGCCGGAGAGACCATCGGCGGCCTCTCGGCGGGCGCGCGTCCGGAGGGTCGAGCGCTCGGCTTCGGTGAATCCGCCGCCTCTTCTGCAGGCGTCGCCTGCCCGCTCTCAGCGTCCGACGCCAGGCTCACCCCGCACGCGTCACAATACGTTGAGTCCTCCAGATTCTCCATCCCGCACCGGCGACAGCGGATCATCGGACGCGCGCCTCCTTATGAATTGCATCTTGATGCAGAATACCACAAAAAGTCGCTCGCCGCAAAAAGCCCTTGATTTTCTTGCCGGTGGTGACTATATTGAACAGTCTTGCCGAATCATGTGGCCGGCAGGGAGGAGAACCTGAACGTTTCGGGTTCGCCTCTCGTTGGTTGAACGAAGGAGGTGATCACGATTCCGATTCGAGGAGGGTGAAGGAACATGGCCATCGGCATTCACATCCTCGGTGAGCTGTATGGTGTCAATCGTCAAACCCTCAGCCGCGTCGAACATCTGGAGCCACTCCTGCTGAAAATTCTCCGCGATCACGATTTCAAGATCCTCGCCAGTTCCTTCCATCAGTTTCATCCCTTCGGCGTCACCGGTTTCGTCCTCCTGGCGGAGTCGCATGTGAGCGTGCACACGTGGCCGGAAGAAGCCTACATCGCGCTGGACATCTTCAGCTGTAGCTCCGAAGAGCAGGCCCTGCGCGCGTTCGAGGCGATCTGCAAGGAGTTGGCTCCGGTGGAGGTGGATCGAAAGATCATTGATCGGGGCGTGTCATGGAGAAGCCTGGGAGTATTCTCCTCACCATCCTACGAGACGGTCAGCGGAGCTTGTGGGACATCCTGAGCCGCTGGCCCTATTCGATTCGCGAACTGCGGGAGACTCTCGAACGTCTTCACGCTGAGGGGTGGATCGAACGGTCAGGCGATCGGTGGGCGGAGATTCGCCTGACCGAACGGGGACGCGAGGCCAGTCGAGCTCTGGCCGGAGTGGAAGACGAAGGCGGGGCCTGTCCCGCCTGTGAGGGCAAGGGGATTCGTCTCCCCGAAGCGTGGTGGCGTCGCTTTCGTGAGTTGACCGAGGAGCGCCCGCTGCCGGTGGCCGAATATGATCAGGGCTTCATGCGTCCGGAAGACGCTGTGGCGCGCGTCGCCTTCATGCATCGAATGGGCGATGTGGCTGATCGCGAGATCGTGCTCATCGGCGACGACGACCTGGTCAGCATCGCCCTGGCGGTGACCGGACTGCCCCGCCGCATCGTGGTCATTGACGTGGACGAACGCCTGGGCGCGTTCATCGAGCGCGTGAATCGCGAACAGCGATTCGCCATCGAGTTTCGCCCCCTCGATATCCGGCGTCCACTCCCGCCGGATCTCACCCAGCGCTTTGACGTCTTCGTCACCGATCCGGTGGAGACCGTGCCGGGATTCGAGTTGTTCCTCTCGCGGGCGGCCGCCAGTCTGCGCGGCCGCTACGCAGCCGGCTACTTCGGATTGACGACGCTCGAGGCCTCGCTCTCGAAATGGCACCGCCTTCAGCAGCTCGTGCTCCGAATGAACTTCGTCATCACGGATCTCCTGCGCGATTTCAGCCTCTACCCCGAGCGCGAGAATCGGTGGGAACGATTCTACGCGAGCTATGCCATGATGTCGCTCTTTCATATCGAGGGGCACCTGCCCGACCGCGATTGGTACCGCTCTTCGTTCTTCCGCATCGAGGCGATCGCGCCGCCGCAGCCCACGATCCTCGGAGAATGCGCCCTCTCGGAGACGGAGCTGTATTTCGATGAGGAGACTCTGGCCACGCCTCGCGCCAGCGTGAGTTGAAGCGATGGATGTCCTGCTGGCGGTTCTCTCCGGATTCCTCTTGGCTCCCCTCGCTCCATGGCTGGATCGCCGACTGGGGAAGCGATGGGGATGGATGTGGGCGCTGGTGCCGCTTGGTCTCTTCCTCTTCTTCCTTCGCTTCGTGCCGGCTCTGGCTCGCGGAGAGACCTTCATCCGAAGGATCCCTTGGATTCCTCGTCTCGACGTTCACCTCTCGTTCCATTTGGATGGGTTGAGCGTCCTGTTCGCCCTGCTCATTAGTGGGATCGGGGCGCTCATCTTCCTCTACGCGGCGCGCTATCTGGAGGAACACCCACATCGAGGCCGATTCTTCCTGGTCCTGCTCGGCTTCATGGCCTCGATGCTCGGCCTCGTCCTGGCGGAGAACGCGCTCGCGCTCTTCGTCTTCTGGGAGCTGACAAGCCTCAGTTCCTACTTGCTCATCGGATTCGAGCATGAGCGTGAGAGCGCACGATCGGCGGCGCTCCAGGCGCTCCTGGTGACGGGCGCAGGCGGACTGGCACTCCTGACCGGATGGATCCTGCTCGGACAAATCGGAGGAGGATTCGAGATCACCCAGTGGCGCTCCCAGAGGGAGCAGCTGATCGTTCACCCACATACCCAATGGGCGCTCGCGCTCATTCTGCTGGGAGCCTTCACCAAATCGGCCCAGTTCCCCGTTCACTTCTGGCTCCCCAACGCGATGGAGGCGCCAACGCCCGTGAGCGCCTACCTTCACTCGGCGACGATGGTGAAGGCGGGCGTCTATCTGCTGGCGCGCCTGCAGCCGATATTCGGGACGATGGATCTCTGGGACGCGACGATCGTTCCTGTCGGCGCGGTGACGTTCAGCCTCGGCGCCCTGCTGGCCGTGCGTCAGATTGAAGCCAAACGCCTGTTGGCGTACTCGACCGTGAGCGCGCTCGGTCTGCTCACACTGCTGTTGGGCGTAGGGACGCCGATGGCGGTGACGGCCGCGATGGTGTTTCTGCTGGCTCACGCTTTGTACAAAGCCGCATTGTTTCTGATCGCGGGGATCCTGGATCACGAGGTGGGCGTGCGCGAGCCGGAACGCCTGGCCGGATTGCGACGAGTGATGCCCATCACGACGGTGGCCGCTGTGTTGGCGGCTGCATCGCTGGCCGGCCTTCCACCCTCTCTCGGATTCCTCAGCAAGGAGCTCTTCTATGAAGCTCTGCGAACGGCTCCACGCTGGCCGCTCCTCCTTTTAGGGAATGCTGTGCTCGCGGGCATGGCGCTTGTCGCCGTCGCCGGTCTTATGGGCGTGCGCCCCTTCTTTGGACGAGAGCGCAGCCAGCTACAGCCTCCCCATGAAGCCCCACGATCGCTCTGGCTCGGCCCCCTGCTGCTCGGCCTCGGCGGGACTATCCCCGGGCTATGGCCCGCGGGCGTCGAGCGCACTGTGCTGAATCCGGCCATCACGGCGACTCTTGGTGAACCCGCTCACATTCATCTGGCCGCGTGGCATGGTCTGAACCCGACGCTCCTGTTGAGCGCGCTCACCATCGTGGGGGGAGTCGGGGTATACACTGGACGGGGAATCGTGCGCACTCTGGCGGTGCCGGGAGTCCTGGCGCGGTTCACCCCATCGGCAGGATACGCCGCTCTCCTGAATGGGATTTACACCCTCGCCCGCCTTCAAACGCGGGTGCTACAGAGCGGTCACCTTCGCTATTATCTGCTGACGATCATCGCGTGGACGGTGGGCATCGTCGGATACCCGCTCCTCACGCGCGCGGATGGGATAGCGCTTCGACGATCCGCGCCGGAACATGCGATGGATATCGGACTGGCCCTGCTCATCCCCCTGGCCGCGTTGGCCGCTGTTCGCTTCACCTCGCGATTGGCGGCGATCGCGGCGCTCGGCGTCGTCGGTTATGCGATTGCCCTGCTCTACATGATCTTCGGCGCCCCGGACCTGGCCCTCACGCAGTTCATGGTCGAATCCCTCACGGTCATTCTCTTCGTCCTCGTCTTCTATCGCCTGCCGCGCTTCGCCACGCTCTCGGGCCGATGGGCGCGCGCGCGCGATGTCGTGGTGAGTGCCCTCGCAGGCGGTGTGGTGAGCGCGCTCGTGCTCTCCGTCCTGGAGATGTCACCGCCGAATGTGATCTCCGAGTACTTCGTCCATAAGAGCGTGCCGGAAGCACATGGGCGAAACGTCGTGAACGTGATCCTCGTGGACTTCCGCGCTCTGGACACGCTGGGGGAGATCACCGTCCTGGCTCTCGCCGGCCTGGGCGTCTATGCGCTGATGCGCTTGCGCCTGGAGGAGTGAGGATGAGCAGGGGTCGCATCGAGCATTCTTCCGACGTTCACGAGAAGAGCGCGCCTGCCCCTGCCTCGGAGTGGGAACGCGCCTCGATGATCCTCGGCGTGGCCGTGCGCGCGCTGCTGCCGTTGCTGTTGCTGTTCTCGATCTTCCTGCTTCTGCGAGGTCACCATGCGCCGGGAGGGGGATTCGTCGGCGGACTCGTCGCGGCGGCCGCCGTGGCGCTCTACGCTTTAGCGCATGGGGCGACGGCGGCGCAACAGCTGTTGCGCTTCTCTCCTCGAGAACTGATCGCCGCCGGGCTCATGACGGCCTTCGCCAGTGGTCTGGTGGGGCCGCTCACGGGAGCCCCCTTTCTCACCGGGCGCTGGGCGAAGGTGGGCCATCTGGAGTTGGGGACGCCGCTGCTCTTCGACGTCGGCGTGTACCTGGTCGTCATCGGCGTCACCCTCTGGATCATTCTGACGCTCGCGGAGGAATGAGCATGGAACTGCTGCTGGCCGTCGTCATTGGAAGCCTGTACGCGACGGGCCTTTACATGCTGCTGCGGCGCAGCGTCGTGAAGCTCATCATCGGGCTGGGCCTCCTCTCCAATGGGAGCAATCTGCTGATCTTCACCATGGGCCGCCTGGTTCGCGGTCGGCCTCCCATTGTCCCCGAAGGCGAGTCGAGCGTTCCCCCTCCCTTTGCGGATCCCCTCCCACAGGCGCTCATCCTGACGGCTATCGTCATCAGCTTCGGCGTGCTCGCCTTCGCGCTCGTGCTCATTCATCGCGCGTATCAAAAGGTTGGGACGGATGACCTCGATGACTTGAAGACGACCGACACGTGACGTCTGGAGAAACGCCCCATGCGGCTCATCCTCCCCATCGCGATCCCGTTGGTGACGGCGATCCTCGGGCTCGTCGTCTGGCGATGGCGGACGGCGCAGCGCGGACTGGGTGTTGCCGGAGCGGCCGCCTTGCTCATAGCTTCCCTCGAGCTCCTGAAGAGCGTGTGGCAGCAGGGGCCGCAGGCGACATGGATCGGGAATTGGCCCGCGCCCTTCGGTATCACGCTGATTGCGGACCTGCTGAGCGCGATCATGGTCGTGCTGGCCGCCGTGATCGGTCTCGCCGTCGCCCTCTATTCGCTCGCGCACATAGACCCGGCGCGTGAGGCCTTCGGCTATTATCCCCTCCTTCACATTCTCCTCATGGGCGTGTGCGGCGCCTTTTTGACGGGCGATCTCTTCAACCTCTACGTCTGGTTCGAGGTCATGCTCATGGCGTCCTTCGTTCTCCTGGCCCTGGGTGGAGAGCGCGCCCAACTGGAGGGCGCGATCAAGTACGTCACGCTCAATCTGATGGCCTCGGCGTTCTTTCTGACGGCCGTCGGGCTACTCTATGGGGTCGTAGGGACGTTGAACATGGCCGATGTCGCGCTGAAGATTCGCCCGCTCGCGTCGTCCTGGATCACGAGGTCCATAGCGTTTCTGCTGCTGACGGCCTTCGGGATCAAAGCGGCCATCTTCCCCCTCTTCTTCTGGCTCCCGGCCTCCTACCACACCCCTCCGGTCGCCGTCTCGGCCGTTTTCGCCGGACTGCTCACGAAGGTGGGCGTTTATGCGCTTCTTCGCGTCTTCACGCTGATCTTTCCCGATGACGGGCGGACAATTCCCACCGTGATCCTCGCGCTCTCCGCCCTCACAATGCTCACGGGCGTCTTGGGAGCCGTGGCCCATGGCGAATTCCGACGCATCCTCTCGTTTCACATCATCAGCCAGATCGGGTATATGATCCTGGGGCTCGGGCTCTTCACGACGGCCGGGCTCGCGGGCTCGATCTTCTACATCATCCACCACATCGTCGTCAAAACCAACCTCTTCCTCGTCAGCGGCCTCGCTCACGCCGTGCATGGCAGTTTCGATCTGAGTCGGCTCGGCGGCCTCTATCGAACGCATCCGGGTCTGGCAGTGCTCTTCCTGATCCCCGCTCTCTCCTTGGCGGGTCTGCCACCGCTGTCGGGATTCTTCGCGAAACTGCTTCTGGTCCGCGCCGGCCTGCACGCGGAGCAGTGGGGGATCGTCGCCGTTGCTCTCGGAGTGAGCTTGCTGACCCTGCTCTCCATGATGAAGATCTGGGCGGAAGTGTTTTGGAAATCCAAGGAGGCCGATCCACCGGCTGAGGATTCTCTCGCTCTGCCCGTCTCCCCTGCAGCCGAGCGCATCGGGATGCCGTCGCGATTGGGCCTTTGGTCGAGCGCCGGGCTCGCGATCTTGACGGTGATGATCGGCCTGGGCGCGGACCTGGTGCTCGCGTTCGCCGAGGCTGCTGCTGAGCAACTGCGGAATCCCGATCTCTACATCTCCACTATGCAGAGGGGGCGTCCATGACCTTCCTTGTGTGGAATCTCCTGTTGGCCCTCGCCTGGGTCGTGCTGACAGGGCGCTTCACGCCGGGGAACTTCCTGGCCGGGCTCGTGCTCGGCTACGGCGCGTTGCTCTTCGCGCATCGGGCCCTTGCAGGCCCCTCGCCGTATTTTCGCAAGGTCCCGCATGTGCTGGGTCTCGTTCTCTTCTTCTTGTGGGAACTGATCCTCTCCAGCCTGCGCGTGGCCTACGATGTGCTCACGCCGACGCACCACATGCGTCCGGGGATCGTGGGGATTCCTCTGGATCTCCGCACGGAGGTAGAGATCACTCTCTTGGCGAATCTGATCACACTGACGCCGGGGACCCTCAGCCTGGAGGTCTCTCCAGACCGGCGCACGCTCTATATTCACGTCATGTACATTGACGATGCGGATGCCGTGCGCCGCAGGGTGAAGGAGGGGTTTGAACGGCGCATTCTGGAGGTGTTGCGATGACGCAGGGCGCGTCCTGGCTCGCTCTTGGCATGCTTCTGCTGGCTCTCTTTCTGGCCTTCATTCGCTTGCTGAGAGGGCCAACCCTGCCGGATCGCGTCATCGCCCTGGATTTCATGGCCACACTCGGCGTGGGGATAAGCGCCGTCTACGCTCTGGCAGTGCAAAACCCTGTCTTCCTGGACATCGCCGTTCTCCTGGCGCTCATCTCCTTCTTGAGCACCATCGCCTTCGCGCAATACGTGCGGAAGCGAGGGACACCATGAGCGCGTACCTCGTGGCCGGACTTCTGCTCGGCGGAGCGGCCTTCATGCTCATCGCGGCCGTGGGCCTCATCCGCATGCCTGACCTCTTCACGCGCATGCATGCGACATCGAAAGCGGGATCACTCGGGGCCGGACTGATCCTCGTCGCCGTCGCCCTCTACTATGGCGATCTCGGCATCTCAGCTCGCGCGCTGGCCACCATCGCCTTCATCCTCCTGACGGCGCCGATCGCAGCTCATGTCATCGGCCGCGCCGCATATTTCGTCGGCGTCCCCTTCTGGGAGGGGACACTGATGGATGAGCTTCGCGCCTCCCGCCTCACGAAGGCGACTGGGACCGTTCCTGAAGAGCCGTCGCCCTCCCCGTGATCCCGCTTCGCGGGCTCTTCAGGTGCGCTCGCGGAATTTGATCGTGCAGCCGATGCTCTTGGTCTGTGCGACCGGAATGGGTTGGCCCGCCAGGAGCGCCTCGATGGCGTTCTTGACATAGCGCTCTCGCACGGCCTCCGGATTGCGGGCGTTATCGTCCAGCGCGCCGGTGTAGACGAGCTTCCCCGCTGCATCGAAGAGGAAGAATTCGGGCGTATGCGTGGCCCCGAAGGCGCGCGCCACATCGCTGGTCGCATCCACGACGTAGGGGAAGGTGAACCCCCGCTCCTTGGCCCGCTGCTGCATCACTTCGTAACTATCCTCAGGACTCTTCGTCGGATCGTTCGAATTGATCATGATCACCCCGATGCCCTGCTTCTGGGCCCAATTGCCCACCTCCGCGATGCGCGTCTCCCATGCCTTGACCCATGGGCAGGAGTTGCAGGAGAAGATCACGAGCGTGCCTTTGGGCCCTTTGACATCGGCGATGGAGAGCCGCTCCCCGTTGATGTTGAGCATCTTGACGTTCACGACCGAAGACGGGATCGCGTCCCCGGGCTTGAGCTTCGGCGTGTTCTGAGCGAAGGCGATCACAGCCACGGCCATCACTGTGATTCCGACGGAAACGAATCGCTTCATAGACCGACCTCCTCACATGGGATTCTTCAACACGTCTTGGATCAATCGCTCGAAGAGGGCGAAATCTCCCTTGCCCTCGTGAAAATGGCGCAATCGGCCTTGGGCGTCGTAGACGAACGTGGCCGGGAGGGCGCCCGACCACTCCGGATGGAGCGTATTGATGAAGGCGGTGTCGTCGTCCTGAGCCTTGAAGAACGTCGGGAAATCCACGCCCTGCTGGCGCAAGAATCGGCGCACGGCCGGAAGCTCCGAATCGAAGTCCACCGAGACGAAGAAGACGCGCACGCCCTTATCCCGATACGCTTTCTCCAGACGGACCAAGTCCGGGAATTCCTCGACGCAGGGTTGGCAAAACGTCGCCCAGAGATTGACGACCGTCACGCGGGCCTTTCCATCGCGCACGCGCTCAAGCAGCTCCGCGGCCGTGACGGGGAGAATCGGAGCGCCGTCCCGCTGGGGCCTCGTCGATAGCGGCCGGGTCTGCTCCGAACGTCCGGCCCCCGCGAGTCCGAGGACTAAGGCCAAGCCGATCATCCCGATTGCGCGCCGCATACCTTCCCTCCCGCAGGACTACGCCTTGTAAAACGTTCGGAGGAGACCTTCCGGTTACGGCGAAATCCCGCGCCGAAGAAGCCGGACATTCCCCACCCGGTGAAAGCGCTGTGGGATCAAACCTATAGGGTCGTCAGCTTCAGACTGATGTCGGCGGCGGGCGCCGAATGGGTCAACGCCCCGATGGAGATGAAATCCACGCCTGCTTCGGCATAGGCCCGCACGTTCTCGAGCGTGATGCCCCCGGAGGCCTCCACGAGCACTTCCGGCGCCTGTTCGCGGATGAGGCGCACGGCCTCGCGCACCATCTCCGGCGACATATTATCGAGCAGGATGATGTCGGCCCGGGCTTCGAGGGCCTCCCGCAGATCGTCCATAGTGGAGACCTCGACCTCGATCTTGTGCATGTGCCCAGCGTGCTTGCGCGCGCGCTCGATGGCCGTGCGCACGCTTCCGGCCAGCGCGATATGGTTGTCCTTGATCAGGATGCCATCATCGAGTCCGAACCGATGATTGCGCCCCCCGCCGACGAGCACGGCGTATTTCTGGAGCATGCGCAGGCCGGGAAGCGTCTTCCGCGTATCCACGATCTGGGCTCGGGTTCCGGCAATAGCCTCGACGAAAGCGCGCGTCAACGTCGCGATGCCCGAGAGATGCTGCAAGAGATTGAGCGCCGTGCGTTCGGCCATAAGCAGCACCTCGGCCGGCCCATCCACGCGCGCGAAGACCTCGCCCGCGCGCACGCGATCCCCATCGGTCACGAACGCCTCGATCTCCACCGAGGAGTCGAGCACGGCGAAGACCGCATCGGCGACCTCCAATCCAGCGACGACCAGCTCCTGCTTGGCGATGAATCGGCCGCGCGCTCGCACGCCGGGCAGGACGACGGCCTCGGTCGTGATGTCGCCCCGACCGACGTCCTCGGCCAGGAAATCTCCCGCCAGTTTGAAGAGATCGGATGGATTGAGTCGCATCGCGTCCTCCTCGCGCCGGAAAAGCCCTGGGGTCCTACAGCCCTTGGAGGATGGTCAGCAAGCGCTGCCGACGCTCGTTCACTTCCGTGTGCCGCTGGCGCGTCTCTTGCACGACGTCCTCCGGCGCTCGCTCCAGGAAGTCCGCATTGGCCAGACGACGCTCCAGTTGCTCCAGCTCCTTCTCCAACTTCTCGACCGTCCGGCGGAGCCGCTCCCGCTCCCGCTCGACATCAATCACGCCCTCCAGCGGCACCGCCAGCTCAAGCTCGCCGACGACATCGCGCGCGACCTGCCGATAGCCATCGAGCGTCGGGACGATCTCGATCCGCTCCACGCGCGCCAATCGGCGAATCGAATCCTCGTTCTCCTCAAGCAGAGCGCGCGCGTGCACCGTCACCGGGCGCACGAGCAGCCGCACGCGCTCGGCCGGATCAATGTTCATCACCGCGCGGATGTTCCGCACGCGGGTGATGACCTCGATGATCGTCTCCATCTGTCGCTCGGCCGCCGGGTCGATTCGCGCGGGATCGGCCGTCGGATAGGGCGCCAGGCAGATCGTCTCCCCCTCATGCGGCAGCCGCTGCCACAACTCCTCGGTGATGAAGGGCATGAAGGGATGGAGCAAGCGCAGCGATGTCTCCAGCACTTCGCGGAGACGCCGGCGCGCCGCCCGTCGCGCGGGAGAATCCTCGGGCGCCGCCGCCGCGCCCTTGCTCAATTCCAGATACCAATCGCAGAAATCGTGCCAGAAGAAGTGATAGAGCCGATGCGCGGCCTCATGAAACCGGAATTCCTCCAGATCGCGCGTGACCTCAGCGATCGTCCGATGCAGGACGCTGTCCATCCACCGATCGGCGAGCGAGAGCGGCACTGCCGTTCCCTCGGCCTCTGACGCGAGGTCCGTCTCGTCGGTGTTCATCAAGACGAAGCGCGCGGCGTTCCAGACCTTATTGCAGAAGTTCCGGTACGTCTCCAGCTTCGAATATTGGAGCGAGATGTCGTTGCCGGGCGCCGCCGAGGCCAGCAGCGTGAAGCGCGCAGCATCGGTCCCATAGTGTTCGAAGATCTGGAGCGGATCAATGACATTGCCGCGCGTCTTGGACATCTTCTGCCCATAGGGATCGCGCACGAGCCCGTGAATGAGCACGACGCGGAAGGGAACGGCGTCGGGATCGAGCGCGCGCGCGCGCGAGGGATGATCGGCCATGAATTTCAGCCCCAACATCATCATGCGCGCGACCCAGAAGAAGAGGATGTCGAATCCGGTGACCAGCAACGACGTCGGATAGAAGGTGCGCAGGTCCTCGGTGTCCTCGGGCCATCCGAGCGTCGAGAAGGGCCAGAGCGCTGAGCTGAACCACGTATCCAGCACGTCCTCGTCCTGCTGAAGGTCCGCTCGCCCACAGGTGGCGCACGCGGCCGGCGTCTCACGCGCCACCGTGATATGCCCCTCCGGACAATACCACGCGGGGATGCGATGCCCCCACCACAGCTGCCGACTCAGGCACCAATCGCGAATGTTCTCCAGCCATTCGAAGTAGACCTTCGCCCAATTCTCCGGCACGATACGCGTGCGCCCTTCCCGGACGGCGCGGATGGCCTCTTCGGCGAGCGGCTTCACATGAAGGAACCATTGCGTGGAGACGAGCGGCTCGATGATCGTCTCGCACCGCTGACAATGCCCGACCGCATGCGTGTGCTCCTCAATACGCACCAGTTGCCCGGTGCGCTCCAATTCTTCCACCACGCGCCGTCGCGCCTCGAATCGGTCCAGGCCGGCGAACGGCCCAGCCGCTTCCGTCATGCGCCCTTGCGGATCGAGGGCGACCAGGCGCGGCAGCCCATGCGTTTGCCCGATCTCGAAATCCACAGGATCATGAGCGGGCGTGATCTTGACCACGCCGGTCCCGAACTCTCGCTCCACGCGCGCATCGGCGATGATCGGCACCTCCCGATGCACGAGGGGGACGATCGCCGTCCGACCGATCAGATGGCGATACCGTTCATCCTCCGGGTGCACAGCCACAGCCGTATCGCCGAACATCGTCTCCGGACGCGTCGTCGCGATCACCAGAGCCCGTTCCTCCGCCCCTGCGGCGAGCGCATAGGCGATGTAGTAGAGATGCCCGCGCACCTCGCGCTTGGGCGCCTCCAGGTCCGAGAGCGCCGTCTGACAGCGCGGACACCAGTTGATGATGTACTCGCCCCGATAGATGAGCCCCTCCTCATAGAGCCGGACGAAGGCTTCCCGCACGGCGCGCGAGCGCGGCTCGTCGAGCGTGAAGGCCTCGCGCGTCCAATCCACCGAGACCCCTTCGCGCCGCATCTGCTGCAGGATCGTCTGCCCACTCCGCTCGCGCCACTGCCAGACGCGGCGCTCGAACGCCTCGCGCCCAAGCTGTTGGCGCGTCACCCCCTCTTTGGCCAATTCCCGCTCGACCACGACCTGCGTGGCGATCCCCGCATGATCCGTCCCCGGCACCCACAGGACCCGATACCCCTGCATGCGCCGCCAGCGCACGACCACATCTTGCAACGTATGATTGAGCGCATGCCCGATATGCAAATGCCCGGTCACGTTCGGCGGCGGCAGCACGATGGCGAACGGAGGTCCCTCGGGCCGAGCTTCCGGCCGGAAATATCCGCGCTCCTCCCAAATCCGAGACCATCGCCGTTCGACCTCATGCGGATCATAGGCCTTGGGCAGCTCCTGCATCACCATCCTCCCTCAAAAAAATCGGGGATCGCGCGCGACTTCATCGGCTGATCCCCTGTGAGAGAAGCGCTGGCACGGGCGAACCGCTCATCTCGCCCGCACGAGCGATCTCGAACCCTCGTGGTGGTCGCGGTCCAGACCGACCCCCATCTCACTTCTTCTCCGGCTTCTTCTTGTCCTCCTTCTTCTCCTTGCCCGTGGCGTCGGACGGTTTCCCTCCACCAGACGCCGATGTTTCGGAGCCGGACGTCACGCCGATGCGCAATTCCTGCCGCCCCTGGGCCGTGCCGCTGGCACCCGCCGGAGCTGCCGGTCCGACGACCACCGTCGTGGCCTGTGGCGTGACAACGGTTGGCGTCGGCAGGAGCGCGGTCGCCGACGCGATCAACTCCTCAGCCGTCTCTCCGCGCTTCAGGAGTACGCCCTCTTTGGGGACATCCAGGTCCACAATCCCCAGGACAGTCTTCACCTTCCCCCACATCGCGCTCAGGAAGCCCTTGTTCACCGATCCATCAGTGCGGGCGATCTCAGCCGGATCCACCTCTGGCACGGGCTTGCCGATGCGCTCCAGCATCTCGGCGGCCTGACGCCGATATTCGCTGTTGGGGAACTCGCGCACGAGCCACGCGAAGTATTTGGCCGCCTCCTCCGGCTCCTCTTCCTTGAAGAGGACGGTGCCGAGCCGATAGAGCGCCTCATCGAACTTGGAGTACGTGGGGTAACGCTCGACGATCGTCATCAACCGACGCTTCGCTCCCCGCGGACGCTCGCGAATCATGTAATGGCGGGCCACATACATCTCGTGTTCGGCGAGGATCTCTCGAACGACCTTCAGCCACTGCTGCACCTCATCCTTGCGATCCGTGTTCGGATACCGTTGCAGGACGGCCAGCAACCGGCGTTCGGCCTCGCGCGTCGGCTTCTGATCCCGATCCGGAGGTTGGATGCGCCGCATCTTCGCCAGCGCGACCTGCAAGAGCGCATCATCGGCCAGCGGGTGCGTGGGGAAGAAATTGGCGAAATCCGTGTATTCGACCTCGGCCTGCGCGAGCGCTTCCGATGTCCCCTCCAGATAGAACGAATCGGCGATAGCGAGTTTGGCGATCGGCAGATACGGACTGTCCGGATACGTCGTGATGAGCGTCTGCAGCAGCAGACGCCCGACGATGAACTTATTCTTGCTCAGCTCCGTCAGCCCCTGCTCGAACAGCTCCTTATCGCGCCCGGGACGCGCTTCCTCCAGGACGACCTTCTTCCCCCGACCACATCCACCCACCAGCAGGGCGACGAAAGCGAGCGCCGCGATCACGATCTGCCGTTTGCCCATCATGATGCCCCTCAACATGTCGTTCGCCTCTCGAAACGTCGAGCTAATTCTACCATCTCCGCGACGACTTGGGCAGGGTCAGGCGCATGGAAGATGGCCGATCCGGCGACGACCATTTCGACCCCTCCTTCCAGGACATCGAGGAGATTCTCCACGCTGATCCCCCCGTCCATCTCGATCCGCGTCGGGAGGCCGCGCTCCCGAATCATCGCGCGAAGGCGCCGCGCGCGAGCGAGCGAGGCAGGGATGAACTGCTGCCCTCCCCATCCCGGATTCACGGACATGAGCAAGACGAAATCGGCGTACTCGAGCGCTTCCTCCACCGCCCACAGTGGCGTGGCCGGATTCAAGGCGACGCCCGCGCGACAGCCTAATTCGCGAATCCGCGCGAGCGTTCGATGCAGATGCGGGCTCGCTTCCAAATGCACCGAGATGTAGTTCGCCCCGGCCCGCGCGAAATCCTCCAGGTATCGGTCCGGCTCGACGATCATCAAATGCACATCCAGCGGCAACGCCGTCACGCGGCGAACCGCCTCGACCACCAAGGGCCCGACGGTGATGTTGGGGACGAAGCGCCCGTCCATCACATCAATGTGAATGAGCGAGGCGCCGGCCCGCTCCACCAGAGCGATCTGCTCGCCCAAGCGCGCGAAATCCGCCGAGAGGATGGAGGGAGCGATATGAATCATCGTTCCGGCCTTCTCCGCAGAGGGTGTTCAGCCGCTCCTTCGGGACTCTGCTCGCGCTCCCGAGCCGAGCCCAAAGGCGATGCGGAAGACGTCGGGGAGATGCGCTCCTCGTCAAGCAAAAGTGGTCGGGTCGCGGTTGACCCTTCCGATCCTCCCTCCACCGCCGGAGCTGGCTCACCAGCAGATGGAGTGCTGCGCGCGGGCGCTTCCGACGATTGGGACGGACGAGGCCCCAGGCTCACACTGACGCGCAGCGGCTGCCCCCGCTTGACGGTCATCCCCGACGGCGGCCACTGCTCGATGATCACCCCCGCCGGATAGCGATCGTCATGCAGCGTGCTCTTCACCTCCAGCGTCAAGCCCGCGCGCTCGGCCCAACGTCTCGCCTCCGCAAGCGGCGTGCCCACCAGAGCCGGTGTGCGCACGACCGGTTGGCGCATCATCAGATACATCGTCACCGAAGCGCTCAGGGCGAAGACGATGAGCGCACCCGCCATGAGCAAGAGATGACGTCCCACGTCGAGAAGCCGCCGCATCGCCCCTCCCTTGCCCGGCAAGTGTAGCACGCCTCCCTTCAAGAGGGAAGCGCCACATCCACGACGATCGGCGCGTGGTCCGAGACGGGATGCCCCTGATCCGTCACTTCGGAGACCGTCTGCGGACGCACGCTCGAAATCCCGGACTCCCCGTCATGGACCTCACCTTCGCCGAGCACCCGCAAGTTCCGCGCGGCGAACCAATCGAGTCGAAGGCCGATCCGACATCCGTAGGGTTGGTACTTGCGGATCACCCACACATGCGAGAATTTCGGCACATAGTGCGCGTCCTCAGCCACCTCGACCGGGAGGACGTGCGTGGGCGTCTCATCGTTCCACTCGCGATAGTGATACCCGCGCTGCCGCAGCAGGTCGAACAACGGTTCGCGCCCGCGATCGGGATGGCATAACTCGCGCTGCATGCGCTCGGCCGAGGAGAGGAGAATGCGCATCAAACTGCGGAGGGCGCGCCAGCGGGTGCCCCGCGCGAAGGTGCTCGTATTCCAATCCCCCGCTAGCAGGACGGGCAGCTCCACCGATTCCGCATCAAGAGCCTCCAGGATCGCACGCATCTGACGCGCCCGCCCCCGAGGCGTCGTCCGCGTCTCCAGGTGCGTGCATACGGCGCGCAGCGCACGCCCTCCGGGCAGCTCCACCTCCGCCACCACCGCGATCCGCCGACCGAAGCGCTTCTCGCTGAACTCGAAATACTCGAAGCACTGCGGCAGCGAGAGGATGCGCGCCGAGCGGATGGGATGGCGGGAGAGAATGGCATTCCCCTGCAAGGCCGTCGTGTTCTCTCCGGGCAGTTCGCGCTCCGCCCCCACGCCTTTGGTCAATTCGAGATAGGCCGGCGCGAAGACCCCGTGCATGCCGAGACAGCGACAGAGGTCCTCGGTGATGTTGCGATTCCCCGAACGGTTCATCCCCTGATCCACCTCGTTGAGGAAGATCAGGTCGGCCTCCCGCAGAAGGGGGTGCATCGTGAGCGCGCGCACGAGCCCATCGAAATTCTTCCCTTTCTCGATGTTCCATTGCACAGCGCGCAAGAACGCGCGCACGCGCGGGCGCACGCCCTCATTCACATACCACTGGACCGTCTCCAGGAGGGCGCGCAGCCGTTCGGCATGCCGCCGATAGAAATCGGAACGAGACAAGGCCCGTCGCGTCGCGAATCGCTTCAAGCCTCGGATGAGGTCCGCATGGGCGATCTCCCGTTCCGAACACATATCCCGACATCCTCGCCCGAGGAATTCTCGATCGGCGGAGAGATGGTGAGATCCACCCGCTCGGCGAAGAGCGCTCGAAAATTCTCAGCCGTCCGTCGTCCGACCGCCTCCGGAGATTCTCCCCAGATCTCGGCGAGCCGCCGCGCGATCTCGCGCACAAAGAGCGGCTCATTGCGCTTCCCACGATAGGGGACGGGCGCCAGATAGGGACAGTCGGTCTCGATCAGGACGCGCTCGCGCGGCAGCTCGCGCGCGATCTCCACCAACGCCGACGCGCTCCGAAACGTGAGGATGCCCGAGAAGGAGATATACAGTCCCCATTCCACGCAGCGGCGCGCCATCTGACGACTCCCCGTGAAACAATGCAGGACACCGCGCACGCGACCCGCATGCTCTCGCAAGAGGGCGAGCGTATCCGCTTCCGCTTCGCGCGAGTGAATGACGACGGGCAATCCTCGCTGCTCGGCCAGGTGGAGCTGACGGAGGAAGACGTCGCGTTGCACCGGCCGCGGCGAGTGATCGTAATGATAGTCGAGCCCGATCTCCCCCCAGGCGATGACCTTCGGATGAGCGGACAGCTCCAGCAGCCGTCGCTCCAGGTCCGGCGTGTACGTCTTCGCATCGTGCGGATGGACGCCGAGCGCCACGTAGATCCCCGGATAGGCATCAGCCAGAGCGAGCGCCATCTCGAACCTGGGCTCCGGTCCGCTCACGGCGACGTCCAAGATAACGGTCACGCCGCCGGCGCGAGCTCGCGCGAGCACGTCCGACCGATCCGCATCGAATTCCGGAGCGCTCACATGCGCATGTGAATCCACGAAGAGACTCATCGGAGACGGCTTCCGCTGGGCACATCCTCGGTGAATCCGGCCAGCACCGGGCGCTCTTCCGGCCCGACGACCGCCGCCAGCACCATGCCCTGAGACTCGATCCCCCGCACCTTGCGCGGTTGCAAGTTCGCCACGAGGATCACCTTCCGCCCTACCAGCTCTTCCGGCCGATAGTAGGGAGCGATCCCCGCGACGACCTGCCGCGGCTCGGCCTCCCCGATGTCAACCAGTAGTCGCAGCAACTTATCGGCTCCGGCGACCTTCTCGGCAAAGACCACCGTCCCGGCGCGCAAATCCACGCGCGCGAAATCCTCAATGGTGATCCACGCGGATGAGAGCGCTGCGCTCTCCGACTGACGCTGCTTCTCAATCTCGGCCATAGTCTTCTCCTTGTCTATCCTCGGGAAGAGCGGACGCACTTCACCAACGCGCACGCCCGAGATGGGCGCCTCCAACTGAAGCTCTTGGGGATTCACACCAGCAGGCTCTCCCGAAAACCCCAGTTGCCGCCACAGCGCGCGCATCGTCTCCGGGAGCACCGGAGCGAGCAAAACGGCGAGCACGCGCAACACGCGCACAGCGAGCGCGAGCACCGTCTCCAGGCGCGCGCGCTCCTCGGGACGACGCGCCAGGTCCCATGGCTTCATGTCCGAGAGATATTTGTCCACGCGCGCGATCAATCCCCAGGCCGCTTCCAGCGCTCGACTGAAGTTGTACGCATCGAACTCGGCGACGAACGTGCGGATCGCCGCTTCGGCCGCCGCGCGCAGCTCCTCCTCATACCCCCCCCAAGCTCGTGCCGATACCTCCGGGATGCGCCCATCGCAGAACCGCTGCACCATCGTGAGCGTGCGGCTGGCGAGATTCCCCACCCCATCGGCCAGATCCGCATTGGTGCGCTCAATCAGCGCCCCGTAGGTGAAGTCAGCATCCTCGCCGAAGACCATCTCGCGCAGGCAGAAGTAGCGCACGGCATCGCGCGAGAAGAAGCGACGCAGCACATCGAGGTCAATGACGTTGCCGAGCGTCTTGGACATCTTGCGCCCGCCCGAGAGCCACATCCCATGCGCGTAGACGGTGCGCGGCAGCGGCAAGCCCGCCGCCATCAGAAACGCGGGCCAGTAGACGGCGTGAAACCGCAAGATGTCCTTGCCCACGATGTGCACGTCGGCCGGCCAATATCGGTCGAAGACAGGACCGTCGCTCACGCCCGCCGCGCGCAAGTGCTCCCCCTCATTCCCCCATCCGAGCGCCGTGATGTAATTCGAGAGGGCATCGAACCACACGTACATCGTGTGCTGCGGATCCTCGGGGACGGGAACCCCCCATCGCACGGAGACCCGACTGATCGAGAGGTCCCTCAATCCGCTCTGGACAAAGCTCACCACCTCGTTGTACCGCGCGACCGGACGCACGCACTCGGGGTTCTCGCGATAGAAGGCCAGGAGCCGATCCTGAAAAGCCGAGAGACGGAAGAAATAGCTCTCCTCAGCCACGCGCTCGGCCGGACGACCGTGCAACTCGCACAGGGGCGGACGCCCCGGCTCCTCCTCTTCCTTGAACTCCGCACAGGCCGGGCAGAACCACCCCTCGTATTGCCCCTTGTAGATGTATCCGGCCTCGCGCACCCGCCGCCAGAGCGCCTGCGCCCCACGACGATGATACTCGTCCGATGTGCGAATGAAGTAGCTCGGCTCCAGGCCGAACTCACGAATCATGCGCCGAAAGGCTTCGGCCATCTCATCGCAATGCGCTTGGGGCGTCACCCCGCGCTCGCGCGCGATGCGCTCGATGTTCTGCCCATGCTCGTCCGTGCCCGTCAGGAAAAACGTCTCGTAGCCGCACTGCCGCTTGTATCGCGCCAGGGTATCGGCCACCAAAGTCGAATAGAGGTGCCCCAAGTGCGGAAAGCTGTTGACGTAGTAGATGGGCGTGGTGACGTAGAACGTCTTCATCGCCCCCCTCTCGCGCCGGAGCGCTGCCGGAATTCGACAAGCGCCGCCAGCATCACCTCGCGCACCGGCACGCGATGGCGCTCGGCCGCCTGTCGGCACGCCTCGAACTCCGGTGCCGCGTTCACCACTTGGTCCTCCAGAGAAGCGACCTTCACAGGGATCGTCCCATAAACCGTCTCCACGGGGACGATCTCTCGCCAGAGCGCCCGTCGCTCGACTTCATAAAAACGCACGCCGAGCGTCGGCGTCTCGCGAAAGAGCAATGCTTGCAAGGCCTCCCGATCCTCCGGTCGGCACAGGAGGACGAGCAACGTCCCCGGCCTCCCTTTCTTCATCACCACGGGGACGGCGAAAGCATCCACCGCACCCGCCTGCAACGCCGCCTCCAGGACATATCCGAGAATCTGCGGACTGGCATCGTCCAACTGGGTCTCCATCACCAGAAGGCGCTCCCGCACAGTCGTCTCGACGGCGCGCGTCTCTCCTAACATCACGCGCAAGAGGTTCGGGAAATCGGGGAAGTCCCGCGTCCCCGCCCCGTAACCGATGGCCTCCAGGCGCATCTCTGGCAGCGGACCAAAGGCCTCGCAGAGCGTCGCCAAAAGAGCCGCTCCCGTGGGCGTCACCAACTCCGCCTCCACGTCGCTCGTATACACGCGCGCTCCCTTGAGCAACTCGGCCGTCGCCGGGACCGGGACCGGATACCGCCCGTGCGCGCACCCCATGAATCCTCGCCCCAGATGAACCGGCGAGGCGAGGAATCGCTCGATGCCCAGAAGTTCGACCCCCACGCACACGCCCACGATATCCACGATCGAGTCCACGGCGCCGACCTCATGGAACGCGACTTCCTCCACGGCGCACCCATGCGCCCGCGCCTCTGCTTGTGCCAATCGTCGGAAGACCTCCTCGGCGCGCTCGCGCACGCGCGCCGAGAGCGCCGAGGATCGGATGATCTGCACGATCTCCTCCAGCCGCCGATGCGCATGTCCCGGCTCATGATGATGCGCGTGATCCTCCCCCTCGATCACCACGTCGAATTTCGTGCCCCGCAGATGCGCGCGCCGCACCTCGCGCCGCCGCAGCTCGTATCCCTGAAGCGGGAGCTTGGCCAATTCCCCCGTGAGCGCCTCGAAATCCAGACCGAGATCGAGCAGCGCGCCCACGATCATATCGCCGCTGGCTCCCGCGAAGCAATCGAAATAGAGCGTGCGCACCATCATCCCCCCCCAGTCTCCTCAGGGGAGAAGCGCGGCAGAATCTCTCCGGCACGGCCGAGGATCGTCACATCCGCGATCTCCGTGACCGGTGTCGTCTCCGGATTCACCTCGATGACGAACGCGCGATTCTGCTTGGCCAGAACGGGAAGCGCAGCCGCCGGATAGACGACAGCCGACGTCCCGACCACGAGGAAGAGATCACATGTGGCCGTCGCAGCGACGGCCTGCGAGAACACCGCTTCCGGAACAGCCTCCCCAAACAGAACAACATCCGGACGCACAATCCCCCCGCAGGAAGGACACCGTGGGGGAATCTCCGGCAGCGGCACACGCCGATCCTCCACCTTCAATCCGCACTGCGGACACCGCACACGCCAGAGGCTGCCATGAAGCTCCAAGACATTGCGACTCCCCGCGCGCTGATGTAGCCCGTCCACATTTTGCGTGATCACCGTGAGCCGTTCAAAATACCGTTCCCAGGCCGCGATCGCCCGATGCGCAGCATTGGGCTCAGCCCGCTCGATGACCTCCCGCCGATAGGCGTACCACTGCCAGAAGGTGACTGGGTCCGCACGCCACATTTGGGGCGTCGCGATCTTCTCCACCGACATCCCCCTCCAGACGGTCGCTCCTCCTCCCCCGCGAAACGTCGGCACGCCGCTCTCGGCCGAGACCCCCGCACCGGTCAGCACCGCGACAGCCCACGCCTCCTGAAACCGCTCTTTGAGCTCTTCCGTAACGCGCTCGTAAATCATGCCCGACCCGCGCGAAAGGAGTAATGTTACCGACGATGCCGTCGGAAGACAAGCGCGAGGGGATTCGAGCGCGCTCGTTCTTATCTCGCCGAAAGCCCTCGAACGCCCGGCGAAACTTGACAAATCAGTCAGGTTTTGGCAGACTTGACCTTGCCGTCTTGAGAGGGGGGACATGCGGATAACGGCGCAAGAGGAATATGGCCTTCGCTGCCTGCTGCAGTTGGCGCAGCAGCCCGAAGGGGAACCCTTGACCGTCCGCGAGATCGCGCGGCGCGAGGGTCTGTCGGCGGCTTATGTGGAGAAGCTCCTGCACTTACTCAGCCGCGCGGGCTTGACCCGAAGCGTGCGCGGACAAAGCGGAGGCTATTGCCTGAGTCGCTCCCCGCAGCAGATCTCGCTCGGGGAGATCATCCGCGCGCTCGGCGGTTTCGTCTCCGATGCCGAAATCTGCACCCAATTCACGGGTAATTTGGACTGTTGCGTCCATGTGAACAACTGTGGCATTCGACCGCTCTGGCGCGTGGCCTTTTACATCCAAAGCATGCTCGATCGGATCCCCCTCTCGGCCTTGCTCCACGATGAGCAGAAGGTCGAGCGCAATCTCATGGAAACGGGGCGATCGAGCTTCATCATCGTCTGAGGTTTTTTTGCGCGCAATCATGACTTTTTAGTGAGGTTTGGAAGGAGATGGGTATGGCGACGCCGATGAACATCATCGAGGAGCTGGTCAATCGGGAATACCGGTATGGATTCGTCACGCCGGTGGAGGAGGAGCTGTTCCCGCCGGGGTTGAACGAAGAGATCATTCGCATGATCTCGGCCAAGAAGAACGAGCCGGAGTGGCTGCTGGAGTGGCGGCTGCGCGCGTATCGGTATTGGGCGAAATTGGTGGAGGAAGGGGCGGAGCCGCGATGGGCGAACGTCACCTATCCGCCCATTGATTATCAAGCGATCCGCTACTACGCGGCGCCGAAGCGGCGGCCGAAGAGTTTGGACGAGATTGATCCAGAGATCCGACGCACGTACGAGAAGCTCGGCATCCCCTTGCAGGAGCAGGAGCGGCTGGCGGGCGTGGCCGTAGATGCTGTCTTCGATAGCATCTCGGTTGCGACGACATTTCGGCAGAAGCTGGCGGAGCTGGGCATCATCTTCTGCTCCTTCTCGGAGGCCGTGCAGGAGCATCCCGAACTGGTGCGGAAGTGGCTCGGCTCGGTCGTGCCGTACACGGACAACTTCTTCGCGGCGCTCAACTCGGCCGTCTTCAGCGACGGGTCGTTCGTCTACGTCCCTCCCGGTGTGCGGTGCCCGATGGAATTGTCCACGTACTTCCGCATCAATGCCTCGCAGACGGGGCAGTTCGAGCGCACCCTCATCATCGCCGATGAAGGCGCGTATGTGAGCTACTTGGAAGGTTGCACGGCCCCGATGCGGGATGAGAACCAACTGCATGCCGCCGTCGTGGAGCTGATCGCCCTGGACAACGCCACCATCAAGTACTCGACGGTCCAGAACTGGTATCCGGGAGATCGCGAGGGGCGCGGGGGGATTTACAACTTCGTCACCAAGCGAGGGAAGTGCCTGGGGCGCAACTCGAAGATCTCCTGGACGCAGGTCGAGGTCGGCTCGGCCATCACGTGGAAGTATCCGAGCTGCATTCTGATCGGGGACAATTCCGTGGGCGAGTTCTATTCGGTGGCCGTGACCAATCATCATCAGCAGGCCGATACGGGGACGAAGATGATCCACATCGGGAAGAACACGCGGAGCACGATCATCTCCAAGGGCATTTCGGCCGGTCATGGGCAGAACACCTATCGCGGGATGGTCAAGATCATGAAGGGCGCGATCGGCGCGCGGAACTACTCGCAGTGCGATTCGCTGCTGCTGGGGGACAAGTGCGGCGCGCATACGTTCCCTTATATCGAAGTGCATGAGCCGACGGCGCAGCTGGAGCATGAGGCGACGACCTCGAAGATCAGTGAGGAGCAGCTCTTCTACTGCCGTCAGCGTGGCCTCTCGGCCGAGGACGCCGTCTCGATGATCGTCAACGGCTTCTGCAAGGAGGTGCTCCGCGAGCTACCGATGGAATTCGCCGTCGAGGCGCAAAAACTCCTGGGCATCAGCTTGGAGGGGAGCGTGGGATGAACGGAACAGCGCTTTTGGAGATTCGGAATCTACGCGTCCGCATCGAGGGGCAGGAGATCCTCAAAGGGATCACGCTGACGGTGCGTGCCGGAGAGGTCCATTCGATCATGGGGCCAAATGGCTCCGGCAAGAGCACGCTGGCGCAGGTGCTGGCCGGGCGCGAAGTCTACGAGATCGTCGAGGGGGAAGTCCTCTACGAGGGAGAGGACCTGCTGCGGATGTCCCCCGAGGAGCGCGCGCGCCGGGGCATCTTCTTGGCCTTTCAGTATCCGGTCGAGATCCCGGGCGTGAGCAACCTCTACTTCCTCAAAGCTGCCGTGAACGCGATCCGCAAGTCCCGGGGCTTGCCCGAACTGGATGCCATGGAATTCCTCGCTCTGGCCCGCGAGCGGGCGAAGCTCGTCGAATTGGACGAGAGCCTGCTCCAGCGCGCGGTGAATGATGGCTTCTCCGGGGGTGAGAAGAAACGGAACGAGATCTTCCAGATGGCCTTGCTCGAACCGCGACTGGCGATCCTGGACGAGACGGATTCAGGTCTGGACATTGATGCCCTTCGGGTCGTCGCCCAAGGGATCAATGCCTTGCGCCATCCGGATCGGGCCATCATCCTCATCACGCACTATCAGCGCTTGCTCAATTATGTCACTCCCGACGTCGTGCACGTTCTCTACGATGGTCGCATCGTGAAGTCGGGTGGGAAGGAGTTGGCCCTGGAGCTGGAGGAGAAGGGATACGGCTGGATCGCCGAGGAGGCGATCGGCTCTGTGCGGACTTGAGGAGAGCTATGGCGAGCGGACGTGACGAGACGACGCGCTATCGGGCGCATTTCGCGGTGTGGAACGAGATCGTTCGCGCGCGCGAGCCCGCGTGGATGCGGGCACAGCGGGAGGCCGCATTCGCGCGGTTCGAAGCCCTGGGCTTCCCGACGACGCGCCAGGAGGAATGGCGGTTCACCAATATCGCGCCCTTGCTCCGCACCTCGTTCCGCGTGGCGACGGCTCCGGCGTCCCCCCTCGAGGGCGACTGGCTCGCCCCGTATCGCGCGTGGGGAGCCCACCATCTCGTCTTCGCGAATGGGCACTTCGTGGGAGAAGTCCCGACGAATGGCCATCCCCCCGGATGCTTCGCGCGCGGGATACGCGCGCTGCTGCAGGAGGCGCCGCATCTTGTGGAGCCGTATCTGAGGCGACCCGTCGAAGAGCTCTCGCACGCCTTCATCGCCCTGAATGCGGCCTTCCTCACCGATGGCGCATTCGTGCGCATCCCGCGTGGCGTGGTCGTACGGGAACCCATTCATCTGCTCTTTCTCGCCCTCGGCCAGGGGGAGCCCATGGTCGTCCACCCGCGAAATGTGATCGTGGCTGAGGAGAACAGCCAGGCGACGATCATCGAGAGCTATGTGAGCCTCGACGACCGTCTCCACTTCACCAATGCCGTCACGGAGATCATCGTTGGGGAGAATGCCGTCGTGCAGCACTACAAGGTGCAGCGCGAGAGCCGCGCGGCCTTCCACATGGCGGCCGTGCGCATCGTGCAAGCGCGGATGGCGAACGTCCGAGACTTCTCCCTGGCGCTTGGCGCGGCGCTGGCGCGAACCGACATCACGGCGATTCTGGAGGGCGAAGGGGCCGAATGCACGTTGAACGGATTCTACTGGGTGCGCGATCAGCAGCTCGTGGATCACCACACGGTGATCGAGCATGTGGCGCCGCATGGCACGAGCCGCGAGTTCTACAAAGGCATCCTCGACGATGCCGCGCGAGGCGTCTTCGATGGGACGATCCTTGTGCGTCCGGGGGCGCAGAAGACCGACGCGCGGCAGGTGAACAAGAACCTCTTGCTCTCGACCGAGGCCCTCGTGAATACGAATCCGCGCTTGCAGATTCTGGCCGATGATGTGAAGTGCAGCCACGGGGCGACCATCGGACATCTCGATGAGGACGCGCTCTTTTACTGCCGCTCGCGCGGCCTGGATGCCGAGATGGCGCGCGAGCTGCTCACCTATGCGTTTGCCTCGGACATCCTCCAGGAGATCGCGTTCGAGCCGCTGCGGCGGCGCGTCGGAGAGTGGGTCCTGATGGAATGGCCCGAAGGAGAACTGCTCACGGAGATGCTATGAGTTCGGCTGTGGACCCTGTGTGTTCGCCGACCCCTCAGCGTCCCTTCGATGTGGGACGCGTGCGGGAGGATTTTCCCGCTTTGCACCAACGGGTGCAGGGGAAGCCGCTCATCTATCTGGACAATGCGGCCACGACGCAAAAGCCGCGCCCCGTCCTGGAAGCGCTCCGTCGCTTCTACGAGCAGGATTGCTCGAACGTGCATCGGGGCGTACACACGTTGAGCCAGCGGGCCACGGAAGCCTACGAGCGCGCGCGCGAGACCGTTCGACGATTTCTCAACGCCCGCTCTGAGGAGGAGATCATCTTCGTACGGGGGACGACCGAGGCGATCAATCTCGTGGCGCACAGCTTCGGCCGCGCGCGCGTTCGCGCCGGAGATGAGATCCTCATCTCGGCCATGGAGCACCATTCGAACATCGTGCCCTGGCAGATCCTCTGCGAGGAGACGGGCGCGCGGCTGCGCGTGGCGCCGATCAACGATGATGGGGAGCTGATTTTAGACGAGTTCGAACGACTCCTGACGGCGCGCACGCGACTGGTGGCCATCACGCATCTCTCGAATGCGCTGGGGACGATCCCGCCCGTGCGGGAGATCATTCAGCTCGCGCACGCGCGAGGTATCCCCGTCCTGCTCGACGGCGCACAAGCGGTCGCCCATCTGAAGGTGGACGTGCAAGAGCTGGACTGCGATTTCTACGCCTTCTCCGGGCACAAGCTCTACGGGCCGACAGGGATCGGCGTCCTCTACGGCAAGGCGGAGTGGCTCGAGGCGATGCCTCCGTATCAGGGCGGGGGGGATATGATCAGCTCGGTGACGTTCGAGAAGACGACCTACAATCGGCTGCCTTACAAATTCGAAGCGGGGACGCCGCATATCGCGGGCGCTATTGGCCTGGGCGCGGCGATCGAGTACGTGACGACGCTCGGCCTGGACGCGATCGCCGCTCACGAGCGCGATCTGCTCATCTATGCGACCGAAGCCCTCTCGGGGATCCCCGGCTTGCGCCTGATCGGGACGGCGCGCGAGAAGGCGAGCATCCTCTCGTTCACGCTCGAGGGGATCCATCCTCATGACATCGGCACCATCCTCGATCATGAGGGGATCGCCATTCGAGCGGGTCATCATTGCGCGCAGCCGGTCATGGAGCGCTTCGGTGTCCCGGCCACGGCGCGCGTCTCCTTCGCCCTCTACAACACGAGGGAGGAAGTGGACGCCCTCGTGACGGCCTTACAGAAGGTGCGGGAGGTGTTCGACCTATGAACGACCTGCGCGATCTCTACCAAGAGGTGCTGCTCGACCACAGCAAGCGGCCGCGAAACTTCGGCGTGTTGGAGGATGCGGATCATCAAGCCGTCGGTCACAATCCGCTCTGCGGGGACAAGGTCGTCGTGTATCTTCGAATGGAGGGCGATCGGATCGCGGACATTCGCTTTCAGGGGCAGGGCTGCGCCGTCTCACAAGCCTCGGCCTCGATGATGACCGAGAGCGTCAAGGGGAAGACGCGCGCGGAGGCCGAGGCGCTCTTCGAGCGTTTCCATGAATTGCTCACGGGCACAGGGCCGGAGACGGCATCTCCCGAGCTGGGGAAGCTGGCCATCTTCGCGGGCGTGCGAAAATATCCCGTGCGCGTCAAATGCGCGACGCTCGCCTGGCATACGCTGCGCGCCGCCTTGGAACGAAAGGCGGAGATGGTCTCGACCGAATGACGCCGACTGCGGGGAGGGA
>JBEPZV010000009.1:0-63471 GCA_041640655.1 bacterium
GCGATCCTGGACGCGGCGTTGCGTCGCCGGTCGCTCGTCGAGAGCGAGCGGGAGCGCGTGGAGAATATCGGGATCTTGCTCGCCTCGGGGTTGATCGCCGGCGAGTCCATCACGTCCATCGTGCTCGCCTTCCTGTTCATCGGTGGGATCACGTTGCCCAAGCCCGTCGTCGCCTCGGCGATCCTGGGGGGGGCGGCCGTGCTTGTCTTCCTGATCACCGCGCTGGTGCTCATCGTGCCACCGCTGCGCGCTGCCGGTCGGCGCGCTTGACGGACGCGGAGGCTTCCTCTAAATTGCAGAGTTCGAGGTCACGACGGTATGGCCAGGCGCGCTCAATACTGCTTCTTGTGCGGTCGTGCGGAGACGATGTTCGTGAGCATCGGGCCGGATGCGGCCGTATGCGTGCGTTGCATCCGGGCCTTGAATGCGGCGGCCGATTCGGTCATCGCACGGCAACGCTCGCGCGCGGAGCCGGAGCCGTGGGTCCTCCCCCGTCCGGCGGAGATCAAGGCGTTCCTGGATCAGTACGTCATCGGGCAGGAGCACGCGAAGCGTCGTGTCGCCCTCTCGGTCTATCAGCATTATCGCCGGTTGCAGCTGCTGGATCAGGGGCAGACCGACGTTGAGTTGGAGAAGAGCAATATCCTCATGATCGGCCCGACCGGGACGGGGAAGACGCTCATTGCGCGGACGCTGGCGAAGTTCCTCAAAGTCCCTTTCGCCATCGCGGATGCGACGACGTTGACCGAGGCCGGCTACGTGGGGGAGGATGTGGAGAACGTCCTCACGCGGTTGGTCGTGGCGGCGGATGGAGACATCAAGGCGGCCGAGCGCGGCATCGTCTACATTGACGAGATTGATAAGATCGCGCGCAAGAGCGAGAGCCCTTCGATCACGCGTGACGTCTCGGGCGAGGGGGTGCAGCAGGCGCTGTTGAAGATCATTGAGGGGACGATGGCGACGCTGCCGCCGCTTGGCGGGCGCAAGCATCCTCAGGCGAATCAGGAGCAGATTGACACGACGCACATCCTCTTCATCTGCGGAGGGGCGTTCGAGGGGTTGGAGAAGATCATTCAGGATCGGATCTCGAAGAAGGGGGGGATTGGATTCACGGGGCGTCCGCCGGGACAGGATCAACGCATGGAGGTGCTCACCGAAGATCTGCTCAAGTACGGGCTCATTCCGGAGCTGATCGGTCGGCTGCCGATCATCGTGACGTTGGACCCGCTGGATGAGGATGCGTTGGTGGACATCCTGGTGAAGCCGCGCAATTCGCTCATCAAGCAGTTCAGTCGCTACTTCGAGATGGAGGGAGCGCGCCTGACGGTCTCTGAGGAAGCGTTGCGGCGCATCGCGCGCGAAGCCTTGGCCAAGAAGATCGGCGCGCGCGGCCTGCGGGCCATCCTGGAGCGCCTCTTCGAGGATGTGCTGTTCGAGTTGCCCGGGCAGGGGGCCGGAAGCGTCTATCATCTTGGAGAAGATCTGGTCGTGCGGCGGATCGAACGCGCGGCGTGAGGCCTCCATCTTGACAGGGACGCCGCTGTCGGGCTACATTTACGACCTCCGGATCTTTGAAACGGTGGGCCGTTAGCTCAACTTGGTAGAGCAGCGGACTCTTAATCCGCGGGTTGGAGGTTCAAGTCCTCCACGGCTCACCATGTGTCTCACTCTCTGCGAAAGTGGCGGAACTGGGAGACGCGCCAGACTTAGGATCTGGTGGCCATAGGCCGTGGGGGTTCGAATCCCCCCTTTCGCACCAGCCGAGAGAGTCCTTCCGTGATACCATCCAGGTGACCGACCGGGGGGTGCAGGTAACGTCACTCTCGATGAGGGGGAACGCCCCGGGTGATCCCATCAGGGCGCACAGGAGCGAGGGGGGAGCATTTTCGCCGTGACGCCGAAGGTCGAAGTCCGAGATCTCTCCGAGTGCCGAAAGGAATTGCTCATTGAGCTGCCCGCGGAGGATGTGCGTCGGGAGCTGGAGCGGATCTATGGGGATCTGGCGCGGCGGCTGACGGTCCCCGGATTTCGCCCGGGCCGCGTGCCGCTCTCCGTCGCGCGGCAGCGGTTCAAGCGGGAAGCCCGTGAAGAATTACAGCGTCGGTTGGTGCCGCTGTTGATCGAACAGGCGCTCTCGACCCATCGGTGGCGGTTGGCGGCCGGGCCGGAGGTCATGGATCTCGTCCTCTCGGAGACGGAACCGCTTCGGATGCGGGCGCGGATCGAAATCTTCCCTCACGTGGACGTGCGTGCGTATCGCGGACGACGGGTGGTCAAGCGCATTCGTCCGGTGACGGAGTCGGAGATCGAGCGCGTTCTCGAACGGCTTCGGGAGGCGCATTCGGTCCTGGTTCCGGTCGAGGGGCGCGCGGCGGCTGTGGGCGATGTCGTCACGCTCCGCGTCACGGCTGAGGAGGTGGATGAGCGCGGCGCTCCCATCCGTCGCATATTCGAGCAGCAGGAGATGACACTGGAGCTGACGCCGGAGCAGGTGGACGCAGATCCGTTCGCGCGAGAGATCGTCGGGTGCGCGGCGGGTCAGGAGAAGACGTTCATGCTCCCCGAGGATTCGGGACGCCGGATCCGTTACGCGGTCGTCGTCAACGACGTGCGGCGCAAAGAGGTCCCGGAGTTGGATGACGAGTTCGCTCAAACGGTGAGCCAGCGGGCGGAGACGCTCGAGGAGTTGCGCGAGCTGATTCGACAGGAGCTGGAGCGGCGGCATGCGGAGGAGGCGGAGGCCGAGCTTCGCGAGCAGCTTCTGGATCAGCTGGTGCGGGAGCATCCGTTCGAGGTTCCGCCCACGCTGGTGGAGCATGTGGCGCGCGAGCGCATGCGGCGTTTCGCCCGAGCGCTCACCCGCTCTGGAACTGAACCCACCTCGGCTGCTCTCGATTGGGAACAGATCGCTCGTCGAGGAATCGAGGAGGCGGCCCGCGACGTGCGCGCGATGTTGATCCTGGATCGCATCGCTGAGCAGGAGGGGATCGAGGTGAGCGAGGCCGAGATCGAAGCGGAGATCGCGCGGCGCGCCGCGCAGTGGCAGATCTCGCCCTCGGAGGTGAGGAGCCGCTTGACAACGGAAGGGGGGCTCGATACCATCAGAAACGAGATTCGGCGGCGAAAGGCGTTGGAGCTTATCGTGGCGAGCGCCGAGGTGGAGACCGAAGAGGCTCCGCCGCAGGGGGAATGAGATGAGGGGTATGAGGCACGGAGCGTACGATGCGTTGATCCCCATGGTCGTGGAGCAAACGAGTCGTGGCGAGCGCGCCTACGACATCTTCTCTCGGTTGCTCAAGGATAACATCATCTTCATCGGCACGCCCATTGACGATACGGTCGCGAACCTGGTGATCGCTCAATTGCTTTTCCTGGAGGCGGAGGATCCGGATCGCGACATCTCGCTCTACATCAATAGCCCGGGGGGCTCGATCACAGCCGGGCTGGCCATCTACGACACGATGCAGTTCATCCGTCCCGACGTGCAGACGATCTGCGTCGGGCAAGCGGCATCAATGGCGGCGGTGCTCTTAGCCGGGGGCGCGAAGGGGAAGCGCTTCGCCTTGCCGAATTCTCGCATCCTCATTCATCAGCCGCATGCCGGGGGGATCTCCGGGCAGGCGACCGATATTAAGATCGCGGCCGAGGAGATCCTGCGCATGCGACGGCTGATCTCTTCGATCCTGGCACGGCACACGGGCCAGCCCTTGGAGGTCATCGAGCGGGATGTCGAACGGGATCTGATCATGACGGCGGAGCAAGCCGTCAGCTACGGCATCATTGACCACGTCATCACTCATCGGGGGCAATCCTGAGAGAGGCCTCACGGAGGGTCACGCGGACCAACCGCATCGGAGGAGGAGGGCGGTGGCGCTCGCGCGGATCCGGAGACAGTCCTGAGCGGAGGGGGAGCCCATGGTGCGAAAGACGGAGGAGGTGGCGCGATGTTCCTTCTGCGGACGACTCCAGCACGAGGTGAAGAAACTGATTGCCGGGCCGAATGTCTACATCTGCAATGAGTGCGTCGAGATCTGCAATGCGCTCATGTCCGAGGATTCCGTCGTCGAGCCGGCCCCACGACCTCGGCTGCCCAAGCCGACGGAGATCAAGGAGTTCCTCGATCAATACGTCATCGGCCAGGAGGAGGCGAAGAAGAAGCTGGCCGTCGCCGTCTACCAGCACTACAAGCGCGTCCTGATGAATCGCGCCCCGAGCGATGTGGAGATCCAAAAGAGCAACATCCTGCTCATCGGGCCGACGGGGACGGGCAAGACCCTGCTCGCGCAGACGCTGGCGAAGATGCTCGACGTCCCCTTCGCCATCGTGGACGCGACGACGTTGACCGAGGCCGGCTATGTGGGGGAGGATGTCGAGAACATCCTGCTGCGCTTGATCCAGGCGGCCAATGGCGATGTCGAGCGCGCGCAGTGCGGCATCGTCTACATTGACGAGGTGGACAAGATCGCCAAGAAGGACGAGAACCCCTCGATCACGCGCGACGTCTCGGGCGAGGGGGTGCAGCAAGCGCTGTTGAAGATCCTCGAGGGCACGATCGCGAACGTCCCGCCTTACGGCGGGCGCAAGCATCCGCATCAGGAGTTCATCCCCGTGGACACGACGAACATCCTCTTCATTTGCGGGGGGACCTTCGTCGGGTTGGAGAAGATCATCGAGCGACGCTTGGGCAATCGCTCTGTCGGATTCCGAGCGGAGATCCGCACGGCGGCTGAGCGACGGCGCGATAACATCCTCGCCCACGTGCAGCCGGAGGATCTGATTAAGTTCGGACTCATCCCGGAGTTCGTCGGGCGGCTGCCGGTGGTCGCGACGCTGCATGAGTTGAACGAGACGGCCCTGGTGGAGATCCTCACCAAGCCCAAGAATGCCATCATCAAGCAGTATCAGAAGCAGTTCGAGTTCGACAATGTGAAGCTGCGCTTCACCGAGGACGCGCTGTACGCCATCGCGCGCGAGGCCTTTCGACGTAAGGTCGGCGCCCGCGGCCTGCGCATGATCCTGGAGGAATTGATGCTGGATGCCATGTACATCTTGCCGGCGCAGAAGAAGATCAAGGAGTTCGTCGTCACGCGCGAGATGGTCGAGAAGCGGTGCGTCATGTTCCCCCTTCTGGAGAAGAAGGCGGGATGATCGGCTGAGGCCGACATCGGTCGGGTTCCGCGAGCTTCCCTATGCCCGGATTCGGCGATCTGATGGCGAAGGATGTGACGCGTCATCCCCTGGTTCCCCTTCGAGACCTGGTGATCTTCCCTCGCACGTCCGCCGTTCGATTGTTCATCGGACGACCGTCCTCGATGGCGGCCGTGGAGCGCGCGCTCGCCGTAGATCGGCTCGTCTTCCTGGCGACGCAACATGATGCTGCCGTGGAGGACCCGACGCCGGATCAGCTCTACACCGTCGGGACGATCGCGATGATCCTCCGCTCATCGCGGCGCTCTGATGGGGCGATTCACATCGAGGTGGAGGGGCGCGAGCGGGCTCGCGCGCTGGCGATCGCCGAAGACGAGGGATGCTTCATGGCCACGGTGCGCCGGCTGCAGGCGGAGCCGGAGGATGCGGCGCGTCTGAAGGCGCTTCTGGCGCGGCTCGCCGTGGTGCTCGATCAGTACTGTCAGCAGTATCCGGAGGCGGAGATGCTGCGCGCATGTCTTCGCCTGCCGGATCCGGGGCAGATGGCTGATGTGCTCGCGCAGGCGCTGAACGTGGAGGTTGAGGTCAAGCAGCAGTTGTTGGAGGCTGTTCGCGTCTCGCATCGCTTGGGGCGCGTGATCGAGCTCCTCGAATTCGAGATCGAGAAGGTGCAGCTTGACCGCGCCATCCACACTCGGGTCAAGCGGCAGATGGAGCGGGCGCAGCGCGAGTATTATCTGCAGGAGAAACTGAAGGCCATCCACAAGGAGCTGGGGCGGACGGACGAGCGGGCGGAGGTGGAAGAATTGCGCCGGCGGATCGAAGCTTCAGGAATGAGCTCAGAGGCGCGGGAGAAGGCGATGATCGAGCTGCGGCGCCTGGAGCAGATGCCGCCGATGTCGGCCGAGGCCGCCGTCTCGCGCCACTATATCGAGTGGTTGCTCGCCGTCCCATGGATGCAGCGCTCGGAGGAGATTCGCGATCTCGCGTACGCGGAGGCCGTGCTGGAAGCCGATCACTATGGTCTGCAGAAGGTCAAAGAGCGCATCCTGGAATATCTGGCCGTGCGCCAATTGGTGGAGACGCCGCGCGGTTCGATCCTCTGTTTCGTCGGTCCGCCGGGCGTGGGGAAGACGAGTCTGGGGCGCTCCATCGCGCGGGCGACGGGACGAACATTCGTGCGCGTGAGTCTGGGCGGCATCCGCGACGAGGCGGAGATTCGCGGGCATCGGCGCACGTATGTCGGCGCGTTCCCGGGTCAGATCATCCAGATGATGCGGAAGGCCGGGACGATCAATCCCCTCTTCATGCTCGATGAGATTGACAAGCTCGGCGCGGACTTCCGCGGCGATCCGGCCGCCGCCCTGCTCGAGGTGCTCGATCCGGAGCACAATCACGCCTTTCGCGATCACTATCTCGACGTCGAGTATGATCTCTCGCAGGTCTTCTTCATCGCCACGGCGAATGTGACGCACACGATCCCGCCGGCACTCTTGGACCGCTTCGAGGTCATCCGGATCCCCGGGTATACCGAGCGGGAGAAGGTGGAGATCGCGCGCCGACATCTCATTCCGAAGCAGGTGCAGGCGACCGGGTTGAAACCGGAGCAGGTGAGTTTCTCCGAAGAGGCCTTACAACTGCTCATCCGCGGATATACGCGCGAGGCGGGGGTACGGAATCTGGAGCGCGAGATCGGCGCCATCTGTCGGAAGGTGGCGCGGCGGGTGGTCGCTGCTGGTGCGGAGCGCGAGGCCTATCGGGAGGCCATCACTGCCGAGAGCGTCCGAGTCCTCTTGGGCCCGGAGCGATATCGCCCGATGGGATTGCGCGCGCAGAGCGAGGTCGGCGTCGCGACTGGCCTGGCGTGGACGGAGATGGGGGGAGAGGTTTTGCAGATCGAAGTCACGTTGATGCCCGGCAGCGGGGAGCTCACGCTGACGGGGAAGCTCGGCGAGGTGATGCGGGAGTCGGCGCAAGCGGCGATCAGCTACGTCCGTTCGCGCGCGCGCGATCTGGGCTTGCCCACGGACTTTCACAAGGAGCAGGATATTCACGTTCACATCCCCGAAGGCGCGATTCCGAAAGAGGGGCCTTCGGCCGGCATCACGATCGCGACGGCGCTCGTCTCGGCGCTGGCGCGCATTCCCGTGCGTCGGGATGTCGCGTTGAGCGGGGAGATCACATTGCGGGGGAGGGTTTTGCCCATCGGTGGCGTGAAGGAGAAAGTCCTGGCCGCGCATCGCCTGGGCATCCCGCAACTCATCCTCCCGAAGGAGAACGAGAAAGACCTCGCGGATCTCCCCGAGGATGTCCGGGCCGCCTTGCACATCCATTTGGTGGAGACGATGGATGAGGTCCTGCCCCTGGCTCTGGAGGGCACTTGGCCCCCTCCTGCGGAATCGGCTGCGATGCCCCCGATCTGGTTGTCTTCGACAGCTTCGGGAGCCGATCTGAATCCGATGGCGGAGTAGGGCTCGACCTCGTCCCGGTGATCGAGGGGGGGACCCCGCGCCGTCGCCGCACGCGCGTTATGAAGATCACATCCGCGCGATTACAGGCGAGCGTCTATCGGCTCGAGGACCTCCCGCGTGAGGAGAAGCCGGAGATCGTCTTCCTCGGACGCTCGAACGTGGGGAAATCGAGCGTGATCAACAGCCTGCTGCGGATGCGGAACCTGGCGCGCACCAGCTCCACGCCGGGGCGGACGCGTGGGATCTATTTCTACGCGATCAACGAGCGCTTCTACTTCGTGGACCTGCCGGGGTACGGCTACGCCGAAGTCCCGCACGCCATGCGTCGGGCGTGGCGGACGTTGATCGAAGGGTATCTGGCGAATCGCCCGCAGATTCGCCTCTCGCTCCTCATCGTGGATGCCCGTCACGAGCCCACTCCTTTGGACCTTCAGATGCGCCAGTGGTTGGACTTTCATCATCGGCCGTACATCGTCGTGCTGACCAAGGCCGATAAACTCTCGGCCAATGAGGTGAAGCGCTCGGTCGAGCGGGCGGCGCGGGCCTTTCCGGAGGTGACGATCATCCCGTATTCGGCGCGGACGGGGCTCGGGCGCGAAGAGGTGTGGCGGGCGATTGAGCGCGCCTTAGCCCACTCGCCCTCTGGCTGAGCGGCGAAGGAGGGATCCTGGGGGGAGGAAGGCGACCGATGGCCCTGGAGATGAGCGAACTGAGGGAGCTGAGCTTGTCGCGGCTGGCGCGAATCGCGCAGGAGCTGGGGATCGTGGACGCGATGCATCTCCGCAAACAGGAGCTGATCGTCCGGATCCTGCGCGCGCAGGCCGAGCGCAACGGCTTGCTCTTCATCGAGGGGGTGCTCGAATGCCTCCCGGAGGGATTCGGGTTCCTGCGCTCGCCCGAATACAGTTATCTGCCCAGTCCCGAGGACGTGTACGTCTCCCCCTCGCAGATCCGGCGCTTTCACCTGCGCACGGGTGATGTCGTCTCCGGGCAGGTGCGTCCGCCGCGCAATGGCGAGCGGTATTTCGCGCTCGTCAAGGTGGAGGCGATCAACTACGAGCCTCCGGAGCGGCACCGGGAGAGAGTCCCCTTCGATCATCTCACCCCCCTCTATCCGTGCGAGCGCATTCGGATGGAGGTGGGGCCGGGGAATCTCTCCGCGCGCGTCCTGGACCTGCTGACGCCCATCGGGAAAGGGCAGCGGGGATTGATCGTCTCCCCGCCGCGCGCGGGCAAGACGATGCTCCTGCAGAATATCGCGAATTCGATCACGCGCAATCATCCGGAGATCATTCTCATCGTCCTCCTGATTGACGAGCGGCCGGAGGAGGTGACCGACATGATGCGCTCGGTGCACGGGGAGGTCATCAGCTCCACCTTCGACGAGCCGGCCGCGCGCCATGTGCAGGTGGCCGAGATGGTCATCGAGAAGGCGAAGCGGCTGGTCGAACACGGGCGCGATGTCGTCATCCTACTGGATTCGATCACGCGCCTGGCGCGCGCCTATAACGCCACGATCCCCTCCTCGGGGAGGGTCCTCTCCGGCGGCCTGGACGCGAACGCCCTGCAGCGCCCCAAACGCTTCTTCGGCGCCGCGCGCAAGGTGGAAGAGGGGGGGTCGCTCACGATCATCGCCACGGCGCTCATTGATACGGGATCGCGCATGGACGACGTCATCTTCGAGGAGTTCAAAGGGACGGGCAATATGGAGATCCATCTGGATCGGCGCCTCGTGGATAAGCGCATCTTCCCCGCCATAGACATCCTGCGGTCGGGCACGCGCAAGGAGGAGTTGCTCATCCCCCCTGAGGATCTGCATCGGATCTTCATCCTTCGGCGCGTCCTCAGCCAGCTCTCGCCCGTCGAAGCGATGGAGCTGCTTTTGGAGAAGTTGCGCCGGACCCGCTCGAACGCCGAATTCCTCGCCTCGATGCACGCCCTCGAGTGAATGACGATAGCGCTCAGGCGCATCGTCCGTTGACAAGCGGTGCGAGGGGCTTTATGATCTCGTCGGAATCGTGAAGGGAAGACCTCCGAGGAGGGCGACGATGAGGGGAGGGGCGAAGCGAGTCCTCATCAGCATGGCCGTCATCGTGGGGATGCACGTGGTCGTCGGCGCGCTGGTCTCACTGTATGCGCAGCGCATCGCCGAATCGGGATCGGAACCGCTGATGGCGACGCTTCGATTCGGGAATCCCTTATTCCTGGCCATCACGCTCGGGAGCTTCTTCATCGGCGGCTTGATCCTCGGGCTCATGCAAGAGCGCGTCATCTTAGGCGAACCGATTCTGGCGGCGCTCGGCGCGATGCTGGTGACCTCACTGGCGGTCTTGGCCGGAGCGCCGGAGACCATCTTCCTCGTCTCTTTCGCGCGGGTGGGGGCGTGGATGTCGCTCCTGGTCACGATCGCCGTGGGCGTCGTCGCGACCGTCGCGGGGGCGCTGATCGGGGAGCGCTTGCGAACGCCTGCGGAGGAGACGCCGCTTGTGCGCGCCTCCATCGCGACAGGATTGGGACTTGTGATCATCGGGCCGTTTCTGCTGCTGATGCCCTATGGCTTGCCGTGGTATATCGTTGTGATCGCCATCCTGGTCGTCCTCGTGCTGGTGGGCGTGGCGTATTATCTCTTCGTCGAGGGACCGACGTTCGAGCAGGAGGTGAGCGAGATCTCCATCAGCCCGGAGCGGAAGGAGTAATCCGGGCGCGCCTTCATCGGTCTCGTGTGCGGAGATCTCGCCCGCGTCGAAAGGGTTGTACCCCCTCGTCCGGGAAGGCGCTGCGGAGAGGCGATGGCTCATCCCAAGCGGCGCAGAAGCCGGCGATACTCTTGCCACAGCTCTTCGGGAAGGCGATCGCCGAACTGATGGAAGAACTCCGCGATGGCCTCCGCTTCGCGACGCCAATCGTGGGGATCCACGCGCAGCAACTCCCGTAGGGTTTCCTTCGAGAGCGCGAGCCCATCCAGATCGAGCGCGTCGGGCGTGGGCACGTATCCGATGGGCGTCTCCTCGGCCTCACCGCCTCCGTTCACGCGCTCGATGATCCATTTGAGGACGCGAAGATTCTCGCCGAATCCCGGCCAGAGGAACCGACCGCTCGCATCCGTGCGGAACCAGTTGACGTGGAAGATCCGCGGCATTTTCGAGCTGCGCGCGCCCATGCGCAGCCAGTGGCGGAAGTAGTCGGCCATGTTGTAGCCGCAGAAGGGGAGCATCGCCATCGGATCGCGACGCACGACGCCAACTTCCCCCACAGCAGCCGCCGTCGTCTCCGAGGCCATGCTCGCGCCGACGAAGACTCCGTGCGTCCAGTCGAAGGCCTCATAGACCAGCGGCGCCACGCGCGCTCGCCGTCCTCCGAAGAGGATCGCCGAGATCGGCACACCCTGCGGATCCTCCCAATGCGGGGAGATCGAAGGGCATTGTCGTGCCGGCGCCGTATAGCGTGCGTTCGGATGAGCCGCCGGTCGGCCGCTCGTCGGCGTCCACGGTCGCCCCTGCCAGTCATAGGCATATTCCGGGGGATCGCTCATCCCCTCCCACCAGGGGGTTCCGTCCAGGGTCAGCGCCACGTTCGTGAAGATCGAGTTCCGCGAGAGCGCAATCATCGCGTTGGGATTCGTCCGCATGCTCGTGCCCGGAGCGACGCCGAAGAAGCCCGTCTCCGGATTCACCGCCCAGAGGCGACCATCCGGGCCGAACCGCAGCCAGGCGATGTCGTCCCCCACGGTCCAGACCTTATAGCGGCTCAGCGCTGGTGGAGGGACGAGCATGGCGAGGTTCGTCTTCCCGCACGCACTCGGGAAGGCGCCGGCCAGATACGTCACCCGCCCCTCCGGGTCCTCGACGCCGATGATCAGCATATGTTCGGCCAACCATCCCTCGTCCCGCGCCTCGACGCTCGCGATGCGCAGGGAATGGCACTTCTTCCCGAGCAGGGCATTACCCCCATACCCCGATCCGATGCTCCAGATCATGCGCTCTTCTGGGAAGTGGCAAATATAGCGCCGTTCCGGACTCAGATCGCCGAGCGAGTGCAGGCCTCGCACGAAGCGGTCGGAATCCCCCAAGTGCTCCAACGCGATCGTCCCCATGCGCGTCATGATGCGCATGTTCGCGACGACGTATGGACTGTCGGTCACCTCCACGCCGACCTCGCTGAAGGGAGAGCCGGGCGGGCCCATCAGATACGGGACGACGTACATGGTCCGTCCTCGCATGCAGCCGCGAAAGAGCGAGCCCACGCGCTCACGCGCTTCTTCGGGAGACATCCAGTTATTCGTCGGACCCGCATCCTCCGGTTTCGGTGTGCAGATGAAGGTCAGATGTTCCGTTCGCGCGACATCGGTCGGATGGCTGCGATGAAGATAGCAGTTGGGGTACTTCCGCTCGTTGAGGCGAAGAAGTGTCCCCTCGCGCAGCATCTGTTCAATGAGCGCATGATATTCGTCCTCCGATCCATTGCACCAGACGATGCGATCCGGTTGCGTCATTTGTGCGACGTCTTCGACCCAATCGGTGAGGGTTTTGGAAATCATATGAGGGCCTCCATGAGAGAGATGCCGAGCTTCACTGCGGGGGAACGTCGGCTGAGCGCTCGCCAAGCGGAGGGCGAGGTGCTTCGCCTCTCCCGCGCGAACCGGCGGGAAAGACGTTGAAGGCACCCGTATCGCTCTCTCTCATCACTCTGTCCCCCGAGTCGCCCGCAAATCAAGGGGAATTATACCCGGTCGGAAGCGCCTTTTTCTACCGCTCGGCGTCCATCTGCCGGAGGCGTTCGCGAAATTCGAGGGCCTTACGGGTGATGGCGCGCGGGCGCGGTCCATCGGCGGGCTCCACATATCCCTCGCGCTCCATCATATCAATGATCGAGGCCGCGCGCCCGTAGCCGATGCGTAAGCGGCGTTGCAGGACGGACGTGGAGGCGCGCCCCATCTCCACGACGATCTTGAGGGCCTCTTCGTACAACTCGTCGCGTTTCTCCCCACCCCCTTGCGCCGCCGCGTACTCCTTGTCCGACATGAGGACGGTCTCATCATAGTGAGGCTCGCCTTGCGCCTTGAGGAATTCGACCACGCGCTTGATCTCCGCCTCCTCGAGGAAAGCGCCGTGCACGCGCACCAGGCGCGACGAGCCCGGCGGCAGAAAGAGCATGTCCCCGCGTCCCAGGAGCGCTTCGGCTCCATTGGCGTCGAGGATCGTGCGCGAATCCACTTTCGAGGAGACGCGGAAGGCGATGCGGCAGGGGAAGTTCGCCTTGATGAGCCCCGTGATGACATCCACCGAGGGGCGCTGCGTCGTCAGGACCAGATGCAGGCCGACAGCTCGCGCCATTTGCGCCAGGCGCGTGATCGCCGTCTCGACCTCGCTGGAGGCGACCATCATCAGGTCGGCCAACTCATCAATGATGATGACGATGTAGGGGAGCGGGCGAATCGGCTCCCTGCTCTCGGACATCGCGCGCCGGTCGGAGAGGTCTCGCACCTCGCGGTTGAATTGCTCGATATTGCGAACGCCGAAGCTCGCGAGCAACTTGTAGCGATTCTCCATCTCGGCGACGGCCCACTTCAGCGCGTACGCCGCGCGCTTCGGATCGGTGACGATGGGAGCCAGCAGATGAGGGATGCCATCGTAAAGCCCCAGCTCCAGGCGCTTCGGATCAATGAGGATGAACCGCACCTCCTCGGGCGTCGCCTTGAAGAGGATGGAGACGAGGATGCAGTTGACCGTCATGGATTTACCCGAGCCCGTCGCCCCCGCGATCAGCAGATGCGGCATCTTCGCCAGATCGCTGATGTACACTCCGCCGTCAATCGTCTTGCCCAGGGCGATCGTGAGGCGGGAGCGCGATTCCTGAAACTTCTTCGATTCGAGGATCTCGCGCAGACGGATCAACTCGCGATGTTTGTTGGGGACTTCAATGCCGATCGTGGATTTGCCCGGGATGCGATCAATCCGAATGGATTCGGCCTCCAGAGCGAGGCAGAGGTCTTCGACCAGGCTGACGATGCGGCTGTACTTGATCCCCGGATCCGGTTTGAACTCGAATGTCGTCACGACCGGGCCCGGGCTGATCTGGTGCACGTGCCCCGTGATGCCGAACTCCTTGAACTTCTCGGCCAGCAGGACGGCCCGTTGCATCAGCTCCTCATGCGCCTGCTCGTGCGGGGGCGACGGCTCTCTGAGCATCTCCACCGCGGGGAGCGAGAAGTTCCCTTCCGGGCTGGGCGGCCTCGAGCGCTCAGCGGGGCTCGCCTTCTCCACTGGTTTGGTGGTTCGGACCGAGGCCGTCGAGAGCATCTCGGCGATCGGGTCTGCAGGAGCCTGGCGCGCGGCTTCGCTCGAGGGACGCCATCGGGTCGGAGCTGGTGTCGGAGAAGGACCGGCGCGTTCGATGATCTCTTCAACATCTACGGGTACGGGAGGGACGGGGCTGCGCGTCCGGGGAGTCACCTCCGTCTCGGCCTCCGCGAGCGAGAGAACGGGTTCGGCTGCTCGCGCTCCTTCCCGACGGGCGGCCGCCACTGCCGGCGCGCGCGGGAGCTCGGAAGCAGTGGCCGTCGTCACCGTTTCGGTGAGATCGGACGCCTCAGCCGAGGCGATCTTCGGTCGAGGTGTGCTCGCCAGTTCTGCAGCAGCGCTCACGACTTCCTCTCGCTGCGGGCGCTCCCTGCTCTTTCGGAGACGCGCCGCGATGCTCCGCGCACCCCGCATCACGGCTCCTCCGGCAGCGATCAAGGAGAAGTTCCCCGCGGCCATGAGGGCGAGAATCGCGGTGACGCCGAGCACCAGGGCCGCTCCGACCGTGTTCAGAACGGCGACTAATTGCGCGGCCAGGAGAGCACCGAGCATCCCCCCGGGACGGACCGTGGGCCACAGGACATACGGCCGGGGAGAGAGCACGCTCAGCAATCCAGCTCCCGAGAGCAGGAAGCTCGCCCATCCCAAGCCCTTGGTCACGGGCGCCCGAAGCGGCCGACCACGCAGCTTCGACCACGCCCAGGCGAACAGCAGCACCGGCAGCGCGAATGTGGTCAGCCCGAAGACTTGAAGGCAGAAGTCCGCCACATAGGCCCCCACGCGCCCGATCTTGTTGTGCACGATCGAACGGGAAGTGAGCACGTTCCAGGAGGGATCTTCCGGGTGATAGGAGAGCACGCTGAGCAGAAGGAGCACGCCACCGGCCAGCAGCAGGACGCCCAGGGCTTCATCCGCGCGCGAGCGCGATGGGTGATTCATGGGCGGATGAGAGGCGACCATGCGTGCGCTCGTCAATTCGTCTTCGTCGCCGCCGGTTCGATCGCGCCCTTTCGCTTCGCGATCAGGTACTGGCGGATGAACTCGTCAATCTCGCCGTCCAGGACGGCATCCACGTCGCTCGTCTCATATCGCGTGCGCAGGTCCTTCACGAGCTTGTAAGGATGCAGGACATAGCTTCGGATTTGCGATCCGAAGCTGATCTCGCGTTTGTTCTGCTCCAGTTGCTGCCGTTCAGCCAGGCGCTTCTGTCGCTCGTGCTCGTAGAGCTTTGCGCGAAGGATCCGCATGGCCATCTCGCGATTCTGATGTTGCGAGCGCTGATTCTGACAGGAGACGACGATCCCCGTTGGGATGTGCGTGATGCGCACGGCCGATTCCGTCTTGTTGACGTGTTGCCCACCAGCTCCTGAGGCGCGGAACGTCTCGATGCGCAGGTCCTTCTCATCAATCTCCACGACGATGTCCTCGTCCAGATCCGGATAGACGGAGACCGAGGCGAAGCTCGTCTCGCGGCTGTGAGCGATGTTGAAGGGGGAGAGGCGCACGAGCCGATGCACGCCGGATTCCGCGCTCAAGTATCCGTAAGCGTACTCGCCCTCGACGCGGAACGTCGCCGATTTGATCCCCGCCTCCTGGCCGGGTTGCAGATCGAGCAGTTCGGTCTTATAGCCGTGCTTCTCCGCCCACCGGAGATAGAGGCGCAGGAGCATCTCCGCCCAATCTTGGGCGTCTGTCCCCCCCGCTCCGGCCGTGATCGTCACGATGGCGTTGCCCGCGTCGTGCTCTCCCGACAGGAGCGCCTTCAGCTCCATCTCTGCGATCTCGGCCGCCACTCGGGACACCCGCTCGCGCAGCTCCTGCAGGAAGGCTTCGTCTTCTTGGGCGAGGTCCAGGAGGATCTCGATCTCCTCCAATTCGCGCTCCAGGCGCTCAACCGCCTCGATCTCGGATTCCACCCGATGCCGAGCGCGCAGCGTGTGCCCGGCGCGAGCCGGATCGTTCCAAAATTCCGGCTGCGCCATCATCTCTTCAAGTCGCGCCAGCTCCTCTCGCTTCGCCTCGATGTCAAAGAAACCTCCTGAGTTCGAGCGTGCGCGACCTCAGCTCCTCATACTGTTGGCGAAATTCCTCGATCATCGGTTCATCACACCATGCCTTCTGGTTTGAATCCGACAATAGGGTAGCTTAAAATTGGCCTTTCCGCAACGAGTTTGTTCACATGGAGGGAAGGATCAGCGAGAACGGAAGGCAGCAGCTCACGGGGGGCGTGTTCGGCCCGAGACCGCATTCGGGGTGAACCGAGCCTCCCGAAGGGGGAAGGAGCATGCGGCGAGCCATTTATCCGGGATCATTCGATCCCATCACCAATGGTCACCTGGATCTGATCGAGCGGGCCGCGCGGCTCTTCGATGAGGTGATCGTCGCCGTGCTCGTCAATCCGGCGAAGACACCGCTCTTCACGGCGGAGGAGCGCGTGGAGATGATCCGTGCGGTCGTGCGCTCCCCTCAGGTCCGCGTGGACACGTTCGATGGTCTGCTCATCGAATACGCGCGGAAGGTCGAGGCGCGAGTCATCATCCGAGGGATTCGCGCGATCTCCGACTACGAGTATGAGTTCCAGATGGCCCTCATGAACCGGCGGCTCGATCCCACGATTGAGACGATCTTCATGATGCCCGCCGAGCCCTATACGTACCTCAGCTCCCGCCTGGTGAAGGAGGTGTGCGCCTTGGGGGGAGACATCGCCGGTGTCGTCCCTCCCATTGTCGAGCGGAAGATGCGGGAGAAGCTCTTGGCCAAGAGGGATGCGGGTCGCAATTCCCTATGCGTCAGAGGGGATGAGGATGACACAGGAACGCGCTCTTGATGAACGGGGTTTCCCGGCAGCCGAACGCGTGCGCCTCATGGAAGCGTCTTCTACGATGGCCGTCCTGCAAGCGGCGGAACGGTTGCGCGCCGCTGGCCTGCGCGTGCTCGATCTTGGAGCGGGGGAGCCGGATTTCCCCACGCCCGAGCACATCAAGGAGGCCGCGCGTCGCGCCCTGGCGGAGGATTTCACGCGCTATACGCCGGCGGCCGGCATCGCCGAGCTGCGCGCCGCCATCGCTCGGTTTTTGAACGAGCGCTTCGGTTCGACCTATACGCCCGGACAGGTCATCGTGACGGCCGGAGGCAAGCAGGCGATCTTCAACGCCGTGGTGACCTTGATCGAGCCGGGGGACGAGGTTTTGATCCCCGCCCCATATTGGGTGACGTTCCCGCAGGTCGTCACTTTCGCCGGTGGGCGCAGCCGCTTCATTCCGACGGAGGAGAACGACTTCCGGCTCACGGCAGAGATGGTGAGCGCGGCGGTGACGCCGAGGACGAAACTGCTCATCCTCAATTCGCCGTGCAATCCCACGGGGCGCGTCATCTCACCCGGCGAGTTCCAGCGCATCGTCGAGTGGGCCGTTGAGCGCGGACTCTACGTCATCTCCGATGAGTGTTATCGCGAATTCGTCTACCCCCCTCATGAATCGTTCTCGGCAGCGGCCCTGCCGGAGGCACTGCGCGCGCGTGTGCTCATCGTCGGCTCGTTCTCCAAAACCTACGCGATGACGGGATGGCGCATCGGTTACGCCGTCGGTCCGGAAGCGTGGGTTCGGGAGATGATCAAGGTCCAGAGCCACTCCACGTCGAATCCGACCTCGATCGCCCAGAAGGCGGCTTTGGAAGCGCTCACCGGGCCTCAGGAATCGGTGGTGCGGATGCTGCAGGAGTATCAGCGACGGCGCGAGTTTCTGCTGGCGGCGCTCAACCGGATTCCGGGCATTCGATGTGTGGAGCCCGAAGGGGCCTTTTACGTCTTCCCCGACGTTCGGGAGCTGATGCGGGCGCGCGATATCCCGGCATCGAAGGACCTGGAAGTGCGTCTGCTTGAAGAGTGTCAGATCGCGCTCACGGCCGGATCGGCCTTCGGCGCGGAAGGATATGTGCGCATCTCTTACGCGGCATCTCGGGAGGTCCTCCAGGAAGCTGTCGCGCGACTGGACCAATTCGCCCGCGCCGGCAGGTGAGCCGAAGATCTAGAGAGGCTGTGCTCCTGTGTGGCATATTGCTGCCCTCGCTTCCGTGGAATCAGCGTGATACACTGAGGAGGGGGGAAAAGTCATGGCCTTCACGGTGAATGACTTCTCGGATCTGATTCGCCTTCTGGCGCAGCATCCGGAGTGGCAGGCCGAATTGCGCCGTTTGATCTTAACGGAAGACCTCTTGAGATTGCCGGCCATCGTTCAGGAATTGGCGGAGGCGCAGCGGCGGACGGAGGAGCAGGTGAGGGAGTTGACGGCTGCGGTCGCGCGGTTAGAAGCGGCGGTGGAGCAGTTGGCGCAGGCGCAGCGGCGGGCGGAGGAGCGGATAGGTCGGTTGGAAGCCGTGGTCGAGGAGCTGGCGCAGGCGCAGCGGCGGACCGAAGAGCGAGTGGGGCAGTTGGAGGATCGGGTGGGGCGGTTGGAAGCTGTGGTAGGGGAGTTGGTGGAAGCGCAGCGGCGGACGGAGGAGCAGGTGAGGGAGTTGACGGCTGCGGTCGCACGGTTAGAAGCGGCGGTGGAGCAGTTGGCGCAGGCGCAGCGGCGGGCGGAGGAGCGGATAGGCCGGTTGGAAGCGGTGGTCGAGGAGCTGGCGCAGGCGCAGCGGCGGGCGGAGGAGCGGATAGGCCGGTTGGAAGCGGTGGTTGAGGAGCTGGCGCAGGCGCAGCGGCGGGCGGAGGAGCGGATAGGCCGGTTGGAAGCGGTGGTTGAGGAGCTGGCGCAGGCGCAGCGGCGGGCGGAGGAGCGGATAGGCCGGTTGGAAGCCGTGGTCGAGGAGCTGGCGCAGGCGCAGCGGCGGGCGGAGGAGCGGATAGGCCGGTTGGAAGCCGTGGTCGAGGAGCTGGCGCAGGCGCATCGGCAGGCGGAGGAACGACTCAGTCGTTTGGAAGCCGCAGTGAGGGAATTGGCGGAGGCGCAGCGGCGGACCGAAGAGCGCATGGAGATTGCGATTCAGGAGATGGGACGATTTCAGAATGCTCTCGGGGCGACCATCGAGGAGGAAGCCGAGAGTGTGCTCCTGACGGTGCTTGAGGAGAAGGGGTATCGTCCTCTCGCCGAACCCACGGTACTCTCCCTGGACGGAGAGATTGATGTCGTCGTCCCTATTCAGGATCAGACCGGGGCGACTCTCTGGGCGATCGTGGAGGTCAAGACGCGGTTGAGTCGTCGGGTTGTGCACGATTGGGCGCAGCGGATGCGATCTGCCGGATGGCAGGAGCGACTGCGTGCTGCCGGAGTTCCGGGGCCCTATCTGGTCTACGTCTTCGGCATTCGGATTGATCAGCATACGGTCGCGGCGGTTCAGGAACAGGGCATCGGCTTGCTGACGGGGCGGGGAGAGCGCATCCCACCCCGCGAGATTCTCATCCCCCAGTCCTGAAAGCATACCCGCGTGTGAAGCTCGCCGCCTTGCCTTTTCAGCAGGATTCGTGTATCACTGCACGGCTGAGGTGGGCGACTCTACCAGAGGGAGAGGGACTATGAGGCGTCACGTAGCGGCGTTCCTCTTTGTGCTTCTTGCCATCCCTCCGCTCGTTCACGCCGAAGAGCCGGTGGATTGGCAGGCGATCGCGCGGATCAAGCAGGAGGGGTTTGGGAATTCTCGGGTCATGGAGATCGCGAGCTATCTGACCGACGTCTATGGTCCGCGCCTGACCGGATCCCCGAACCTGAGAGCCGCGAGCGAGTGGGCGCGCGACCGGTTCAAAGAGTGGGGGCTCGCCAACGCGCGGTTGGAGCCGTGGGGAACCTTCGGGCGAGGGTGGTCGGTCGAGCGCTTCTCCATCGAGATGCTCGAGCCGCAGTACATGCCGATCATCGCGTATCCGAAGGCCTGGACGCCGGGGACGAACGGGCCGGTCACGGGTCAACCGGTAGTCGTCACGTTGCGCTCGGAGGAGGATTTCGCCGCATACACAGGGAAGCTCAAGGGAGCCATCGTCATGCTGCAGCCGCCGCGTCAAGCGGTCACGCGGTTTGAGCCCGATGCGCGGCGCCATAGCGAGGAGGACCTGAAGCGTCTGGCACAGGCTCCGGAGCCGGGCGCGCGCTCCCCGATGGAGGCGCAGCGCGAGGAGCTGCGTGCGCAGCGCGCCCTGCAGGAGAAGATCGCGCGCTTCCTCCGCGAAGAGGGCGTGGCCGTCGTCCTGGAACCGAGTCGCGGCGAGCACGGCACGATCTTCGTCACCGGTGGCGGATCCTATCGGGCGAACGCTGAGCCGACCGTCCCCTGGATGGTCGTCGCGATCGAGCACTATGCGCGCATCGCGCGATTGTTGGAGAAGAAGATCCCCGTGAGACTGGAGGTCAACATTCGGACCCGATTCCATGACGAAGACCTGCAGGGGTATAACGTGCTGGCGGAAATCCCGGGCGTGGATCCGAAGCTGAAGGACGAGATCGTCATGTTGGGCGCTCATCTGGATTCCTGGCATGCGGGTACGGGAGCGACCGACAATGCTGCCGGATCGGCCGTTGTCATGGAGGCCGTGCGCATCCTCAAAGCCATCGGCATCCAACCGCGGCGCACGATTCGCGTCGCCCTCTGGACCGGTGAAGAGCAAGGCCTGCTCGGTTCGCGGGCATATGTGGAGAAGTATTTCGGCAATCCGCGGACGATGGAGCTCAAGCCGGACCATGCGAAGATCTCCGCCTACTTCAACCTCGATAACGGGACGGGTCGTATTCGCGGCATCTATTTGCAGGGCAATGATGCCGTGCGGCCGATCTTCGAGGCCTGGCTGCGTCCGTTTCACGATCTGGGGGCGACGACGGTGACGATCCGTGGCACAGGCGGCACCGATCATCTCGCCTTCGACGCCGTGGGGATTCCGGCCTTTCAGTTCATCCAGGACCCGATTGACTACAGCACGCGCACGCATCACACGAACATGGATGTCTACGATCGGCTCCTGCCGGGCGACCTGATGCAAGCGGCTGTGATCATGGCCTCATTCGTGTACCATGCGGCCATGCGCGAGGAGAAGCTGCCGCGCAAGCCCCTGCCGAAGCCGCAGCCGGGGCCGCCCGTCCCTCAGGAGGAGTGAAGAGGAGGCGAGCGCCTCATGTAGAGTGCATGTGGCGCTCGCGGTCCGCGCTGGCTCGGGTGAGGAGACGGACGAGATCCGCGCGTGCGCTCGCCATCTTCCGGCGTGCGCGGAGCGCGTCACGCGTCCAGGGCTTCCCGAACAGCTCGGGCCAGCTCCCGACGCTCGTAGGGCTTTTGGATGACGCCCAGAGCTCCCTGCGCAAGCAGTTCGGCCGCGACGTGCTCCGGGCTGTAGCCGGTGATGAGTAAGATCTTCGCCTGCGGATTGATCCGCCGCAGTTGGTGGAACGTCTCATGCCCGCTCATGCGCGGCATGACGACATCAAGCAGGATCAGATCAATCTGCGAGTGCCAGGCGGCGTACAGGGCTACCCCCTCCTGACCGTCGCGCGCCGTGAGCACGTGATAGCCGAGGGAGTGCAGCATCTCTCGTCCGAGCTCCAGAACGACCGCCTCGTCCTCGATGAGCAGGATCGTCTCCGTTCCACCGCGAATCTCTTCTTGGCCAGGCGCTTCACTCGGTTCCGGTCTCGTCGGGAGGGCGGGCAGGTAGAGATGGAAGCGGGTTCCGCGACCCACTTCGCTCTCGACGTCAATCCACCCCCCATGCGCTTTCACGATCCCATAGGCGACGGAGAGGCCGAGGCCCGTCCCCCGGCCGACCTCTTTCGTGGTGAAGAATGGTTCGAAGATGCGCGGCAGGATATGGGCGGGGATGCCATGTCCGGTGTCACTGATCGTCAGCCGCACGAAACGTCCCGGTTGGGCGTGCGGAGCACCGGGTGTCTCCACATCCACGAGCCGGGCCGCGATGCGCAGCCGCCCACCACCAGGCATGGCATCGCGCGCGTTGATGGCGATGTTGAGGAGCACTTGCTCAAGCTGAGTCGGATTGGCCGCGACGATGAGCGCTTCGGACGGAAGATCCAACTCGATCTCGATGTTCTCCGGCAGCGTGCGCCCGAGCAACGCGACGACGTCGCCGAGGAACGCGTGGAGATCGCGCGCCTCTTTCTCGCCCGTGGAGGGGCGACTGAAGAGCAGAAGCTGCCGCACCAGATCGCGCGCTCGCGCGCCGAGTGAGAGGATGTGACGGAGATATTCGGCGGCGCCGTGCTGCGGGCCTAATTCCATGAGGGCCAGTTCGGCGAATCCGACCATGCCGGTGAGGATGTTATTGAAATCATGCGCCACCCCTCCGGCGAGCGTGCCCACCGATTCCATCTTCTGCGCGTGATAGAGCTGCTCTTGTAGTTTCAGCCGGGCTTCCTCCTCGCGCAGCCGTTCCAGCTCAACACCTACGCGTTGGCCAATGATCTGCAGCAGATGCGCATCGGCCTCGGTGAACGTCCGCGGGGATTTCCCGAAGGCGTTGATCACCCCGAGGACCTCCCCGCTGCCGGCGAGAATCGGCGCGCCGATATAGGATTCGATGCGGAGGGCCGCCAGGATCTCATCCTCCGGGAACATCTCCCAAGCGCGTGGCGAGCACGCGCACCATACGGCCTGATTCATGACGTCCTCGCACGGGGTGCCGCGAAGGGCGTAGGAGAAGTCGCGTCGCAATTCCCCCTCGCTGTAGAAGGCCAGGGCGCGCACACGCGCGCCTCCGTCCTCCAGGACGCCAAGCAGTGCGTATTCGACATTGAAGAGCTGGGCGAGCACCTGAGCCGCACGATCGAACAGCTCCTGGCCCCGGAACCGCGTGACGATATCATGGACGTGCGCCAAGCGTTCTCGAGCGCGCCGCTCTTCAGTCACGTCGCGCAAGGTGACGACCAAATCGGCGCCCTCTTCTTCTGAGGCGCCCAGGCGCACCAGACCTTGAACGTATCGTACTGCTCCATCTCTCGCCAGGAGACGGCCTTCGTAGCGGACGGACGCCGGTTGTCCGCGTCGCTGCAGCTCGCACAGCGCTTCGGCCGAAGGCCGATCCTCCGGGTGGATCAGGATGCTGACCGATTCCCCCACGAGTTCCTCGGGCGCGTAGCCGAGGACCTGTCGCACCGCCGGATTGACGTAGGTGATCCTCCCCTCGCGATCGAGCGCCATCACCACATCGGTGACCGATTCGACCAGGTGCTGGTATCGTTGTCGCGAACGGCGCAGCGCTTCTTCCGCGCGCTTGCGCTCGATGATCACCGCGATGTGGTTCCCCACGGAGGCGAGGAATTCCAGATCGTGGTCCGTATACGCCTGTTCATCCTCATAATCCTGGACAACCAGTACCCCGATCGTCTCCCTCGGCGTGCGCAAGGGCACGCCCAACCAACAGGCCGAGGGCGTCCCCACCAGTTCGATCTCGCCCTGCTCGATCAATTGTCGGCACCGCTCCCGCGTGAGCCGTTGTGGCCGCCCGGTCCGAAAGACGTAGGCCGTGGCCGTCTTCTCCAGACGCAGGGGCGGAGGCGGAGGATCGTACTGATCCACGAAATAGGGGAAGTGGAAGTATCCGGTCGCCGCATCATAGAGCGCGATGAAACAGTTCTCCGCCGGGATCACCCTTTTCAAGGTGCGATGGATCAGAGGGAACAACTCATCGAGCTCGGCGATCGTCGTGGCTCCCTGCGTGATCTCCAACATCGCCTCGCGCTCGGCCTCCGCGCGCTTCTGCTCGGTGATGTCCACGAGCCCACCTTCGTAATAGAGCACGCGCCCTCGCTCATCCCGAACGACGCGCGCGACATCATGCACCCACAGCATCCGTCCCGTGCGCGTCCGAACCAGATGTTCGTGTTCGAGAATCCCCTGCTGCTCGAGTTGCCGTCGCCACTGCTCGCGCTCGTGCGGGTGAGCCCAGATCTCATGAGCGGGAACGGCCAAGAGCGCCTCCACGTTCGGGTACTCCAGGAGTCGCGCCAGCGTGGGATTCGCCATCAGGACTCGCCCATCCGGCGTGCTGCGATAGATCCCGATGATGGTGCTCTCGAAGATGTTTCGGTACTTCGCCTCGGATCGGGCGATCTCTTCGTACAGGCGCGCGCTTTGGATGACCCGAGCAGCTTGATGAGCGAAGATGCTGAGCAGGTGCGCGTCTTCGGGGGTGAACCCCTCGGGCTTATCCATGGCGTAGATGACGCCCACGGTCTGTCCTTCGGCGAGCATGGCGACGGCCAGGAGATTTTCGACGTTGAAATCCGAGACGAGCCACTGCAAGGGAGCGGGGATCTCTTCGGGGCGATTGGCGATGAAGGGGCCGCGCGTCCGCAGGTTCCAAAACGCCCTCAGCTCTTCGGTCACGACATAAGCGGCGGCTTTCACCAGCGCATCCTGGATGCCATATCCGGGAGGCTCAGCGCGCAACTCGCGCGTCCGCGGATCATAGGTGGCGATGACGCAGCGGGTCGCGCCGATCAAGCGCGCGATCACGGCCGTCAGCTCGCCGTAGATGTCGCGCGGATTCCGAACCCAGCTGAGGAGGCAGGCGATCTCGTACAATCCGTTTAGCTCGAAGAGCCGCTGTCGAGCTTCCTGATAAAGACGCGCGTTCTCCAGCGCGATGGCCGCCTGCTCGGCGATCACTCGAGCGAACATCGCATCTTCCTGAGTGAACGCGCGCGGTCCCCGCCTGCCCAGAAAGAGAGCAGCGATCGGCTTCTCCTTGGCACAAATAGGGACGCCGAGGATGGCGCGGATGCCGAGGGCTTGGACGAATTCGTGGGGAACGAGTTCGCTGCGCGCCGCATCGGGGATGATGAGCGGCTCGGACGTCTCCTGCAGCTTCAGCCCAATGGGGAGCTCCGCGATCCGTTTCCCCTTCAAGGATTGAAGCAGATCGGCGCGTTGGGGATCCACGTCATAGGTCACCACATCGGCGATCGTCTCCAGGTCCCGATCCGGCAGGTACACCGTGGCCCGCTCCGCGCGAAAGATCTCGGCGCTCTTTCGGACGAGGATCTGGAGCTGTTCGTGCACATCAAGCGTGCGATTCAGCGCCTGCGCCAGTTCATGAAGAAGCGTTGTGCGGCGGCGCGCTTCCTCAACGCGACGCTTCATCTGCGCCGTGCGAATCGCGCGTTCGACGATCGGCGGGAGCAGTCGCCAATATCCGGCCTCCTTGATGACGTAATCGGCGGCTCCGAGCTTCAAGGCTTCAACGGCCACGCGTTCATTGCCGAGGGCCGTCACGAGGATCACCGGGACCTCGATCCTGCGAGTCCTCAGCGCGCGGAGGAACTCCACGCCATCCATGCCGGGCATACGGTAGTCGGCCAACGCGAGATCGAAGGTCTCGTGCTCTAGGGCCTCCAACCCCTCGACTGCCGTCGCCACCGGGACGACGGCGGTCGCCGGTCCCAACTGCTCCTTCAGAGCGCGCATCGCGAGCATCCGATGATCGGGATCGTCTTCGATCAGGAGGATGCGATACCCCGGCGGTGGCTCCCGAGTTGGAGCCTCTCCTGCTGTGAATGTGGCGGCCTCCTCGGACATGCCGATTCCTCCACGCCGTATGCGTCTGCATCTCGGGCGCCTCACCGACCTCGCGTTCGGGCGAAGCGCCGCTCTCTCGCTGCTGCGAGATCGACCAATCCCCTAGGGCGTCGGTCCCTGAAGCGCTGACTCCGGCGGCAGTGTGTTGACCAGGATCCAGTAGAGCTTCAGCTCACGCACCTTCTCGATGAAGTCGTCGAACCGGATCGGCTTCACGACATAGGAGTTCGCCCCGTTCAGATAGCTCCTCACGATGTCCGCCTCTTGTTCGGAACTCGTCAGCATGATGATGGGGATCATCTTGAGCACCGCATCGCTCTTGATCCGTCTCAGGACTTCGAACCCGTCCACCTTCGGCAGCTTGATATCCAGCAAGATGAGCCCCGGGCGCGGGGCCGCATCCGGATCCGCATATTTGCCCCGGCGGTAGAGGTAGTCCAGCGCTTCCTGACCATCCTCGACGACGCGCACTTCGTTGAGGACGTTGTTCATCTCCAGAGCGCGCTTGATGATCAGGACGTGGTCGGGATTATCCTCGACGAGCAAGATGAGGATCGGCTTCATCGGTTCCTCCCTTCCGGTGACGATCTGCGTACCGCGTGCGCTTCTGCAGAAATCACAGGCGCCGTCGGGTGCGATGCCGACTCCAAGGGGAGAGTGAACCAGAACGTGCTCCCCTTCCCAAGCCCTTCGGATTCGACCCAGACGCGTCCCCCATGCGCCTGGATGATGCGTTTCACAATGGCCAAGCCAATGCCCGTGCCTTCATCGCCTTGATATTTGCCCTCGACGCGATAGAAGATCTCGAAGATCTTCTCCCGATGTTCGGGCGCGATGCCGATGCCGTTATCGCGGACGAAGAAGGCGACGACGTCCTGCGATTCCTGTCGCGCGCCGATCTCGATCTCCGGAGGGACATGCGGGCGAGAGAAGCGCAGTGCGTTAGAGATGAGATTCGCCCAGACCTGTCGGAGGCGCGTGCGCTCGCCCACGACCGTCGGCAGCGCCTCATCCACGCGGATTCGCGCGCGCTTGAGCGCGATCTCCCCGTGCAGCTCGGCGAGCACCTCCTCGACCAGCTCTCGCATCGGGACCGGGCGTCGGGGCTCGCGCATCCGCCCGATGCGCGAGAGCTCCAGCAGCTCGGCGATGAGCCGCTGCATCTGTTCCGCATTGGCGTGAATGCGCTCCAGGTAGAAGGCCGCGTTCGGCGAAATGTTCTCCCCGAGCTCCATCCGCAGCAAGTTCGCGAGCCCTTGCAGGGAGATGACCGGAGCCTTCAGATCATGCGAGACCGTGTAGATGAAGGATTCCAGCTCCTCGGCCTTCTCCGCGAGCTGGCGCGTGCGTTCGACGACCTTCTGCTCCAGCTCCTCCGCTCGGCGCCGAATCCGATTCGTGCGCCAGCGATGTCCGGTATAGAAGAGACCCAGGATTCCGATCCCCGCAAGCCCCCAGAACCACCATCGCTGCCAAAACGGCGCGCGAATTCTGAACGCGAAGGAGACGGGCGATGACCACGCCCCTCGATATTTCCGAGCTCGCACATGCAGGACATAAGCGCCTGGCGGCAGATTCGAGATGCGCAGCTCTCGGCCCTCCAGCGGCGTCCATTCCTCTTGGAATCCGCTCACCCGATATTCCACCTGCACCTGACGCTCGTTGAGGAACGACAGGACGGCGATCCGCGCGATCAGGGTATTGTCCTTCGGGCCGACCTCGTGATCGCGCGCGCTCGACGCGTCCATCGGATGAACGGCTCGCGCGCCGAGTCGCACGTCCTGGAGGAGGACGACGGGCGGAGCCCCGCGCGTCAGATCGAATCGCGGGTCGTAGCGGCTCAATCCCCCCATCGTCCCGAACCAGAGCGTGCCATCGGCGTCCCGCCAGAAGCCCCCGGCGTTCGATTCCGGATCCGCGTATCCTTCCTCCACGCCGTAGTTGACGAAGGTCGTCCCGTCGAAGCGATCCACGCCACGCGCCGTGCCGATCCAGAGGTCCCCCTGCCGATCCACGCCGAGCGAGTAGACGGCGTCGTTCGTCAAGCCGTCGCGTGTCGTGTAATGTCGGAACGTCTGCCCATCGAAGCGCGTCACGCCGTGCGAGGAGTGATACCCGAACCAGATGTGCCCGTGCGCGTCCTCGCAGAGGAAATACGGCTGATCACTGGCCAATCCGTCGCGCACCGTGTACGTGCGCCAGTTCCGGCCATCCCATCGCGAGAGGCCTCGATCTCCGGAGATCCACACCCACCCGCGCCGATCCACGAGGAAGCGCGCATTGGAGAACGTCTGCCCTTCGACCCGCACGGGCTCCAGGCGCGATCCCGTCCACCGAAAGACGCCTTTGGACATGACGGCGATCCAGATCGCGCCCGCTCGATCCTCGGCCAAAGCGACGATGAGACCCAGACGGGACAACGTGTGATCCCGGCGAAAGCGCGCGCCATCAAAGAGCGTGATTCCCACGCGCGTGCCGATCCAGAGCCATCCCTGGCGGTCCTCCAGCAGAGCGAAGACGTAGTCATCGGTCAATCCATCCCGTCTTGTGAAGGTCCGCCACTGACGGCCGTCGAAGCGGCTGAGTCCCCCACTGGTGCCCACCCAGAGCCATCCGCGCCGATCCCGCACGATAGGGCGCACGACGTTGGAGCCGAGGCCATCGCTCGCGCGATAGATCGTGAACGCGCGGCTGTGAAACTTGTACAGTCCCCCTACGACGCCGATCCAGAGAATACCCTCGCGATCCTCCAAGAGCGCGCGCACGTCGGTGTACGCGAGGCCGTGCGAGGCTGTGAGGACGGTGAGATGACCGTGCTCGATCTTGATGAGCCCTTGTGGCGTCCCCGCCCATACGATGCCGAAGCGATCGGCGCAGAGGGCGACGACGGGCTGATCCATCGCGTATTTCCTCATCAGCCGTCCTCTCTCGTACATTCGCACCCCTGCGTTCGTCCCCACCCAGAGCCGATGCGCGCGATCCTCGGCGAGCGCGCGCACGCTCTGGCCCCGCAGTCCTTCTGGATCGAACGTGACGAACCGCGCGCCCGTCCAAACGGCGAGCCCCGCTTCCGTTCCCGCCCAGAGCCGATCTTGCGCATCCACGAAGAGGACGTTGACGCGCGGATCGGGGAGTCCTTCAGCCACCGCGTACGTTCGCCATCGCTGACCGTCATAGCGGCTGACGCCGCGCGGTGTCCCGCACCATATTCCCCCCTCGCGGTCGCGCGCCAACGATGTCACTCGATCATCAGCCAGCCCATCGGCGCTCGTATACGCGCGAAATCCTCGTCCGTTCCAGACAAACACCCCGCCCAGTGTGGCGATCCACAGGTGCCCGCGCGCGTCCTCTAGAATGGCGTTGACCCAATCCTGGGCGAGCCCACGGGCTGGACCGTAGGTGGTGAAGGAAACACCGTCGTACCGATTCAGCCCAGCTTGTGTCCCGATCCAGAGGTACCCCGCGCGATCCTGATACAATGCTTGCACGACGGCCTGCGAGAGCCCTTCGGCCGCCGAGTACCGGCGAAAGTGGTACTGCTCCGCCGCCACCGGTGACGCCAGGTTCATGAGGCTGACGAAGCCGACCGCCAGACATCTCCTCACTCGCCTGCACCGGCGATGCTCCCCTGCCGCGCTCCCGCGGAGGCGCCATCGCACTCGCGCATACGGTTTTCGGCCTCCTCCCATCGGTCTCCTCATCCGCTTGTCGGACGCTTCTTCGGTTTTTGAGCATCAGCCGTCGGCGGGTGCCGTCTGGACCGAAGCGCGCGGCGGCACCGCTCCTCTTGCGCCTTTCGCCACCGATCAATGGACTCTTTGTTGAAACGCCAATCCGTGCCGATCTTGAAGGCCGGTAGCTCTCCGCGCTTCACATAGCGGCGGATCGTATCCGGATGCACATTGAGGTACTCCGCCACTTCCTTGAGCGTGAAGACGACTTTCGGCACAGCCATCGCGCTCTTCTCCCGCTCCATCTATGCTGACATCAGCTACGACGGATTTTAATCCGCTGGGAGAGTACGACACATGATGCGCTCGGTCAATACGGTGAACGCCGGATTTTTCGCGCGCCGCTGACCGGATGGGCTCGCCCGCTTCGTGAACGAGAGGCCGCATTTTGAGAACGGGCGGGGATCATAGTAGAATGGCGCAAGCATACAGACGCGTTCATGGGGGGGAGGGAATGAACCTTCACGGAGGGCAACTGGTCGCCCGAGCGTTGAAGGCGGCGGGGGTGGATGTCGTCTTCACGCTCTGCGGGGGTCATATTCTGCCGATCTACGATGGGTGCGTGGACGAGGGCCTTCGCGTCATTGACCTGCGCCATGAGCAAGCCGCCGTGCACGCCGCCGATGCGTGGGCGCGGTGCACAGGACGACCGGGCGTCGCCGTCGTGACGGCCGGACCCGGCGTGACCGATAGCGTCACCGGCGTGGCGAACGCGTTCCGGGCCCAGAGCCCCGTCTTGGTCATTGGAGGACAGGCACCTTCGTTTCAGCTCGGTCAGGGCTCGCTGCAGGAGATGGATCATGTCAGCGTGATGCGCCCGATCACGAAGTGGGCGGGACAGGCGCTGCAGACCGATCGCATTCCCGAACTGATCGAGGTCGCGTTGCGCCATGCCGTGTCGGGCATTCCCGGGCCGGTCTTCCTGGAGATCCCAGTGGATGTGTTGATGAACCAGGTCTCGGAGAAGTCGGTGCGATTTCCCCGTATGCAGCGAGAGCCGTTGGGACTGCGCCCGCGCCCGGAGGCGATCCGGCGAGCGCTCGCGCTGCTGGCGCAGGCCGAACGTCCCGTCCTCATCGCCGGAAGCGGTGTCCGATGGTCCGAGGCACATCGCGCGCTCACGCGTCTCGTCGAGCGGCTCGATCTGCCGACCTTCACCAACGGTATGGGGCGCGGTGCGCTCCCCCCGGATGCGCCCCAGCTCTTCGTCCACGCGCGGCGCCAGGCGCTGCGACACGCCGATGTGCTCATCCTCGCCGGAACCCCCCTGGACTTCCGCCTCAACTTCGGACGCGAGCTGCCGGCCGAGGCGAAGATCATTCAGATGGACCTCGATCACACGGTCATCGGACACAATCGGTCGGCCGACGTGGGGTTGGTCGGCGATCTGCGCGCGCTCTTCGAGTTGCTGCTGGAGGCCGTCGTGGCCGAATATCCCACGCTGCGCTTCACCGCCTGGCGCGATCGCCTGCGCGAGATCGAGCTGGACGAGCAGCGCGCGTTGGAGCCACGTCTTCGCTCCGACGCCGTGCCCATTGATCCGCTCCGGTTGTGTCACGAGCTGGCCGAATTCGTGGATCCGGAGACGATCGTCATCGGAGACGGCGGGGATATCGTCTCGCTAGCCGCGAAGGTGCTCCCCGTCTCTTGGCCGGGACAGTGGATGGATCCGGGGCCATTTGGCTGCCTGGGGATCGGTCTGCCCTTCGCCATCGCCGCACAACTGGCGCATCCGGAGAAGCGTGTGCTCGTCCTCTTCGGCGATGGATCCTTCGGGTTCAACGGCTTCGAATTCGATACGGCCGTGCGGTTCCAACTCCCGATCATGGCCGTCATCGGGAACGATGCGGCATGGGGGCAAATTCGCCGTCCGCAGATCGCCCTCTATGGGGAAGAACGGGCCGTGGCGACGCGCCTTCAACTCGCCCGCTACGAGCGCGTGGTCGAGGCCTTGGGCGGATACGGTGAATTCGTCGAGCGGCCCGAAGAGATCGCGCCCGCTCTCCAGCGCATGCGGGAGTGCGGGAAGCCTGCCTGCGTCAACGTCCACATCGCCGAACAGCCGCCGAGCTTCGGGGAGAAATACTTCTGAGGCGCCACGGGGGGATCGCGCCGAAGGTGCTCGTGCGATCTCCTCGATATCGGGCGCTCAGAGCATGGCGTCACCCCCGCGAGGAGACTCACGCCGTGGGCTTCCCCTCTCGCTCATAGGGGGGAGGCGTACACGTCGTCGAGACACGCTTCCGGATCGGGATACGGGCTCTGCTCGGCCCACGTGACCGCCTCGTCCACTTCGCGCGTGACACGCGCCTCCACGTCCTGCAGCTCGGCTTCGGTCGCAATCCCTCGCGTCGTGAGGTACTCGGCCAGACGCGCGATCGGATCCTTCGCCGCCCATTCCTCGAAGAGCTCTTTGGGGACGTAGAACGCGTCATCATGCGCCGAATGCCCCGTCATCCGAAAGGTCTTGCACTCCAGCAGCGTCGGCCCTTCACCCCGCCGAGCCCGCTCCACCGCGCGCGCCGTCGCCTCATAGACGGCCAGCACATCGTTGCCGTCCACGATCTCCCCCGGAATCCCGTAGTTGACGGCCCGATCGGCGACATGAGGTACGGCCATCTGCCGCCAGAGCGGCGTCGAGTAGGCGTACTGGTTGTTGTTGCAGATGTAGACGATCGGCAGTCGGTGAACGGCGGCGAAGTTCAGCCCCTCGTGCCAATCGGCGCGGCTCGTCGCTCCATCCCCGAAATAGCACACGGCCACCCGGTCTTCCCCCCGCAGCTTGAAGGCCAGAGCGCATCCGGCGGCGACCGGAACCGTATCCGCCATGTGGCTGGGGAAAGCGATGACATGCCGCCGCATATCCCCCATGTGCATATTGCCATCCTTGCCGCCGGTCACGCCCGTCTTCCGACCCATGTACTGGGCCATGATCTGCTTGAGCGGAATCCCGCGGATGAGGAAGACGCTCATATCGCGATGGCTCGGAGCGACGACATCATCCGGGCGGAGCTGAATGGCGCTTCCCACACCGATGGCTTCCTGCCCCCGTCCGACATACACACCGCCGACGATCTTCCCCTGCCGGTACAGGACGCGCTCGATGCGATATTCCGCCTCCCGCGTCAGGCGCAGGTAGTAGAACATCTTCATGAGGAGTTCCTTCGGCATCATACGTTCCCTCCCTCATACGCCCCAGCCGTATTGCTGCTCGTATTCCGGGGCCCTCTCTCGGCGAGCAGCGCGCGCCTGAGGGTGGCCGTATTCCTTGAGCAGCTTGTAGCGGACAGCATCCACGAGCGCTTGATAGCTCGCCTCCAGAATGTTCTCGGAGACGCCGACCGTGCTCCAGCTCTCCTCGCCATCGCTTGTCTGAATGAGGACGCGCACCTTGGCCGCCGTGCCACGCTCGGCATCGAGCACGCGGACCTTGTAGTCGGTAAGCCGCAGATCATCCACGCATCGGAAGAAAGCGCGCAACGCCTTGCGCAGCGCGCGATCCAGCGCGAGCACCGGCCCCTTCCCCTGCGCCATCGCCTCTTCGATCTTCTCTCCGACACGCACGCGCACGGTGGCGACCGAGCGGAGCCGCCCATCGCCCGCGCGCTCGCTCACGACGCGAAACGTCTCCACGTGGAAGAACTCGCACTCCCCATGCGCCGCCTCTTCGAGCAGCAATCGGAGCGAGCCGTCCGCTCCCTCGAACTGATACCCCGCATATTCGAGCGCCTTCAGTCGCTCCAGAAGCGCCCGGAGCCGCTCGCCATCAGCGCCGAGATCAATCCCCATCTCCGCCGCCTTGTAGAGGAGATTGCTCTTACCCGAGAGATCGGAGACCAGGACGCGCCGCACGTTGCCCACGGCCTCCGGGGGGATGTGTTCGTAGGTCGAAGCATCTTTGAGCACGGCGCTCACGTGCACTCCCCCTTTGTGTGCGAAGGCGCTCTTGCCCACGAACGGTTGATTGGGGCGCGGCGGCAGATTCGCCAGCTCACTCACGAAGTGCGCGACCGACGTGAGCCGCGCGAGCCGTTCCGCCCCGATCGCCGTATATCCCATCTTCAACTCCAAGATGGGGATGATCGAGCAGAGGTTCGCGTTCCCGCAGCGTTCGCCGTAGCCATTGATCGTCCCCTGCACGTGAGTGATGCCATGTTCGACGGCGGCGATGCTGTTGGCGACGGCCAGGTCCGAATCGTTGTGCGCGTGAATCCCCAGCCGGGTTCGGAGACGCGGACGCACGGCATCAATCATCTCGGCGAGGTGGTGGGGGAGCGTGCCGCCGTTCGTGTCGCAGAGGACGACCACATCGGCACCGGCGCGTTCGGCGGCCAGAAGCGTCGCCAGCGCGTACTCGGGATTCGCGCGAAAGCCGTCGAAGAAGTGCTCGGCATCGAAGATGACCTCCCGCCCGGCCGCCTTCAAGTAGGCGATGGAGTCGCCGATCAGCTCCAGATTCCGCTCGAGCGTCGTGCCGAGCGCCGTCGTGACGTGTCGGTCCCAGCTCTTGCCGAAGATGGTGACCGTCGGCGTCTCCGCCTCCACGAGCGCGCGGAGATTCGGATCCTCATCCGCGCGATGTCGCGGATGACACGTGCTGCCAAAGGCTACAAGCCGCGCATGATGCAGACGCAGATGACGCGCGCGCTTGAAGAACGCGGCATCGCGCGGATTCGATCCCGGCCACCCACCCTCGATGTAGTCAATCCCCAGCTCATCGAGCGTGCGCGCGATCATCATCTTGTCCTCAACCGAGAAGCAAACGTCCTCTCCTTGCGTCCCATCGCGCAACGTCGTGTCGTAAATCTCGATCTTCCTCATCATGCCCTCCTGATTCGAGAGTGAACGCGACCTCTGAAAAATCAAACGGGCCATTATCCGTTGGCAGCGGATAATGGCCCGCGTCCGTCTCGTGATGGCCGAGCCATCACCCGCTGCCCGACGCGGGCAGTATAATGAGGCGAATAATAATGGCGAGGGGAAGTGCGGAATCAGGGCCTTCGACGCCCCGAGCCTTCATCCGGCGTCGCGCCCACATCTGCTGTGTCCCCATCCGGCCTCGCATTGGACACTCGAAAGTTTACACGAAATGCGCACGAACGCAAATTGAAAGTTTTTAACCCGATCTAAATTCCCCTTATGGGAGCGGGAGCGAACGCGAGAAGCCCACCGCAGCGCCGGGGGAGAGGGATTCCCGGGGTGCCAGTCTCCAGCACGATGGGGAGACTCCTCACGGACTTGGCGCTCTCCAGGGCGCTGATGTCAGGGTTGTGTGGTAGCCTTTGTACTGCTGGGTCGCAGGATCATATCGCAAGAAGACGATCTCGATCGGTCGCCCGGGCGGACTCTGCGTGATCTTGCGCAGATCTTCAACGGAATTGACCGGTCGCCCGTTGATCCTCATGATGAGATCGTCTGGTCGTAAGCCGGCCTGTTCCGCCGGCGACCCGGGCTCCACCCGCTGGACCAGGAAGACCATATTCCCGATAACCCCGATCATCGCCCGAGGGGTTTGACCCCGCTCATCTGAGGAGACCACCCGATCACGATCACTGGCTCCAAGCAGGATGCCGAGCCCAAGGACCAAAGAGGCTGCGAGGATCGTTCTCGCTCGCATAACGTCCTCCTGTTTCAAATCCAAACGCATTCCTCGCAACCGCACGGTTCCATGCGGCCACACTTGGTCGGAACGCACCCCCAATCGCGACTGTATCCGCCTTCGCAATAACTGCAGATGCCTCCTACACACCGATAGCCCCATAGGACAGGCCCCGTGCGGCAGCAATAGGGGTTACACGGACATTCCCGTGGCCCCCGTTGAGGGGAGGCATTCAGAAGAGGGCTCCACTCCACGGTTTCGGGCAGAATGTAGGCGCTCACGCCCTTATCCTGTAGGGTACTTGTAGAGATCCGGACTTCACCCGATCCTATCGGAGCTCTTCCAAGAGAGCGCGGTTCTTCCAGAGGGACCAAAAGCAACAGCATCAAGATGCACCACAACCGTCGCATCTTCCACCTCCTTTGCCGTCTTATTTTATGAGGTCCCCCTGAGATGTCAAATTTAAAAAAAATACTGGCATAAGCTGTCCTTATGCCCGTCAAGATACAAACAAGAGGCGGGCGCGAATCGCTTGGTTGTGAGTCGCACCGTCCCTTCCTCTTGGGCCAGCTCGTGGCTTTGTGGATGAGGAAAGGTCAAGGAAAGAGCTAGGAAGCTGTAAGAGAGAAGCTTGCTTGTCGTCCGTGTTGGGAGCCAGGAATTCATAGTCGACCGACCATGGGATAGGGTCCAAGCAGCCCGATAGATCATCGGTCACACCGTTTGAGAAGCCGAGAAGTTCTACCGGAAGTAGGCGCTGTAGCCCAGCGCCGACCGCACCAGCGATATAATATGACAGCGATATAAGCCATGGCCTTTCGCATTATGGGATGGTCCCCAAGCATCCATGCGCTCTTTCTCATGCCGATACATACCAGAGGACGGCAGCGACCCCGTCTCCCACCAAGTTGGCAAGAAATACTCGAATTTATCTTGAGAAGCCTCCCGTTTGATTGATCAAGCCCCTCAGAGCAGCGCGGAATAAAGGACAGTAGCAACGATCACTCCTACGAGACAGGCCAGAAGATATCTAGCGAAGCTGAGCTGTCGTCCCTTCGCCCGCGCAGATGCTCGGCTCAGCGGATATCCTGCCAGAAATAACGGGAGAAGTCCAAGGCCGAAGGCATACGGCTCGGCGATTATGTGCTTGAGTAGGGCTATAGTGATCCCAGATATTAAACCGCCGATGAGGGTATTCACCCAATATATCCAACGGATGCCTAGAAGCATAAGCACCGTCCTCCCGATTTATGGTCCCTGTCATTATACTCGGATTGGAAATTGAAGGACATCTCGCATCCCATCGCCAAGCTGGCCAGGGAGCGCCATCACTTTAATAATAAGGCACCGAGGATACATGCCGCACCCGCACCAACACAACCAGCCATGATACATTTCAAAATTCCCGGACCGGAGAGAATACAACGAACAACCACTCCCGCAGGTTTTCCGCAAAGCTACCGAACGCGGAGGATTCGCAAGGCCACCTGCACGCTACGGCCTCTTCATCCTTTGCTGTTCTTCTCGCGGGAATCGCGCTTCGTCAAGAGAACAATAATCAGCGCACATCGTAACGCTGAATAGCCAGCAACCCGAGAAGACTCAATGCTCCCTGGAGCGCAATAAGGTAAGGATCGAGAAGAGGGAGACGCTTGAAGCTATTCTCTGAGAAAGAGGAGGCAGCGTGAATGTCGGTTGCGGAAAGCCGTCTATCTCCAATGAGCCGGGATCTGAGGTCCAGCGACTCTCGCGCTCCGAATGCTGCAATAGCTTTTGGCGATGCCATGCTGCTACTTGTTCTTGATAGCGGTCGGCGAGCATCCGGCGAGCTGATTGGAACGTCCGGCGCTTCAATGTCCACTCCAATTGTTGCCACAGGCGCGCCCCCACCTCGCTTTGGACGCGCCGGGCCCCCGGTGCATGGACCGCAGAAATCCCCCCATCGGGCCTTCCGAGCGAAGTGAGGGGAAGCAGGATGAACAGCAGCCAGCTCCAATGACTCCGCATACGTGCCCCCCTTTAAGGGGTCGTCAGCCTCTCTTTAGCGCTTTCTTTTCGATGCTCTTCGCGGTCGCGCCGCTCGCGATGCAGCGTCGTGACTGCCAGAGCGGCCTGGGCGATCGCGCGGATCTCCGCGCTCGTCCAGCTCAACGCCACAGCGGCCAGGCGCGAAGGATCCGGCTCCTGACGGGCGAGCCGTTCGAAGACCTGAATGACGACGGGGGCGAGGTCGAAGGACCCGACCGCGCACACGGCCGCGAAGTCTTGGACTTCGACAGTGATGCCTGCTCCTATCGCCCCATTCAGATCGAGGCGGGCTTTGTTGAACAGGTCAATGGCCTGAATCAACGCCATCTCCCCTTGAGCTGGATCGTTCGGCAGTAGAGCTACTGCCAAATACAGGGCGGCGCGCGCCTTTCCATCCTCGGCCGTGATCTGTGCGAATCGGCTCTGCACGCGCTCGAGGAACCCGGTTCGGCGTTCCGCCTCCTTCATCTTCTCGAGGACACGCGCGGCGGCGATCACGCTCCTTTCGGCATTCTCCAGGGCCAGGGCGTGCGTCCCGGCGTCCTCAAGAGCCCCTTCTTGGAGGAAGTGAGCGACGGCCTCACAACGGATGAGATCGCTCATCTCCTGACGGACCGTCCGATCCCGAATCTTGGATGCGATCGAAAGCGCTTCCGCGAAATCGCGCCGCCAGGAGAGGAGATGAGCAGCGTGGGCCATCAGAGCATCATGCGTCCGATCGTCACGAGCCGTGCGCGCCTTGGTGATCAGGTCCTCCGCCTTCGTCTCCGGGCGTGTCCGGCGCTCCTCTTCGCGCCGTTCGATATAAGCGATCGCCGAAGCCGGCAGCCGGCTGGTCACAAAGGTCAACAGGCTTTCAATCCGTCCGAGCAGCTCGGGGGCGAATCGTTCCGCCTGAGGATGAATGTTCATGAGGGCCCAGTAAATGTGAGCAGGTATACGGGAGGCTGAGAAAGCAACATGAGCGAGTTGTTCGACCAGGACATTCAGATAAAATCGCGCCAGACGAGGATCCGGCGGCGGGGGATCGGCAGGAGAGAACCGATTGGGGAGATTCACCCCTGGGATCGCATAAGCGCCCAGCCAGTACAATCCCTCCAGGTCTTTCCGCGCTACGGCACGGTGCACGGCCGAGCGAAAGAGCGCGTCCGCCAAGGGCGGATTCTTCCCTCTCAGGTGGAAGAGGAGATCAACCAGCGAGCGGGTCACTCCATATGTCAGGCTCAGCGTGATCAGCTCACCCATCTTCCGATCATCCTCCAAGGAGCGAGCCAATCGAGCGAGGGCATCGGCTTTCCATACCTCATCAGCTTTCAGTCCCTCCAACGCCTCCTTCAGAAATTCCGTATCCGAAGCCGCACTGTGCTCCAGCACGCGCTCCCACAGCAGATCCACATCATAGGGGGTGCGAAACCCCGCGCGCTGCTTGAGCCTCACCAGGCGCTCGGCGAACGTCTCGAAGTCCACCTGAGCGAGCGCGTGAGCAGCCGCGCGCACCAACCGACTGGCTCGCTCCGGCTCGGTCTCTCTCAGCATTTGCGCGAGGACAAGGGCGCCATGAGCGAACCGCAGCGGTTGACGCTCCTCTCGGAGCGTGCGTTCGGCCTGGTCGAGCAGCACGATCGCCCACGTGTGCCGATCCGAGACATCCTGTGGCTCCTGACACCACCCCGGATGAGCCCGTGAATGCAGCGGAGCAGCCCCAAGCATGAGCGCCAGGGCAATAGTTCCTCTCATACTCACTTCACCTTCAGGCCACTCATCCTCTGCGATATCTCCGATCCCAGCATCGTATCCTTGAGTCCCCGAGCGAGCATGAGCAACAGCTCGGCTCGTCGAGGATCTCGCTTCGACCACGCCTGGGCCGCCTGGCGAAGAACACGGGAGGACTCGTTCACATCCATTCGCCCCGCCAGCTCTTCGGGAGCGCACGCTGTGACGGACTCGCCCTCTATGGGAGACTCACCAATGGGTGAAATACGACCGCATACAAGCGATCCCCCTCCTGAACACAGGATGACACATCCGCTCGGCGTCCCCGGGCTATTGCAGCAGGGCGTTCCGGTACATTGTGTGAGATCGGCGCAGCACAAATTCTGCGCACGCACAGTCGAAGAATTCACCCAAATCATGGAAAATCCTACGAGGAAGGTCCAGCCCAACCAGAGCGTGCCTTTCATAGCGACCTCCTTCTGGACGTTCTTGCAAGGCCTCGACTCCTCTGTGACCGCTTCGCCATCCATAGTGTACGAGGCCCCTTCGAGATGTCAAATTAAAAAAAAAATAGCCGCATGAAGTGTTTTTATGGGAGGAGCCGCCGTCTCAGGTGGTCGAAGACGAAGCCGGTGTGGGAGGGTTCGCCCGCTCGGTAGCAGCCCCTGCCCTCACGGCTGCTGAACGAAGATGACGTCGTAAGAGAACCGATTGGCCGGCCCAGGCCCGTAGACCTTCGCTCGATAGCGGAATTCGTTGCCGTGCGGATCCCGACGGCGGCTCTCCCGGTAATTCAGCTCGATTCCCCCGATGCCCGACTGGGCCAACGTCATCAGCTCTCCGGGCTCCGTCCTCCCGTTGACGTTTCGATCGAACCACAGGCGCAGCGTGGCGAACGCGGCATCACGCGCGTCGAGGACACCGTCTCTATTGTCATCCAGTTCCACCAAGGCCAGATACCCGTTCTGAGCATGGCGTCCCGAACGGAGGCGGGTGACGTTGCCAAACAGCTCGCGCCCGCTCTCAATGAGCCCGTTCCCGTTGCGATCCAGCACCAGGAGGGCCTCGTCCCCTTGAATCCAGCCCGTCCGCATCGGATGTCCGTTGCCCAGGAGATCGAAGCGAACCCCGGCCGACAGCCCCACCAGGTGAAACCCATCCCCCCGTGTGTCAATCACAATGGGAGTGCCCGGGCATGCGCTGTTGCACCCTATCTCCCCTCCATCGCGCAGCCCATCGCAATCGTTGTCCTTCCCGTCCCAGCAGAGATTGCAGTCGGCACACCCGAAGTCTAATGGGCATCCTGATCCATCGAAGAACTGCGGCCCTTCATCAGCTCTCGGATTCACCGCCGGATCCCCATCGTCACAATCTGGAATACCACTGCTGCACCAATCATCTGGACTCTCATCATTGGGATCCGCTTCAATCTCAATGCAATATGTATCCCCATCCGCGTCTCTCTTCTTTTTTCGCCTGACATTCTCAGAACAAGTACAACCGTAAGAAGCACAAGGATCAGGAGGTGCAATATAGCCCACCTTACACCACCGCTCTTCATTAACGCTTACACAATGATAGTTGTTACACCAGAATTGGGGATTGGACGGGTCTACATAGCAAACGTCTTTAGCCTCGCTTTTGGTCCTGGGAAACTCATACCGGAAGTCGCATTTTAAGGAGGACAGAGCGTGAGCTGCAATGCTTTCTATCGGAGCTGGTGATGCCTTGCCGACATTGACGACTGGTTCGTCAAATAATGTCCGGGGCGCCATTTGCGCGAAGGGTGCGATCAGCGGCGGTTTAACGGGACTCGGACGTCGGGGAAATGTAGCAGCGAAAAATACAGCCAATGCCGTCAACATAATGGACATAAGGAGAGCGACGCGATAAGGGCTTGATTTAACTCCGATGCTCATCGCTGCCCCGATTGAGACACCACCACATGACTTGCAGCCACAGCGCTCACGAACAGCGACTCCTGCGCGGTGGATGGATCGTGCCCAGCGTCGTCCTCCACCAGCCGTCCGCAGCGCACGCGGCGGAATGTCAAGCGTTATCTACATCGACTCCGCTCAGAACTCTACCCAGCAAAATTCAACAACGCGCGTACGTGGCCCTAATAGCCTGATGGCCACGGCCTCCGTTGGCCGAGAGAAACCGATCAGCAAGCTACCCCAGGGGTTCTCGCGGCTGTCCACGACTGGAAACCAACTCCGGCCCAGGTCGGGAGAGAAGAACCGTCCACGCACTTTATTTTCCCGAGATTGCACATCAATGAACAGGCCCTCCTGCGGTAGGAAAGCAAAGGAGAGAACTTCGATCTTCGTCGCAGGAGGATCAAAGAGGGTACGGAGATCATCCACCAACACTGATCTCAATACCCGCCCATCACGATCCAGCACAACGATCATCCTGGCTCCTGGGAGCCAGGTATAAACCCTGTCTCCGATAACCTCAAAGGCCGGCGGGGAGAAGCCCTCCTCAGGATCAAGATCAAGTGGATCAAGCTCTCTTGGAAATAAAGATCTGGGGAGGGATGCGATCAGGGGCACGCCGTCTGCGGAAATCTTGCGAATGAGCCCATACTCATCATCGAGGTTATACTTTTGCCAGTCGTGTCCAAGCATCCATATATTGCCATCATCATCAGCGGCGATCTTATGCACACCGAAGGGATCTGTTTTTATAATCCGCTCAAGTGAGCAACTCGTATTGTACTCAAGCAGGGCGGATGCTCTCTGACCTTTCGAGTTCGTGGCTATCAGAGCGATAAGAATAGTTCCATCTTTCGTAACCGCGACGTCCCAGAGGCCTACATCGTGAACATCTGGAAGAGAGTCAATGGGCGAGAGTCGGCAAACTAACTCTCCCTTGCGATTGTGCACCCAAACCACAGGTTGATCTGGTTCCGACAGGTCATGAATAATGAATCCGTTTCTGTCCCACTTAGGCACCCCGGCCACGTTCTCCAATACGTAAGTCCTCGTTACTGTCTTTATAGTCATCGCCCCGCGTGCAGGAGGAGCGGAGTGTTGCGTGTAAGGACCGATCAACAGAATGGCGAGAACCATCGTTTTGATCGCCACGTCCCGTCTCCTCAGGCAAGAAACCGCCCTGTCCGCTAAGCCGTGACGATCAGAGGTCACTTTCCCGGCTCCAGGATTCCCCATGGTGCCCTCCCTGCCCTTCGTTCTCTCCTCGCTGCCCATAGTATATGAGGCTCTCTCGGAATGTCAAAAAAATAGCCGCATGAAGTGTTTTTATGGAGCCCCGGGGTTGGTCTTCCCGCGGTGCCCGTGGGGGTGCTGGTCTTGTTCTCGGAGCGCGTGGATGGCCCCGGTTGATGGCTCAATCGGCCTGTCTTGAAAAGTCGAGGAGGTGGCGCACATAATGCGGACGTGCGAATGCGGCGGAATCGGGAGAGGGGAGGATGAGGAACGTTCTGACGCGCGTCGAAGAGGGCGTGGAGAGACGGTTCGATGCGTCGGTTCTGGGGTTCGGGCTCATTCTTCTTTTGGCGGTGGGGCTGCGGGCGAGCCATCTCGGAGCGCGCAACCTCTGGTTCGATGAAGCGTGGTCGTGGTATGTCTCACAGCAGCCGCTGCGGTTCATTCTCGAGGAGGGGCGGAGCAATATTCATCCTCCGTTTTTGCACGTCGTGTTGAAGCTCTGGACGACGATTTTCGGCGACGGCCTCACGGCCTTGCGGATGCCTTCGCTGTTGGCGAGCGTGGGCATTGTCGCCGGAGCGTACGGGTTGGGGCGACGGGTGCTCTCGCGGCAGGCGGCGCTTCTGGCGGCCGGGCTTCTGGCGCTTTCTCCGCATCAGGTCTTCTACGCGCAGGAAGCGCGGATGTACGCCTTGATGAGCGCGCTCGTGATTGGAGCCGTCCTCGCCTATGTTCGTTTCCTTCGTCGAGAAGGGCTGCTGCGCGCGCCGACCGATCTCGAGCGAGGGCGCGACGAGCGGGGTTCGATGGGTTCGCGGGAAGGGGAGCGGGCGGACGTGCGCGGGGCTCTGGGGTACATGTTGGCGGGAGCGCTGGCACTTTACACGCACGTCTTCAGCGCGCTCGTCCTCGCAGCGGTGAATCTTCACTTCTTCGGGATGCTCTGGCATCGCGTGCGTCGGCGCGAGCTGCGGACCTCCGTCCGGTCGCTCGTGCGGCGGTGGATGATGTGGCAGCTCGGCGTGCTCCTCCTTTACGCGCCGTGGGTGACGACGTTTGTCTATCAAGTCTTCTCCCGTCCCCGGCAAGGGTGGCGTCCTCCTCTGGAGGGCGTTCGTCTGATGGGAGAACTGTTCCTCTTTTTCGGGAAGATGTCGGTGGGATCGTTCGTCTATCCGCAGGGGGTCTACTATGCGATGAAGAATCTCATCGAGTACCGCTGGACGGCGGAGATGCTCTTGCGGGCGGTGGAGAATCTGTCGCTTTATCCTCTCGCCATCGGGCTCGGCGTATTCCTCTTCGGAAGAGGGGTGCGAGCGGCACGAGGCGGCCTCCTTCAGGCCCTCTTCTTTCTTCCCCTCGTTTTGATCTGCGGCGTTCTTCTGGTCATTCAGCAGTACATGGATTTCGGGCGCTACCTCATGATGATCGCGCCGTATTACTTCTTGCTCGTGGCGGCGGGCGTGATGACCCTTGATGCGGCGTGGAAGCGCGGAGCCGCGATCGGGCTCTTCGTTCTCCCGATGCTGCTCGGCTTGAAGGCGCATTATCGGGCACCATCGTTCGACAGCGACTATCGGCCGGTGGCGGCGGTCCTGCGCCAGGAGTGGCGCGAGGGAGATCGGATTCTGGTGGATCCCGGGTATCTGGATCGGTGCTTGCGGTACGAGTTGCGGGGGACACCGGTGCCTCGAGCGCTCCCTTCGGCGGATCTCCCGCTGCCGTCGTTGCGCGATCAGCTTCGGGACGTTCGGAGCGCGCGTGTGTGGGTTGTGCTCGACTATCGGTCACCGGTCTTCGCCGACGTGGAATCGCTGCATGTGGAGCGCGAGGGATGGAGGATCGCGTCGGATCGCGTCTTCCCGTCGTCCGATCCGCGTGTTCGGTTCTTGCGGTTTGAGCGTCGAGCCGAGTGAGGTTCACGCCAGGGTGGGATTCGAAAAGGAGAAGCATATGGCTCTCTTGAACGTCATGCAAGCGCATGACTATGAGCAAGTCATTGCCCTCAACAACAACGCGTCGGGGTTGCGGGGGTTCATCATCATTCACGACACGACGCGAGGGCCGGCCTTGGGGGGGATTCGCGTTCGTCCGTATGCGGGTGAGGCGGAAGCGCTCGAGGATGGCCTTCGGCTGGCGCGCGCGATGAGCTACAAGGCGGCGATCGCTGACCTCCCGTGTGGAGGGGGGAAGGCCGTGGTGATCGAGCATTCGGAATGGGATCGCGCTTTAGCCATGCGCACGCTCGGGCGGTTCATCGAGAGCTTGCGCGGGCGATTTCAGACGGGACGCGATCTCGGCCTGACGGAGGAGGACGTGCGTCTTCTGCGCGAAGAGACGCGGTACATCGGATGCGAAGGTGTGGAGTCCGACGCGTACACGGCGCTCGGCGTGATCGAAGGGATGCGCGCTTGCGTGGAGCATCTCGTGGGGAGGGAATCCTCAGGGCAACCTTTCGCCGGACTCACGGTCGCCGTGCAAGGGGTGGGGAATGTGGGTTGGGCGATCGCGCGGCGTCTTCATGAAGCAGGGGCGCGCCTGATCGTCGCCGATGTGGACGAGCGGCGGGCGCGCGCGGCCGAGCGCGCGTTCGGCGCCCGGGTCGTCGCCCCTGAGGAGATCTATGAGGCGCCGGCCGATGTCTTCTGTCCTTGCGCCTTGGGAGGCGTCCTCACCGAACGAACGATCGCGCTCCTGCGGGCGCGCATCGTCGCCGGTTCGGCCAACAATGTGCTCGCCGATGAGGTGCTCGGATGGACGCTCAGGGAGCGAGGGATTCTCTATGCGCCGGATTTCGTGATCAATGCGGGCGCTCTCATTCACGGAGCGAACCTCTCTCTGAGAGGGAAGCGGGAGAACGAAGCCGACGTGCGACGAATTTACGACCGGATGCGCGAGATCCTGACCGTGGCCGAGCGCGAACGTGTGCCGACGAATGTGGTGGCCCAGCGCCTGGCCGAGAGCCGGTTGAAGGCCTCGAAGACCTATCGCGATCTCTTCTGGGGAGAGGCAACGGACGCGTCGGGATGTTGCGCATGATCCGATGCGCGCGAGACCTTCGGCGCGGTTGTCCGAGGGCGCGAGTTTTGGTAGGGTCTCTCTCCTCATGGACGGGAATACCCCGAGAGCGAGGGGGGATTCGGGAGAGGAGAATGGAGCGATGAGGGATCGAAAGAGCGGGTGGGTCGTCCTTCTTGTCCTCGCGCTCATGAGTGCGTGGGCGTCGCCGCGCGCGCAGGAGCGGGCGGATCTCGTCCTGCGCGGGGGGAAGATCGTGACGATGAATCCGAAGCAGCCGCAGGCGGAAGCGATCGCGATCGTCGGGCGGCGGATCGCGCGCGTCGGGAGCGATCGAGAGATCGAGGAGATGATCGGCCCCAACACGCGCGTCATTGAGTTGCGGGGGCGGCTCGTCGTCCCGGGATTCATCGAATCGCACGGGCATTTGCTCGGGCTCGGGCAGAGCCGGTTGATTCTTGATCTGCGGGGGACACGGAGCGCCGAGGAGGTGGCCGAACGGGTCGCGCGAAAGGCGAGGGAGGCGAAGCCCGGAGAATGGATCCTCGGTCGAGGATGGGATCAGAATGAATGGCCACGGAAGGACTTTCCCACGCATGAGGTTCTCGATCGGGTCGCGCCGCGACATCCCGTGTATCTGACGCGCGTGGACGGGCACGCCGCGTGGGTGAATCGGCGCGCGTTGGAGCTGGCGGGGATCACGCGGGAGACGGCGGATCCGCCCGGCGGTCGCCTCATCCGCGATGCTAGAGGACGTCCGACGGGCGTGCTCATTGACCGCGCGATGAATCTGGTGGCTCGCCTGATCCCGCCCCGCAGCCGGGAGGAGAATAAGCGGGCGTTGCTGCTGGCCATCGAGGAGTGTCTGCGCTCGGGGATCACGAGCTTTCATGATGCGGGGGCGAGTCGCGAAGCGATCGAGCTGTACAAGGAGTTGCTTCGGGAGGGGGCGTTGCGGCTTCGCCTCTATGTCATGATCAGTGGACGAGACGAGGCGCTCCTCCGCGAGTACGTGGAGCGCGGGCCGGAGATCGGGCTCGGCGAGCATCATCTGACGATTCGGGCGATCAAGCTCGTCGCCGATGGCGCGCTCGGCTCGCGCGGCGCGGCGCTCTTGGAGCCTTATGCGGATGAGCCCACGCAGTCGGGATTGCTCCTCCTCTCGGAGGAGGAGATCTATCAGATCGCCCGACGCGCGCTCGCCTCCGGGTTTCAGGTCAACACGCACGCCATCGGGGATCGGGCCAACCGCGTCGTGCTCAATGCCTACGAGCGCGCCTTTCGCGAATTCCCGAATGTGCGGGATCCTCGGTTTCGGATCGAGCACGCGCAGATCCTGGATGAGGCTGACATCCCGCGCTTCGCTCGGCTGGGCGTGATCGCCTCGATGCAAGCGATTCACGCGACGTCGGACATGCCGTGGGTGCCCGCGCGGTTGGGCGAGGCGCGCGCGCGCGAAGGCGCCTATGTCTGGCGGAAGCTCTTGCAGAGCGGCGCGCGGATCGCCAACGGATCGGATGCTCCGGTCGAGCCGCTGAATCCGCTGCTCGGCTTCTACGCGGCGATCACGCGGCAGGATGAACGCGGGAATCCGCCGGGCGGTTGGTTTCCCGATCAACGCATGACGCGCGAGGAGGCGTTGCGCTCCTTCACGCTCGATGCCGCGTACGCGGCGTTCGAGGAGCATCTGAAGGGCTCGCTGGAGCCGGGGAAGTTGGCCGATCTCGTCGTCCTCTCCAAAGACATCATGACGATCCCTCCGGCGGAGATCCTGCGGACGGAAGTGGATCTCACCCTCGTGGATGGTCGGATCGTCTATGAGCGACCATGAGGCGCGCGCGGTGTGATAGAATTCAAGCCAGGGAGGGGGGATGAGCTATGCACATCGTCCGAGGCGATGTGGGATGGATCGAGGTGATCTGCGGGGGGATGTTCAGCGGCAAGAGCGAAGAGCTGATTCGCCGATTGCGGCGGGCGCAGATCGCGCGCCAGAAGGTTCAAGTCTTCAAGCCGCGCGTGGACGCGCGCTACAGTGAGAATGAGATCGTCTCGCACAGTCAATGGCGGCTGGAGGCCGAGGTCGTCGGCTCCGCGCGCGAGATCCTCGAGCGCGTGCACGCGGATACCGAGGTCGTGGGCATTGACGAGGGACAGTTTTTCGACCTCGATCTCGTGGATGTCTGCAACGAGCTGGCCAATCGTGGCAAGCGGGTGATCGTCGCCGGGTTGGATCAGGACTATCGCGGGCACCCCTTCGAGCCGATGCCGCAGCTTCTGGCCATCGCTGAGTATGTGACCAAGACGCTCGCCATCTGCGTGCGGTGCGGCAATCCGGCCAACTACTCGCAGCGGTTGGTTCCCAGCGATGAGCGCGTGCTCGTCGGCGCGGCCGGCGTGTATGAGCCGCGCTGTCGGAAGTGCTTCGTTCCGGGCGTCGCTCCGGTCGGAGAAGAAGCGCGGCGATGAGCACCTTCGAGCCCTTGTGGGACCGCGTGCTCTCGATGGATCTCTGGCTCCGCGTGATCGCGAAGCTTCTGGAGATCGCGCTCATCGTGGTTCTGGCGCGGCTCGCGCTTCTGCTCAGCCGGAGGGTCCTGGCGCGCGCGCTGCGACCGATGCGGGGACGGAGGCTCACCAGCGAGGCGGCGGAACGTCGCGCGCGCACGCTCCTGGCGATGGCGCAGAGCCTGGTCAAATACGTCATCTTGGTCGCGGCGTCGCTCGTCATCTTGGGGCGATTGGGCGTCTCCACCGGATCGCTGCTCACGGGAGGGGCGATCGCCGGTCTCGCCGTGACCTTCGGCGCTCAGAATCTGATCCGCGATTTCTTCACGGGCATCGCCCTGCTCATTGAAGATGCCTTCACCATCGGGGATCGCATCACCGTCGCGGGAGTCACCGGCGAAGTGATCGAGATGGGGATGCGTATGGTGAAGCTGCGCGATGATGATGGCACGGTGCATCTGGTCCCCTACGGGGCCATTCAGACGGTGAGCAATCGGAGCCGCGCGGTTCCGACCGGGACATCGAGCGAGCGCGCGGTCCCGGCGCCCTCGGCTTCTGAAGCTCCGCCGATTGAGGAGATCGAAGGGGGATGAGGGGGAGGCGACTTCTGGCTCTGCTCACTCTGGGAGCCGTCTTCGGGCTCCTGGTCGCGTTGCTGCTCTCCTTGCGCCATTCGCTCGAGCGCGAGCGGGCGCTCGGTCAGGGTCAGATCTTCCCCACAACGGTCGCGCGCGTGCTCAGCGATGGGTTCGAGAGGCGACCCGTGCCTTCGGGGCGGAAGATGCTGTTGGTCCTCTTCCGACCCGATTGTCCGCAGTGCGAGCGCGAGCTCGTGCGCTTGGAGCAAGTGTGCGCGCAGATCCCCGAGGAGCGGCTCGAGTGCATGGCCCTCTCTTTCGGTCCGGAACATCACACGTACGCGTGGCAGCAGGCGCGCGCGTTTCGCCGGTTGAAGATCGCCGTGAGCGCGGATCCGACCTTCGCCGAGCGGTACGGGGATTGGCTCCTGGCCGTCCCGCTCGTGTTCTTCATCACCGAGCAGGGGGTGATTCATGAGCGGTACGCCGGCGAGCGCAGTCCGGAATATACCCTCGCGCGCGTTCGTGAATTCGTGCGGTGAATCGGTCGGGAGGATCGAACATGGGCGAACGACGTTCCCTCACGTCGCTCTTCGCTCAGGCGCTCTGGGCGCCGCGCGCTCTGGCCGTGGCCATTGAGGAGGAGCGAGCGGGCTGGCGGCGACCAGCCCTGGTGATCATCGGTGCGCTAATCGTTCTGGATGTCCTCGCGCTCCCTCTCTTCATGCGCGCGCTGCCGCAGATGGCGCCCGTCGGATTGAGCCCGGATATGCTTCTGCAATTGGAGCGAACGGCGCGGATCATGCGTCCAATTCAGATCGCGCTCTCTCCGTTGGGACTCTTGCTCAAGTGGGCGTTCACAGCCGCGCTCCTTTTCGGCATGGGGCTTCTCCTGTTGCGCCCCTCTTCTCCCGCCGAAGGAGGGGGAGCGCGCCTTGTCCCGGTGAGGATGTTCTTCACACTCGTCGTCTATGCGAACCTCGTCGTCGTGCTGGAGGAGCTTCTCAAGAACCTCATCCTCTGGCTTCGCTATTCCCTCACGGGGGCGATCATACTCCGTCCGGCGATCGGGCTGGATGCGCTCGTGCGCCCCTCGGATGCGGCGCTCGCCGTCGTGCTCGAACACGCGAATATCTTCGACGTCTGGTTCCTGGCGATCCTCATTGGCGGGGTCGGCGCGCTCTGCCGGTGCTCGCGCGCTCGGGCCGCGGCGTTGGTGCTCCCCGTATGGGGATTCGGCGTGCTCGCGCAGATGGGGTTGGCGCTTGTGCGGGATGTGCTCACGCGACAGTTAGGGGGATGAAGTGCTTCAGCCCATCGCGCGCCGACGACGCAGGCGCTCCTGAGCCCACGCGGCGGTGGGGATCGCCGATGGGGGACGCGCATCTTCGGGCAAGAGCGTCTCCTCCCATGCGGGAATTCGAGAGTCGGTGCGGAAGTGCGCGAGCAGTTCGGGGTTCTCAAGCACCTTCGCCATTCCCAGGATCACCGCCTCCAGCGGTCGCTGGGCGCGACGGACGGGAAGGCGCAGCTCCTCGCGCATGCGATCGTCCAGATGTCGGATGAGGGAGCCCCCACCAGTCAGCACGATCCCGAACTGGTGAATATCGGCAGCGACATCCGGTGGAGCCGCCTCGATGACCGCGCGCACGGCGTTGAGGATGGCCTGAATCGGACGTTCGATCGCGCGCGCGACCTCCTCCGCCGTCACCTCGATCTCCTGCAGCTCGCCCGTGACCACCGATTTCCCCAGAAGACGCTTCCGCCCCTCGGTGAGGAAGGGAAGGGCCGAGGCGAGCTCAAACTTCACCGCTTCGGCCACTTGCCAACCGACGAGCACTTCGCGCTCGCGGCGCAGAAGATCGAGGATCGCTTCGGTCATCTCGTTCCCGGCCACGCGCACCGCGCGCGCGACGATCACTCCGTGAGCGGAGACGATGCTCACACCAGTCGTCCCGCCGCCGATGTCCACGAGCATGCTGGCTCGTCCATCGGGTCGCATCACCTCCACGCCTAAGGCCGCCGCTAACCCTTCCTCGATGAGATGAACGCGATCGGCACCCGCCTGGTGTGCGATCTGCGGCAGGACCGCGCGCTCGACATCGGTGGCGGAACTGGGCACGCCGATGAGGACATGCATCCAGCGGCCGGAGCCGCCCGCCCGCGCGCGTTCCAGGAGCGCTCCGAGCAGCGCGGCGGCGAGGTCGCCATCGGCGACCGTGCCATCGCGCATCGGGTGGCGCACGACGACGTCGCGGGGCTCGCGACCGAGCATCGCCAGCGCTTCATGCCCCACGGCCACGAGCGCGCCCGTGTACTTATTGACGGCGACGACCGAAGGTTCGTGCACGAGGAGGCCGCGCCCGCGCCCGTAAATCAGTGTCGTGGCCGTCCCCAGATCCACAGCCAGCTCTTGAATGAGCCACCGCTTCACATGACGCCACATCGTTCTCCCCACGCGTCGTCCGGTGTTGGCCTGCGACCTGAGGGGAAGAGATCGGAGGACTTCCTCGCCAAGAGGCCACCGTGGGCTCGCGATGTTCGAGAGCCTCACCGCCTCTCGCCGGGATGTTCGGCTTTCGTCCTCAGGGTGAGAGTCGGATCGTTCGCCAGAAGGAGAATCCGACGCCGATTGAGGGGGTTCACGCCTTGCGGTTTGTAGATCACCTGGTAGCATCGTTGGTTCAGCTCCTCCAAGATCTCTCGAGCGGCGCGCTCCGCGTCCTTGAGCGGGTAGGCCTTGCCGCCGGTTCCCTGCACCAGTCGCGCGACCGCTTCTTCCGGTTTGAGCGCTCTTCGACGCGTCGCCCCACGCGTTCGATCGTCAGCTTGGAGCACGTAGACGAGAACGTTCTCTCGCGCGAGATGAGCGAGCACGACGTCGGGGGACATCTGGCTCTCCCGATCGAAGCCGTCGGAGACGAGCACGATGACGCGCTTGGAATATCCCACCTGAAGGCGCAGCGCATCATCGAGCGTGGCTTGCAGAGCATCCCAGAGGCGCACCTTCGTCGAACTCACGCGCTTGAGTCGCAGCCCCGCGCGTTCGAGTTTCTCCCGATCCGCCGTGAACTCCTCGAGAACTTCTGGCTCCTCGCCGTAGGCGATGACCATCATCTGATCGCCCTCGTAGAGATGCGCGCTGAAGGCCTTCACGACCTGAAGCAATTGCCCCGGCTCCGCGCGCAGCGAATCGCTCGCGTCCAAAAGCAGCGCGATTCGAGCCGCCGAATAATCCGGTTGCACGGCTTCGATCTGCTGCTCGATCCCGGCATCGTACAGCTCGAGCTTCTCGCGCGTGAGCTGAATCTCTTGGCGCCCGTCCTTTGGTTCCACGATCACGTTGAGGATGACGGAGGCGCCCATTCGTTCCACCACCTCGCGCCGTCCGGCTTGGGGGCTCCCCCACGCAGGTTCCAACAGGAGCAGGAGCGTACTCCCACCGGTCACCAGTCGGCTCGCGCGATGTGACCACAGCCGGTGCATCATCATGCCTCGAGCCCAAGCCCCGCGTCCTTCGCCCGCACGGCGCGGGACCGTCCATCGGTGAGCGCCGGACGCCAATTCATCGCGCCGTTCTACGCTTCGGATTTCGAGGACGTCTTGTCCCCTTCGGAAGACGTGCCCTCCTTCTGCTGGCGCTCCTTCCGCGCGTAGTCAGTGAGATACCACCCCGACCCTTTCAAGATGAAGCTGCTCTGCGAGATGATTCGCTCCAATCGCCCGCCACAACTCTTGCAGCGGGTGAGCGGTTTGTCGCTCATCTTCTGAAGGACCTCCAGGTGCGCGCCGCATTTCTCACACACGTACTCGTAAATCGGCATCCTCGCTCCACCTCCTCACTCGGGTGTCGTCGGAATCATTCAAATCGAGATTGTAGCAGGAGCGAACCATTCCTTCAAGCGCGCGTCCGCTCATGAACGCGCGGAGGACTCCGCAGGCGCGACGGTCGCTCGCACGTCCGCGCGCGTCATGGCCCATTTCACAAGCGGCGGCGTGAGCAACGTCGTCACCATCACCATGATGACGATGGCCGAGAAGATGGACGGAGTCACAATGCGTTGACCCTGCACGACGAGCGTCATCCCGATCCCAGCCACGATCAAGCCCACCTCGCCGCGCGGGATCATGCCGAGCCCGATGGCCAATCGGTTCACGCCTCGCTCCCACACGGCCAGCCCGCACACCTGCTTGCCGAGAATGGCCGCCAGCGTCACCAGCGCCGCGAAGCCGAGAATGTCCGTTCGCCCAAAACTCGACAGATCCACGCGTATGCCCATCAGCACGAAGAAGACCGGGACCAAGACCGTCGTGAGCGGACGCAGCGCCTCTTCCAATCCATGCTCGCCGCGGTCGAGGAAATCCCGATAGTGCACCTTGTCGAGCAAGAGGCCGGCGGCGAACGCTCCCACGATCGTCGCCAGACCAATGGCGCTGGCCAAGTAGGCCATCAGGAAGCAGAAGGAGAGGCTCGTCACCAGCAGCATCCCGTGCACGCGCAGCTTCGACGCCAGGTGAAAGAGGCGGGGGGAGAGGCGTTTCCCGATCCAGATCGCACCGAGGAGGAACCCCACGGACTTCACGACGATCCAGAGCGTGCTCATCCAAGGGAGTCCCGCCGCCCCGCGATTGGCCGCGCGAATGAGCCCGCTGACGATGGCCAGGACGAGTAATCCGAGGACATCGTCAATCACAGCAGCTCCTAGGATGATGCGCGCCTCCCGGGTCGCCAGCTTCCCCAGGTCTCGGAGCACGCGGGCCGTGATCCCCACGCTCGTCGCACATAGCACCGCGCCCACATAGATATGCACGAACCGATGAGCCTTTGGCAACAGCCAGGCCGAGACCCCCCATCCGAGGAGGAAAGGCATGATCACCCCCACTGTCGCCACTGAGAAGGCCGACAGCCCGACGGCCTTCATCTCGGCAATGTCCGATTCCAGTCCCACCTCAAAGAGAAGGAGGATGACGCCGATCTCAGCCAGAAGCGCGAGAAGCTCCTCGTTCTTGAGGAATTCGAGTCCGTGGAATCCAAGCAGCGAGGCGTTCCCCAGGAGCATGCCGACGACCAACTCCCCAAGCACCGCCGGTTGGTGAAAGCGTTCGAAGACCGCGCCGCCGAGCTTCGCGCCGAGCAAGATCAAGATCAGTGCCAGCAGCACGCGCGCGACAGTTTGATGGTGATCCATGTCCGGCGTGGTCTCTTGTGCGAGAAGAGAAGAAGTGGAAGCCGCAAGCAGGAGCAGCAGAACGCTGCCGCGGAACTTCTCCATAAGGGGAGAAGTGTACACAGCGCCACCGGATTTCGCCAGGATGCGTAGAGGAGGCCCCGAAGGGCCTCCCCTCAACCGGGCTCACGTGGGGGCTCAACTCCCCTCGCCGTAGCGTTCCTCGTACATCTCTTTCAGGCGCTGGACGACGCTCGGATCGGCGAGCGTCGTCGTATCGCCCAGAACGCGCCCCTCGGCGATATCGCGCAGAAGCCGTCGCATGATCTTCCCCGAGCGCGTCTTCGGCAGCTCGGCCGTGAAGAACACGGCCGCCGGACGGGCCAAGGCCCCAATGCGCGTGACGATATACCCCTTCAGCTCCTCTCCCAGCTCAGTCGTCGCCGGGATGCCCTCGCGAATGGTGACGAAAGCGACCGGGACCTGCCCCCTGACATCATCTGCTCGGCCGATGACGGCAGCTTCAGCGACGGCCGGATGCTCCACGAGCACGCTCTCCAGCTCCATCGTGCTCAACCGATGACCGGCTACGTTGATCACGTCATCCACGCGCCCCAGGAGCCAGAAATATCCGTCCTTGTCCTTGACCGCGGCATCGCCGGTGAAATATCGACCGGGAAAGCGCGACCAGTAGACCTGCACGTACCGTTCCGGATCACCCCAAATCGTGCGCGACATCGCGGGCCAGGGACGTGTCAGGATGAGGTAGCCCGGGACTCCCTCGGGACAGGAACGCCCCTCCTCATCCACCACATCGGCGAAAATTCCAGGCAGCGGACGCGTGGCGGATCCTGGCTTGAGCGGCGTCACGCCCGGCAGCGGCGAGATCAGGATGCACCCGGTCTCCGTCTGCCACCATGTATCCACGACGGGGCACCGCTTGCCCCCAATGTGCTCCCAATACCAGAGCCACGCCTCCGGGTTGATCGGCTCCCCAACTGTTCCTAAGAGGCGCAACGAGGAGAGATCATGCCGCTGGGGATACTCCTCTCCCCACTTCATGAACGAGCGGATGGCCGTCGGCGCCGTGTAGAGGATGTTGATGCGATACTTCTCGATGAGCGCCCACCACCGATCCCGATCGGGATAATCCGGCGCCCCTTCGTACATGACCGTCGTCGCGCCGTTGCAGAGCGGTCCGTAGACGATATAGCTGTGCCCGGTCACCCATCCGATGTCCGCCGTGCACCAGTAGATGTCTTCGTCCCGCAGATCGAAGATCCATTTGTGCGTGGCCGCCACGCCGACCAAATACCCCCCTTGGACGTGGAGTTGCCCCTTGGGCCTGCCCGTCGTGCCGCTGGTGTAGAGGATATAGAGCGGATCTTCGCTGTCCATCTCCTCGCACGGACATTCGAGCGGCGCATGCTCCATCAGCCGGTGCCACCAGTGATCGCGCCCCTCCCGCATCGGGACATGCGTCGCGTCGAGGACGCCACGATGCACGACGATGACGTGCTCGACGTCAGGACACTCGGCGAGCGCTTCATCGGCGTTTCGCTTGAGCGGGACGATCTGACCACGTCGCCATCCCCCATCGGCGGTGATGAGCACGCGGCTTCCGGAGTCAAGGATGCGGTCGCGCAAAGCTTCGGCTGAGAAGCCGCCGAAGACCACACTGTGGATAGCTCCGATACGCGCGCAGGCGAGCATCGCGATGGGCAGCTCAGGAATCATCGGCAGGTAGATCGTCACGCGATCGCCGCGGCGCACGCCGAGCGCTTTGAGGACATTGGCGAACTTCTGCACCTCGCGATGCAGGTCCTGATACGTGAGGACGCGCTCTTCGCCCGGCTCTCCCTCCCAGATGATCGCCGCCTTCGTTCGCCGCCACGTCTGCGCATGCCGATCCACGCAGTTGTAGCAGACGTTCAATCGTCCGCCCACGAACCAGCGAAACCAGGGCGGGGAAGTCCCGGGCGCCGGCGGCGTCCATTCGAGCACGCGATCCCACGGGCGGGACCAGTGGACGAATTCTTCGGCCACGCGCCCCCAAAAGGCTTCGGGATCGCGCGCTGCCTCTTCATAGAGGTGCACATCGCGAATCCACGCCCGTTCGCGAAATGTGGCCGGAGGCGCGATGACCCGCTCTTGTCCCAACAAGGCGTCTACGGTTCGCGTCGCGTCCATCCTCGCGGTCCTCCCTCGCCTGGTGATCGGGGCTTGTTCAACGCCCCCTGGTGAAGAGAGATTGTGCCCCTTGCGCATGTCGAAGTCAATTCCCATCTTCGCGACTCGCTGAGGCGGCGCATCCATCAGCCCCGGAGCTCCCCCTTGTGCTCCTCGGCGACTCCCGGGGAGCGTCGCTCCGTTTGCCGTTCGCGCGCGGCCGGGGCCGATCGGGGCTTCCACTCGACGATCTTCCCCGCGATCGCCGAGGCCGCGACCGTGAGCGGGCTGGCGAGATACAGCTGCCCGGGGCCGCTGCGGCCAGGGAAGTTGCGATTCTGCGCGCTGATGGCCACCTGCTCGCGGCTCGTCGTCGCTCCCGGCCCCGCGTTGATGCAAGCGCCGCAACTGGGCTCGATCACGATCGCCCCCGCTTGTCGAAACAGCTCCAGGTATCCGCGTTCGGCGCAGTATTGGCGAACCTCTTGCGAGCCGAATTGGATGTAGAAGCGAACATCGGGATGGACGCGCCGCCCCTCGGCGAGAGCTTCGGCCAGCACGCGCGCGTACATGTCCATGTCCGCCTTCTTGCCAGCCGTGCAGGACCCCCCATAGGCGATCTGAATCCTCACCTCGCGATCCAAGCGAGCGATCTCGATGCCGTTGCCGGGGTCCCCCGGCAGCGCGATCATCGGTCGGATCTCCGCGGCATCCAGCTCGATGACGTGCGCGTACTCAGCATCGGGATCGCTCTGCAGACCCTCGACCCACCGCTCCGCTTCGGCGCGCGACACCCCCCGGCGCTCGATCAGAAACTCCACCGTCTTCTCATCCGGAGCGACGATCCCCGTGAACCCACCGATCTCGGCCGCCATGTTCGTCAACGTCGCGCGCTCATCTATGTCGAGCGCCTCGACGGCTTCGCCCGCATATTCGATCACCTTCCCGATCGCCCTCCCGCTCCGCACGTACTCGAGCCGGAGGATCGCCAGGACGATGTCCTTCGCCGTGACGTTCTCCGGTTTTCGCCCGCGAATGAGGATCTTCACCGATTCGGGCACGCGCACGCGCACGTCGCGCGTGATCCAGGAATTGAAGAGGTCCGTCGTGCCCACGCCGAAGGCGAGGGCTCCGATCGCTCCCGAATGCGGCGTATGGGAATCCGAGCCGATGATGACCTGCCCAGGAAGCGCATACTGCTCCAGGACGATGCTGTGGCAGATCCCTTCAGAGCCCTTGCGGTCGCTCAATTCGCCGTGATAGCGAATCCCTTGCTTTCGCGCGAACTCCTCCTGCTTGAGCTTGAGCTGCAGGGCCAAGTCCAGAAGCCCTTGAGCGCGTCGTTCCGGCGGCATGACGTCGTCCAGAAACGTCAGGTGATCGCGGAAGAGGAGGATCGAACCAGGATCGGCGACGCGTTCGTTCTCGCCGACGTAGCGCTCGAAGAAGATGGCGGCCATGGGTGTCACGTACTCGTGGCTGAAGCGCAGATCGGCGCGAACGAAGCCGGCATCGCCCGGACGCACGGCGGGCACCCCGACGCGATCGCGCTGCAGATCCACGACCATGTGACGGGCGAAGATCTTCTCAGCCAATGTCATCGGTCGCGGTGTGGTCGTGATCGGCGGGATGAGAGCGCGCCCCTGAAGACGCGCGACATTGAATGGAAAGAGTCCGCCGAATTCCACAATCTGCCGCGTGACCTCATCCTCGCCCTCAGTGAAGGCCGCCAGCGGAATGTCCTCCCCACGCCGGATCTTCTCGATCAAATCGAAGTTCGTCGTCGTGAGCAATCCCAGGTTCTGACAGTTCTGCTTGTAGATGCGCTCGATGTTCTCGGCGATCACGACGCGAATGCCGGCCATGAGTTCGGCAAATGGCGCCTGCTCGCGGCTGCTCCCTTTGCCGCGTCGCTTGCCCGAGACCGACGCGATGAACCCCCCGCGTTTGACGTCACCCCGGCCGATGGGGAATTGATCCCCTGCCTTCAATCCGATGTAGGGGAAATCCCCGAGCGTCTCGTCGAAGTAGAAGCACACGTAAGCGGGCGTGATCTCGTCCGTCGAGATGTCATCGCGAAGCTTCATCTCCGGCGTCCACACGAGGTCTTCGCCCGCGAGCTGCCGACGGATCAGCTCCGGATCCTCCGTGAGAAAGAGGACACGTCCCGTGAAGCGCACGGTCGGCGGCCGCCGGGTGATCGGACGATATAAGAGGCTCTGAATCATGGGCATTCGCTCCTGGCCGGTCTCATTCGCGTTGGTGTTTCATCATACCACGAATTCGCGTCGGAATTCGAGACCAGGCGCACACTCCCCGCACGTGGTCCTTCGAAGAGAGCGAGCGACCGGCCTCGGGCGGACGAAGCGGACCCGCGTTATGTGAGCCCGCGTGAGCGAGTCATCCGAATTCAGCTTCAGATGAACGCGAACGCGCCTTCGTTTTGAGATCCACCTCGCTCCACAGGGCTTCTGCGCGGGCATCCAGCTTCGGCCTGGCCCCAGGACGGGGTCGCTCCGTCACAGCAGCGTCCAGGCCCTCCGAACCGCTTGCGCAGGGTGCTGACGGTCCGGGGATTGATCGTCAGCGCCTCAGCTATGAGGGTGTCACTTCCGCATCCGAAAGCAGCACCCCACGGGCGCGCGTGAGCGTGTGGGCTTTTTCGCTCCCTTTTCTGAGCAGCTCCGGCAGATCTTTGTGCTCTTGCTCGGTCAGCTTTACCCGGTCTGCCGGGGCCTGGACATGACGCACCTCCTTTCCAAAGACCAGGATGCTTCGAAAAGGGAGTTAGCGCGTGAAGTCACTGTGGTACGAGGGCTCTGACGATTCTGCGGGAGCAGGCGGCTCACACGGAGGCGGATCGTGACGTCGTCTGTACGAACACTGCGTGCGATCGTGCGGATGGACTGCCCCCTTCGCATCCGAGGGCTCGCCTTCGGCTCGCCCTGGGCGAGATTCGATCATCTGCTTCGCGGGCTCTCTGTGGAAGGCGGTCATCCCAAAAGGACTCGCCTGCGGCTCATCGCAAGTGGTATCCAAGCGTCCCTCGCCGCCTGGCGTGCCTGGGGGCACGGCCTTCGGCTATAATGGCCCCGGTATGCGAACGCGTGGTCTGATGAGATGCTTTTTGGAGAGGCGGCGATGAGGCGGAGGGGGGTCTCCTTGATGCTGGTCATGGTTCTGGCGGCGCTCTCTGACGAGCCGCCGGCCGCGGTTTCGATGGGACGACCTGTTCGCGCGCGGCATGGGATGGTGGCCTCCACGCATGAGCTCGCCTCGCGCGTGGGCGTGGAGATCCTGCAGCGCGGGGGGAACGCCGTGGATGCGGCCGTCGCCGTCGCGCTCGCGCTGGCCGTCGTCCATCCGGCGGCGGGGAATTTGGGCGGCGGCGGATTCATGCTCATCCGCATGGCCGATGGGCGCGCCTCCGTGATTGACTATCGCGAGATGGCTCCGGCGCGCGCCCATCGCGATATGTACGTGGACGAGAAGGGCGACGTCGTCCCCGAAGCCTCGACCGTCGGTCATCGAGCTGTCGCTGTTCCGGGGACGGTCGCGGGACTGGCGCTCGCTCTGGAGAAATACGGCACGATGTCTTGGGCTGACGTCTGCCGACCCGCTGAACGGCTCGCGCGCGAGGGCGTGGTGCTCACGCATTTCGAAGCGGAGAGCTTGAGGCGCGCGGCGCGACTCCTTGAGCGTTTCCCCGAAAGCCGACGGATCTTCCTTCGCGATGGACGCTATTACGAGGAGGGGGAGATCTTCCGCCAGCCGGAGCTGGCGGAGACCTTGCGGCGACTCATCGAGCACGGCCCGCGTGAATTCTACGAGGGCGAGACGGCGCGTCGCATCGTCGCCGAGATGGAGGCCGGAGGGGGATTGATCACGCTCGATGATCTGAAGAACTATCGCGCCATCGAACGCGCGCCGCTTCGCACGACGTATCGCGGTTATGAGATCCTGACGGTCCCGCCGCCGAGTTCCGGGGGCGTCGCCCTGATCGAGATGCTGCACATTCTGGAAGGCTTCGATCTGCGCGCTCTCGGTCACAACTCGGCCGATTATGTCCATCTGCTCGTCGAAGCGATGCGTCGCGCCTTCGCCGATCGCGCGCGTTTCCTCGGCGATCCCGATTTCGCGCGCATCCCGGTGAAAGGCCTCACGTCGCGCCGATATGCCGAAGCGCTGCGCCGAACGATTGACATGAAACGGGCGACGCCGAGTGCGACGCTGGCGCCCGGCGATGCCTTCGCCTACGAGTCCGAGCACACGACGCACTTCACCGTGGTGGACGCGATGGGCAATGTCGTCGCCAACACCTACACGCTCAATGGCAGCTATGGCAGTGGCGTGGCCGTTCGCGGCGCCGGCTTCCTGCTCAACAACGAGATGGACGACTTCACGAGCAAGCCGGGCGTGCCGAACATGTTCGGACTCCTTCAGAGCGAGGCCAATCAGATCGGACCGCGCAAGCGTCCGCTCTCGGCCATGACGCCGACCATCGTGCTCAGGGACGGGAAGCCCTATTTCGCCCTCGGCAGCCCGGGAGGGCCGACGATCATCAACACGGTCTTGCAGGTCATCCTCAACGTCATTGATTTCGGGATGAATCTTCAGCAAGCCATCGCGATGCCGCGCATTCATCATCAATGGATGCCGGATCAGATCGTCCATGAACCGTTCGGCCTCTCCCGAGACACGATGGAGGCGCTGCGCGCGCGCGGGCACACCTTCGCCGAGAGACCGCGCTACATGGGCGATGTGCAGGCGATCATGATCGAGCCGGAGACGGGCATGCGCCTGGGGGCTTCCGACCCACGCATGGATGGACGACCGGTGGGGTATTGACCGTATGGCGAGCTCTCGATGGAAGCCACATGCCCTTCTCTGGATCGGCCTCGCGCTGCTTGTGGGAAGCCCTGTGATCCCGCGGAGCGCCGGCCACACCGGGTTGGCGACGGCCATCATCTATCGGGATGAGTTCGGCGTCCCGCACGTCTTCGCCGCGGACCTGGAGGCAGCGGCTTACGCCGTCGGATATGCGCAAGCGGAGGATCGGCTCGAGGAGCTGCTCAAGAACTATCGCCGCGCCACAGGGACGATGGCTGAAGTTTTCGGTCCCGCATTCTTCCGTCAGGATTACGTCCAACGCCTCTGGCGACACGCCGAGGTGAGTCGGCGGAATTATCATCGCCTCAGCCCGAAGGCGCGCGCCGTGATCGAGGCCTTCATCGAAGGCGTGAAGGCGTACATGAGGGAACATCCGGAGAAAGTGCCGGCTTGGGCGCCGGAGATTCAGCCCTGGCACGTCGTCGCTCTGGGGCGATTCATCCTCTTTGGTTGGCCGATGGGCGAAGCGCTGGCCGATCTGCGCCGCGTGGGGGTTGTGCCTGACCCGCCTCAAGGTCTTTCGCCTGAGCTGCGGCGCTTGTGGGGACGGCTCCAGAGTGATCTCGAACGCGGGGATCGTGGCTCCAACGCCATGCTCATCGCGCCCGAGCGCACGGCGATGCGCGCTCCGATCGCCATCATTGATCCGCATCTGGAGTGGTACGGCGAATTCCGCTTCTACCAGCTCCGCATCTATGCGGGCGAGTTCGCCGCCGCAGGCGTCGCCATTCTCGGCACGCCGCTTCCCGCCCTCGGGCACAGCGCCCACTGCTCCATCGCGATGACAACGGGAGGACCGGATACGGCCGATGTATACGAAGAGGAGGTCCATCCCGACAATCCGCGCCTCTATCGCTATGAGGGAGCGTGGCGCCCGATGCGCGTGCGCGTGGAGAAGATCGGCGTTCGAAGCGGCGATCGCCTGGAGTGGGTGAGCGTCGAGATCGAGGAGACGCATCATGGGCCGATCGTCGCGCGTCGAGGGAATCAGGCGTACGCGCTGGCCCTTCCGTATGCGGAAGAGGTCGAGTTGATGGATCAGACCCTCGAGATGCTGACGGCTCGCGACGTCGAGGAGATGAAGCGCGCGCTCGCGCGTCTTCAGCTCATGGCGCAGAATGTCTTGATCGGATGCACCTCGGGTGACATCTACTACGTGCGCATCGGGCGGGTGCCGGTCCGCCCCGCGGGCGTGGATCCGAGCCGTCCCATTCCAGGGCATACGGCGGCCACCGAATGGCGTGGGATTCATCCGCTCACCGATCTCGTGCAGCTCCTCAATCCTCCCTCGGGCTACATGCACAATTGCAACGTGACGCCCTTCGCCATGATGCGGGAGAGCCCGCTCGTGCCGGAGCGATACCTCCCGTATATCTACAACGCGAGTCGCACGGCGCCGCGCCATCAACGAGGCGAGCGCGTGACGGAGCTGCTGGAAGCCGCCACGCGCGTTACCGAAGATCAGGCGCTCGCCCTCGCCTTCGATACCGGCGTCTGGCATGCCGAGTTGTGGCAAGCGCGCGTGAAGATGGCCTGGGAGCGCTCGCCCGAAACGGCGAAATCGGCCGATGCGGCTGTGGTCTACGAGCTGATCCAACAGTGGAATCGGCGGAGCGATCCCGACTCGGAAGGGGCGCTCGCGTTCTACGCCTTTAAGAAAGGGCTTGGTCCGGCGCTCGCGCCGCTCGTTGATCCTCCGCCCGCGGTGACCGATGCGCAACTTCTCGAAGCCTTGGAGCGCGCTGCGGCTTGGTTGAAAGCGACCTTTGGATCGCTGCGCGTCCCGTATGGGCGGTATTTCCGCGTCGGGCGTGAAGGAGGGAGGCGGACATGGCCCGTCGGCGGGGGGTCGCTCAATCACGGGCCGAACAATGTGGGGATGGCTACACCTCGCGCCATCGCGTTCGTCCCCAGTGGCGGCGTGATGCTCGGGCGCGCCGGACAATCGGCGACGCACATCGTGATCCTGACAAGACCCCCTCGCTCGTACTCGGTCGTTCCGCTGGGCCACAGCGATGACCCGAACAGTCCGCATTGGGATGATCAGGCCGAGAAGCTCTTCAGTCGAGGTCGAGCGGCGCCGACCTACTTCCTTCGTCGCGACGAGCTGCTGCGGCACGTCACGGCGCGGAAAGTGGTGCGCCGGACGGTGACCGCCGGACGGCGCTCTTGAGGAGGCGCACGCGATGTCCGAATCTGAGGTCCGAAAGCCTCCCCTGCCGTCAGCCTCCACGGTAGCGGCCCCCCCTGTCCCGCAAACGCTCGAAGAGACAGGGCTCGATCCCGATCTCCTCGTTCAGCTCATTGTGAAGACGCTTTACTACGCGGGCGAAGCGACGGGCTCGGAGGTCGCCGAGGATCTTCGACTCCCCTACTTCGTGCTCGATTCGCTCTTCCAGTTCTTGCGTACGGAGAAGCTGATCGAAGTGCGGGGCGTCGAGGGGATCGAGAAGGGGTCCTATCGGTACAGCTTGACGAGCTTGGGGCGCGAGCGCGCGCGCGAATTCCTCGAGGTGAGCCTCTACGTCGGACCGGCCCCCGTCCCGTTGAGCCACTATGTGGAGCGCGTGCGCCACCACTCCCTCGCCAGCGTTCGGGTGGATCGCGAGACGCTGCGCGCCGCGTTGGCGTCGGTCGTCGTGAGCGAGGATCTCATCGAACAACTCGGTCCGGCGATCAATTCCGGCCACTCGATCTTCCTCTACGGCCCATCGGGGAACGGAAAGACGCTTATCGCCGAAGCCATCGGGAGAGCCATCGCCAGCGCGGGCGACATCTTCATCCCTTATGCGATCGAGGTGGGGAACCACATCATCAAAATTTTCAACCCGGTGGATCACGTCCCCGTCGAGGACGCGCCTCCGGCCCCCGATCGCCGATGGATTCGGTGTCGCCGCCCCACGGTCTTCGTTGGTGGTGAGCTGACGCTCGACATGCTCGATCTGCGCATGAATCCCGTCTCAAAGTACTACGAGGCACCGCCACAGGTGAAGGCCAACGGCGGCGTCTTCATCCTCGACGATCTCGGCCGTCAGCTCGTGCGCCCACGCGACTTGCTCAACCGGTGGATCGTCCCGCTGGAGAAGCGCGTGGATTACTTCACCCTTCACACGGGGGAGAAATTCCCGCTCCCCTTCGATACGCTCGTCATCTTCGCGACGAACCTCGAACCGAGGGAGCTGGTGGACGACGCCTTCTTCCGACGCATCCGTTTCAAGGTCCATGTGGCGAATCCGACGCGCCCGATGTATGAGGAGATCTTTCGCCGCTGTTGCGAGCAGCGGGGGCTCGCCTACGATCCCGCCGTCGTCGAATTCCTCTATCGCGAGGTTTACGAGAGACGCGGGATCGAGCCACGCGGCTGCCATCCGCGCGATCTCATCGAGCACGTGCTCGGCCACGCGAAGTTCACAGAGAGTCCGGCCGTGCTCTCCGAAGAGGCGATCGCTCGCGCCTGTCGCACGTATTTCGCC
>JBEPZV010000009.1:63571-66668 GCA_041640655.1 bacterium
GCCACTGCCGCGCGCGCTCGTTGCCGCCCGACGTGGAGATGGTCGTAATGCAGCATGGCGTTGAAGAGGAGGAAGAAGCTCCCCTGCGTCTGTTGACGCCACATCGGATTGTTGGCGAACAGGAGGACGTGGCCTTTGCCCACGGGGACATCAATGACGGCCGGGCGATTCGCCAGCTCGTGGCCTCCGGCGAGCATGCCGGCGATGAGGAGGTCGCGCTCTTCAGCGAAGCGCAGCACAACGCGCGGTCTCTCCTCCGGTGGCGGCAGAAGCGCGCGCACGAATTCGCTCACCTCTTCCGGGAGTCCTGATTCTCCGGCCGGGCGCGGTGGCGGAGGGGGCACATACGGGCGCCCTTGTGGGATATCGGGATCGGTGAGCGAGCCGCGTCCGCTCGGTCGTCCGGCTGGCTGTTGCTGCTGCGCGCCGAAGGCGCCGCCGCCTCCCAGGCCACCGGCCATGCTCACTTGAAATACCGGCGCTTGGTTGAAGTAGACGGCCAACTGGTCGCCGTAGCCATAGGCGATCGGGCTCCGCTTGTCAGCGAAGACGGCGCGGTAGACGCCGCCGCGCGCCTGCAGCTCGCGCGTGGGCACCATGGACACCCCTTGGATCAGCCCGTAGTCAATGGGGACTGCCGCATTGCTCCCGATCGTGATGAAAAGCCCTCCCTGCTCGATGAAGCGCTTCAGATTGACCATGCCCTCCAGTTCGATCCCCCCGCGGATGTCATCGGTTTGATCGGGCGACGTCCCGATGTTCGGCGTCAGCTCGCTCTTCTTCCAGGGGATGGGATCGCCGCGCTTGGGGATGCCATTGACGATCGTCTGCGCGCTGCCCGGCGTCGGCCCCAGGATGATCACGTCGTATTTGGCGCGCAGATCAGGCGTATCGCGCAGGACGTGTACGGAGATGTAGTCGTAGGGGAGCTGCAGGCGATCGAAGGCGAGGCGGAACCATCCCTCGTTCTGCGTGTTCGTCCACGTGTGCACGAGCGCGATGCGCGGGACGGCGATCTCGTGCGTGGGGACTTTCGGCAGCTCCTCGACGGCGTAGATTGTGAGTCCCAGATCCGCGGCCGCGCGTTCGAGCCGGGCGCGCAAGTCCGGTGAATTTCCCTCTGTGGGGATGATGAACGACCCGGCATTGAACGCGCGGTCCAGTGCGCGGAACGGCTCCTCGGCCGCGAGCATCTTCACGTCCCTCAGTCGGAAGCGGAATGTCGCGAGCGTGTTATCCGTGTTGTGATTGATGAGATAGCCGGCCGTCGCCGCCGATCCCACAATCCGGCCTCGGACTTTCGCATCGGTCGTTAGCAGCGTCATCGGGGCGTTCAAGATCGCCGGATCCGTCACGCGCACTGTCCGGACGTTTTTCAACGCGCCGAGCGACCATCCCGTGTCGTCGTATGGACGCGGATCGTTCGGGTTGTAATACTGCGTGTCGAGCAACATGTCGGCCATGCGGCTATAGGGCTGATCCATGCGGATGATGTAGCTGCTGGCGGGGAAGGTGAGCTTCTTCTCCTCTCGCCCTTCCTTCACCGTCACCTCGATGTCGCGATCGGCCGTGTGAACCTCGACACCCTGAAGGCGCAAGAGATTGACCAATTCGGCGCATTCGACCGGACGCGGATCGTCGGCCGGAATGACCCAAGCGGCTGGACCTTCGGTCGTCGCCTTGAGCACGGAGCGCTTGCTCTTGAGGTAGAAATTATGCAGGAATCGCTCCTTGTTCCTCGCCACGAAATTCATGGCGAACAGGAGCGCGCTTTGCTGCAGATTGATGTTGTTACGCAGCGACCACCGCACGCGAGGCAGCGGGGGATTTGGCCGATACCAGGTGCGTGCCGTTTGCGCGGGCGGGACCGTGCGTTCGCTGGTGTCTGCTCCGCGCCCCCCGAAGGTCTCGTAGAACCGCCCGATCGCGTTGTGTCCGTTGGCGACGTAGAACATGTAGTTGGGCGCCCATCCGTCGTAAAATCCGTGGGTCCACACACCGGGCACGCCCCGCTTGGTCATCTCCTCGATCTCATGATAGGCCAGAAGGTGCCACTCATTGACGAGGATCGGATCAATCCACGCGTTATACGGACCCGTGCCCGTCGAGGTGTAGAGGAAGGGGACCGATTCATGCAGGTCATGCAGCACTTGCGGATGCCATTCGAGGAAGGTCCGCATCATGTGTCGGCTGAGGGCGAGCGACAGCGACATCATGTCGCGATTGTTGTCGTGCGCCACGTACTTGCCCCAGTAGATCAGGCTGGGCGCGGGCTTATTGGGGTTCGCCTTGCGGTAGTTGTAGAGATCCACCTGGCGATCGCGTCCGTCCACCTCGACGACGGGCGTGATGAGCACGATCAGGTTCTTTCGGATCTCTTGAATGAAGGGGGTCTCCTCGACGGCCAGCCGGTAGGCCAGCTCCATGAGCATCTCGGGCGCGCCGGTCTCCGGCGAATGAATCGCTCCTGTCGCCCAATACATGGGGAGCCCTTCGGCGATCAGCCGTTTGGCCTCATCCTCGGTGATCGTACGCGGATCGGCGAGTCGGGCGGTGATCTCTTTGTACCGATCCAACCGCCGCATATTCGCTTCATCGGAGACGACGACCAGGATCATCTCCCGCCCCTCCTCCGAATAACCCATCGTGAAGACCTTCACTCGCGGCGTCGCTCTCTCCAGCTCGCGCATGTAGCGGTAGATGTCCTTCGTATACGTCAGCTTGTCCGGCGCACCGATGACATAGCCGAGCACTTTCTCCGGCGTCGGGACCGTATCGGAGGCCGGCAGGTGATCCACCAACTCGGTCAAGAAGAACGGTTCGGTCGTGTACTCGCGAATCTTGGCCGTATAGCCGTCGTCGAGCTTTTGCGCAGCTGGGGCCGTCGGCGCTTTCCCTTTCGCCTGTGGAAAGACCGGAGGGGCCAGGAGCCATAATCCCATGAGAAGCCCGGAGAGGACTTGCTGAATACGTGTCATCTCGATGCTCATAGTCGTTCATCCCTCCTGAGTGGGTTCTCCGCCATCTCAAGTGGGTGGCGGGAGTCTGAGAGCTATGCCCATCCCCCTTCGCAGGGTATGGGGGGCAGGCTCGACGG
>JBEPZV010000010.1:0-65748 GCA_041640655.1 bacterium
ATTTGGCGGCGATGGCCTGGCTGTGGAAGGATCACACGGCGGTCGCCGAGGCGGAGGAGATCACGGAGCTGGCGCGGCGGATGCGCCCTCACTATCTGGCCAAATATGGCGGGGTTTATTCGAGCGAGTGGTTCTTCAGCAAGATCCTTCATTGTCGGCGCACGAGTCCGGAGGTCTTCGATGCGGCATACCTCTGGGTCGAGCTCGCCGACTGGATTCCCGCGATGCTGACGGGGACCGAGCATCCGGATCGGCTCATGGTGGGCATTTGCGCAGCCGGGCATAAGGCGATGTATAACGAGGCCTGGGGAGGGTATCCCGACACGGAGTTCCTCGCTGCGCTGGACCCGAAGTTGGCCGAATTGCGAGCGCGGTTGCGCCCGAAAGCGTATCCGGTGGATCGAGCCGTCGGTGGGTTGACCGAGGAATGGGCGCGGCGGACGGGACTGCTTCCAGGCATACCGGTAGCCGTCGGGGCCTTCGACGCACACTTGGGGGCCGTCGGGGCTGGCGTCGCTCCCGGCACGCTGGTGAAGATCATCGGGACGAGCACATGCGACATCACGGTCGTCCCGACGGACCGCGATCTGCCTGATATTCCTGGGCTCTGTGGCATTGTGGAAGGAAGTGTGATCCCGGGCTACTATGGTCTTGAGGCCGGTCAGTCGGCGGTCGGAGATATTTTCAACTGGTTCATCCGCTACATCCGCCCGCTCGGGCGCGCGGGCACGCACGAGGCGTTGGCATCAGCCGCGGCGCGCGTGAAGCCGGGCGAATCCGGGCTCCTCGCCCTCGATTGGAACAACGGGAATCGAACGATCCTTGTGGATCAACGCCTGACGGGATTGCTGCTGGGGCAGACGCTCTACACGACGCCAGCCGAGATCTATCGCGCTTTGGTCGAAGCGACGGCCTTCGGCGCGCTCACGATCATCCAGCGATTCGAGGAATACGGAGTGGCAATCGAGCGGGTGATCGCCTGCGGGGGGATCGCTGAGAAGAATCCGTTCGTCATGCAAATCTACGCCGACGTCCTCGGGCGCCCGATTCGAATCAGTCGCTCCGCTCAAACCTGCGCTCTGGGAGCAGCGATCGCGGGAGCCGTGGTCGCGGGGAAGCGAGCGGGAGGATACGATTCGATCCCCGAAGCTCAGCGCGCGATGACCGGGCTGAAGCCCAGGGGATTCCAGCCGAATCCTCAGGCGCACGCGGTCTATCGAGAGCTGTACCCCTTATATCGCACGTTGCACGACGCGTTCGGAACAAAGGAGTGGCACGGCAATCTCCATCATGTGATGAAGCGCCTGATTGAGATTCGGAATCGCGTTCGGCAGTAGGAGGGGGGCGATGCTCGAGGAGCTGAAAGAGCGAGTCTGTGAGGCGAATCTGCGATTGGTCCGGGAAGGGCTCGTCCTCCTGACGTGGGGGAATGCCAGTGGCATCTCTCGTCGGGATGGCGTCTTCGTCATCAAGCCGTCGGGCGTCCCTTATGATCGGATGAGGCCGGAGCACATGGTCGTGGTTTCGTTGGAGACCGGAGAGGTCGTCGAGGGCGCACTGCGCCCGAGTTCGGATACGCCCACGCATCGCGAATTATACCGCGCGTTCCCCAACATCGGTGGAATCGTGCACACTCACAGCCTCTATGCCACGATTTGGGCCCAAGCGCAGCGCGACATCCCCCCTCTGGGAACGACGCATGCGGATTACTTTTATGGAGCGATCCCCTGCACCCGTCCCCTCACACTGGAGGAGATCCTCTCCGATTATGAGGTGAACACAGGGCGCGTTATCGTGGAGCGCTTCGCGACGTTGGATCCGCAGCACATGCCGGCCGTCTTGGTCGCCGGGCATGCCCCGTTCACGTGGGGGGCGACGGTTGAAGCGGCGGTCGAGGCGGCTATCGTCCTGGAGTACATCGCCCGGATGGCCCTGGAGACGCTCTCTCTGAATCCCGCGTGCCGGGCGATCCCTGCGACCTTACTGGAGAAGCACTTCTTTCGCAAGCATGGGCCGGGAGCTTACTATGGACAGCCCGGATCTTCCTCCGCGCGTGCATCTTGAGTGGTCACCTTTCCGCTGAGGTTTCGGTCGGCGCGTCCTTAACCCCATTCCAAAGCCCTTAAGATCGTGCAAGACAACGCCGTCGCATTGGTAGTAGGGTGCTCCCGCATCAGGAGGTGAGACCAAACAGGGGAGGATCGAACGATGATGGTGAGGTCTTTCACCCGACTCGTCTCCCGCATCGTTCTCGTGGGGATCGCCGTATGGGGATCCGGTGGATTACCGGCGTTCGCACAACTGCGGATCGTCGGAGCGATCTCCGGGACTGTCGAGGACCCCACCGGCGCTGTTGTTCCCAACGCGAAAGTCATCTTGAAGGACACGAAGACGGGGTTGACGAAAGAGACCGTCTCAAGTCCTCATGGGACGTTCCTCTTTCCCGATCTGGCGAGCGGGGTCTATGAGATCACGGTGACTGCGCCCGGATTCCAGACGGCTGTCATCTCGAATGTCTCCGTCTCCACAAGTCAGACGACGGATGTGCGCGTCAAGTTGGAGATCGGTCAGATGACGGAGACCGTCACCGTTGTGGGGCCGTCCGAAGGACTGGAGACGTCGTCTCAGCTCGTGGTGAGCACGATTGCGAAAGAGACGATCACCAAGCTGCCATTGGCCAACCGCAGTAACGTCTTAGCCCTTGCCCGACTCGCTCCGGGAGCGGCTCCGGCTACGGGAGGCAGTACGCGCTACAACAATTTGGCGGGCGGTGCTCTGAACGTCACGGTTGATGGCATCAACAATGCGTCTAACGGCTTCAAGAGCGGTGGCACGGTCTTCTTCATGACCGTTCCGGTGCGCTTGGGGGCTGTCGAGGAGGTCTCCATTGAAACGGGGGGACTCGGCGCGGATTCTGGAGCCCAGAGCGGCACGAACATCAAGTTCACGACCCGGCGGGGAGGCAGCGAGTATCATGGCAGCCTCTTCTATGAACCTCGGAGCGAGAAGTTCAATGCCAATACCTGGGCGCGAAATGCTCAGGGCTTGCCGCGCCTGCGCTCGCGCTCGCATGACTATGGTGGGAATTTCGGAGGCCCCCTTTTGCCTTTCGGTCCTTTCAAGAAGAAGATGTTCGTCTTCGTCAATTTCGAACGTCGGTTTCAACCCCTGCGCGTGGCCCGTACGGTCGCCGTGCTGACGCCCGAGGCTCAGCGGGGAGTCTACACATACGTGGTCGCCGGTACGACCGATCAAGTGAGGACGGTCAATGTCCTGGAGCTGGCGGCGGCGAAAGGCTTGCCGACGAAGCTGGATCGCGTGACGCAGGCGATCCTTGCACTGCACAATCAGATCCCCAAGTATGCCACCCCGGTCCCGGACAATGATCTCAACCGCGATACCTACGCGTGGGACGAGGAGAATAATCTGTATCAGTACTTCCCCACCGTCCGATTCGATTATCACATCACGCCGAAGCAGCAGTTCACCTTCACGTGGAATTATTACCACAGTTGGCAACCGGGAGAGCGACGCTTGCCCGTACCGGGGTTGAGCCGGACCAATCCGTTTCGCCTGGGATATTTCATCTACTCCATGGCGCTGCAATCCACCTTCTCCCCTCGGACATTCAATGAATTTCGCTACGGGGTACAGCACAGCGGGGACACGAATACTCGGGCGGAATATGGCCTCTACTATCAGTTCGACGGGACCCCGCTGCGCATCGGCACCACGTTGCCCTTCGATGTCGTTGTCCCCTTCATTGATCAGCAGAATGTGACGGGACGCCATTTCATCACGACGATCTACGACACGCTGACGCTGACGCGCGGGGAACACACCCTGACGTTGGGGGGGAGTTTCCGAAAGACCGTGTGGAACGATACGGCCGAGGTCTTCCCGCTTCCCACGTACGCGATGGGCACGCCGTCTGGGGATCCGCTGCAAGCCTCAACAGCCTTCACGACGGCGACGATCCCGGGGATCAACCCCACTCAATTGGGCGAGCCTCTGGCGCTATATAACCTCTTGACCGGTCGCGTCGCTGCAGCGAATTTCGTGCGCGTGGTCAATCCGGACACGTTCCGATACGACGGGTTCATCAATTTCACCTGGACGAACTCGCTCATGGGCGGTATCTACGTGCAAGACCGGTGGCGGGTCACGCGGAGCTTGACCGTGAACTACGGATTGCGTTGGGAGATTCAAGGCCCCATGAAGGATGGCAAGGGGATCACGGCCGTTCCCGATTTGGCGAGCATCTTCGGGCCGTCGCGGCGCTTGTTCGCCCCGGGCGAGCTGAGCGGCAACACCAACCCGACGCTGCACGTGGGTCGGATCCCATATCGGACCGATTGGCGCAATCTCGCGCCGAATTTCGGCTTCGCATGGAACCCCTCGCGGCTCGGTGGATGGTTGGGCAAACTCTTCGGGGAAGGGAAGACGGTGGTTCGCGCCTCGTATGGGATCATCTACTACGACGAGGGCACGCAGTTCTTCGCCGCGAACCTCGGTCCCAACGTCGGGAAATTCGTCAGCGCCATCCCGCTCATCCCGGGGCAGCCGGGGAAGACGGCGCTGCCCGCCTTTTACACGCTCTCGGACATCGTCGCCAATCCGCTCACGCTCTCGTCGTTCGATTTCCCCACGACCGAGTACAAGCGGGTCATCAATCAAGCGGATCAAACATTCGCGCGCACTATCAGCGGCTTTGATCCCACGTTGCGCGCTCCGTATACGATCAATTGGAATTTCGGTATCCAACGCGAGTTGTGGCGAAACTCCGTATTGGAGATCCGGTATGTGGGGAATCAATCGAAGCTCTCCTGGCGCACGAGCAATTTGAACGAGGTGAACATCTTCGAGAACGGGTTCCTTGAGGAGTTCAAGAACGCCCAGCGGAATCTCGCGATCAATCAGGCGGCCGGGGTGAACAGCTTCCAGTATCGAGGGCTTCCCGGACAGGTCCCGCTGCCCATCTTCGATGCCGCTTTCGGTGCGCGCGGGGGAGTGCCGCCGATTGCGCCTGGCTCTGGGTATCAATCGCCGACCTTCATCACTCAGTTGCAGACGGGAGCCGTCGGCGCTCTGGCTACGACGCTGGCGACGAATCCCAACTATGTGTGTCGGATGTTCGGCAGCGCCTTCAGCCCCTGTTTGCGGATTGATCCACGCTACAACGTCCCCGGACCTTATCCGATCAATTTCTTCCTCCTGAACCCATATGTCGCCGGTCGCCTGAACTATGTGGACGATACGGGATGGCATAGCTACAACGGTCTTCAGATCCAGCTCCGGCAGCGTCTCACGCATGGCCTGACCTGGACGACGAATTACACCTGGAGCAAGAGCATGACGAACCTCGCCGTGGACAACCAGAACCAGAGCCTCGACTTCACCACGCTGCGGAACCTTCGCTTGGACAAGCGGGTTTCTCCGTTCGACCTGCGTCATGTCATCCAATCGTTCGGAACATACGATCTACCGATCGGGAGAGGGCGGTGGTTGGACCTCAACAATCGCGTACTCAACGGCGTGTTCGGAGGATGGACCTTGGGCTCGATCTTCGTCTTCCAAACGGGAGCGCCCATTCAACTGACCGGCGGGTTTCAGACGGTCAACAACACGAACAATCCGGCCGCGAGCGGTGTCCGACTCGCTCCCGGGGTCACGCTCAAGCAAATTCAGGAGATGTTCAAGGCCCCGTTGAGACGTCTGACCGGTCGAGCCGGCGTGACCGATTTGCAACGGCTCGCCGTGGATCCCCGGCTGATCGGCCCCGATGGTCGGGCTAACCCGCAGTTCCTGCTCCCCAATACGACTCCCGGAGAGTTCGGGCAGTTGATCTTTCTGCGCGACCGGAATACGTTCCAGTGGGACGTCTCGCTCACGAAAACTATCCCGCTGGCCGAGCGCACGCACTTGGAGCTCTATGCGGCGTTCAACAACGTCCTGAACCATCCGAGATGGGGATTCCCTAATGCCAACGTCTTCAGCACGACGTTCGGCGTCGTCGGGGCTCCGACGGGGAACCGCACCATCAACTTGCGAGCCACGCTCAGCTTTTAGCCCTGAGGACTGGAGGTCCGGTCCTGCGGCGAAGGAGGCCGGACCTCATTGATCCCGTAGGGCCTCACCCTAATCCTGTTCAATGACCCTAAGAGCGTTCAAGACAATCAGCTCGCGGGCGCAGCATAGTGGTAGTAGTAAGGGGTCAGCGTATGGGAATGCCAAGCCAAAAGGAGGTCGCAAGATGCGGATATCACTGAGAGGTGTCTTCGCTATAGGCGTCATTGTCCTTCTGTTTGGGAGTCTGGTGCCGGGGAGCGTTCGCGCCCAACAGCAACTGGGGACCATTCAGGGGACGATCGTCGATCCCACAGGAGCTTTAGTTCCGGGTGCGACCGTGACGGCGACGAATAAAGATACCGGAGAGACGCGAACGGTTCTCTCCAACGAGAGCGGATTCTATCGGATCGTGAACCTTCCCCCGGGGCGCTATGACGTAACGGTGGAAGCCAAAGGATTCCGAAAGGCCGTGCGCACCGATGTCGTCCTGTTCGTCGGCGCGACCCTGGGCGTGAATTTCGAGCTGGAGCCAGGCGTGTTGGAGGAAGTCATCGAGGTGACGGCGGGGCTGGCGCAGCTTCAGACGGAAAAGGCGGATGTCTCAGCCGTCGTCGAGCGGAAGAAGATCGTGGATCTGCCGCTTCAGCTTCGAAATGTCTTCCAACTGGCCGCGCTGCAGCCGGGGATCACGGGATTGGCGACAGGCGCCGACTTCCTGACGCCGGAATACGGGATCGGCATCAACGCGAACGGTCAGCGGGGATCTGGAAATAACGCCTCGCTCGACGGGGCCAGCATCAACGGGAATCCTTGGGGAGGGACGGTGCTGATGATTCCCAATGTCGAGTCGGTGCAGGAGTTCCAGGTGATCACCAACAACCCCTCGGCCGAGTATGGGCGGAATTCGGGCGCCATCATCAGCATCGTCACCAAGTCGGGTACCAACGAGTTTCATGGGTCGGTCTTCTTCTTCCACCGCAATGACAACCTTCGCGCTCTGAACATCTTCGCGCGCGGCGCGCTCCGCCGAGATGCGACCAAAGAGGAGCGACAGCGCGTCGCCCCCGAGTTCCGACGGAACGATTTCGGCTACAGTCTCGGAGGTCCGATCCGTCGGGATAAGACGTTCTTCTTCACCTCATATGAGGGGCTTCGGGCGGCGACCGGTCAAGCGTTCGTGACGACGGTGGAGACGAAGGAGTTCGTGGACTTCGTCCTGCGGACGCGCCCCAATTCGATCGCGGCATATCTGTTGAAGAATTTCCCGCCGTTGGCGTATCCGACGACCGGTTTGCGCGACTTGGGGAGCCCGGTCCCCGGAGCCACGCAGATCGGTCCTCCCGATGGGATCCCGGATGTCGGGAGCGTCACCGTCGCTCCCTCGGGCGTGCGCAATGGCGATCAGTTCAACATTCGGATTGACCACCTCCTCTTCGGGGGCAACGGGCGACTGCGCGGCACGTACTACCGGACGAAGCTCGATCCGGTGGACGTCGCGGTGCGACCGAAGTTCCGACAACCCTTCCCGCATCGGAATCAGTTCCTCAATCTCGCCTACACGCACATCATCTCCCCGCGTACGGTGAATGAATTCAGCTTCGGGTACCTGCGCATGCACGGTCGCGCGCCGGATTTGAATCCGGAGTCGCCGACGATCACGATCTCCGGATTGGGCGCCGGATTCGGCACCGCGTTCTGGATGCCGATTCGTTTCGCGCAGAACGTCTTCGAGTACAAGGACACGCTCACGATGAACCGGGGGAATCATGGGCTGAAGACAGGCTTCGAGATTCGTCGCGTGCAGGACAATCACGATTTCCATCACTGGGAGCGACCGAACTACACGTTCAACAGCATCCTGAATTTCGCCAACGATGAGCCCTTGACCGAGTTGCGCGCCGTGGATCCTATGACGGGGTTGGCGACGGGGATCTCGGCGGGCTATCGCAACTTCGAGTTCGCCGCGTTCATCCAGGATGATTGGAAAGTGCGGCGGAACTTCACGCTGAACATCGGGTTGCGATACGAGAACTTCGGCACGCCGAGCAAAGTCGGGTGGAAATTCCAGAACATCATCTACGCACCGGGGCGGAACGTCTTTGAGCGGATCGCCAATGCGCGCATGGCCTACGTGGATCAGCTCTTCAAGTCGGACAACAATAACTTCGCACCGCGCTTCGGGTTCGCGTGGGACGTCTCCGGGAGAGGGAAGCTCGTGATTCGAGGCGGGACTGGGATCTCCTATAACCGGCTCAACAACACCATCTACACCGATGAGAAGATGAATCCGCCACGATTCGCCGCGGCCTCGACGGATGTGCGCACGCCGGGAGCTCCCCCGATCGTGTATACGCTGGGGCCGAAGTATCCACCCAATCCGGCGCTCGCGCGCGGTTTGGACGAGCGTGGGGGCATTCGCGGCACACGGGTGAACTTGAGGGTCGTGGATCCTAACATCACGACGCCGTACGCGCAGAACTGGTTCCTCGGCATTCAGCGCGAGTTGCCCGGTGGGCTGGTGGCGGAGATCAACTACATCGGCTCGGTGGGGCGGCACCTCCATACGGGCGACGGGCCAGGTGGCGAGAACTATAACCGCTTCGCCGGAGACCTGCTCGATGGCCGATTGGATCGGCTGAACCCGAGCTTCGGTAGCATCAGCCTGGGTGAGACCGGGGCCAGCTCCAGCTTCCATGGCGGGACTATTCAGGTGAGCCGGCGGTACAGTCAAGGCTTCGCGTTCCAAGCCGCCTTCACCTTCGGGAAGGCTTTGGAGACGCCGGGCGCGGCCATGGAGGTGACGCGGCGCGACTTGGATCGCTCGGTCACCGGGTTCCATCGCGGGAAGAAGTTCTCGCTCAACCTCATCTGGGAGATCCCGTTCTGGCGGGAGCGTCCTGTGCTGCGACACATCATCGGCGGGTGGCAGCTCAATGCGATCACGCAGATTCAATCGGGCGCGCCGTTCAGTGTCTTTCACGGAGCGCCATATCCCCGGGGTGACTTCAATGCGGATGGCCAGACGGGCGACCGGCCGAATACGCCGAGCTGGGGGAATACCAAACGCGATTTGAGCCGCAGCGATTTCTTGCGAGGGATCTTCACCGCCGCGGACTTCCCGTTGCCAGCTCCGGGGACCTTGGGGAACCTCGGGCGGAACACGTTCCGCGGTCCATGGTATGCGAGCACAGACATCTCGCTCTTCAAGAACTTCCGGGTGACGGAGACAGCGACGGTCCAATTCCGCGCCGAGTTCTTCAACGCCTTCAATCGTGTGAATCTGGGGACGCCCGTGGCGGATTTGAATAGCCCGCTCTTTGGGCGCTCCACCGGTGCGGGAGATCCTCGCGACATCCAGCTCGCTTTGAAAGTCCTGTTCTGACGCGCGGAGAGGAGCGGAGGAGACTTCCTCCGAGAGGTCTCCCCGCTCCGTGCCTCTCTCTTCCACGAGCGGGCGATGGGGCGAAAGGGGTATACGCGTCGCGCATTTCTCGGATCGGCGGTCACCGGGGCCGTGTTCGCGCTTCTGCGTCCTTCACGTTTCGATCGGCATAGGGCGGCCTTGTGGGGGGCGCCGTCGGCGGTGGATTCCCGGATCGAGGTCCTGTTGAACGAGCCGATCGCTCGCATTGCTCCGGAGATCTACGGGCACTTCATCGAGCACCTGGGCGGCGTGATTTATGATGGCGTTTGGGTCGGAGAGGACTCGCGAATTCCCAATATCGGAGGCATTCGCAAGGCTCTGGTGGAGGCGATGCGCGAGATCAAGCCGGGCGTCGTGCGCTGGCCGGGTGGATGCTTCGCCGATGCGTATGATTGGCGCGATGGGATCGGGCCGCGCGAGAGGCGTCCGCGTCGAACGAACTTCTGGGTGGACAATCGCGAATGGCGGGATGTGGGCATCGTCCCGCAGAAATATGAGCCGAATCACTTCGGCACACACGAATTCATCCGCTTCTGCCGGTTGATCGGCGCCCAACCCTACATCGCGGCGAACGTGCGGACGCTACCGGCCAGCGTCTTCCACCAGTGGATCGAGTACTGCAATTCGCCAGCTGGCAGCACCACGTGGGCGGACGTGCGGGCCGCTCACGGAGATCGTGAGCCGTTCAACGTCCGCTACTGGGGCGTGGGCAACGAGTCATGGGGATGTGGGGGGAACTTCACGCCGGAAGAATACGCGGCCGAATTTCGTCGCTTCACCACCTGGGCCGTGCCTGATTATGGTGTTGGGCTGCGCTTCATCGCCGCCGGGCCGAGTGGTCGGGACCTGGAGTGGACGCGCCGGTTCTTCGCGAAGATCGCCGAGCGCCGCGCCTTCGATCGGCTCTGGGGATGGGCGTTGCATCACTATTCGAGCTTCTCCGGAGGGGAAGCCATCAACTACGATGCCACAGGGTGGTATGAGTTGCTGCAGAGCGCCGATCGCATGGAATCACTCCTCATCGCTCATTGGCAGGTGATGGGGGAGATGGATCGCGAGCGTCGCGTCCGACTGGTCGTGGACGAATGGGGGGCGTGGTATCGCATGACGACGAATATCCATCCGACGCATCTCTTCGGCCAGCAATCCACGATTCGAGATGCCGTGGTCGCGGGACTGACGTTGGACACATTCAATCGGCATGCGGACAAAGTCGGGATGGCGAACATCGCGCAGCTCATCAATTGCCTCCACTCGCTCTTTCTGGCGCACGAGGAGAAATTCGTCCGAACGCCGACCTATTACGTCTTCGCCATGTACGCCGACCATCAGGAAGGACAAGCCGTGCGGACGATCTTCTCCGCACCACGCGTGAGCTGGACCGATCGGTCGAATCGGCCGCAGTTCTTCTGGGGGCTCAATGGATCGGCTTCGGTGAAGGGAAAGATCGTGACGCTCACGGTGACCAATCCCCATCTCTCGGAAGCGCGTGAGACCGAGGTCCTCGTTCGGGGGGCGACGATCGCCTCCGCGCGCGCGACGATCCTGACGGCTCGGAGCATGCACGAGTGCAACACATTCGAGCAGCCGCAACTTGTCATCCCGAGAGAGGAGGAGATCGCCGTTCGAACGCCCGTCATGGTTTATGCGTTTCCTCCCGCCTCGGTCGTCAAGCTTCGCCTCGTGCTCTCCTAGGGACGGCGTCATGAGCAAGTGCGCATTCGCTTGCTCGGCCTCAGGACTTCAGAGGGGGACTTCGATGAGGTCCTTTTCCCTTTGGCTCATGGTCTTTCTGATGAGTTCGTCGGCCTGGCCCCGGTCTTCGAATTCGTCCGCACCGCCGAACGATTATCCCATCGCGGCCGTCTCATTCACCGACGTTCAACTGGAGCCGGGATTTTGGCAGACGCGGATCGAGACGAATCGGATCGCGACTGTTCCACATATCCTGCAGCAATGCGAAGTGACCGGACGGGTCGACAATTTCCTGAAGGCAGCCGGAAAGATGGCCGGGGACTTCGACGGGTGGTGGTTCAACGATTCGGATGTGTACAAATCTATCGAAGCGGCTTCCTACAGCCTCATGCTCCACCCCGATCCGGAGTTAACGCGATACCTGGATGACCTGATCGCGAAGATCGCCGCGGCGCAGGAACCCGATGGGTATCTCTTCACCCCACGTCGAACGATGGCGCCGAATTATCGGTTCGCTGCCTCTGTGGGGCCGGAGCGGTGGTCGAGGCTGGGATCCAGCCATGAGTTGTACTGTTTGGGCCACCTCTTTGAAGCGGCCGTGGCGCATTATCAGGCGACGGGAAAGCGCGCGCTTCTGGAGGTCGCTCTGAAGAGCGCCGATCTCTTGGATCGCGTGTTCGGGCCCGACAAGAAGCGTGATGTCCCCGGACATCAAGAGGTCGAAATCGGATTGATCAAGCTCTATCGGGTGACGCGGGACGAACGGTATCTCCGCCTGGCGAAATTCTTCCTCGATGAACGCGGGCGCCCCCACGGGCGTCGGCTTTATGGGACGTACAGTCAGGATCATAAGCCCGTCATCGAGCAGGAGGAGGCCGTCGGCCATGCCGTCCGCGCCCTCTACATGTACATGGCGATGGCGGACGTCGTCGCTGTGTTGCGCGATCCGGCGTATGCGCGGGCTTTGGACCGGCTGTGGGCGGATGTCGTCGGTCGGAAGATGTATGTGACGGGTGGGATCGGGGCCGCCGGAGGGCACGAGGGATTCGGCGCACCATACGAGTTGCCGAATCTCGTGGCTTATTGCGAGACGTGCGCGGCCATCGCTTTCGCCCTGTGGAATCACCGTATGTTCCTCCTCACTGGGGAGGGCAAATACGTGGACGTGCTCGAACGTGTCCTCTATAATGGGCTCCTCTCCGGCGCCTCGCTCGATGGGCGGACGTTCTTCTATCCGAATCCCTTAGAGTCGGACGGTCGTCACGCGAGGAGTCCCTGGTTCGCCGTCGCTTGTTGTCCGCCGAATATCGCGCGATTCTTATTCCAGGTCCCGGGGCTGGCCTATGCTCATCGCGGAGATCAGCTCTATGTCAATCTCTTCCTGTCCAGCCGCGCGACCATTCGCATGGCGGATCAGACGGTCCGCATCCGGCAGGAGACGAGATATCCGTGGCACGGAGAGATCACGCTCATCTTCGAACCGGAGCGGCCAGGGCGCGCGTTCACTCTGCAGGTGCGCATCCCTGGCTGGGCGCGCAATGAGGCCGTGCCGAGCGATCTCTATCGCTTCGCCGAGACCGTCCGAGAGCGACCCATGATTCGGGTCAACGGGCGCTCGGTCGCCTACACCGTGGATCGCGGATATGCGACTCTACGCCGAAAGTGGCAAAAGGGAGATGTCGTGACGTTGACCCTTCCCATGCCGGTGCGACGCGTGATCAGCCATCCCCAGGTCGAGGACAATATCGGAAAGGTCGCTTTGCAACGAGGACCCATCGTGTATTGCCTTGAATGGCCGGATGTCCCCGGAGGCCATGTCGTGAATTTGGTCCTGCCGGATACAGAACCCCTGCGTGCGGAATTTCACGAGGATCTGTTCAGGGGGATCTCCGCCATCCGAGGAATGGCCATTGGCCTTCGGTGCGTGGATGCCCAGGGGAGATTGCAGCGAGAACGTGTGCCCTTCCTGGCGATCCCGTACTATGCGTGGGCTCATCGCGGTCGCGGCGAGATGGCCGTCTGGATCGCTCGGGTGGAGTCGGCGGCGCGCCCCTTGCCGTGTCCGACGATCGCCTTCCGAGCGAAGGCCAGCTCCTCCGGTGGCGATGCTCGGGCCTTGAACGATCAACGCGAGCCACGACATTCGGCGGATCGCTCGAACCGGTATCTTCACTGGTGGCCGCGCAAGGGGACGATCGAGTGGGTGCAGTACGATTTCGAAGCCCCGACGCGCGTCTCCGCCGTTGAGGTCTACTGGTATGACGACACGGGTATCGGCGAATGCCGCATCCCGAAATCGTGGCATCTGCTCTATCGGGAGAACGGGGAGTGGAAGCCGGTGAGGAATCCGAGCGGCTATGGGGTCGAGAGAGATCGCTATAACCGCACGACGTTCGATCCGGTGATCACCGATGGACTTCGCCTCGTCGTCCAGGCGCAAGAGAACTTCTGCGCCGGGATCCACGAATGGCGCGTGTATTGAGTTGAGACGATACTGTTCGTGGGCGATGAAAGCGATCGAGGAGGCATTCCGATGCGGATCCGGGTCTTTCTTCTGGCTTTGCTCCTGGGAGCGCCGGTGGGAGGCGGTGATCGAAGAGGCTCGGCGATGGTGAGGAAGGAATTCTTCGGGAGGACGCCGGAGGGGGAAGTGGTGGACCTCTATACCCTCACCAATTCCAAGGGCATGGAGGTCAAAATCACGAACTATGGGGGGATCGTCGTCGCCCTCCGTGTCCCGGACCGGCAGGGTCGGTTCGAGGACGTCGTTCTCGGATTTGACCGCTTGGAGGATTATCTGAAGGGGCATCCCTACTTCGGAGCCATCATCGGTCGGTACGCGAATCGAATCGCGGGCGGGCGCTTCACATTGAACGGCGTCTCGTATCAACTCACGCTCAATGAGGGGCAAAACCATCTTCATGGGGGGCAGAGGGGATTCGATAAAGTCGTCTGGAAGGCGCGACCGGTGCGGTCGGCGCAGGGCGTCGGGGTGAGGCTCACTTACCTGAGCCGGGATGGGGAAGAGGGGTATCCGGGGAATCTCTCCGTCACCGTGACGTACCTTCTGACAGAGGAGAACGAGTTGCGAATCGAGTACGTCGCCACGACCGATCGCGACACGATCATCAACCTCACGCACCATTCGTACTTCAATCTGGCGGGACAGGGCCGCCGGGATATTCTCGAGCATCTGTTGCAAATTAATGCGGAGTATTTCACGCCGATTGATGCGAATCTGATCCCGACGGGGGAGATCCGCTTCGTGCGCGGGACGCCATTTGATTTCACCAGACCGACAGCCATTGGGGCTCGGATCGAGCAAGAGGATGAGCAATTGCGGTTTGGTCGCGGGTATGATCATAACTGGGTTTTGAGCGGTCCGCCGGGCACGGTGCGCTTAGCCGCTCGCGTCGTCGAGCCCGGTTCAGGGCGTGTCCTGGAAGTGTGGACGACCGAGCCCGGCCTTCAATTTTACTCCGGGAATTTCCTCGATGGGACGATCACGGGGAAAGAGGGCCGGGTCTATAGGCACCGGTATGGCTTCTGCTTGGAGCCACAGCATTTTCCCGATTCGCCCAATAAGCCGCATTTCCCTGCTGTCGTTCTCCGGCGGGGCGCCCGGTACCAGACAACGACGGTGTACAAATTCTCCGTACAGTGATCGGGTGTTCCTCAAGAGGGCGTCGCTTCGTCTCTTCTCCGGACGGAGCGCATGATCCTCTGGCGTCAAGCGCGTCCATCCTTTTTCGCCACCGGATCATGCTGTGTTAAAATCCCCAATCTCTCTGGAGGGGAGCGAGGCGATGAGCGAACGCATCGAGTTCGACGTGTTGTTCGTGGGAGCCGGTCCGGCGAGCTTGAGCGGAGCGTTGCACCTGGCGAACCTCATTCGGCGGCATAATGAGCAGGTCGAAGCGGGGCGCCTTCGGGAGCGGCGATTAGATGTCAGCATCGCGGTCATTGAGAAGGGCCGAGAGGTGGGAGCGCATATTCTCTCGGGCGCTGTTCTCGATCCTCGCGCTCTTCGAGAGTTGGTCCCGGACTTCATCGAGCGCGGGGCGCCCCTCTCGACGCCGGTCATTGAGGATCAGGTGTGGTTCCTCACGCGGCGCAGGAAGATCGCGACGCCGATCATTCCTCCACCGCTGCGCAATCACGGGAACTACATCATCTCCCTCGGTCAGTTTGTGCGGTGGTTGGCCAGCTTGGTTGAGCAGGCGGGTGTGGACATCTTCCCGGAATTCCCCGGTGCTGAGTTGCTCATTGAGGATGGAGCCGTCGTCGGCGTGCGCACGGGAGATCGAGGGGTGGATCGCGCTGGCCGGCCGAAGGGGAATTATGAGCCGGGCGTCGAAATCCGCGCGAAGGTGACGGTCCTTGGGGAGGGGGTTCGGGGATCCCTGGCGAAGGTCCTCATTGAGCGCTTCGGCTTGCAGGCTGGGAAGCAGCCGCAAGTTTATTCCTTGGGAATCAAGGAGTTGTGGGAAGTCGAGCCGGGACGCGTGGCCCCAGGGACGGTCATTCACACGCTCGGATATCCGCTGGATGCACGAACCTTTGGCGGAGGATTCCTCTACGCGGGAGCGGATCGCCTTGTGAGCGTGGGGTTAGTCGTCGGGTTGAGTTATGAGGACCCGTGCTTGGACCCACACCGGCTCTTCCAGCAGTTCAAGACGCATCCGGAGGTGGCGCGCATCCTGAGGGGAGGGAAGCTCATTCGGTATGGAGCGAAGGCTCTGCCCGAAGGGGGGTATTATTCGATCCCCCGCCCGTATGTGGGCGGGGCGCTTCTGATCGGCGACAGCGCCGGATTTTTGAACTCGCAGCGCTTGAAGGGGATTCACCTCGCGATGAAGTCGGGGATGCTGGCAGCCGAAGCGATCTACGAGGCCTTGCGAAAAGACGATTTCTCCGAGCGACAGCTCGCTCGCTATGAGGAGCTGATTCGAACGAGCTGGATTCACGAGGAACTCTATCGGATTCGGAATTTTCATCAGGCGATGGAGCGTGGGTTGTGGTCAGGTCTCCTCCAAGCCGGGCTTCAAATGCTGACCGGAGGACGCGGATGGAGGGATCCTCTTCCGGCCATCGCCGGGCATGCGCGGATGCGGAAGCTGGCCGAGTTCCAGGGGAGGCGGGAGACGGGATGTCCGCCTTCGGAGTGGAAGCCGGATGGCGTTTTGACCTTCGACAAGCTGACCGATGTGTATTATTCGGGAACCTCCCACGAGGAGGACCAGCCGTGTCACCTCAAGATCGCCGATTTCGACATCTGCCACACGCGGTGTCCGGTCGAGTACGGGAATCCCTGCGAGCGCTTCTGCCCGGCCCATGTGTACGAGATGGTGCCGACTCCGGATGGGCGGAAACGCCTGCAGATCAATGCGTCCAACTGCGTCCACTGTAAGACGTGCGACATCATGGATCCCTATCAGATCATCACCTGGGTGCCTCCGGAAGGCGGCGGCGGGCCAAATTACCTCATCCTGTGAGCGGGTCCCAGGCTCCGGGTCAAAAAAAGGGGGGAGCTTCGGAGCTTTTCTGGACTTCCCTCTTCAGGCGGTTTCGGGTAAACTTATGCTTACAGCGAATGTGAGGTCATGGTGGCGAAGGCCTTGACGATCGCGGGCTCGGATTCCGGTGGAGGAGCAGGGATTCAAGCGGATCTGAAGACCTTCACGGCGCTTCGGGTGTACGGGCTCTCGGTGCTGACGGCGATCACGGCGCAGGACACATGTCAGGTGGCTGGGGTGATTGAGTTGCCAGCGGATTTCGTCCGCCTGCAGCTAGACGTGGTCATGCGCGACATCGGAGCAGATGCGGCGAAGACCGGGATGCTCTCCAGCCCGGAGATCATCGAGGTGGTGGCCGATGGGGTACGGGAACATCGGATCGAGCGCCTGGTCGTGGATCCGGTGATGCGGGCGAAGTCTGGGGATCGCCTTCTGCGCGCGGAAGCGGAGGAGGCACTGGTTCGGCGCTTGCTCCCGTTGGCGTATCTGGTGACACCGAATATCCCGGAAGCAGAAGCGCTTGTCGGGTGGCCGATCCGATCGCCCGAGGACATGAGGAAAGCAGCGCGACGCATCTTCGAACTGGGGCCGCGGGCGGTGCTCATCAAGGGGGGACATCTCGACTCCGGGCCGGAGGCGGTGGACATCCTCTATGACGGGCGGGAGTTTCACGAGGTCGTGGCCGAGCGCATCCTGACGCGGAATACGCATGGGACCGGGTGCACATATTCAGCCGCGATTACGGCCTATCTGGCGAGAGGTGAGGGTCTGCTGGAGGCGATTCGTCGAGCGAAGCACTATGTGACGATGGCGATCCGGTACGGGTTCCCCATCGGCCGAGGACATGGTCCGCTGAACCACTTCTGGAGAGAAGGCGAGGCGGGATAGCGCGCAGATCGCCCACCTGAGAGACTGCCGAGCGAACGAACGTCCGCGCAGCGGACCGCGCCCGTGGAGTGAGGGCATCGTCAAGAATATGCGAACCTCGAGGACGAGGGATCGCATCTAAGAAGGTGGAGTCCACAATGAGGGGAAAGACAATGGTCGCCAAGGTCGCCAAACAGGAAATCGCTTTGAACTTGCCGCGTCGCCCGACGACGGTCGAGCGATATTTGAAGATCGTCAAATTCGCGCTCGGCCGCGATCGCGATGTCGAGGCGGTGGCGAAACACTTCGGGTGCTCCCCGGCGACGGTGCTCAATGCCATCCGCGCGTTCGGGGTGACCTATGATCAAGTGCGGCGGCGGCGCACGCTCCCGCAGTTGAAAGTGGCGGAGGAGTACATTAAACTCGAACGGCGCTTGAGCGAGCGGGATCAAAAGATCATCGAGATGTACAACAGTTCGGAGGCGCCGACGCTGGAGCAGATCGGGCGCGCCTTCGGCTTGACGCGCCAGCGCGTCCATCAGATCCTGAAGAAGGCGAAGGCGCTCGGGGTGAAACTCGTCGAGCGCAAGACGCCTCCGGAGGGTCATTGGATCGAGCGGTGTCAGCTGTGCAAGCGGCTCCTCCAGCTTCAGGAGGAAGAGCCCTTGCTGACGCGTCGTCAGATCGCCGCGCGATTGGACATCCCCATCTGGGTCGTCCATTGGCACTTGAATCGGTTGAAGGCGCGCGGGCTCGTGAAGCGGCATTTCGGATATTTCCGGAGCGAGCGCTTGATCGAGGCCATCAAGCTCTACAACAGTGATCCAGAGGTGAGCGCGTGGAAGCTCGGGCGAATGCTCGGATACAAGAACTTGCCAGGCATCTTCTGCGAGTTGGAGAAGCGCGGCTTGGGGTATTTGCTGCGTCCCCGTCGGCAGCGTTCAGCGGGACGACGTCGAACGTCTCAGGCGGGAACGGTGATTGATGCCAAGCAGGCATTCGGTCAACGGCGTGAGGGGAAGCGGTGACTGTCGCGGTGACGCGCACGGTGCAGCGCGGGGGGAGGGTTCGGTGACTCCGGGGAGGCCTCCTGGGAGAGCTCGATCGCGCGTGCATCGGCCGCGAGCTGCGGTGTCACGATCTCGCGCGCGTCTGGGCGTCGGGCAGCTGTGATCCCCTCCCTCCCGGCGGTCGTCCGAAGGGTGAACTGTTTCCGTTTGCTGGCGCGAGGGTGTTGACCGGCGATCCGAGGGAGGCGAGGATGGAGAAGCTCTGGGGAGGACGGTTCCGCGAGGCGTTGGATCCGGAGTTCGCTCGCTTCAACGCCTCGTTCCCCTTTGATCGCCGGCTCCTTCGCGCGGATATTCGCGCCAACGCCGCCTATTGCCGCGCCCTGCGGCGAGCGGGTGTGCTCTCCGAAGATGAGGAGGCGCGGATCCTCGAGGGATTGGAACGTATTCTCGAGCGCGCGGAACGAGATCCCGGCTATCTGGAGCGTTCCTCTGCGGAGGATGTCCATGGGTTCGTCGAAGCGCGCCTGGCCGAGCTGATCGGGGAGACGGCTTATAAACTCCGCACTGGACGAAGTCGGAACGATCAGGTCAGCACGGACCTGCGGCTCTATCTCCGTGAACAGTGCGATCTTCTGCTTGAGGAGCTTCTGCAGTTGCAAACGGCCTTGCTCGATCTGGCCGAGCGATATGCGGACGTCGCGCTCCCCGGGTACACGCACCTGCAGCGCGCCCAGCCCATTGTGTGGGCGCATTATCTGCTCGCGTACTTCGAGATGTTCGAGCGCGACCGGGAGCGGGTGCGCATCGCGCGCGCGAGGGTGAACGTGCTCCCCCTCGGCTCAGGAGCGCTCGCGGGGACGAACTTCCCCATTGATCGAGAATGGTTGGCTCGGGAGTTGGGGTTCGAGCGCGTGGCCGGCAATAGCCTCGATGCCGTGAGCGATCGCGACTTCGTCCTCGAAGTCATCTTCGCCGCCGCCCTGCTGCAGATGCACCTCAGCCGCTTGGCCGAGGATTTCATCCTCTATGCCACTTCGGAGTTCGGATTCCTGACGCTCGGCGATGCCGTCGCCACCGGGTCCTCGCTCATGCCGCAGAAGAAGAATCCCGATGCCCTGGAGCTCATTCGGGGCAAAGCGGGGCGCGTCTTCGGTCATCTCATGGGCGCGCTCACGATGATGAAGGGCTTGCCGCTGGCGTACAACAAGGACATGCAGGAGGACAAAGAGGCCGTCTTCGATGCGCTCGATACCGTGCGCGCCTGCGTGCGAGTGGCGACGGTGGTGCTCCGACATGTGGAGCTGCGGCCGGAACGCATGACTCAGGCGGCACTCGAGGGGTACACGAACGCGACCGAGCTGGCCGACTACCTCGTGCGAAAGGGCATGGCCTTCCGCCATGCCCATGAACTCGTCGGGCGCATTGTCCTCTATGCTGCTGAGAAGGGGAAGGGCTTGAATGAGCTTTCGCTGGAGGAGTATCAGCGGTTTGCTCCTCAAATCGAAGGGGATGTCTATGACGCCCTCTCGCTCGAGCGCGTGCTGGCTTCAAAGCGAACGATCGGCGGGACGGCTCCGGAGCGCGTCCGCCTCGCCCTCTGTGAAGCGCGAGAACGCCTGCAGGGGCCTCACGGGGGATGACTGGGGCTCGCTCAGACGGCGCTGATCATCGTTCCAGACCCCGCATCTGTGAAGAGCTCTTGAAGCAGAGCGTTTCGCCGACAGCCGTTGATGATGTGCACAGTCGTTTGTCCGTGCGCGAGCACGCGCCGGATCGCATCGGCTTTCGGGAGCATGCCTTCTGTGAGCCGTCCGCTGGCGAGCAGCTCCTCGAGCTGCGCGAGCGTCAGGCGTGAGAGCTTCGTCGTTGGATCGCCCCTCTTGAGGAAGATCCCATCCACATCCGTCAGGAGGATGAGCTTCTCGGCTTCGAGCGCGATGGCCAGCTCCGCCGCCAGAGTATCGGCGTTGATGTTGAAGATGTTCCCTTGATCATCGGCGGCGAGGCAGCAGACGACCGGGAGATACCCGTTCTCCAGAAGAAGTTGCAGGAGTTGGCCGTTGACGGTTTCGATATCGCCGACGTGACCGTAGTCGATCGTCTGCTCGCGCCCTGTGGCGGGGTCCACAAGGCGTTGAGGCTGCCGGCGGCGGGCGCGAACGAGATAGCCATCGAAGCCTGTGAGTCCGACCGTGGGGAGTCCCGACCGATGCAGAGCAGCCGCCACTTCGGTGTTGATCTTCCCAGCGAAGATCATCTTCGCGATCTCCAGCGTCTCATCATCGGTGATGCGCCGTCCGAGGACGACGCGCTGTTCGATGCCCAGGCGTTGAGCCAGATGCGTCACCTGATTTCCGCCGCCGTGCACGACGACGATCCGAATGCCCACCTGATGACAGAGAGCGATCTCCTCGGCCAGCGATTGCCGCGTCGCCGGATCCTCGGTGACCTTCCCGCTCAACTTCACGACGAAGGTCTTTCCTTTGAATTTCTGGATGTATGGGAGTGCTTCGCGCAGGAGCTCCAGGCGATCGTAGGTCATCGTGCGTTCCTCTCCTTCCCCGCGCATCCTCGTCCTCTCACAGAAGCATGGAGAGAAGGGCCTTCTGAACGTGGAGGCGATTCTCGGCCTGTTGGATCACAAGGGAGCGCTCGCTGTCGAGAACGGCGTCGGTCACAACCACGTTCCGCCGCACGGGGAGGCAATGCATGAAATAGCCATGGGCGGTCAAGCGCATCAGTGCCTCGTCCACGATCCACTCGCGATACTGCTCGCGCACTTTTCGTTCCTCCTCCCATCGCCCGTAGTGGTGGCGACTGCCCCAGCTCTTGGCGTAGATGACCTCCGCGCCGCGGCATGCCTCGCGCCGGTCGTGAAGGACGCGCACGGAGGCGCCGTTGCGGCGGGCGTGCTCGCGAATTCGCTCCATGAGCTCAGGATCCAGCTCGTATTCGGGAGGGCACGCGATCGTCAGGTCCATCCCGAATTGCGCGGCGATCAAGGCGAACGAGTTCGGGACGGCCATCGGGAGGGGCTTCGGATGATACGCCCAGCAGAGGACCACGCGGCGCTGATCCACGAGCCCGAAGGTCTCTCGAATCGTCATCACATCGGCCATCGCTTGCAGCGGGTGGAACATCGCCGATTCCATATTGATGATCGGCACGGTGCTGTAGCGGGCGAAGCTACGGAGGACGGGATCGTGCCGCTCCTCCTCGAAGGAGCGCAGAGCGGGGAAGCTGCGCACGCCGATGGCCGCCACATATCGTGAGAGGACGCGCGCCGCCTCCTTGATGTGTTCGCTCCTGTCGCCATCCATGATGACGCCCTCGCGGTACTCGAGCGCCCAAGTCCCCTTCCCGATGTCGAGCACGACGGCCTGCCCGCCCAATTGCTGGATGGCGATCTCCATCGAGACGCGCGTGCGGAGCGAGGGATCGAAGAAGAGGAGGGCGACGGATCGGCCCTTCAGGGGGCGTCCGTGCCCGAGCGTCTTGTACTGGATCGCCAGATCGAGCACCTCGGAGAGCTCTTCTCGCGTGAAGTCCTCGGTAGTGAGGAAGCTCCGCCCTTTGAGCGTCGCGCGCGGCGTGGGTGCGTGTTTCGTCGAGATGGCCATAGGTTGACTCCTCAGGGATGGCTTCCCGGCCATGTCAAGCCCGTCGTCTCCGCCCAGCCGAACATCACGTTCATATTCTGCACGGCCTGGCCGGCTGCGCCTTTGACCAGATTGTCAATGGCCGTGAAGACGATCGCTCTCGTCCCTTGCACAGCCCATCCGATGTCGCAGAAGTTCGTGTGTTTCACCCACGTGATGTCCGGGGAGACGTTCGGTCCCAACAGGCGGATAAAGAAATCCTCCGCATAGAATCGGCGAAAGAGGTCGCCGATCTCCTCGGCCGTCATCGGCTCTGCGAGCGTGAGATAGAGCGAAGCGAAGATCCCGCGCACGACCGGCGCCGAGTGCACTTGCAGAAGGAGGCGTTCGGACCACCCGTCTGCTGAGAGGCGCGCGAGGGTCTCGGCGATCTCCGGCAGGTGCTGATGGATGAACGGCTTGTAGGCGAAGAAGCTGTTGGCCCGCCGCGGATGGTGCGTCGTCTCCAGGGGCTTGGCCCCAGCGCCCGAGGATCCGGTCTTCGCATCGGCGATCACCGGGCCGACCAAAAGCCGCGCAGCCGTCAATGGCGCGAGCCCAAGAAGAACGGCCGTTGCGAAGCATCCCGGATTGGCCACGCGTGACGCCCGGGCGATCTCCGCGCGGTACAGCTCCGTCAGTCCGTACACAAATTGATCCAGCTGCTCCGGCGCGCGGTGTGGCTTCCCGTAGTATGTCTGGAAGGCCTCGCGATCCTTCAGCCGAAAATCGCCGGCCAGATCAATCACCTTCACACTGTCGGGGATGTGCGGGACCAGCTCCATGCTCCGCCCATGCGGCAGGGCGAGGAATATGCACTCAACCTCCTCGGCGAGCCGCCCGATGGATTCTGGCGTCGGCATGGGGAGCAACGGCAGCTCCGTCAGCCGACGGAGGTTGGGATGGACGTCGGCGACCGATCGCCCCGCGTGTTCGTGAGCCGTCACCCAGGCGATCTCCACATGAGGATGGAAGAGGAGCAGTCGGAGCAGTTCACCGCCTCCGTAGCCGGATCCGCCGAGGATACCCACCCGAATCGTCATCGCCCCTCCATGAGGTCGAACGCTCGTCCGGCACGAGACGTCGCGTCCCGAGCCGCGAGGACTCTCCTCTCCACAAGCCGATAGAGTTTCTCGCCGTTCCTCAGGGCATTGGCCGCCGGAATCCCCCATTCGCGCTCGATGAACTCGCGCCCCATGGCGCTATCGGTGACGGCGCCGGAGATGACGGTGATCGGCACGCCCTGGGCTTCGAGGAGCCGTATCCCTCCCCATGCGCCGACGAAATCGCTCGCGCAGAAGACCGTCGCCGCCGTGAACCGCATCAGCTCTAGGTCCGCGAAGAGCACATGCACGTTATATCCGCCGATGATCCCGTCGCCCAGCTCCAGGACGATCACGTCCGGCTCGACCATGTTCAGCTCAGCGATGAGCGCCTTGGCGATCGCCGGGAGATGAGGAACGGAGACGGTCGAGGGATACCCGCAGTCGAGGAACGAGAGCGTTCGTACCGCTCCGTGATCCTCCATGTTCAGCGTATCCCGAAGGCAGGCGATGCCGGTGAGCTTGGCCGCGGCGACGCGGTATCCGGCGTGCGTGAAGTGCTTGATGAGCTGCGTGGCCGCGAACGTCTTCCCAGAATTCATGCACGTCCCCGCCACGAGGACCAAGGGGCACGAGCGCTCCAGATGCTCGCGAGGCGGGAGGGCGTTCTTCGCGATGTTCAAGATGGCGGGCGAGCGCACGCCCTCTCCATCGGCGACCATGCCGAGCAGCTCGACCTCGATGGCGTCGCCGAGCTCGTTGTAATGATCCAGGCAGCGCCCGATCACTCCCCCCAGATTCAGAATATGCAGTCGGTCTCCCGGGGCGAGCGTCGGGGGGACGTCGCCCACGAAACCTTTGAGCGCGCGCCGCTGGCCGAGGACGCCGACGATCACGTCATGGCGATTGATCTTGCACAACCGCCCGGTGGGGAGCTCCAGATGATTATAGGCGGCGTTCTCCGTGAGGACCCGCACGACAACCACATTGCCGATGCGCGCCTCGCATCGCGTCGTCACCGGGACCACGTGCGGGAGTCTCAGATTCACCGTCGCCGATCCGATTTTATCCACCCGCATGAGTCGAATCGCCGATGCCTCCGAACCTTCGGGAGAGTGTCCGCAGGCTGTCTCCATCGTGCGCTCTCTCTCGTTCACGCGTTCAGTCCTCCTATCGCGAGATGATGGCTTCGGCCGCCTCGCGCATCCCATGGAGCCGAAGTCGCAGGGCGTTCAATCGGATGAAGCCCGCCGCATCCCGCTGGTCATAGACCTCATCAGCTTCGAACGTAGCGTACTCCGGCCGATACAGCGAGCACGGCGATTTGCGTCCGAGGACGATGACGTTCCCCTTGTACACCCGCAGGCGGACCGTCCCCGTCACATTCTTCTGCGTGTGATCAATGAACGCTTTCAGCGCTTGAAATTCCGGCGAGTACCAGAACCCGTAGTAGATCAGCTCGGCGATCTTCGGCAGGAGCGCATCGCGGAGCCGGCCGAGTTCGCGATCGAGCGTGATGGACTCCAGCGCGCGATGCGCGACGTGCAGGATCGTGCCCCCGGGCGTCTCATACACCCCTCGCGACTTCATGCCGACGAAGCGGTTCTCCACCATGTCCACGCGCCCGATGCCGTTCTCTCCGCCAATGGCGTTGAGCGTCTCCAGAAGCGCCACGGGATTCAAGTATTCTCCGTTGATGGCGACGGGCACGCCCTCCTCGAAGGTGATCTCGATCGTCGTCGGCCGATCGGGCGCTCGTTCTGGGGAGACCGTCAGCAGGAACATGTCCTCCGGCGGCTCGCGCCAGGGGTCCTCCAGAATCCCCCCCTCGTAACTGACGTGCAGGAGATTGCGGTCAATCGAATACGGCTTCTCCCGGCTCGCGCTCACGGGAATGCCATGTCGCGCCGCATATTCGATCAGGTCGGTGCGCGATCGGAACTCCCACTCGCGCCAGGGGGCGATCACTCGGATGTCCGGGTCGAGGGCATAGTAGGTCAGCTCGAACCGCACCTGATCGTTCCCTTTCCCCGTCGCCCCATGCGCGACAGCATCCGCTCCCTCCTGCCGTGCGATCTCGATCTGCCGCTTCGCGATGAGCGGCCGCGCTAGGCTCGTCCCCAGCAGATAGAAGCCCTCATAGACGGCATTGGCCTTGAGGGCCGTGAAGACGAAGTCGCGCACGAACTCCTCGCGCAGGTCCTCGATATAACATCGGCTCGCGCCCGTGGCGAGGGCCTTCTCCTCGAGGCCTTTCAGTTCATCCCCCTGGCCGATGTCGGCCGTGAAGGTGATGACCTCGCATCCGTAGCGGTCCTTGATCCACTTGAGCATCACCGACGTGTCGAGCCCTCCCGAATAGGCGAGCACGACCTTTCGAATCGTCGCGTTCGTCATATGCCCCATCCTCCCATGTTCTCAATGACCGAGAGCGGCACCTCATGCGCTCCGGGACGGTCGCAAGGTGAAGAGCTGACTGATGCGCGCGATCGCTTTGCGTTGCGCTTCGCGATCCCTCACGGCGATGAAGACCGTGTCATCGCCGGCGACCGTCCCCACGATCTCCGGGAAGTTCGCATGGTCAATCTTCAGAGCGACAGGGGAAGCCTGTCCCGGTTCGGTCTTCACCACGATGAGGTGATCTCCGGCCGTATCGAGATCGAGGATCTCCAGAACGCCGGCGATCGGATGCACAAGACGCGGCAGCGTGTAGTAGCCGTTGATCTTGACCGCCCCGAGCCGCGCCAGATCGCGCGAGATCGAGGATTGCGTGGCGCGAATCCCCCGCCGACGCAACTCCTCGACCAGCTCGGCTTGCGTCCGAAACCGTCTGGTCCGAATCAGCTCGAGCACCTTCTGTTGGCGCGTTCGCTTTCGCATAATATGCAAAATTTCTGCATTCTTCGAAAATAGCCGCATACTTATAGACGATCTCCCCTCGCTTGTCAATCCTCTCGTCGGGCGCTGAGGAGTCTTCGACCCGGGTGAGCAGGACCCTGACCACGGCAAGATGACGGGGTGGTCTCGAGCGGGCTTGCCAGGGGTGGGGATTCCTGGTACGCTGAAGCATTCTCGATGTGGAGGAGAAGCATGGGGAGAAAACGACAGGACCTCGCTGTCACGCTCATCGAGCTTCCGGCGACGGTGGATGGGACGCTTGATGGGAAGTTAGCAAAGGACGTTTATTCGCTCCTCGATTATCCGGCCCGAGGCATCCCCTTGCTCACGGCGATCTTGAAGAAGGCCGGATATACGGACACGGTGGCCATCAATCCCAAGTACAATCGTCGGACCCGAGGGCATTTGGATCGCGGGGATTGGGCGCGGTTGCTCTCGTCGGATGTCGTCGGCATCTCGGCCATCACGCGGACGGCGCCGCAATCGCTGGAGTTAGCGCGGCGGTTGAAGGAGGCGAATCCGCGCATCCGGGTCGTCTTCGGGGGGCCGCATCCCACGGCCTTGCCCGAAGAGGCGCTGCAGGTCGCGGACGTCGTCGTCCGGCATGAGGGGGATCACACGTTCCCGGAGCTGCTCGACCGATTCCGGGAAGATCTCGAGCGCCCTTTTCTGGACGATGTCTTGGGCATTGCGTATCGAACGTCTGAGGGAGAGATCCGGCTGACGCCGAATCGGCCCTTTCTGACCTCGGAGCAGCTCTCGGCTCTTCCGTTCCCCGAGTATACGGAGGGCGAGCGGCGCGGCGTCACGCATCTGGTGGTGAACACCTCGCGCGGATGTCCGTTCGAGTGCGAATATTGTTCGGTGATTGATAATTTCGGGCGTCAGTTCCGATTCCTGGATGATGACACGACGATCGCGCTGATCCAGTACACGCTCGGCGTGAAGCGATGTCCGATCTTCTTCGGCGATGACATCTTCAATGCGAATCGGGCGCGGGTGAAGCGCATCCTGGAGCGCCTCTTGCGCGAGGGGATTCGGATCCCGCGGTGGTTCGCTCAGGTACGGGTGGAGGCGGCCAACGATCCGGAGCTGCTGCGCCTGATGGCGCGAACCGGATGCGCCTGCGTCTTCATCGGGCTCGAATCGGTCAACGATGAGACGTTGCGGCTCTATCACAAGCATTCGACCCTGGAGAAGAATCGAGCGGCGATCGAGGCCTTCCATCGTGTGGGGATCCGCGTGCATGGGATGTTCGTGCTCGGCTCGGACGCCGACACGGTCGAGACGATCGAACAGACGTTGCGCTTCGCGAAAACGATGAATCTGGATACGGCGCAGTTCTTCGCGTTGACGCCGGTCCCGGGGCCGCCGCTCACGGCCCGCTATGCGCGGGAGGGAAAGATCATCGCTCCCGGACAATGGCATCTCTATGATGCGCAGCATGCCGTCATCTGGCCGGCGAAGATGACGCCCTATGAGCTGCAGATGGGGACGATCCGCGCATCGCTCGATTTCTATTCCTATCGCGAGGCGTGGCGGCATTGGCGAGAGGGACGCGGCCTGTTCAACACCATGATCCGGATCAAGGGACGGAGATTGGCTCGGCAGATCATTCGGGACAGTGCCCCGTATCTGGCGGCGCTCCGGCAGCTGGACGCGTGGTGGAAGCAACTCGAACGAGAGCGCGCGGTGTGGGGCGAGCGGGTGAGGCATCTGGCCGAGGACCATGGGGTGCGACTGGAGGAGAAGCGCGCGCGCATGCGAGACCTCGTGGACGACATCTGCGCACAGATCCGCGCCAGTGCCGAATCCCTCGCTGCGGAGTTTCGCCCGTATATTCAGCGGCTCACCGATCGGCTCTCGGAGGCGCTCCAGCGAGAATTTGAGGAGCTTGTGGGGATCGAAAGCGCGTCCTCACCGACTGTGGCGATCGGATGACCCCGTTGGAATCAGGGGAGGAACTGCCGGATGTGCGGATCGCGCGCGTTCCAGAAGAGCTCGTCCGCTCCGTCAAAGATCACGTGTCCCTCGGCGAGCATGAGGATTTTCGTGTTGATCAGGCAGAACTGATCGCCTTCGCGGCGGAAGAGGAGTCGGCCATCAGTCGTCCGCTCGTAGAAGTGGGAAGCCAGGTATCGGACCTCGTCCATATTCTGCGTGATCCACATCGAGGTGACCCCGTGAAGATCGCGCAGGCGCATGGCGAGTCGGCTGATGCGCCGACCGATCACTGGGTCTAAACCCGAGAGGGGAGAGTCGTAGAGGATGATCTCCGGATCGCCCACGAGCGCGCGGGCGATGGCCGTGCGCCGACTCATTCCTCCGGAGAGCTCGCTGGGCATCATCCCGTAGGCGTGTTCCAAACCCACCAGGCGGAGCGTCCGTCGCACGTCGTCTTCCACGTCTTCGAGCGCGTATCCTTGTTCGAGGAGGCGATAGGCGACGTTCTCTGCTACCGTCAATGAGGTGAAGAGGGCGTCTTCCTGAAAGACGACGCCGATCCGTTGCCGGAGCTGCAAGATCTCCTCTTCGGTCATAGCGGTGATCTCTTGACCGTTCAGGAAGATCTGTCCTTCATCGGGGCGCAGCAGCCCGATGGTCAGGCGGAGGATCGTGGATTTCCCGGAGCCTGTTGGCCCCAGAATGATGCGCATCTCGCCCTTGTAGACTTTGAAGCTGATGCGGTCGAGGATGCGTCGCGGCGGATCATCGAAGGAGATGGAGACTTCTCGGAATTCGATGACGGGACGATCCGCGAGAGGGGATGGGGGGCCTGCCGAGCCGGTGTCCTCCGTAGCGATGTCGTGGCGACCGAGAAAGAGCGACCGCATCATTCGCGCATGAGCTCCTCGAACACCTCTTGCTCCTCGATCTCCTCCAGGGCGCCGATGAATTCCCGAACGTAGGGATCCTCCGAGCGGCGAAGCTGCTCCTCGGTCCCGCTGAAGTAGATGCGATGGTGGCGCAGGATGAGGAAGCGCGTGTTGATGAGCGAGAACGCGTCGTCCTCCCGATGAAGGACGAGGATCTCTCCGGCAGCGTTGCGGGTATAGAGGACCGAGGAGAGAAAGCGCACATCATCCATGCGATGGGTGACGAAGATGGAGCTGACGCCTTGCAGATCGCGATACTTGGCGGCCAGCTCGCAGAGCGTGCGGGCTGTCGGGGGATCGAGTCCGGCCGTGGGTTCGTCGAAGAGCAGGATCTCGGGACCGCCGACCATCGCGCGCGCGATGGCGACGGCGCGGCGCATGCCCCCGGAGAGTTCGCCGGGGAGGGCGTGGACGTCCCCCTTGAAGTCAATGAACGCGAGCTGTCGCATGACCTCTTCCTCGATCCGATCTTCCGGCCATCCTTCTTCGCGGAGCCGATAGGCGACGTTCTCATAGACGCTCAGGCTATCGAACAGGGCGCCGGATTGGAAGACGATCCCGATCTTCCGACGCACCTTCAGCAGCTCCTGCTCGGTCATGGCGGTGATCTCCTGACCCTGGATGAGGATCTCCCCCTCATCGGGGCGAATGAGCCCGAGCGTGAGGCGCAGGATCGTTGATTTTCCGCTCCCGGAGCCCCCGAGGATGACGGTCATCTCACCCGGCCCCACCGAGAACGAGATGTCCTCGAGCACGAAATGCTCGCCGTCGTAGGAGTGCCAGACGTTTCGGAACTCGATGACCGACTGCATCGCCATCCGCACCCAGCGCGATCGTCGCCGGTGACTCTTGTTTATATCACACGATCGGCCCATCGGGCCATAGGGAGGGCGGGTTCGGCGATTGACACAGGGGGTGCAGCCGAGTATAAATCGGCGCGAGCGATCGCGGTGTTGGATTCGCGACAAGGTGCGGGGGTGAGGGAGCCGACGTGGAGCAGACGGGAGCGTACATCTACTGCAATCGCTACAGCGAAGTGAAGTCGGTGCTGATCTGTGCCGTGCGGTGTCCGTATGCGCTCGGGTGTCGAGATTGGGCGGGAGCGCTGGCCAGCGATCGGCGCGAGCGCATCGAGCGGGAAGTGCGCGCCTATGCGGAGGCGAAGGGCCTCATCCTCAATCCCGAGGTATGGCATCCCCTCTCGGGACGGCGGAAGCGCAAGAGGAGCTCGCCGCAGGCGGTGGCTACGGGTTCGCTCTCATCGTCGTCGCCTTCAGGCGCGACGGGGTCATCTTCCCGGTCACACATCGAGGATTCTCGGAGCGGGGAGGGAGGACGCATGGGAGGAGAGAAGAGCGCGGACGTGAAGCGGACGGAATCATTCGCCATCGCGCGAGAGGCCGAATCTCTGTCCGCGAAACGCAGGAAGGGAGTGAAGGCCTCCTCGCGTCGGAAGAGGCGGGAGGCGCAACCGGCGGGGACGATCTTCCTCATCCTCGATCGGAATGGGCGATATCGGGAGGTCAAGAGTGAGGAGGAGATGAAGCGCATCGCCATCGAGAGCGCGGGGCGGAATAAGAAAGGATTGCGCTTCGCGCGGGCGACGCTTCTGGAGGTCGAGGTCACATTTCGCCCGGTCCGATGATGGCGATGCGCCCTGGAGGGGGCGCATCGCGCGGGGGCGGATCATCCGAGGCAGAATCCGACGTTCACCAATCCGACGCCGATGGGGACGACGAACCCCAAGCAGGGGACGACCTTGAAAAACGGCGGCGTATTGGTGAGCACGACGTTGAACCCGATGGCGGGGCCGATGATCCCCAGCAGGGATTGCGCGGCCTCGACATCGGTGGCCGAGGCGCGCTTCGGAAGTGGCGTGAACTTGTATTCGCTGGCCGGGAGGCTCGCGACGACGTTGCCGAACCGATCGCGGAGATTCAGGGAGAGGCGCCGCGTCTGCGGATGGCCTCCGATCTCGAGCGTGTAGAGGCCAGCCGGCAGCGTCTTATTCTGCACGGAGAACGCCTTCCCGGCCTCGAGGATCCCCACCGTGCCCAGACGTCGCGGATCCCAGGACGAGGCGGGCGTCAGTGTCACCGGCGTATCGCCGATCTGCAAGAGCTTCGCCTGGCTGGAATCCACCGTCATCCCGATCTCCACGGCGCGATTTTGGACGAAGAGGTCGAGCGTCTGAAAGAGGCTCGGAACGTCGAGGCCGTTCACCCCCGCGAGGTCTTGGGGAGGTTCGGAAGCGGCCGTGAGTCCCGCTTCCCGGGAGGAGGGGAGGGAGAGAGCCAGCAGGAACGCGACCATAGTCATCGCCGTACGCATCTTCATCGTCTTTCGCCTCCAGAGAAGATCACTTCGAGCACGACGCCGTGAGGGTGCCGACCTGAGCGCTCTCTCGCGCCCCACTCGGTGACCTCTTTTCGGCGTCGTTTCCATTGTCATCCGCCAGATGGGACGGCGGGCGGGCGAGCGAGCGTTGTATGAATTTTTCCCTTTGGGAAGCGCGCGTCTTGTCTCCTCTCCTTCGGGTCGAGTACAATGCCGCTTCCGCGAACACGTGGGGGGAATCTCGAGGAGGGGGAGACGTATGATCGGACGCGCATGGGGCTGGCTGAGTCTTCTGCTCATCATCCTGACGGTCGGGACGTCGTCCCCGGCGCAGCGGACCATTCCTTCCCCGAGGGAGCATCTGGGGTTCGACATCGGGGAGGATCGCAAGCTCGCCAGTTGGCCGCAGATCGTCGAATATCTCCGGCGATTGGATGAGGCCTCGGATCGCCTGCGCGTTGTGGAGTTGGGGGTGACGACGGAAGGGCGTCCGTTCATCATGGCGATCATCGCGGCTCCGCAGACGCTCGCTCGATTGGAGGAGTATCGTCAGCTCCAGAAGCGACTCGCCGATCCGCGCGGCCTCTCCGAGGCAGAAGCGCGGGCGTTGATCGAGCGGGGGAAGGTCGTCGTCTTGATCACCTGCAATATTCATTCGACAGAGGTGGCCAGTGCGCAAACGGCTCTTGAGTTCGCGTGGCGCATGGTGACCGAGGATTCGCCGCGCGTGCGGGAGATCCTGGAGAATGTGATCCTGCTGCTCATCCCCTCGCTCAATCCGGATGGGAATCAGATGGTCTACGAGTGGTATCAACGGACGCTCGGCACGCCGTATGAGGGGACAAGTCCGCCGTGGCTCTATCACAAGTACGTGGGGCACGACAACAATCGGGATTGGTACATGTTCACGCAGGTGGAGACGCGGCTCACCGTGGAGAAGGTGCATAACGCCTGGCACCCGCAGATCGTCTACGATGTTCATCAGATGGGAGCCTATGGAGCGCGCATCTTCACGCCGCCCTGGATTGATCCGATCGAGCCCAACATTGACCCGATCCTCGTGCAGGGGATGAACTGGTTGGGCATGAAGATGGCGGCCGATCTCACGGCGGAGGGGAAGACGGGGGTCGTCGTCAACGCGATCTACGATCTCTGGACGCCGGCGCGGTGCTACCAGTGCTATCATGGGGGCTTGCGGATCTTGACCGAATCGGCGAGCGTGCGCATTGCATCGCCGATCGAGATCCCTTTCGAGCGGCTGCAGGGGGGACGCGGTTATGATGCGCGACAACCGAGTTGGAATTTCCCCCAGCCCTGGCCCGGGGGCATTTGGCACTTGCGCGATATTGTGGACTATCAGCTCTCGGCCTTCTTCTCGCTCTTGCAGGCGGCGGCGCGGCATCGGGATCACTTCTTGTGGAATTTTTATCGGGTCGGGAAGCGGGCGGTCGAGCGGCAAGGGCCACCATATGCCTTCGTCATCCCGGCGGAGCAGAAGGATCCGGCGGCGGCCCGCGTGCTCCTCGAGACCTTGCGCTTCGGACTCGTAGAAGTCTGGCGAGCGCGAGCAGCGTTCCAGGCGGACGGACGAACGTTCTCGGCTGGCAGCTCTGTCATCCCGCTGGCACAACCTTATGGCGCGTTCGCCAAGGCGCTGCTCGAGCGGCAGCGCTATCCCGATCTGCGGGAGTACCCAGGTGGACCGCCCAAGCGCCCCTATGACGTGACTGCGCATACGCTCCCACTGCTGATGGGGGTGGATGTGGTGGAGATCGCTCGCCCCTTCTCTGCCGAGCTGGAGCGCGTGGAGCGGGTGGACGCACCAAGAGGGGGGATCGTGGGGGGACGGTCCCCGCATGGATATCTGATTCGGCCGGAGGGGCATCATGAGATCGCTGCGCTCTTTGAGCTGCTCAAGCGAGGAGCGCGCGTGTATCGGCTCCTGGAAGCTTCGGCTTTTCCCCCGGGCACGGCGTTCGTCCCCTCCGGGCAGGAAGCGCTCCTTGAAGAGGTCGCCCGACGCTTCTCGATCATGGTGCACGTAGCTCGTGAACATCCGCGTGGGGCCGCTCTTGAGCTGCGGCTGCCGCGCGTGGGGATATACCGGAGCTACGTCCCCTCGATGGATGAGGGGTGGACGCGATGGGTCTTCGACCGCTTCGGCATCCCATATGAGAACATCTACGATCGCGACGTGCGGGCGGGGAATTTGCGCGCGCGCTTCGACGTGATCCTCTTGCCCGATCACGCGCCGCGCGCGATCGTGGAGGGGCATCGGCCGGGCACGATGCCCGAAGAGTATACGGGAGGGCTTGGCGACGTCGGTCTCGCGCAGTTGCGCGCCTTCGCCGAGGCGGGAGGAACCCTTGTAGCGTTCAACCAGGCTTCGACGGTCCTTCTGAGAGGAATTCGTCCCGCTGTGCGCGATGTGCTCGCGGGCGTCTCCGAGCGAGAGTTCTACGGGCCGGGTTCGATCCTGAAGGCTGAGTTCGATCCCGCGCATCCGGTCACCTTCGGCATGGACCGCGAGGCGGCGATTTGGTTCGAGGAGGGGCCAGCGTTCGAGGTGGGGGAATCGGCGGTGGCCATCGCGCGGTATCCGTCGGGCGATCCGCTGTTGAGCGGATGGCTGCTGGGTGGGGAGCGGCTCTCCGGGAAAGCCGCGCTCGTCGAGGTCCCGATCGGTCGGGGTCGCGCCATCCTCTTCGGATTCCGACCGCAATATCGGGGACAGTCTTATGCCACGTTCAAGACGGTCTTCAACGCGCTGCTCTATGCGGCTTCGGAGCGGGTGACCTGGTGAACTGAACGGCGGGGCGACTCGGCGGACGTGTGGCATGCCCGGCGGCGCTCACAGCCGGGCGCGGCGCCGATAGAGCGCGATCAGCCCTTGCGTCCCCTGTTCGCCGAGTCCCTCGGCGACGGCCTCGCGGAAGAGGCGGAAGGCGAGCGCCGCTCCCGGAAAGATCTCCGGCTCATCCTCGAGTGCTCGCCCCGAGATCTGCTGGACGGCTTCGCGCACCAGACGCAGGTCTTTCTGTTGAAGAGCGATCTTGAACCCCGGCGCGAAGTCGTTCTGCATGATCTTCGGGGCGAGCGTCGAGAGCATCCAGGAGGCGGCCGCTCCACCAGAGACGACGCGGAACGTCGTCTCCAGGTTGAGGCCCAATCGCTCCGCCAGATGAACGCCCTCGACGACGGCGATGATGGTCAGGGCGCAGATGAGCTGATTCACGAGCTTCGTCTTCTGACCACTCCCGCTGGGTCCCGTGTAGATGATCGTCTTCCCCAGGGCGCGAAGGACGGGCAGGCATCGCTGGAAGGTATCTTCTCGGCCTCCGACCATAATGGCGAGCGTGCCCTCGATGGCGCCGCGTTCTCCGCCGCTGACGGGGGCATCGAGCATCTCACATCCGCGCTCTGCGAGGCGCTGCGCGAACGTCGCGGCGGCCTCTGGGGCGATGGTGCTCATCTCGATCACGATGCTCCCCGGGCGTATGCCCTCCCAGACCCCTCCCGGACCGAAGAGCACGGCTTCGACATCGGGCGTATCCGAGAGCATGGTGAGGACGACTCCGGATGCTTCGGCGAGGTCGGCCGGGGAAGGCGCCCACGCGGCGCCCATCTCAAGAAGCGGCTGGGCCTTGCTCGCCGTGCGATTATAAACGGTCAGAGGGAATCCCGCCTTGAGGAGATTCATGGCCATGGGGCGTCCCATCGTGCCGAGTCCGATGAATCCGAGGCGCATACGTTCCTCCTCATCGCGTCGTCGTCAGACCATGCCCGATCGGATATGCGCCGGGCAGGCTGATGGGAAGTTTCCCGGTGAAGGGGATCTCGCCGAGAATGGCTCGGAGCGCCGCGCGCTCGGCCTCCGGATAGTACTCGTAGGTCAGGATGTAGGTCGGCAGTTCGGGGACGACCGAGAGCGCGTAGGGGCTGCCGAAGAGCGTGAAGACAAAGGGTTTCTCCCATGTCGAGAGGAAGCGGAGCAGGTCCAGCTGCCCCTCGGTCAGATCAATGGAGCCTTTGTACGCAGCGACGCGGATGAAGCCGTTGGCCAAGATGACGTCGCAGAGGCCGGCCAGTTTCTTGATGACTTCGATCGTCTCGCGCGATGTCCTCTCGTCAATCGTCACTTCGACCACATTCTGATGGCGCTTGAGGAGTTCTGCGCGGAAGGCGGCTCCGGGCGGACCTTCGCGCCATCCCTCCCGCGCGTCGAGGATCGTGAGCAACAGGACGCGCTGCGCCTCCTGCAGCGAGAGCGGGAGGACGCGGCGCTCATCGCGCACCAGTGTGATCGCGCGTTCGATCATCGTGCGCGCCCATTGCTGATGTTCTCGCTGACCGACGATCGTCTCGATCCGGTCAAGATCCACGTACCGATTTCGGTGCAGGCCGAGCCGCGCCTTCGCCTCCAGAAGCCGTCGCACTGAGGCCTCGATGCGCTCCAGGGGGATCTCGCCGCGTTCGACGGCGCGGCGGAGCGCCGTGAAGGATCTCTCGACGTCCACGGGGAAGAGGATCACATCGGCTCCGGCACGCACGGCGCGCAGCGTGGCCTCCTCCGGCGTGAAGTGGTCGGCGATCCCCCGCATCTCCATGGCATCGGTGAAGATCAGACCCTGAAAGCCCAGCTCCGTCCGAAGCAGTCCGGTGAGGATCGCGGGCGAGAGTGTCGCGGGCACGCCCCGCTCCGGCTCCAAGTGAGGCAGCGCGATGTGAGCCGTCATGATCGCCGCGACGCCCGCGCGGATGGCCGCGCGGAAGGGGGGCAGCTCCACCTGCTCCAGGCGATCGCGTCCGACCGTGATGACGGGCAGCTCCAGATGCGAGTCCTGGCTCGTATCGCCATGGCCGGGGAAATGCTTGGCCGTCGCCAGCTGTCCGTTCTCTTGCGCGCCGCGAATGTATGCTTGGCCGAGCCGCGAGACGAGCGCGACGTCCTCGCCAAAGGATCGGATGTTGATGATGGGGTTTCTCGGATTGTTGTTGACATCCAAGACGGGGTAAAAATTCACGTGAATCCCCATGGCGCGCCCCTCGATGGCCGTGATCTGGCCGGCACGGTACGCCAGCTCTTCACTCCCGGTCGCGCCCAGAGCCATCGCGCGCGGCAGACGCGTCGCTCCGCGAAATTGATATCCCGGTCCGCCCTCCAGATCCGCTGTGATCAAAAGCGGGATCTTCGCCAGCCGTTGCATGCGGTTCAACAGGGCCGCCAGGGCGACGGGATCTCCGCCGAAGGCGTGGTAGCCGCCCACGTGAAAGTCCACGATGTTCCGCTCGATGCGGTGAAACTCCTCGCTCTCGCGATTCATGAAGACGGGAGACATCGCGGGGATGAGCATCTGCCCGATCTTCTCCTCCAGCGTCATCTCCCGGAGCGTCTCTTCGACCCAGGCGCGATCTTCCGGACTCAAGGGACGTGAGACATCCTGTCGCGCGATGACGGACGTCGTGAGCGAGAGCCACAGGCTGAGTGCGATGATCCCGGCTCGTCTCATCTTCTCCCCTCCTCGTGAGACTCATGGTGAGTCGTGAGTGTAGCGTTCGTCCGGTCCGCTCCGCAAATCCCCGGATGGGCGGAGAGGGGCTGGGGGCTCTTCTGGTTCGGGCGCTCTCGGGGCCTCGGATCGCTCGATCGGGCGCGCGGGATCGGTGATCCATTCGCTCCAGGAGCCGGCGTAGAGTCGTGCTTCGCCAAGGCCCGCATGCGCGAGCGCCAGGAGGTTATGCGCGGCTGTCACGCCGGAGCCGCAGTAGAAGATCGCGCGCGAGGGCGGGACGTCGCCCAAGATCCGCTCGAAGCGCTGGCGCAGCTCGGCGGCCGGGCGAAATCGGCCTCGGGCATCGAGATTTTCGAGATAAGGCGCGCAGATGGCCCCCGGGATGTGGCCGGCCACCGGGTCGAGCGGTTCGTACTCGCCGCGATACCGCTCCGGGCTTCGTGAATCAATCAGGCGAATGTGGGGATCGCCCAGGGCCGCCATGACGTCCTCGACACTCGCCACCAGTTCCGGGCGGGGGCGGGGGACGAAGCGGCGGGGGGAGCGCCATTCGCGCCCGCGACGGAACGGGCGGCCTTCGGCGCGCCAGCACGGCCAGCCGCCGTCAAGGACGGCAACGGCCTCGTGTCCGAGCCACCGCAGCAGCCACCAGAGGCGCGCGGCTATGGAGCCGCCGCTGTCATCATAGGCGACGACTTGAACGGTCGCCGCGATCCCCCACGCGCTGAATCGCTCGACCAAATGTTCGATGGGCGGGAGGGGATGACGTCCGGTCTTCCCCGGAATGACCGCGCCCGTGAGATCTCGCTCCAGGTGCGCGTAGAGCGCGCCCGGGATGTGTCCCTGTTCGTACGCGCGTTCGCCTCGCGTGGGATCCTCCAACGCGAACCGGCAGTCTATGAGCACCCAGGCTGGATCGTCCAGATGCTGCTGCAGGACTTCGGTCGAGATCAACGTGCGGGAGATCATCGGGCGCGCTCGCTCTGGGGCCTCAGGAATCGAGCTTCGAGTTGGCGGAGTTTCTCCAGGCGACGACGATGTCGTTCCTCACCGCTGAAGCGCGCGTTCAGGAACGCGCGCACGAGCTCCTTCGCCAGCTCCGGACCAATGACGCGCGCGCCGAGGACGAGCACGTTGAGGTCGTCGTGTTCGACGCCCTGGCGCGCGGAATATGTGTCGTGGCACAGTCCCGCGCGAATCCCCGGCACTTTATTGGCGGCGACCGAAGCGCCGACGCCGCTCCCGCAGATGAGGATGCCGCGCTCGGCTCGCCCTTGCAGGAGGGCGTCGGCGACGGCTTCGGCGTAGTCGGGATAATCCACCGGATCCGCGCTCTGGGTCCCCAAGTCTTCCACATCATGCCCGAGCTCGCGCAGATGGGCGACGAGCATCTGCTTCAGCTCGAAACCGGCGTGATCGGCTCCGATGACGATACGCATGTTCGGCCTCCGCTCTGGATTCGGCGAAAGTGTACCAAAGCGGCATCGTCCTGGGGAAGACGCGCGGTTGCGGTCTATAAGAGGCGATGATTTCGGCAGAAAAAGAATAAATTTTACAAATGCCGGGGCGATCGCTACACTATCTCTCTCCGCGAGGGGAAAGGAGAATGAGCGGTATGAAGAGAATGAAGGGGACGGAGATCTTCGTCGAGTGTTTGCGGCGAGAAGGCGTGGAGGTGATCTTCGGGCATCCGGGAGGGGCGATTCTGCCGATCTACGATCGGTTGTACGATGCGGAGATTCGACATATCCTGATGCGACATGAGCAGGCGGCGGCGCACGCGGCCGATGGGTATGCGCGGGCGTCAGGGCGCGTGGGGGTGGCGATGGCGACCTCAGGGCCAGGGGCGACGAATCTGGTGACCGGCATCGCGAGCGCCTTCATGGATTCGGTGCCAATGGTGGTCTTCACGGGGCAGGTGCCCTCGACGCTGATCGGGACCGATGCGTTTCAGGAAGCGGATGTGGTGGGGATCACGCGGCCGTGCACGAAGCACAACTATTTGGTGCTGCGGACGGAGGATTTGGCGCGCACCATTCGGGAGGCGTTTTATCTGGCGCGGACGGGGCGACCCGGCCCCGTCTTGGTGGACCTCCCCAAGGACATTCAGTTGAGCGAATGCGAGTTCGAATATCCGGAGCAGGTGCATCTGCGGGGGTATCGGCCGGTTCTGGAGGGAGATCAAGCGGCGATCCGGCGAGCCGCGGTGGCGATCCTGGAGGCGGAGCGCCCGGTCATTTACGCGGGCGGTGGGGTGATCGCCTCCGACGGGGCCGAGGAGCTGCGTCGGTTGGCGGAGATGGGGCGCATCCCAGTGGCGACGACGCTGATGGGGCTGGGGGGATTCCCGACGGAGCATCCGTTGTCGCTGGGGATGCTGGGCATGCATGGGAGCTGGTATGCGAACACGGCCATCAGTCGGTGCGATCTGCTGATCGCCCTGGGCGTGCGATTCGATGATCGGGTGACGGGGAAGCTCTCGGAGTTCGCGCCGACGGCGCGGAAGATTCATGTGGATATTGATCCGGCGGAGATCAACAAGAATGTGCGGGTGGACATCCCGATTGTGGGGGATGTGCGGCGCGTGCTCTCGGTCTTGAACGCGGAGGTGGAGGAGCTGGTGAGCGCGCACAGCACGGCGGCGTGGGTGCGGAAGCGAGAGCAGTGGCTGGCGCAGATCGCGGAGTGGAAGCGGGCGTATCCGTTTCGCTATGAATACGACGAGCAGGTGATCAAACCGCAGTGGGTGATCGAGGAGATCGCGCGGATCACGCAAGGGGAGGCGATTCTGACGACCGACGTGGGGCAGCATCAGATGTGGGCGGCGCAGTATTATCGGTTCAAACATCCGCGGACGTGGATCACGTCGGGGGGATTAGGCGCAATGGGGTTCGGATTGCCCGCGGCCATTGGGGCGTGGTTCGCGCGCCGGGATCGGCCCGTGATCGCCATCTGCGGGGATGGGAGTTTTCAGATGACGATGCAGGAGCTGGCTGTGGTGGCCGAGCATCGGATCCCGGTGAAGGTGGTGATCTTGAACAATTTCTTCCTGGGGATGGTGCGGCAGTGGCAGCAGATCTTCTATAATGGCCGGTACGCGGCGAGCGACCTTCGGGTCTCGCCCGATTATGCGAAGATCGCCGAGGCTTATGGGTTGCGAGGGCACACAGTGCGCCGGCCCGAGGAGTTGGTGGGGCTTTTGGAACAGACGATGCTCGCGAGCGAGCCCGTGATCCTGGATGTGCAGGTGGCAGCGGAGGAGAATGTCTATCCGATGGTGCCGCCCGGGGCGGCGATCACGGAGATGATCCTGGGGCCGTTGGAGACGACGGCCGTGGCCGACAGCAAGGAGTCGATCGCCTGAGATGTTGCGGACCTTGATCCTGCGGGTGGAGAATCGGCCGGGGGCGCTGGCGCGGATCACGGGCTTGTTCAGCGCGCGGGGGATCAATATCGAGAGCCTGACGGTGGCGCGGACCGAGGACCCGACGCTCTCGCACATGACGATCGTGGTCGATTTGGACGATGTGGCGTTGGAGAAGTTGGTGAAGTTGTTGGACCGACTGGTGGATGTGGTGGCGGTGACGGTCGTGGACACGCGGGAGGCGGTCGAGCGAGAGCTGCTGCTGTTGAAGGTGCGACAGGAGCCGGGGCAGAAGCTGGAGTTGCTCAAGGAGGCGGAGCTGTTCCGAGCGCGCGTCGTGGACGTCGCGCCGCATTCGTATGTGTTGGAAGTGACCGGGGATGAGGATAAACTGGAGGCGTTCATTCGGGTCTTCGAGAAGTACGGGATTCTCGAAGTGGTGCGGTCGGGGAAGGTCGCCCTGGCGCGGGGATGAGCGCGGGGCCTCCCCAGGATGTGCGAGAAGGAGGCGACGATGGCGACGATCTACTACGATAAGGATGCCGATCTGCGAGTGTTGGCGGGGAAGACGATCGCGATCGTGGGCTATGGGAGTCAAGGGCACGCGCACGCGTTGAACTTGCGCGACAGTGGGCAACGCGTCGTGGTGGGGTTGTACCGAGGGAGTCGGTCGTGGGCGAAGGCGGAACAGGAGGAGCTGACGGTGCTACCGGTGCGAGAGGCGGCCGAGCGGGGGGATGTGATCATGCTCCTGGTGCCGGATCCGGTGCAGCCGGCGCTTTACGCGCAGGAGATTGCGCCGGCGCTGAAGCCGGGGAAGATGCTCCTGTTCGCGCACGGGTTCAATATCCATTATGGGCAGATCGTGCCGCCGCCAGAGGTGGACGTGGCGATGGTGGCGCCCAAGGGGCCGGGACATCGGATGCGGGAGTTGTTCGTGGAAGGGCAGGGAGTTCCGGCTCTTCTGGCCGTGCATCAGGATGCGTCGGGACGAGCGAAGGAGCTGGCCCTGGCCTACGCCAAAGGGATCGGGGCGACGCGCGCTGGCGTGATCGAGACGACGTTTCGGGAGGAGACGGAGACCGATCTCTTCGGGGAGCAAACGGTGCTGTGCGGGGGGGTGACGGCGCTGATCAAAGCGGGATTTGAGACGCTGGTGGAGGCGGGGTATCAGCCGGAGGTCGCCTACTTCGAGTGCCTGCACGAGCTGAAGCTGATCGTGGATTTGATCTACGAGGGGGGATTGAGCTACATGCGTTACTCGATCAGCGACACGGCCGAGTACGGCGATTACACGCGGGGGCCGCGCATCATCAATGAGTCGGTGCGAGCGGAGATGCGGCGGATTCTCGCGGAGATCCAGAATGGGACCTTCGCTCGCGAGTGGATCCTGGAGAATCAAGCTGGGCGGCCGAGCCTCACCGCCTATCGGCGGCGGGAAGCCGAGCTGCTCATTGAGCAGGTGGGCCGAACCTTGCGCGAGAAGATTCTGGGGCTGAGGGCCCGCTCGACTTCCGCTTGAGGACTGAGTGAGAGCGGGGAGAAGTCGTCCCGCCGGCGAAACGGTCTGTCACTCCTTGCTGCGGGGACGATCTCCGTCTAAGGTATCTCTCTTCGGGGCGAGGTGGCGTGCTCCGTTCGCCTAAGGAGGAGGGGGCCTATGGGCATCCTGTATGAGGATGTCGCTCGGTATCTGGATGATCTCGCTCCCGATCGCCTCGACGTCCTTCGCGAGCAGGAGGACGTGGCGCGTCGGCGGCGCATTCCCATCGTGGGACCGATCGTGGGGCGGTGGCTGCACCAGTTGGCGCGCATGATCGGCGCGCGGCGAATCTTCGAGATGGGATCGGCGATCGGGTATTCGACGATTTGGCTGGCGCTGGCCGTCCCAGAGGATGGCATCGTGTATTACACCGACGGCGATCCGGCCAATGCGCGAGAAGCGCTCAGGTATTTTCAGCGCGCGGGGGTGGCCGATCGCGTTCGGATTCTCGTGGGGGATGCGTTGAAACTGCTGGATCAGGTGGAGGGGGAATTCGATCTGATCTTCAACGACGTGGACAAGCACCAGTATCCGGACGTCTTTCGGAAAGCGGTGCCGCGCCTTCGGCGTGGCGGTCTGCTGGTGGCCGATAATGTGCTGTGGGGGGGGCGCGTGGCTCGTGGGGAGACCGATCCCGATACGTCGGCCATTCGCGAGTTCAATCGGCTGATCTTCTCGGCGCCGGATCTGCTGACGACGATCGTCCCATTGCGCGATGGCGTCTCGGTGAGCTTGAAACTGTGAGGGGGTGCGGAAGCGGACTCACGTGGTGGCGAAGAGCGCGGCGGCGCCGAGGATCCCGACGTCCGCTTCCAGGCGCGCGGGGACGATGGCGATCTCCGCCGCGCGCGGCAGGATGGAATAGGTGGGCGTGAGCTGACGCAAGCGAGGGAACAAGAGGTCGCCCCATTGGGAGACCCCCCCGCCCAGGATGATGATGTCGGGGTCGAAGACATTGATCATGCCGCCGAGCCAGATGCTCAGAAAGCGCGCTGTCTCCTCGACGATCTCCAGCGCCACGGGATCGCCCCGGCGCGCGGCCTCGCCGACGACGATGGGCGTGATCGCCTCGATGTCTCCGGCGACCAGCTCCAGAATCTGCGAGCGTTCTCGCGTCGCGCGCAGCTTCTCTTTGGCCCGCCGCGCGATAGCCGTACCTGAGGCGAACGCCTCGATACATCCCCGATGGCCGCAGTTGCACAATGGGCCTTCGTGATCAATGGTGACGTGCCCGGCCTCGACGGCCATCCCCGTTCTCCCGCCGTAGATCTTCCCGCGCAGGATGACTCCCGTTCCAATGCCCGTGCTCACGGTGACGTAGAAGACATACTCGTATCCTGCGCCGGCTCCGAAGAGCGCCTCGGCGAGTCCAGCTGCGTTGGCATCGTTCTCGATGAGAACCGGACGGCCGTAGCGCTCGCGCATCAGGCGCGCCAGGGGGACATTCCGCAAGGCCGGGATGTTCGGCGAATAGAGCAACTCTCCTGTCCGCGGGTCGAGCGGACCTGGAGCGACGACGCCGATGCCGCCGATGTCCTCAGCGCGACGCCCCGCACGTTCGAGGACGAGGTCCACGGAAGCGAAGATCTGACGGAGCACGTCCTCCTGGGACCGATCCGCCAGCGTGGGCAGGACGACGCGCTCCACCACGCGCATACGGCGAACCAAGCCCGTCGCGATCTTCGTCCCTCCGATGTCCACGCCGATGACTTCCCGCTCATCGTTCATGCTCGGTTCTCCTCTGCCCGGAGGCATTCGCGCGAAGACGGGCATCGTAAGCCGCGCGCGGCGCGTTTGTCAATGGAGGGTTCGCGGGAGGATCGTCAGCGGAGGCTCGACCTCAGCATCAGGAGCGGCCCTCGATGATGAAGACGGGCTCCGTCGGCAGGAGCGCGCACAAGATGCGCTCGGCCCATCGTTGCGCTTGCTCGGGAGAGGCGGCTTGCGAGAGATCGAGGCAGTGCGTCGTGGAGAGAAGGTAGCGACGCGTCGAAGGCACGAAGGCGCGCTCGCGATCGAGGAGGCGAGCGAGTGTCGCCGAGGCCTCTGCGGCTGTCGTCGTGGTGATCATCGCCTCTTCCAGAGCGAAGACGACATTCCCCTCTTTATCGCAGACGCACAGTTTGGGTCGCGCTGTCTGGCGCTGGCGGAAGAAACGGCGACGCGAGGTGCGGCCTTGGTAAATTTCAAATCCTTCGGTCTCGGCCACGAGTTCGACGTGATCTTCCGGGATGGCCATCATGGTTGCCGCGAGGGCCACGCGTTGATCCGGCGTCACGCGCAGAGACGAACGTTCGGGATGCGGGCTCAGGCGTCCCGTCACCGTGAGGCGCGCGCGCCGCGTCGCCGAATCCCGGTCAATGGTCGTCCGGAGCGAAGCTCGCTCCGCCCCCCATTCGAGCAGCGTTCGCTCGGCTTCCTGGCGCCAGCGCTCCAGCTCTTTCTCCTCCGAGTGCGCGAGCGAACGCTCGATCGTCTCTCGAAGATCTGCCGCGGCGGCGCCGAGAGCACTCATCATCTCTCCCTGTTCGAGAAGGATGGATCGCAACCCGAGCCGTTGCGCCAGCAGCGGCAGCAAGAGCGGAGCCGATGTCCCCATTCCGACCAGTGGCGGAGCGGGATCCCGGAAATGTCGGCGCAGCGCTTTTTGGACCAGATCGGCGAGCGCGCCGATCGCGCGCTCCACGATCACTTCGGCCGCGTCTTCGGGCGCGAGCGCGAATCGCGCGGCCAGCCGCTCAAGGGCCTTCCGAGCGATCGCCCTTCGCTCCTCATCGGCCTCGTCGAGCCCCAGGCACAGCGCAGCATCGCCGACCGTGAGCGCGTAACGGTTGCCGTCGGGTGTAGCGATCGCTAGGAATTCTTCGGAAGATCTGGGCGTCGGGTGAAATGCGATCACACGCGCGCCCTCAAGGGCTTCCCCCGTGGCCTTTTGGGCCGGAGCCATCGCGAGCGTCGAGGCGCTCCAGGGCCCGATGCCCGCGATCATGCCGCGTTGGAACCTCAGCAGGCTCTCGCTCCCCACAGCGAGCGAGAAGATCTCGAGAGCTCGAAGCGGCACCCGCATATCCGCCAGTTCCGCTTCCCCCTCGAAAGCGCGCCCCTGCTGAATCATCGCGACATGCGAGACGCTTCGTCCTATCCGAATGAGGATACCCTCCTGAAGCCGGGCGCGCTGAAGCGCCCCGAGAATTCCGGCCGCGGGGCCGGAGAAGAGGCCGAGCAAAGGGCGGTGGAGCAGATGTCTCCACGGCGCGAGACCGCCATCATTGCGGACGATGAAGAGCGGTGCCCGGAGGCCGGCCTGTCGCGCACATTCCTGGATCACTCCGCCGACCGCGAAGACATCAGCCAGGGCAGTCACCAGGCAGAGGGCCGCCCGGAGGCGAAACTTTGGGTCCGACGCCGCGGAGAACTCGGAGACGCTGCACATTGGCACGCCCAATCGCGAGCGAGATTCCAGGAGCGTCCATTCGGCATGAGCGTGGGAGCGTTCGCGCGTGGGGACGAGGACGAAACCTTCAGCGCCGCGCGCGCGCAGGGCGAGAAGGGGATCGAACCAGTCCGCCGCGCTCTCCAGATCAGAGGAGCGAAGGAGAAGGCGCGCGATGGGAACCGTATGGCCAGAGAGGAGGGGAATCGCTTCGAGCTCGGTTTCGGTGAGAGAAGGGGGCGAAGCGCGCTCCTTCGGATCGAGCATGATGAGGCCGACAAGGGACGGGCGAGCCTGCAGGGCAGCGCTCACGCCCAGGGTCGTGCTGAAGGAGAGCGCCAGAACGCGATCGGGCGGAAATCCCCCCCTGGCCAGAAGAGTCCACAGGGCACGACGAATCTCCTCGGCGCGATCCCTCCACGCGATCGGTGATGCCGCTCCATCGCGCGAGCGCTCGCCGTGAACGGCTAGAACGTCAAGCGTTTCATGGTCGAGCGCCGCCACATACGTGCCCTCCTCCTCGACAGCGATCCCGATGCGGATCCATGCTTGCTCGTTCGCCATCGTTCATCTTCGTGGGGCGCGCTCTTGGCGACCTCTGGCGGTCAGCGCGCCTCTTCCATGTTCACGCTGAGGCGGAGCCGGAGGATGACGGCGTTGGTCCGAAGCTCGCTTCCTCTTCCGCGGCATGGGCCTCGCGGTTGATCACGCGCGCCAGGACGAAGAGAAGGTCGGAGAGGCGGTTCAGATAAACGAGGACATGCTCGTTGATCGGTTCTTCGGTCGCCAGTCGCACGACGCGTCGCTCCGCTCGGCGCGCGACGGTCCGGGCCAGGTGCAGCAAGGCGCCCGGCACACTCCCTCCCGGCAGGACGAATTCGCGTAAGGGGGGGAGCGTTTGGTTCCACTCATCTATCGCTCGTTCCAGGCGCGCGACATGTTCCGGCTCGATGCGCGGCGCTTTGATCTCGAGCGGACTGGCCAGATCAGCGCCGACCGTGAACAGCTCGTTCTGAATCTCGGCCAGGAGCCGATTCACCGGGGAGTCCTTCAAGTGCGCGCGTACAAGGCCAAGGAGCGAGTTCAGTTCATCCACTTCCCCATAGGCTTCAACGCGCGGAGAGTCTTTCCGCACGCGCCGACCTCCGATGAGCGATGTCTCCCCCTGATCGCCCGTTCGCGTGTAAACCTTCGTGATGCGCATATGACGCCCCCATTATAGCCGCGATGCCCAGGAGGCAGCAATTCCGGCGACAATCGCTCATGGGGAGGCACTGCTTGACAGAAGGAGGGGCGGACAAGTACAATCTCTGCCGTAATGAAGCGAGCATCTCTGGCCATTCTCCTCCTTCTGGCCGTCGGCGGCGTGGGGCGGACCGCGGTGCTCTGTGCGCGTTCTCTCTGTTCGGTTCCCCTCTCGATATGTTGTTGTCATCGTATGGAGCGTGGCGCATCGGTGCGCCTCGCGCGTCCGATGACCTGTGAGGGCACTCAAGGAATGGCGGGAGATCTCCACTGGGGGGCACCGGCGCGCGCGTGCTGCACCTTCTCTTCTGCTCCGACCCGGCCTCTCGGCGAAGCGGCTTCTCGGTCTCTGGCTGCGCATCTGTGTGAGGGGGAGATGGTGCGCTCTGCAGAGTTGGGGGCATGTGGGAGTTCTCCTCCGGCCATGGCCCGCGCTTCATTGCCGGATGCCTCTGCGGGACTGCTCCCGATCTATCTCCGCCTCGCTGTCTTGCGCATTTAGCCTCTTTTCTCTGGTCCCATCCTGGATTGAGCCGCGGGGATCACTCCCTGTCTGAGGAGATTCCTCTGAGGACGAGCGGGATCTCGTGCGGCATTCACGCGATGATGTGTGTGAGCGCATGATTCCCGAAGACGCGGAGGTGGGCCATGAGAAGAGGCTACAGGATACGAATCTCGCACCCATTCGGTGGCTTGTGGCGAAGACATGGGGCCGCGAATGCATCGGTGAAGCGATGGTGGGGGATAGCGACGCTCGTGGGGCTTTTCGCGAACGCCTTCACCGCGCCTGCTCTGGGGCAACAGATTGCTCACCGCGCTGGCGTCGCGGAGAGAACGCTCTCCTGGAGAGGGTTCCCGGACTCGGCGGAGATCTCTCCCGATCGGTCTTCGGCCGATCTGGAGGCGTGGGAGGCGACGCGCTCCGTTGATGCGGACGTCACGCAAAAAGCGAACGTGCCGGGATCACCCTCGGTCGTCACTTTGGACGAGCTGATCGCTGAGGCCATGAGGAGGAATCCGGAGATCCTGGCCGCGCGACGGCAATACGATATGAAGCGCGCGCGTGTTCCGCAGATGACAGCTCCGCCCGAGCCGATGCTCTCAGTAGCTGCGATGGGGAATCTGCTCCCGTTCTCCGTCCAGGTGGGAGACCCCTCCAGTGCGCGCATCGTGAGCTTCTCACAAGATATCCCATTCCCCGGGAAACTCGCCCTTCAGGGGAAGGCCGCGGCCATGGAGGCGGAGGCTGAACGGTGGGCGTATGAGCGGACGTGGCGGACAGTGATCGCCGATCTGAAAGTGGCCTACTACGACCTCTACTTCGTGGAGAAATCCACCGAGATCATCACCCGGGTTAAGGGCCTCCTTGAGCAACTGCTCAAGATCGCCGAGGCTCGGTATCAGGTGGGGAAGGCGGCGCAGCAGGATGTCCTCAAAGCCCAGACGGAGATCTCGATCCTCATCGAGAGGTTGACTCTGTTAGAGCAACAACGCGCCCGCCTGGTCGCGCGCATTAATGCCCTCCTCGATCGTCCTCCGGAGGCCCCTCTTGGGCGGACCGTGGAGGTGAAGAAGGGCGCGTTACCCTATTCGCTTCAGGAGCTGTATGGCATGGCCGCAGCCCAGTATCCCGACCTCAAGCGGCAAGAACGATACATTGATCGCGCGCAGTATGCCGTCGCCCTGGCGAGGAAGGCGTCCTACCCGGATTTCGCCCTCGGGTTCCAATATCTCCAGCGTCCCCGGATGCCGGAGATGTGGGGGATCAGTTTCAGCGTGAAGCTCCCGCTCTACTTCTGGAAGCGGCAGCGGCCGGCGCTCGAGGAGGCGGCCGCCGAGCTCGCTCAAGCTCGACATGAGCACGAGGGGATTCGGGCACAGCTCTTCTTCCAGGTCAAGGATCACTATCTGATAGCGACGACAGCGGAACGACTCCTTCGGCTCTACGAGGAAGGGATCATCCCTCAAGCGACGTTGACCCTGGAGTCTTCGGTCGCCTCGTATCAGGTCGGGGCTGTGGACTTTTTGACGCTCCTCACCAATGCGATCACCGTGTTGACCTATGAGCTGAACTATTACGAGCAATTGGTCACCTTTCAGAAGGCGTTGGCGCAATTGGAACCGCTCATCGCGCGGGAATTGACGCGGTGAGCCCTCCTGGGGGAGGCCTTCTCGGGAGGCAGACACGTGACGTGGAGGGAGAGCGCGATGGAAACAGAGAGAACGAAGGATCACGTCTCAAGCACAGAGGACCCGTTGGACGTGCTGCGAGAAGCTCATGTCCCACCGGAGGAAGGTCATGGTGAGGCCTCGCTTCGGGGGACCACTTCGAGGTCCTCGGCTGGAGCGCCCGAGCGCAGACGCGCTCGAGCGCGCCTTCTCTGGATCGGTCTGCTCATCATCCTGGTGCTCATCGGGATCGGTCTTGGATCTCGATACTACCAGCAACGACGGGCCGTGGAGTCCGGAGGGAGAGTGGGCCTGGATGGACAGGCGCAGTCGGGGAAGGCCGTCTACTACTGTCCGATGCATCCGGAATACACTTCGGAGAAGCCCGGAGAGTGCCCCGTGTGTGGGATGACGCTCGTGAAACGAGAGGAACCTGGTCATCCACCGGCGCATGAGGAGGCGCTGCCTCCGGGGACGGTGCGGATCAGTCCCGTCAAGCAACAGCTCATCGGTGTCACCTATGGGGAGGTGGCTTTTGGGCCGGTCGTTCACACGATCCGAGCCGTGGGCAAGATCACGTATGATGAGACGAAGATCGCGCGCCTTCATGCCAAGATCGAGGGGTGGATCGAAAAGGTCCATGTGGATTATGTGGGGAAGTTCGTTCGGAAGGGGCAACCGCTTCTGGAGATCTACAGTCCGGAGCTGGTCGCCACGCAGCAGGAGCTGTTGCTGGCGCTTCGGGCGAAGGAATCGTTGGGCCGCAGTCCGTATCGAGAGATCGCTTCAGGGGCGCATTCGCTCTACGAGGCGAGTCGGAAGCGATTGGAGCTTTGGGATATTCCGGAGGAGGAGATCCGACGGATTCAACGTCAGGGTGAGCCCCTGCGCACGCTCACGCTCTATGCACCGGTGACCGGATTCGTCCTGGCGCGGAATGCCTTCGAGCGGCAACGGGTGACGCCGGAGACCGAGCTATACACCATCGCCGATCTCTCGACCGTCTGGGTTCTGGTGGACATTTACGAATATGAGGCGCCGCTTGTCCGGATCGGACAGAAGGCGACGATGACGCTCCCATATTTCCCGGGGAAGGTCTTTCACGGTCGCGTCGCCTATATCTATCCACAGCTGGACCCAATGACGCGCACGCTGAAGGTTCGCTTGGAGTTCCCCAATCCCGGACTCATGTTGAAGCCGGACATGTACGCCAATGTCGAGTTGCGAATCGAGTACGGTCGGCGGTTGTCCGTCCCGGAGGAGGCTGTCCTCGATTCCGGCACGGAGCAGATCGTCTTTGTCGCTCACGAAGGCGGGTATTTCGAGCCGCGTCGCGTTCGCGTGGGGCCGAAGGTGGCGAACCGGTATATCATCCTCGAGGGCTTGAAGGCCGGGGAGCGAATCGTCACCTCGGGGAACTTTCTCATTGATTCTGAGAGCCGTCTCCAGTCAGCCTTGCAGGGCATGAGGCAGGGTGGTCATGGAGGGGCGTCGGCTCCCGGTCCATCTCCGGCACCGGGGGGACATTCGGGACATCGCCCGTGAGCGGATCGGAGGACGGAGGCTCGTATGATCAATCGCCTCATCGAATATTGCGCGCATCATAAGTTCCTCGTTCTCCTCATAGTTGGCGTGGCCGTCTTGCTCGGTCTCTATGCGATGAAGAACATCACGCTCGATGCGATCCCGGATCTCTCGGATACGCAGGTGATCATCTACTCGCGGTGGGATCGCAGCCCGGACATCATCGAGGACCAGGTCACCTATCCGATCATTACAGCGTTGCTCGGGCTGCCTCGGGTGAAGGACATTCGCGGCTTCTCGGACTTCGGCTATTCGTACGTCTACGTCATCTTCGAGGACGGGACGGACCTCTATTGGGCGCGATCGCGGACGCTGGAATACTTGAGCAGCATCCTCCCGAAGCTTCCGGAGGGCGTGCAGGTGGAGTTGGCCAAAGATGCGACGGCCGTCGGATGGGTTTTCCAGTACGCTCTGGTGGATACGACGGGGAAGCACAGCCTGGCGCAGCTCCGTTCGATTCAGGACTGGTACCTTCGGTATGAGCTGCAGGCCGTCCCAGGAGTGGCCGAAGTCGCCCCGGTGGGGGGCTTCGTCCGTCAGTATCAGGTGAACCTCGATCCCAACGCATTGCTCGCCTACCGGATTCCCCTGGAGCGGGTCGTGGAAGCGATTCGGGAGGGGAACAACGACGTCGGCGGGCGATTGATCGAGTTCTCTGGACGGGAATATATGGTGCGGGGGCGAGGGTATATCCGTTCCGTGCGCGATGTGGAGAACATCGTCGTGGGGGTGAATCCGGAGACGGGCGCGCCCATCTTGGTGAAGCACGTGGGAACGGTCGCTCTGGGGCCGGACATCCGGCGAGGCATCGCGGAGCTGGATGGCGAGGGGGAGACTGTCGGGGCCATCGTGATCATGCGCTATGGGGAGAATGCGCTCAAGGTGATCGAGCGGGTGAAGGCGCGGCTGGCTGAGATCGAGCGCACGCTGCCCGAAGGGGTGAAGATCGTCACGACCTACGATCGGTCGGACCTGATCCTCCGCTCCATCGAGACCTTGAAGCGGACGCTCATCGAAGAGCTGACGATCGTGAGCTTGGTCATCCTCATCTTCCTCTGGCACATCCCGAGCGCCCTCATCCCGATCCTCACGATCCCGACGGCGGTGATCCTCTCGTTCATCCCCATGTACGCGATGAACATCACGGCCAATATCATGTCGTTGGGGGGGATCGCTATCGCCATCGGCGCCATGGTGGATGCCGCCATCGTCGTCGTCGAACAGACGCACAAGAAGCTCGAGCGGTGGGAAGCGGAGGGGCGGCCGGGAGATTTCCGGGATGTCGTCATCGCCGCCGTCAAGGAGGTCGGCGGGCCGAGTTTCTTCGCCCTATTGGTGATCGCGGTCTCCTTCATACCCATCTTCGCTCTGGAGGCCCAGGAGGGACGACTCTTCAAGCCGCTCGCCTTCACGAAGAATTTCTCCATGGCCATCGCGGCCGTCTTGGCCATCACGCTCGATCCGGCCATTCGGTTGCTCTTCACGCACGCGCGGGAGTTCGATTTCCGTCCCCGCTGGCTCTGTCGGCTGACCAATGCCATCCTCGTGGGGAAGATTCACGACGAAGAGCGGCATCCCGTCAGCCGCGCGTTAATGCGGGTGTACGAACCCATCGTTCACTTCGTCCTGCGCCATCCGTATGCGACGATCGCCAGCGCTCTGCTCATCGTGGTGCTCACTGTCCCGATCTACTTCCGGCTCGGTTCGGAGTTCATGCCTCCTTTGGATGAGGGCGTTCTCCTCTACATGCCGACGACGCTGCCGGGCATCTCGGTGACCGAAGCCGCGCGGCTGCTTCAGGTTCAGGACAAGATCTTGAAATCGTTCCCCGAGGTGGAGCGCGTCTTCGGCAAAGCGGGGAGGGCGGAGACGGCTACGGATCCGGCGCCCCTCTCGATGGTGGAGACCGTCGTGGTGCTCAAGCCTCCCGAGCAATGGCCGAAGGTGAAGCGCTGGTATTCCGATTGGGCGCCGCCGTGGATGCAGAGGGTTCTTCGGCGCATTTGGCCCGATCGTCGGACGACCGAGGAGTTGATCTACGGTCCGGGGGGATTGAACGAAGCTCTGCAGCTGCCGGGCGTCGTCAATGCCTGGACGATGCCCATCAAGGCGCGTATTGACATGCTCACGACCGGCGTGCGGACGCCCGTGGGCATCAAGATCCTCGGCGATGATTTGAACAAGATCCAGGAGATCGGCGAGCACATCGAGCGCGTGCTCCGCGATGTCCCCGGGACGACGAGTGTCTTCGCCGAGCGCACGGCCGGCGGGTACTTCCTGGACTTCGCCCTCAAGCGCGAGGAGCTCGCCCGCTACGGTCTCACTATCGGTCAGGCGCAGATGGTCATCCTGTCGGCCATCGGCGGAGAGAACATCACCATGACGGTCGAGGGACGGGAGCGCTACCCGGTCAACGTTCGCTACCTGCGCGACTACCGGAGCACGCTCGATCGGTTGAGCCGCGTCCTCGTCCCCACGCCCACCGGCGCCCAGATCCCGATCGCCCAGATCGCCGAGATCCGGCTCGCTTACGGTCCCGGGATGATTCGGGACGAGAATGGCCGATTGAGCGGCTACGTCTACGTGGATGTCTCCGGACGCGATATCGGAGGGTATGTGGAGGAAGCCAAGCGCCTCGTCCGGGAGAAGGTCCCGCTGCCGCCCGGATACACATTGGTCTGGAGCGGCCAGTATGAGTACATGCTGCGCGTGAGAGAGCGGTTGGCGATCGTGGTCCCGATCACCCTCTTCATCATCTTCCTGCTGCTGTACGGCAATACCGGTTCAGCAGCCAAGACGCTCATCATTTTTCTGGCCGTGCCCTTCTCGGCGGTCGGCGCGATCTGGCTGCTCTATCTGCTCGACTACAATCTGAGCATCGCCGTGTGGGTGGGACTGATCGCCTTATTAGGCGTGGATGCTGAGACGGGCGTGTTCATGCTGCTCTATCTCGATCTGGCCTATCAGGAGATGCGTTCAAAGGGCATGATGAAGACGCGGGAGCATCTGCATGAGGCCATCGTGCACGGGGCCGTCAAACGGCTGCGCCCGAAGTTCATGACGGTGGCTACGATGTTCATGGGATTGGTCCCCATCATGTGGTCCACCGGTGCTGGGGCGGACGTGATGAAGCGGATCGCAGCACCGATGATCGGCGGCATCTTCACTTCGTTCCTCATGGAGCTCGTGGTCTATCCGGCCATCTACGATCTGTGGCGCTGGCATTTTCACGTGAAGAAGGAGGCGCGGGCGGCCGGAGCGTGATGAGCGGTATGGGGGTCCGACGCGTGGAGGAGGGACTTCGCTTCGGATCGGGCGCGGGGAGCCAAGCGGGGAGATCCGCGTGGTGTGCGCTGCTCCCCTTGGGGATCGGTGTCATCCTGGGGCCGACGGGCTTGGGATGGCTTCACCCATTTGTTCTGCCGGGGGGATGGGAGGTCGGCGATGGAGGCTGGTCGCGCGCGGTAATCGCGGGGATAGCGGAATTGGGGTTGGTGCAGATCGTTTTCCTCGCAGGAGCGCGCGACGGACAAGAGTCCTGGAGATGGGGGGCACTCTTGCGTCTGGCCGCGAGTCGTTTCGCCTTCGGGGCAGGAAGTCTTCTGGTCGTGGCGCTTGCGCTCGGTATCGAAGGCGCGGCGGCCTGCGCCATCGCCGGTGCGCTCTCGACGGCGAGCTTTGTGCTCTCGCCCTTTAGCTCGGTGGGGGCGAGAAGAGAGGAGCCGAGGGCGGCCGATCCGGCATCCGTGCTGGCCGTTCTCGGAGCGCTTCTGGTTCTCATCGCCGTGGGATGGGAGTGGACGTCGAGCTCCGGCGCCCATCTGGTTGCAATCGGTGTCGGACTCTACATCGTGAAGACGGGACTGGTGGTCGGAATCGCTGATCGTATTCTCGCGTGGTACGCGATGCGTGCGGAGAGGTGGGCGAAGCTCGAGCGGAGCGCCGGTGCGGATTCGTCCCCCGGGATCGAACTTCGCCACCAGACATTTGTGGGCTTCCTCGTTTTGTTCGCGATCTTCTATGGATGGGCGGCCTGGCGGGTCGGGCCTCTCGCGGCGATAGGCGTGGCCTATTTGGGAGGAAGGCGGTTTGGCCGTTCGCCCTTCCAGAGCAGAGGCGCGGCGAGCGCTTTTCCCTGGCTGGTCCGACTGCCGGTATGGACGTTCTTTCTGGCATTGGGGGCGACCCTCGATGCGCGAGCGCTCGGCCAGAGGATCGGGGAATTCCTCGCGCTTCTTGGGGGCGGAGTGATCGGGAGGTCTCTCGGTGCGCTCGCCATCGCGCGGTGGATGCGATCGAGCGACTCAACGGATGTCCCCTGCGATTCAAAAGGTCGCGCGACGGCCAGAGGTCCCCGCGTGCTCGAAATGCCTCTGGGAGGGGAGGTCGGCTGGGTCCTGGCGGGATTCGCTTTCTCTCGGGGCATCATCTCACCTGAGTTGCTGTCTGTAGTTCTTGGGATCATTGGCTCGACGACGCTCGGCGCCCTCCTCTTCAGGGGAGGGGAAGCCTGGCTGTGGGCGCCCCGGGTGTGCGATGGCGCCACGCCGAATTCTTTAAGAGGAGGGAAGCAGTGAAGTCCGGGAAAGTGATGGGGGTCTTCTTCATTTCGGTCTTCACAGCGGGGGTCCGAAGCGGCCTCGCTCAGGAGTTCCGCATCCCCGTTCGACACGATCACGCTCTGGGGTCTTGTCGGGGCGAGCTGGTGATCACGGGCGATGAGATCGCGTATCAAACGGCGCACCGTCACCATGCGCGCCGATGGCGATTCTCGGAGATTCGGATGCTCACGGTCGCCTCGCGCACGGAGCTGATCATTCTCACATATGAATCCGGCCGATGGACATTTGGGCGGGATCGTGCCTTCCGATTCCGGGTTGCGGAAGGAGAGCTCTCGCCGGAGGTGGGGGCGTTTCTCCTCTCGAGGATTGAGCGACCCATGGCGATGGCTCTCGCCGCCCCTTGGCGAGAGCCTCTGCAGGAGCTCGCCGTGCGCCACCGCCATCGTTTCGGAGGATGCCAGGGGGTGCTTCGCCTTCATCCGGAAGGCGTGGCCTACGTCTCGTCGGACCGTCCGCGGGATTCCCGCTTTTGGCGGTGGTCGGATATTCAGGGGATCGGTCGGCTCGGCCCTCATCAGTTCGAGGTCACAACGTATGAACCGGAGTTCGGCGGGCCTACGCGCACCTATGTGTTCGATCTGAAAACGAGCCTGTCGAACGAGGCGTACGATTTCATCTGGGAAAGGGTCTATCGTACGACGCCTCATGCGACCGAGGGACTTCGCTGAAGGAGTTCCCATGTGGGGCGTTCGGGCGAGCGCCTTCGCCTGAGAGCGAAGGTGAAATCCAGTTGATCTGGAGGAGGGAGATGAAGACCATCTGGTCGCTTCTCAGCATCGTGTTCATCGTCGGCGTGAGCGTGTGGGCTCAGCACGCGCATCCGTCGGGGACCACTCGCGAGATGACGATCGTGGGAGAAGTGATTGATCCGGTGTGCTATCTCAGCCACGGGTCCACGGGAAAAGCGCATCGCAAGTGCGCCGAGTATTGCGTGCGGCAGGGGATTCCACTCGGCATTTTGGAGGAGAAGACGGGGCGGGTGTACCTCTCGCTTCCCGTGGATCATTCCAATCCGAACGCGAAGCTGAAGGATTTCATCGCCGAGAAGGTGAAAGTGACGGGGACGGTCTACAGTAAGGGCGGGCTCACGGGCATCCACGTGAAGCGCGTCGAGCGGGTTGGGGCATAGGCGCCTCAATTCGCCAAGGGCTCAGGACGAACACGCCTGGCTGTGGATGGGGTGTCCCACCGAGGGCATCGCGAGGGAGGGGTTTCGTTTTCATCGAGCGTGGGGGACAATATAGTCTTCGCGCGAAGTCAATCGAATGGGAGGAGGACATATGCACGACATCAGGGACGCGCGGCCAGGAGCCGGAGCCTCGGTGATGGATCCGGTATGTGGGATGGTGGTGAGTCCGGAGCGGGCGGCGGGCTCGCTGGAATACGAAGGGCGAACGTACTTCTTCTGCTGCGAACACTGCTTGGAGAAGTTTCGCGCAGAGCCGGGGCGGTACGCGGGTCGCGCCGAACAATGGCTCACGCTTCGGCGCCTTCGCCGGGAGCCAGAGCCACATCCCGCAGTAGAAGGCGAGTATGCATGTCCTATGCACGCGGAGGTGCGGCAGGCGCGGCCGGGAACGTGTCCGGAATGTGGGATGGCTTTGGAGCCATTCTCACCCTCGGTGTGGGAGTACACGTGTCCGATGCACCCGGAGGTGGTGCGACGGGAACCCGGAGCCTGTCCGATCTGTGGGATGGCCTTAGAGCCGAAGCTCGCGCTCGGCCAGGAGCCTCCCCAACCGGAGCTTGTGGACATGAGCCGCCGATTTTGGCTCAGCTTGGTATTGACAGCACCGATCCTGCTCTTGGCCATGTCCGATCTGATCGGGGGGATCCGCGGCCTGCCGGCCCGCTGGCTCAACGGGATTCAACTCGTCCTCGCCACGCCGGTCGTCCTCTGGGGGGGATGGCCGTTCTTCCATCGCGCGTGGATGTCGGTGAAGCACCGACGACCGAATATGTTCACGTTGATCGCCATGGGCACGGGGGCGGCCTATCTCTACAGCGTGGTCGCGGCGCTCTTTCCCGGCCTTTTCCCATCCTCGTTTCGGGGCTCACAGGGTGAGGTCGCCGTCTATTTCGAAGCGGCGGCCGTCATCACGACCCTTGTCCTGCTGGGACAAGTGTTAGAATTGCGGGGTCGCCGTCGGACGGGTGGCGCGATTCGCGCCTTGCTCGGTTTGACGCCACGGACCGCTCGTGTGGTTCGCGGCGAAGGGGAAGAGGAGGACGTGCTCCTGGAGCGCGTGCGCGTGGGCGATCGTCTTCGAGTGCGTCCGGGAGAGCGCATCCCCGTGGATGGTGTTGTGCTCGAAGGCACGAGCTTCGTAGATGAGTCCATGGTGACGGGCGAGCCGATGCCGGTGGAGAAGGGGCCCGGGAGTTGGGTCATCGGAGGGACGGTCAATGGGACGGGCAGCTTCCTGATGCGCGCCGAGCGCGTCGGTCATGAGATGCTCTTGCAGCAGATCGTGCGCCTGGTGAGCGAGGCGCAGCGCAGTCGGGCGCCGATCCAGCAGTTGGCCGATCGGGTATCGGCTTACTTCGTCCCCGCGGTCATTCTCGTGGCAGCGATCACGTTCCTGGTCTGGAGCGTCGTGGGTCCGGAGCCGCGTCTGGCGCATGCGCTGGTGAATGCCGTCGCCGTCTTGATCATCGCGTGTCCCTGCGCTTTGGGGCTCGCCACGCCGATGGCGATCATGGTGGGGACGGGCCGAGGCGCTCTGGCTGGCGTGCTGGTGCGGAATGCCGAGGCCCTGGAGCTGTTGGAGAAGGTGGACACGCTCATCCTTGATAAGACGGGTACGCTCACGGAAGGGCGGCCGCACTTGATCTCCATCGTCGCGTTGGCGGAGTTGACCGAGGCCGAAGTGCTTCGCTCCGCCGCGAGTCTGGAACGTGGGAGTGAGCATCCTGCGGCGCATGCCGTACTGGAGGCTGCCGAACGGAGGGGGATCGCGCTGGCCGAAGTGCGGGACTTCCGATCGCTCCCGGGGAGGGGAGCGCAAGGGGTGGTTGATGGACATGCGGTGGCCATCGGAAACGAGCGGCTCATCGAAGAGCTCGGTCTGGAGACCGAGGCCGATATGGTGCGTCCTCAAGTCGAAGCCATGCGACGCCGCGGGCAAACGGTTCTCTTCGTCATCGTGGATGGGGAGCTGGTCGGGCTTCTCGGGGTCGCCGATCCCATCAAGGAATCGGCGCGTGAGGCCATCGCGGCGCTGCGTCGGGAGAAGCTGCGCATTGTGATGGTCACGGGCGATCATCGCCAAACGGCCGAGGCGGTGGCTCGCGAGTTAGGGATTGATGAGGTGATCGCCGAGGTGATGCCCGAGCAGAAGGCCGATGTGGTGAGGCGTCTGAAGGCCGAAGGTCGCTGCGTGGCGATGGCCGGGGATGGCGTGAATGATGCGCCTGCACTCGCTGAAGCTCATGTGGGCATCGCCATGGGGACGGGGACAGACGTCGCCATCGAGAGCGCGGCCATTGTGCTTGTGAAGGGGGATGTGCGCGGGATCGTGCGCGCTCGGCGGCTCAGCCGGGCGACGATGCGGAACATCCGGCAAAATCTCTTCTTCGCCTTTGCGTATAACCTACTCGGCGTGCCTATTGCGGCCGGCATCTTCTATCCGATCTTCGGACTCTCGCTGAGTCCGATGATCGCAGCGGCGGCGATGACGTTCAGCTCGGTCTCGGTCGTCGCGAATGCTTTGCGTCTGCACCGGCTTGCCCTCTGAAATAGTGGACGACAGCCCTCGGAGCTTTGTCCATGAGTCGCAGAGCGGCACGATGGGGTGGAGGTAGGGGGGGCGGGCCGAGGGCCCGCCCCTTGTTCAGAGCGAAGTCACTTCTTCGCCGGCAGGACGGAGTCCTTCAAGGTCTTGGCGATCCGAAACTTCAAGACCGTCTTGGCCGGGATCTTAATGGGCTCTCCGGTCCGCGGATTTCGACCCATGCGAGCCTTCCGCTTGGAGAGGACGAACTTGCCGAGTCCCGGGAGCGTGAAGACACCCGCTTTCTTCAGCTCTTTGGCCACGAGCGCCGACAACTCATCCAGGAAACCGCGAGCGGTCGCTCGGTTGACGCCGAGTTTCTCCGCCAGTTGTCCGACAAGTTGAGCCTTCGTCAGTCCCTTTTTCGCCATATCCTCCTCCTGTAGCTTGAGATGCTCACCGCACGAGCGCCCCTATCTTAGCACGAAATCACGAGCGCGTCACCGACAGGACTTCCTCTTCAGGGACTTCGCGCCGGTGCAGGACCTTATCAATCAGGCCGTAGGCGACGGCTTGATCGGCCGTGAGGATGAAATCGCGCTCCACGTCCCGCTCGATCTGTTCGATCGTGCGCCCGGTATGCTTGGCCAGCAGCGAGCTGATCAGGCGTCGCAAGCGCATCAACTCCTCGGCGTGGATGCGAATGTCGGTGGCCTGCCCCGAGATGCCGTAGATGTACGGCTGGTAGATCACGATTCGAGAGCTGGGGAGCGCATATCGCTTCCCCGGGGCTCCGGCCGCCAGCAGCAGGGCGGCGATCGCTTCCGCCTCCCCGGTGCAGATCGTCGCCACGTCGGGGCGGATGAATTGCATGGTATCGTAGATGGCGAGGCCTGCCGTGAGCGACCCTCCCGGGCTGTTGATGTAGAGGTTGATGTCCCGATCTGGGTCCTCGGCCTCAAGATAGAGCAGTTGCGCGATGATCAGATTGGCCACCTGATCGTCAATGGGAGTGCCCAGGAAGACGATGCGCTCCTTCAAGAGGCGAGAGTAGATGTCGTAGGCGCGTTCGCCGCGACTTGTCGTCTCAACCACGATCGGCACAAAGTGCATAACTTCACCTCCCGCTCTGCAATTTTAGCATGAATCGGCGCTCTGGCAATCGCTGCCGCTTGTTCTCACGACCCGTCGGGGCCTTGCTTTTCGAGGAGAAATCGGCTATCACTCGCAAACAGTGAAGCGGTCATGAGGAGCGACGTGAATCAGGACGTTCAGAAGCTGGCGACGCTGCTCAACATCAGCCAGACACTGGGGACGACGCTCAACCTGCGGCAGGCGCTGCTGCGGGTGCTGGAGATCTTGGAGGAGAATCACGGCGTGGTCTCCGGTGTGATCGCCCTTTTGGAGGAGAGCGGCGAGGAGGTGGTCATCGAGGTCTCGGTGGGGCTGACGCGCGAGGCGCAGCAGCGCGGTCGCTACCGGGTGGGTGAGGGGATCATCGGGCGCGTCGTCGAAAGCGGCAAGCCCATCGTCGTCCCCAAAGCGAGTCAAGAGCCCCTCTTCTTGAATCGCACGGGCGTGCTCCGGGCCTCTCGCGAGGAGCTGACCTTCATCTGCGTGCCCGTCTCCGTGGATCAGCAGACGATCGGCGCCATGGGGGTGGTGCTCCCCTATCGCCCGGATCGCGACTACGATCAAGCCACGAAGTTCTTCAGCATCGTCGGCTCGATGGTGGCGCAGGCGGTGAAGGTGAATCAGCTCATCGAGGCTGAGAAGCGTCGCCTGATGGACGAGAACCTCGCCCTGCGCCGAGAGCTGCGGGAGCGCTACGACTTCAGCAATATCATCGGCACGAGCCGCCCGATGCAGGAAGTCTACGCGCAAGTCGCTCAGGTCGCTCGCACGAACACAACGGTCCTCATTCGTGGGGAGTCGGGAACGGGGAAGGAGTTGATCGCGCGCGCGATCCACTACAATTCGCTGCGGGCCGATCAGCCATTCATCAAGGTCAGTTGCGCCGCTCTGCCCGAGAGCCTCATCGAGGCCGAGCTGTTCGGATACGAGAAGGGGGCATTCACTGGAGCCTACGCGCGGAAGAAGGGGCGGTTCGAGCTGGCCGATCGGGGGACGCTCTTCCTGGACGAGGTCGGTGATCTCCCCCTCTCGGTCCAGGTCAAGCTCTTGCGCGTGTTGCAGGAGCGGGAGTTCGAGCGGCTCGGCGGGACCGAGACGATCAAAGTGGACGTGCGATTGATCGCCGCCACCAATCGCGACCTCGAGCAAGCCATGCGCGAGGGGACATTCCGCGAGGACCTCTATTATCGCCTGAACGTGTTCACGATCTTCCTCCCACCGCTTCGGGAGCGGAAATCGGACATCCCGCTTCTGGCCGATCACTTTCTGGAGAAGTACGCCCGCCTGCATGGCAAGGACATCCGGCGCATTTCGACGCCCGCCATTGATATGCTCATGAGCTACCATTGGCCGGGGAACGTCCGCGAATTGGAGAACTGCATTGAACGCGCCGTGCTCGTCTGCGAGGGGAGTGTGATTCACAGCCATCACCTGCCCCCCACGCTGCAAACGGCGGAGGCGTCGGGAACCGTCCCTCGCCTCTCCTTGAGCGAAGCTGTGTCCGCTTATGAGAAGGACTTGATCCTCGATGCCCTGAAGACGGCCCGAGGGAATATCTCGCGCGCCGCGCGCCTGTTGAATACCACGAAGCGCATTCTCGGCTATAAGGTCAAGAAGTACGGGATCAATCCCCGCCGGTTCAAAGAGTAGTTCGGGGCGGGTGCGTCGCGCGTCAGGGCCGATGCCCATCGTCTCGCACACGCGCTCTCCCCGTGAGCGCGCATTGACAGTGGACACGAGCTCTGATATACCCCTTGGCTCCCCGCGTATAGAGGGCATCGTCGCCCTGGGGGGAGAGCCGAGACAGGGAGGGGGGGATGATCGGATGGTATCGTCTGCGTCGCGGCGTCATCGGGATTATCCTTTCGGCCATCCTTGTGAGCGGTCTTCCGGCGGTCGCGCGGGATCAGGAGGATCGGCTCACGCCGATGGATCTCTTCGAGGTGGAGTACGCCAGCGATCCGCAGATCTCGCCAGATGGACGATACATCGTCTACGTGCGGCGGGCCAGCGACGTCATGACGGATCAGCGGTATTCCAACCTCTGGATCGTCTCCTTCGATGGGAGGGAGCATCGGCCGTTGACGACCGGCATTCATCGAGATACATCGCCGCGATGGTCACCCGATGGCACGCGGATCGCCTACATCTCGGACCGAGAGGGCTCGCCGCAGATCTACGTGCGGTGGATGGATACGGGACAGGTGGCGCGGATCACCAACGTGCCGTTCCCCCCGGAGGGGATCGCGTGGTCTCCCGATGGGCGATACCTCTCGTTCGCGATGTTCGTGCCGGAGCCCCCTCGACAGATCGGGGGTCTCCCATCGCCGCCTTCCGGAGCCAAGTGGGCGGATCCCGCGATGGTGATTGACCGCCTCGTTTATCGGTTCAACGGCGCGGGGTATTTGAAACCGGGATACACGCATCTGTTCATCGTCCCGGCGGAAGGGGGGACGCCCCGGCAAATCTCCAGCGGGAGATTTCATCACGGTGGCGTTGGCTTCCGCGCCAGCGAGGCCGTGTGGACCCCTGACGGGAGGGCGTTGCTCATCTCGGCCAATCGTCGGCCGGATTTCGAGCGGGAGCCGCTCGATACGGAGATCTACGAGTTCTCCGTCGCTGATGGTTCGGTTCGGGCTTTGACCAACCGCAAGGGGCCGGACAACGCTCCGGCGATCTCACCCGATGGGCGGTTCATCGCGTACGTCGGCTTCGATGACGCCTATCAAGGGTATCAGGTGACGCGCCTCTACGTGATGAATCGGGATGGGAGTGGTTCGCGCGTGCTCTCGACCGCGCTCGATCGCGATGTCATGCGACCGTGTTGGACTCCGGATAGTCGTGGCCTTCTCTTCCTCTACGATGATCAGGGTACGACGAAACTCGGCCTCTATACATTGGACGGCACTTTTCGGACACTCGCGGCCCATATCGGGAGCGGAGAGCTCGCCTACAGCATGGGAGGGGCCTTCAGCGTGGCGAAGAACGGCGCTTTCGCCGTGACCTACACGCGCCCGGATGTGCCGGGTGATATCGCCGTGGGAACGCTCGCGGATCCGACGCTTCGGGTGATCACCGCCTTGAACGCGGACCTCTTCGCGCGGAAGAAGCTGGGGCGCGTCGAGGAGATCTGGTATACGTCGTCGCTCGATGGGCGAAAGATCCAGGGATGGATCATCACGCCACCGGACTTCGACTCGTCGAAGAAGTATCCTCTCATCCTGGAGATTCACGGCGGACCGTTCGCCAACTACGGCGACCGATTCGATGTGGAGAAGCAGCTGTGGGCCGCGCGCGGATACGTCGTCCTCTATACGAACCCGCGCGGGAGCACGAGCTATGGAGAGGAGTTCGGCAACCTGATTCATCACGCCTATCCCGGCGATGATTTCTACGATCTCATGTCCGGCGTGGATGCCGTCATCGCGCGCGGGTATGTGGATCCGGAGAACCTCTTCGTCACCGGTGGCAGCGGTGGCGGCGTCTTGACCTGTTGGGTGATTGGGCGAACGAATCGGTTCCGGGCCGCAGCGGCCGCCTATCCCGTGATCAATTGGTACAGTTTCGTGTTGACGGCCGACATCGCCGCCTTCGCCATCAAATATTGGTTCCCCGGGTTCCCGTGGGATCACGTCCAGCATTACGAGAGGCGATCGCTCTTGTCGGTCGTCAAGAACGTGCGCACGCCGACGCTCATCATCACGGGCGAGGAGGATTATCGCACGCCCATGTCCGAATCCGAACAGTATTTCACGGCGCTGCAGCTGCTGGGCGTCGAGACGGTGCTCGTGCGCGTTCCCGGAGAACCACATGGGATCATGCGGCGGCCGAGCCATCACATGGCCAAGATCTTGTATATCGTCAATTGGTTTGACGAACACCGGAAGCGCCCGTGAGCGTGTGCGTCGGATCGGCCCTGAGGCGGCGAGGTGCGCTCGTCGAATCAGGATCGGGAGGGGAGTGAGATGAGAGCTGTTCGGTTGATCCTCGTCACCTTCCTTCTGCTCACCCGTGTGGGGCCATTGGGGTATGGTCTCGCCCGGCCGAAGCTGCCTGAGGGGGACCTTCAGGACCTGGAGGCTTACATCGCTCGCGCGATGCGCGAGTGGGAGGTTCCGGGGCTGGCGTTAGCCATCGTCAAGAATGATGCCCTGGTGCTCGCCAAAGGATATGGCGTCAAGCGGCTCGGGGAGTCGGCTCCGGTGACCGAACGCACGGTCTTCGCCATCGGCTCGGCCTCGAAAGCGTTCACGACGGCGGCGCTAGCCATGCTGGTGGAGGAGGGGAAGATCCGCTGGGATGATCCGGTCATCCGATACCTTCCGCATTTTCAGCTGTTCGACCCCTATGTCACTCGCGAGCTGACGATCCGCGATCTGGTCACGCACCGCAGCGGACTCGAACGCGCCGATATGCTTTGGTACGGCACGACCTTCGATCGCGAGGAGATCGTCCGGCGCCTTCGGTTCTTGCGACCGCGCTGGAGTTTCCGCAGCCATTTCGGGTATCAGAACATCCTCTACCTCGCCGCCGGTCAGCTCATCCGCGCCGTCACTGGGAAGACGTGGGAGGACTTCATCCACGAGCGCATTTTCCGGCCTTTGGGAATGACGACGAGCACCACGAGCGTGAAGGCCTTGCGCGAGATCCCGGATGTTGCAACGCCGCATGCGAAGATCGAGGGAGTCGTGCGACCGATCCCATGGCGGGACATTGAGAACATCGCTCCAGCGGGCTCCATCAACTCCAATGTCCTGGAGATGGCCGAGTGGATCCGCGTGCATCTGAACGAAGGGGCGCATCGCGGACAACGGCTTTGGAGTGCTGCCGCCGAGCGCGAGATGCAGACGCCACAGACGATCATTCGCCCAGAGCCGCCCTATTCCACGCTCTTTCCGGAGGCGCGATTCCTGACCTATGGGCTCGGGTGGTTCCTCCATGACTATCGAGGTCGGAAGATCGTCGAGCACGGTGGCAATATTGATGGGATGAGCGCCCTGGTCGCCCTCATCCCAGAGGAGCGGCTGGGCTTCGTCATCCTCACGAATATGAATGGGACGCTCCTGGTGCATGCGCTCAAGTACCGCATCATGGATGTCTTCTTCGGAGCGCCCCCCAAGGACTGGAGCGCCGACTTCCAGCAGCGCGCCAAGGTGCTTCAGGAGCAACAGCAAGCGGCCCTGAAGAAGATCGAGGACGCGCGCGTTCTCGGGACGAAGCCCGCCTTGCCGCCGGCGCGGTGCGTGGGAACGTACGAGAACGAGGTGTATGGGGAAGTGACCGTCCGTGAGGAGGAGGGGCGATTCGTGCTGCGATGGGGGCCGATGCGCGCGGGCGATTTGGAGCATTGGCACTATGAGACCTTTCGGGTTCGCTGGCGCGATCCCCTCCTGCCTCCGGCTTTTGTGACCTTCGTCCCCGATGTCGAGGGGACAGTTGGTGAGTTGAAGATGAAGCTCTCTGGCCTCTTCGAGGACCTGATCTTCCGTCGTGTCCGAGAAGAGGGGCGCGGGCGCTGAGGGTCTTGTCTGCAGAAGGGGCATTGTGATAGTCTCAAGCGCGCTGAATCTCAAACTGAGGAGGTGGCCGATGAGGAGGAGTATCATCGCGATCGCCGTACTCGCGCTCTCGGCCTGCCGGGGCCTCGCGCTCGGGCAGACGGCCGCGACGGCCACCCTGAGCGGGACAGTCTTGGACCCGACGGGAGCTGTCGTCGCAGGCGCCGAAATCACTGTGACCGAGACGGCGACTAACGTGAGTCGGACGGTCAAGACCAACGAGAACGGACAATACGTCGTCACGAACCTCTTGCCAGGAGTGTACCGCATCACGGCGACGGCCCCGGGCTTCCGCCAGGCCGTCATCTCCGGGCTCAAGATTGATGTCGCTCGCGGATACACGGTGAACCTTCAACTGGAAGTCGGCGAGATCGCCGAGACCGTTGAGGTGACCGCCGGAGCCGGCGTGGAGTTGCAGACCGTGGATGCGACGGTCGGAAACGTCCTCAAAGGAGAAACGCTCCTGCGCTTGCCCAACATCAATCGCAGCGCCG
>JBEPZV010000011.1:0-62878 GCA_041640655.1 bacterium
CGCCCTGGTCTATACGCAAGTCACCGGACGCGTGCTCAATCCGAGGTTGCGGGTGACCTATCCAGACTTACAAACGGCTGTTAACAACGCGGGTCCTGGCGATACGCTCCTTGTGAGTGGGACGCTCACAGGGACGGCTGCGATTCTGGATTCGGCGACTGATGCTCCTCCAGATGGATTGAAGATCGTGGCCGGGCGTGGCCTTCGGGGGACGTTGCAGATTTCGTCTACTGATTGCGCGGGCACACCCAATGATGCCGTGCTCGATGTGAGCGGTCGCGCGGGGGCGCTTACCATTATGGGGCTCAAGATCGTGGTGCCGAACCTTTGCACCGGCGTCTACACGGACGGCAACGGCAACCCGCTCACGGTGAAGAACCTGCTCATCCAGGCGGCGACAGCGACCGCAAATATTGAAGGCATCGTGATTGGTGATCTTACCGGTACTGGTGAATCCGGTGGCCCGTTCCTGGTTGAAGATAACATCATTCCAAGAGCTGGCAGTGGTGGCGTGGGCATAGATGTGTTTGGTGATAGCACGACGGTGAGGCGCAATCGAATCGGAAGCTCGGGAGCGCCAACGGAAGCGGGGATTGCGGTTGTGGCTCCTCTGGGCGGCGTAGTTGTGGAAAGGAATATCGTAGATGGGGGGAACAATGCCGGTAGCACCATAGGGATTGTGGTTGGGTGTACCCCCTCCTTCTTCCCTACGTGTAGCGACGACGTGACCATTCAGCGGAATACGGTGCGGAACTTCGTGGGAACTGCGACGCCGCAGGATGCCGTTGGGATTGCGATTGTAGATTCCACGAATGTTCAGGTTCTTCGGAACGTCATTGCCAATAACGACACGGGGATAGGGGTGGATGACTTTAATGCACTACCAGACGAGCAGACTGCGGACACTGTAACGATCAATTTCAACAACATCACGAGCACGGTTACGGGGGCGACAGGTTTGCTCTTCTTCTGGGATGAGTCGGCGACGGTCCCGCTGGATGCGACGAACAACTGGTGGGGGGCGGCCAGTGGGCCGAGCGACATAGAGGGTGATGCGGATGCATGTCCGGAGGCGGTTGGCACAGCATGTGGGACACCTCAATCACCGGCTGTGCCAGATGGCACTGGTTTGCCTGTTGATAGTGGCGCTGGGGGAGGCACGCCTGACTGTGGTACAGCCGCTGGAGAAGTAAAAACTTGCCCCTTCCGGACGTCGCCGGTGTCTCCGGCGGGGGCGTGAGGTCGGTGAGGGGATTTCTCTTCCCCTCTTCGGAAAGGGGGGAGCGGGCCGAAGGGGATGTTCTCCTTCGGGCAAAACTATCAGGCAAGGAGGAGGGACGATGAAGAAGCTCATGCTACTGGTCGGTCTCGGTGTTCCGAATGCGAGCCCGCGCGAGCGGGCGACCGAATGTAGCCCGGGGGCGAGCCCACGTTGTGAACCCAACCCCGTTCCACCCGTGAGCCCGCGCGAGCGGGCATTCGAATTTCGCCTAGGGTGAGCGAAGCGAGCCCTAGGAACGAGAGCCGACAATTTCCCCCAAGCCCGCGTACGCGGGCGGCCCATGTGGAGGCGGAGCGTGACGCCGTCCCCACGAACGCACCGTGTGACCGCGCGAATGGGCCGCCCCCGTCGGGGGCTCGATTGTGACGTCGTTATCCCAGGGCTCGCCTCTGGCTCGCCTCGGGCTAGACTCGGACGCCTGCTTCGCAGGCTTTACGCGGAAAACGTCATCATCAAACGGCCTCGCCTTCGGCTCGCTCCGGGCGAGATTCAGACGCCGGCTTTATCCCGCTGAGGCGACGGAGATTCACGTGTGGCGGAAGGCCAGGGCCGCGAAGATCAAAAAGACCACGGCATTGATGATCTCCGCGATCCCCACGCGCCGCAGATTGACCCGTTCGGCAGGTCGAACGACGTGCCAGAGCGCCCGCCCCAGGGCCGGAGCAAACGCGAGCATCAGAAACACGCCCATGCGATGCGTGAGGGCGAGGCCGACGAGCGCGGCGATCAAAAACGAGTGATAGAGCGCGCACTGTCGCCGCGCTCGCGCGCGCAACTCCGGCGATCGTCCATGCGCGGCTGTCATGCGCAGCTTCACGTAGAAGACGCTGCTCGCGAAGTAGAGCGCGCTCACGCCCCAGAGCACGAACGCCTCCGCTTCCCACCTCCCGCGAATCACATAGTGCGCGGCCGGAGCCGTCATCGTGAGCCCCAAAATGGCGAGAATCTCGCCCCTGACGGTGCGATCCTCAAACCGCGCCGCTTGCTCCGCGTTCACGAGGAGCAGACCGAAGGCGCCAAGCGCTAGCGGGATCACGCCCCAGCGCTGATGCTCCAGAAGAAGCGGCGCGCCGAAAAGGAGCGCCAGCGCGCAGTAGATGAGCATCAACGTGCGCGCTCGCGTCGCCTCCTGGCGGCGACGACGCGCCCGCCACCACGCGAGCAGGGATTCGCGCGCGATGAAGAGGAACGTGACCGCTGCGCTCAGCCAGAGCACGGGACGACGGTCCCCGTGAGCGGCGAGCGTCCCGATCAGAAGCGGGACGTAGAGCATCGCCCATGCTCCATGCTCTTTCGGCAATTTCAAGCGACCGCGCCACCCCATCCTCGTCTCTCCTCCCTCGCAAGCTCAGCCGAAGAAGTGCGAGCGCTCGTGTCCGTTCATGTCGCCCAGGCTCGTTCCAGCTCGCCTGCCAGCGCCTCGTACTGCTCATGTGTCCCGAGGCCGAGCGCTGCCTCCTCGCGCTCGAAGGCCTCGGCGAGCGCCGCTCTCGTCGGCGCATCGAGGACGCTCTGGGCGATCTGAAAGAGCACATTATCCTCCTTGTAGATGTGCTGCGCCAACAAGTCCATGTACTGCCGAGCAGCGCTCACGAAGCGAGCCGCCGCCGCGGATTCTCCCCGCACGTATGCCGAAGCGGCCTCGGCCATCTCGCGGACGAATCCGCGCCCCACTTCGTGCTCATAGAGCATGACGCCAATCGGTCCACCATCGCGCGGCACTCCGCGCTCCTCGAGCGCCGGAAAGAGATGCTTCTCCTCCTTCCCGTGATGGCAGCGATCGGCGAACGTCTGGATGAATTCCACAAGCTGCGTGGGCACATCCGGGGGGACTGCCTCTCCCTTCTCGAGTCGTTGACAGACCCCGCGAAGCGCTCGAAGCGCTCGCTCGATGATTCGATGCTCGTGCATCAAGATCTCCACCGGTTCGGGCATACGCCTCCTCCTTGTTCGGAATGATCATCATGCAAAGTCTCACGCCGCGCGCTCACGGCTGATTCTCATCCAGGCAGCGCCGCAACAGCTCGCGCCGCTCTGCCTCCGTCGTGACGCGGTCGAGCGCCGGATAGAGGATGTTTCGCTCGCGCAGATCGTGATGCTCGACCAGATGTTTGAACATCGTTTGCTCGTCGAAGAGCCGGATGATCCGCCGTCGAAGGTCGGGCGGATGTGTGTCCAGTTCCGCGAGCGTCGCATGAAATCGCTCGAGGAATTCCCGCATCTTTCGATGTTCGCCGAGGAACAGCTCGATGGGGCCTCCGGGAATCGCGCCCGCGCGCGCGTAGACGGGCAGCAGGATGTCCTCCTCCGAGCGCATGTGCGCCAGCAGCGCGCGCTCATACGCCAGGAGTCGCTCCCGCGCTCGCGCGATGTCCTGCCCGAGCAGCGCCTCCTGATGCTCCGCGAACAACTCGTTCAATCGCTCATGCACGCGAAGCAGCGCGAGGAAACTCGGCGCGCGCGCCTCGGTGCCGGGAACGTCCTCCGAGATGGCGAGCTTCTCCTCATGCGACATATCGGCCTCCTCACACGGAGAATGCTTCGCGAGATTCCGACGTCGAAGCGCGCGCCTTCTGCTCGGCTTCGATCAGCGCCATGAGATCCGCGAGCAATCGGTTCAGGTCCGCACCTTCGCGCCGACAGGCTTGCTCCAGCGTCACGACGCGCGCCATCGTGCGCCGCAGGACGGGATTTTGAAGCGGCGCGAATCCATGTCGCAGGAAGATGTCGAGCGCCTGCGGATACCGCTTGAGGACATCGGCGACCGTCGTCTGTGGCCCGAGGACGAGCGGCTCGGAAGACGCGCCCGCAAGGGCTTCGCGCTCCAGCCGCTTCCCGACGCGCATGTTCTGCACGAGCTCATATCCCCACAGGGCCAATCCGGCCACCTCGATGAATCCCGTGACGCGCATTGCAGCGAAGGCAGCCGCTGCGTAATCGGTCGCGATCTCCGTCCCGACGCGAAGGGCGTTGCCGACATTGAGCAGCACGAACGTGGGCCAGAGCGCCGACGCGCGCCGCACGTCCACGCCTGAGAGCGTCGGCACGACTTTGCTCGACACGCCGACGATCATCATCGTGATGAAGCCGACCGTCAGCGCATGCCGATACGCGCCGAAGAAGGCGTGCGAGAACGGCACGGCGGCTCCCGTGAGCGGTTGATAGAGGAGCAGGTTGTAGACGGGCGTGAGCGCCAGCATGGCCATCGCCACGATGAACCAGACGTAGGCCGCGCGGATGAATTTCAACCCGCGATCGCGCTCGCTCTCGGGGACGGGGCCGAAGAGGCGATACTGACGGGGCGTCCCTACGGCGATGGTGAGCAGCAGCAGTGCAGCGATCTCTTGCCCGATCAGCCATCGGGAATCGCGCGCGAGCATGCCCGCGAGAAACGCCAGGATGCCGAGCGCAATGGCGCCATTCGCTCCCCAAAGCGAGAATCGCCGCCAGCGAGGCGTCGGCTCGCGCAGCGCATACGCGTGCGGCAGAAAGCGCAGCGAGACGCCGAGGATCATGACCACGGCGATCCCCAGAAGCTGAACGTCTCGATAGGGGATATTGAACGTCGCCACGCGGAACAGAAACGCCTCGCGCGTCGGCGCCGTCTCGAAGAGCCAGAAGATGACGGGATCGGCCACCGCCGCGAGCAGGAACCAGAAGAGCGCCGATCGGATGAAGCTATCATACGGTTCGGGTCGCGCGGCCTGTCGCAGCGTCTGTCGCATCACCCAGGCGAAGAGCGCGACGGCCAGCGCTTGCACGGCGCCGGCCACAAGGCCGAGCGCCAGAAACGGCGCGCGCGGCGCCCCGAGGTGCGCGATCGCTTGCAGCGCGAGGCCTGCGGCCATCATCGGCAGCGTCGCCAGCGCCAGCGTCGGCCGCCAGAGAGTCGCGTGCTTGAACCGCGGGAATGCCTGATAGGCGAAGCCCATGATGAAGAAGCCGACCACGCCGAAGACCATCGCATGCCCGTGCGCGAGGATCCACGAGTAGTCCACGCCGGCGAAGTGCTGCCGCGTTCCGATGAGCCAGAGATTCACAGCCCCCCACACGCAGCCGAGCGTGAAGAGCGTCAAGAGCCCGGCCAGGAAGAACGGCCGATAGATCGTATCAGCGCGCGTGGGACGATAGACGATCTCACCGACCGGCCCTTCGCTTTTGGCAGCCGCATTCAACTCCTCGAGCAACCGATCGAGTGGCACGCCGTGCAGACGCGCGAACCACGCGATCGTCTCGCGCGGGCCTTCCGGGCCGCCGCAGCCGCGCAGCCCATACCGGTCGAGCACCGCGCGCGTGGCCGGAAAGCGCCGGATCATCTCCGGCACGAGCATCTCCGCCGTGATGCGTCGTTCGCTCATACTCCCCTCCTTTCGCCCGCTGCCGCGCGGGCGCTCACCTGTCGCGCTCGCGTGCCGCGGGCTTCGACGCGAACTATTTCGGCTTGCCCATCTCGCGGGCGATCCCAGGAGCGCCTTCGGTCGGCATCGGGGCGGGCCGTCGTTCGCCCAACCATTGATCGTCCATCATGGGCAGGGCCACGCTCCGACCGAGATCGCCGAAGCTCTCTTTGAGCGCCGCGCCGCCGAACTTCTCCGCGATCTTATGCCGGAGGTAGAGCACACCGCCGATGATGAGCCCGACGATCGCGAGCACGATGAGGAGCGCGATCATCATCCTCGTCGCCTCCCCGTTTGCATTTGCGAAGCCTGCATGATCTTCCTGAAATCCACGTTCAGAGCATACCCGACGCCGCTCGGGCCGCGCGGTGACTTAGGTCACAGGCGTGGCCTATCCGAGGGGCCCAAGCGGCACGACCTCCGGGAGACGTTCTGGCGCCTCCGCCCGCGCCAGGCGATAGGTCCGCAACGCGGCGAGCACCAGCGGCACCACGCCCAGCCCGATGAAGATGAGATCGGCCGGCAAGCGCAACCATTCGATCCGCCGCATCAATGGTTGATTGAGGAATTCCAGACTGCGCGCGTGCGCGTAGCCGTTCCTGAGCACATCCAGAAGCTGGAGCACGCCGCCGGGGAAGAGATTCAACACGACCATGAGCGCCAGCCCGACGTTCAAGCCCCAGAAGGAGAGGCGAACCAGCGGCTCGACCGTTGCCCATCGCTCTTCGGTGAGGACTTGCCGCAGCGCGAAGACCAGGAGGGCCACGGCCAGCATCCCGAAGACGCCCATCATCGCCGCATGTCCGTGATTGGGCGTCAGGAGCGTCCCCACTTCAAAGTAGCTGACGATGGGCAGATTGATCAGGAACCCGAATATGCCGGCGCCGACGAAGTTCCAGAAGCCGACGGCCATCAGGAAGTAGAACGTCCAGCGATGCGGGACCGAGACCGGATGATTGCAGACGTCGCACCGTTGGCGCGTCAGTTTGACGAAGTCCCACGCATCGAGCGTGAGCAGCGTCAGGGGGATCACCTCCATCGCCGAGAACGTCGCGCCGAGCGCCATCGTGATGTGCGATTGCCCCGTCCAGTACCAGTGATGCCCCGTCCCCACGATCCCGCTCCCCAGATACAACAGCGCATCCAGGTAGACGACGCGCGCCGCCGTCGTGTGCGAGACCAATCCGAGCCGATAGAAGATCGCCGCGACCATCACCGTGACGAACAGCTCGAAGAATCCCTCGACCCACAGGTGGATGATCCAGAAGCGCCACGTATCCACGACCGAATAATGGCTTCGGCCGGTGAAGAACATCGCCGGCAGGTAGAAGAGCGGGATGGCCACGGCCGCATAGAGGAAGAGCGACAGAATCTCGCGACGCTCGGGATCCGATCGTGCCGGCGCGATCGTTCGGAAGAGCAGCGCGAGCCACATGATCAGTCCCGCCGCCAGCAGCATCTGCCATGCGCGCCCGAGGTCCAGATATTCCCACCCTTGATGCCCGAACCAGAACCAGAGCCGACCGATGAGCCGATGAATGCCGAGGAATTCCCCGAGCAAGCTCCCCACGGCGACGAACACGAGCGCGACAAACAGAAGATTGATCCCGCGCACCTGACGGCTCGGCTCATGTCCGCTCAGGGCCGGAGCTAGGAAGAGGCCTCCGGCGATGTAAGCCGTCGCCACCCAGAAGATGGCCAGTTGCAGATGCCACGTCCGCAGGATGTGGCTCGGAAGCCAGCGCGAGAGGTCCAGGCCGTAGAAACTCGCGGGATCGGCCCGATAGTGCGCGACGGCACCGCCGACCAAGACTTGCGCCAGAAAGAGGAGTGCGACGATGACGAAGTATTTGAGCACGGCGCGCTGGCCAGGCGTCGTCTGACCCGGGATGAGCTGCGGATGCGCATGGCCTTCGCGCCCTCGCCATCCGAGATAATCGAACCTGCCGAAGGCGAAGAGGACGGCCGCCAATCCGCCCAGAAGCGCGATCAAGCTGAGCGCGCTCCACAGCACGGCTTCGCTCGTCGGCGTGTTCCCCACCGCCGGATCATAGGGGAAGTTGTTCGTGTAGGAATACGTCCGGCCGGGACGCGGTGCCACCGACGCCCACGCCGTCCACGCGAAAAAGGCCGTCAAGCGCCGCAACTCTTCCCAATCGCGAATGTAGGTAGCCGGTAATCCCATGTTCCGCGTCGGATGCGAGAAGTAGTCAGCCCAGCGCTCGATCTGCCGCTCATAGGAGTGCGCTTCCGGCTCGGTGAAGATCAGGACGCGGCGCTCCGGATCGTAGCGATTCTGCTTGAGGAGCCGGGGGACTTCGGCTCGAACGGCTGCTGCTTCCGACTCGGTGAGCGCCGCGAGATCGCGCCCGAAGCGCTGGCGGGCGATCCACGCCGCCGCATCCTCGCCGAGCGCGCGCAAGGACTCGGCCGAGAAGTCCGGCCCTAAATACGCCCCATGCCCCCAGATCGTCCCGTTCTCCATCAAGCCGTATTTCAAGAAGACCTCTTGCCCCCCCAGAATGTCCTCGCGCGTGAAGAGGACGCGGCCGCTGGGGTCCACCACCTGTTCGGGAATCGGCGGCGCGTCTTTGTACGCCTTCGCCGCCAGGGCGATCAGGACCGTGAACCCACCGATCAGAACCAGTATGACGGCATGTCGCCACCACGGCGATAAGCGAGTTTCACTCATCATTGCTTCCCTCCCAAGGATGTGCTCCCTCTATCGAGGGCACAGCATACGACGGACCGCTCGTCGCCAGCTATGACTTAGGTCACAGCACTCGCTTCCACGCTTCCGTCCCTCCCGGCCCGCCGGAGAACGATTGCTTGCCGCGCATCGCCCGCGCGCGTATCATGTTCAATCACCGCGACTGAAGGGGGCGAATCCTCGCGGAGGAAGGTGGCCTATGGAGCCGTGGTTGAGGCCGGATGAGGAAGCAGTGGCTGCGCGTCAGGCCGATCTCATCAAGGGGATCGAACAAGCGCTCTATCTCCTGGAAGCGGCCCTGCGTGATCTGCCCGAAGAAGCGCTCTGGTGGGAGCCCGCGCCGACGGTGGCTTCGATCGGGGCGCGGATACAGCATCTTCTGGGCGCGTCCCGACGCTTGGAGACCTATGCCTTTGATGCCGAGTACGACCCCGAGGCCCTGGCGCAGATGGCTGAACGAGAGTGGGGGCCGAGTCATCGCTCGAAGGCGGATCTGCTCGAGGAGGCGCGCGCCGTCTTCGGAGAGATCGTCGCCAGAATCCGCGCCGTGGAGGAGGGAGCGCTAGATGAGCGGCGACCCGTCGGCCGTCGCCGCGTCCTGGTTCGGCGCTCGGTCATCCTGCATCATCTGGTCGAGCATGCTGCGCACCACGTGGGGCAGATTCTTCTGCTCGCTCGGCTGTGGTCGGCGCGCGCTCATCCCGCCGCCGAATCGGCGTAAAAGGTCAGCGGAGAGTCACGCCCCGCATCGCACCTCAGATGGGAGCGCACACATTCTGTCATCGCCCGCGAGTTCGCGAGAGGCGCGGGCAGCTCTTGTCGCACCGCTCACGTCAGAGACGAGGAGGAGCCGAATCACGAAGCCGCATGCTCCCCGCCGACGACGACGTTCCACTTCCGCACGCGATAGGCGGGAATGAGGCCGTGACGCACATAGGGATCGCTTTGGATGAAATCTTCGACCTCCGAGAGCGCATTCACCCGAAAGATCAAGAGCGCGCCATCGGCCGGTTCGAAAGCTCCTGCCCAAACGAGGCGTCCCTCTCGATGCCATCGCTCGACCAGAGCCAGATGTTCCGCCCGCAGAGGCGCGCGCCGCTGCAAGAAATCTTCGACCGTCTCGTAGAGCACAGCGACATACATAGCCGTCCCCCCAAATGCAACGCATACCCGCTCGCGCGACATTATAAAGCCCGCGGAGCGGGCGTGCGAACGTAGCCCGGGGCGAGCCGGAGGCGAGCCCTAGGGGCGGCCCATCCGCGCGGTCACGCCGCGTTCATGTGGACGATGTCACGGTCCGCAGCCGCATGGGCCGCCCGCATGCGCGGGCTTGGAATGGGGTTGGGGCCTCCTCCTCCCTAGGGCTCGCTTCGCTCGCCCTAGGCTAAATTCGAACGCCCGCGCGCGGGCTCGCATGTGGAGAGCCGGTCTCACAACGTGGGCTCGCTCTCGCTCGTCTCGCGTCGCCTGCGCGCGGGCTCATCGGCAAACCGACGGTCTGCTGCGACGCGGTTCGCACGCGATCCACCCGCTCGTCTCAGGTGCACCTTGCCCCCTTGATGCATCCGAACATAGAATTAACCAGGCGCAATCAGAGGGAGGGGGACGGGATGTTCGGGCGACGAGGAGAGGACCAATGGCAAGCCATCCTCGACGCTATGGAGGATGGCGTGATGATCATTGATCGGAACTTCTGGATCATCGGTTTCAATGAGGCAGCTGCTCGGATCACCGGATACCGGAAGGAAGAAGCGCTCAACTCCCGCTGCTTCGAAGTCTGCGCCGGTCGGTATTGCAAAGAGGATTGCGATGTGACGGCGCTCTTCACGACCGGGCGCCCGTGCGAGGAATTCGAGACGACGATTCGGACGAAAGACGGACGGACGCGCATCGTTCGCGTTCACACCGTCGCCTTGCGTGATGGAACGGGAGCGATCACCGGCGCTCTGCGTATCCTGCGTGACGTGACCGAGATCCGCGAGTTAGAGCGGCGGCTGCGCGAGCCGGAGCGCTTCGGCCGTCTGGTCGGCAAAAGCCGGGCGATGCAACAGGTCTATCGGCTCATCGAGCTGCTCCGGGATTCGACGGCCACGGTCCTCATCCATGGCGAGACGGGCACGGGCAAGGAGCTGGTCGCCGAAGCCATTCATTTCAACAGTCCGCGCGCCGGCGGGCCTCTCATCAAGGTGAATTGCGCCGCGCTCCCCGATCCCCTTGTGGAAGACGAACTGTTCGGACATGTGCGCGGCGCGTTCACCGATGCCGTCTCCGATAAACCGGGACGGATCGAGTTGGCCAACGGGGGGACGCTCTTCCTCGACGAAGTGGGGGACCTCGGCCCGTCCGCTCAGGCGAAGCTCTTGCGCGTTTTGGAGACGGGAGAGTTCGAGCGCCTGGGCGATCCGCGAACGCGCCGCGTGCAGGTTCGGATCATCGCAGCGACCAACAAGGACCTGCGCGCGGCCGTCGCCGAGCATCGCTTTCGCGAAGACCTCTTCTTCCGGCTCAATGTCGTCCCGATCTTCCTGCCGCCGCTGCGGGAACGCCTGGAGGATCTCCCGCTTCTGGCGGAGCATTTCCTGGAGCGAGTGCGACGGACGACGGGGCGCGACCTCCGCCTGGGGCACGATGCGCTGCGTGCGATGATGCGCTACCGATGGCCCGGCAATGTGCGCGAGCTGAAGAATGCGCTCGAATACGCGGCCATCGTCTGCGAAGGGACGACGATCCATGCGACCGATCTCCCCGCCGGTATTCACGAATCCTCCTCGGAGGGGCTCCTGCCCGCCGAAGTCACGAGCGAGCCCGTCCGATTGCGTGCCGCCTTGGAAGCCTGCAACTGGGAGATCACACGCTGCGCCGAACTCCTCGGCATCGATCGCTCGACCCTGTGGCGGAAGATGAAACGCTATGGCATTCGTCGCCCCTGATGCTTCCCCCCTCGCCCGCCCGAATGGGCGCCTGCGAAGCGGCGTGATATAATCGCCGGGTGAATCTGGCAGCGGAGAGAAAGAGCATGGAGGCGCGAATCCTCGGAATCGGATTTCTGACCGGGCTTCTCGTATTCGGGCCGATGGCCAGCATCACGCGCCAGGCATCGGCTGGCACTTCGCAGAACCGTCAGAACACGCGTTCGGCGAAGCTCGCGGGCGCGACGCTGGAATCGCTCATCCCCCAGGATGTGGCGGCTGTCCTCTTCATCCGTGACCTCAGGGCGTTGCGAGACGGTCTGCGCCAGAGCGCGCTCACGCGCGCCGCCCTGGAGACGACGCTTCCCCTCGGTCGGTATCTGCGCGGGATTGTGGAGGGGCTCGATCTCTCCGGAGCGATGAGCCTCGGTGCGAAAGCGCGATATGCCCTCCTCGTGCTGGAAGCCGCCGATCCCCCTCGCGCCGCCGTGCTCGTGGAAGCCGCCTCGCCGGAGGAGGCGACGCGCGCGGCCAAGCGCGTGCGCGCGGCTCTGGAACGTCACGGCCCGGTGCGCGCGCTCGCGGGACGCCAGACCCCGATCTGGCAATCGAGTCCGGCCTTTCGTGGCGAGGCCCTCGGGCTCGCGCAGCGTGATCGCGTCCTCATCTTCGGGCCAATCACCGTCGTCGAGCGCCTTATCGAGGACCGCGCGAAGACGCCGAAGCTCGCGGAGCGACCTGACTTCCGCCTTCTCCAGGAACGAAGCGCCAAAGGCGCGGTCTTCGCCTTCCTCAATCTGGAACAGATCACGCCGTATGTGATCGGGCGCGTGACGGCGCGTCCGATCGGCGGCTCGATCTCACTGCTGGTCCCCCTGCTGCAATTCCTCGGCCTCTCCGCCTTCAAAGCCGCAGGCCTCACGCTCGCGTTTGAGGCGGATACGGCTTTTGAAGAGCACCACGTGATCGTGGATCGAAAGCAGAGCGCGATGGTCGCGGCCCTGATCGAAGCGCCGACCATTGAGTTCGCGCCAGCGCGGGCGATCCCCGAAGACGTGGCGCTCGCGATCTTCTTTGGGCTCGATCTCGCCCGCCTCTATACGGCGACGCTGACGACGCTCGGCCCGCTCATCTCGGCGCAGCTCGGCGGGCAATCGCCGGAATCGGCCATCGCGCTGCTGGAGCTGCAGCTTGGATTTCGCATCAAGGATGAGCTCTTGGCGTCGCTCGGACAGGAAGCAGCGCTCTCGTGGCAGATCGCGTCTGATCGCGTGGAGCGCGATCTCTTGCTCGCCGTGCGGAACCCCGATCAACTGCGCGCCATCCTGGAGAAGATCATCGCGCGACAGGGCGCGCGCCCCATCGTTCACAAGGAGCACGCGATCTATCCCCTCACAGATGACCTGGCGATCACCGTCACGTCGTCCGAGGCCATTCTCGCCCGAATCGAGCGTGTGAAGTGGCTCCTGGATCAACGCGATCAAGGTCGTGTCCTCGGACGCACGCCGGAATTCGCTCACTGGATGAGTCGGCGACCGCCGCAGGCCGCGTTCGGCATCTATGCGACACGCGCAGCCTTTCGTCTGCCCTGGCTCCAGCCCTTGATCGCGGAAGGACGCCCGGTGGAAGGGACGGAACCCATCGGCGCCTTTCCTCCTCTGCTCTCCTCCGGGTTCTGGTTCGGGGATCCCGTGGGATTGAGGGGTACCCTTACATCGGCGCTGGGCTCGATCATCCTGTTGGATGCTCTTTTCTCGGTTCGATCGGCCGCGCCGGAACAGACGTTGTTTGGCGCGCTGGCGCTCTTCACCCAGATGCTGACCGAAGATGCTCGATGATCGGGGAAGACGCGGATGAGGGGTGCTCACCATGCGCGACCGGGGAAGCGGTGGGGAGCGAGCGTGATGCTCCTTCTGCTGGGGTTCCTCCCCTTGCCAGGATGTCGGCGCCAGGCAGAGGCCCAGACGCTCGTCATCGCAGTTGAAGCCCCCCCGCTGACGTTCGATCCGCGGGGACCCACCAACGCGGTGACGGCGCGCCTGCAGCAGCTGCTCTTCAATACGCTCACGCAGAAGAACGAACGGTTCGAGATCATCCCGGAGCTGGCCGAGGGATGGGAGATCTCGGACGACTTCACCGTCTACACGTTTCGTCTCCGCCGCGGCGTGAAGTTCCATGACGGACGCGAACTGACCGCCCGGGACGTCGCGTACACGTTCAACACGCTCCTCGCGCCGACGTTCGATTCCCCGAAGCGGGCGGCCTTGAGCAAGCTCGATCGCGTCGAGCCGCTGGACGCGCACACGGTCGTCTTTCGCTGCCGCGAGCCATATCGAGGATTGCTCGTGGATCTGATCGCCATCGGCATCATTCCCGAGGGCTCGGGGGAGACGATCGCACGACAGCCGATCGGCACCGGCCCTTTCCGACTGGAGCGCTATGTGGAGAATCAGGAGGTGGACCTGCTCGCCTTCCCAGAGCACTTCCAGGGCGCGCCGCGCGTCCGACGGCTGCGAGTGAAGATCGTGCGCGATCCGACGACGCTGGCGCTGGAGCTGCTCGGAGGGACGGTGCATCTGGCGTTGAACGCCCAGCTCTCCCCCGACTTCATCGCCGAACAGCAAGCGGGCCGACAGCTCCGCGTGGTGCTCTCCGACGGGGCTGCGCTCGAATACATCGGGATCAATACGACCGATCCCATTCTCCGCGATCGTCACGTGCGGCAAGCCCTCGCGTATGGGATCAACCGCCAGGAGATCATCGCCACATTGCTGCGCGGACAAGCGCGGTTGGCCAAGAGCGTCCTCCCGCCGACGCACTGGGCGTACCATGACGGGGTGATGACCTACGACTATGATCCGGCGCGCGCCCGCCGCCTCCTGGACGAAGCCGGGTATCGCGATCCCGATGGGGAGGGACCGCAGCCGCGCTTCCGCCTCACGCTCAAGACTTCCTCGGCCGAACATCCGCGCAAGATCGCCACGGCGCTTCAAAGCCAATGGCGCGCGCTCGGCATCGAGCTGCACATTCAATCCTTCGAGTTCCAGACGTTCCTGAACGACATCAACACGGGCAATTTCCAACTCTTCTTCCTCCGGCAAGTCGGCGCCAATCAATTCCCCGACATCTTCAAAGCGGCCTTCGGCTCCCGTTCGATCCCCGGCGATCCCACGATTCGGGAATCGGAACGGACGGGCTTTCTGAATCGCGCGCGATATCGGAATCCGCAATTGGACGCCTTGATCGAACGAGCCGAAGCGGCGCGCGATCGCGCCCAGCAGCGCGCCCTCTACGCCCGCATTCAGGAGATCCTGGCCGAAGAGGTGCCCTGGATCTACCTCTGGTATCCGGCCAACGTCGCTTTGATGAATCCGCGCGTGCGCGTCCCGGCCATTCCCGCCTCCGGCGATTTCCAATTCCTGAAAGACGTGGACGTGCCGTAAAATTGACTCTCCGCAACATCAGGAGAGATGGAGATGGAGCAGACGAGCACCAAGACGTCGGAGCGCAAGGCGCGGTTCGAGACGCCCTCGCACATCGAGCTGAAGACGGTGTATCGCGCCAGCGATCTCGCGGGCTTTGATCCGGAGCGCGATCTGGGCGAGCCCGGAGCGTATCCCTTCACGCGCGGCGTCTATCCGAACATGTATCGGGGGCGCCTGTGGACAATGCGCCAATACGCCGGATATGCGACGGCGCGCGAGTCCAATCGCCGCTACCGGTATCTGCTCGAACAGGGGCAGACGGGACTGAGCGTGGCCTTCGATCTGCCCACGCAGATGGGGTACGATTCGGATCATCCGCTCGCACACGGCGAGGTCGGGAAAGTCGGCGTGGCGATTGACACGCTCGCCGATATGGAGGCGCTCTTTGAGGGAATCCCACTGGATCGCGTCTCGACCTCGATGACGATCAACGCGACGGCACCCATTCTGCTGGCCATGTATCTGGCCGTCGCCCGGAAGCAGGGCGTCTCGTGGGATCAGGTGAGCGGCACCGTTCAAAACGACATCCTGAAGGAGTACATCGCCCGTGGGACGTACATCTACCCGCCGGGGCCGAGCCTGCGGCTGTGCACGGACATCTTCGAATTCTGCTCACGCTTCGTCCCGAAGTGGAACGTCATCTCCATCTCGGGCTATCACATTCGCGAGGCCGGGGCGACGGCGGTGCAGGAGTTGGCGTTCACCTTCGGCAATGCGATCACCTACGTGCAGGCGGCCATCGCTCGAGGGCTGTCGGTGGACGAGTTCGCCCCTCGGCTCAGCTTCTTCTTCAACGTTCACAACCATTTCCTCGAAGAAGTGGCGAAGTTCCGCGCGGCCCGGCGAATCTGGGCGCGCCTGATGCGCGAGCGGTTCCAGGCGCGCGATCCGCGCTCGATGATGCTGCGCTTTCACGCGCAGACGGCGGGCTCCACGCTGACGGCGCAACAGCCCGAGGTCAATGTGGTGCGCGTGACGCTCCAAGCCCTGGCGGCCGTACTCGGTGGGGCGCAATCGCTCCATTGTAATGCGCGCGACGAGGCCCTGGGTCTGCCGACGGAAGAGGCGGCGCTTCTGGCGCTCCGCACACAACAGGTCATCGCTTACGAGTCAGGTGTCGCCGATACGGTGGATCCCCTCGGAGGGGCTTACGCCATCGAGAGTTTGACCAACGAGATCGAGCGGCGCGTCTTTGAGTACCTGGAGCGCATTGAGGCGATGGGCGGCATGCTGCGCGCCATCGAGACCGGATGGGTGCAGAAGGAGATCCACGAATCCGCGTATGAATACCAACGTGCCGTGGAATCGGGCGAACAGATCGTTGTCGGCGTGAACCGATTCGTCGTTCCCGAGGAGCGTCCCATCCCCGTGCTCCGTATTGACCCGGAGATCGAACGGGCCCAAGTGGAATTCCTGCGTCGGATCAAAGCCGAACGCGATGCGGCGGCCGTCAGTCGAGCGCTCGCCGAACTGGAGGAAGCCGCGCGCTCGACCGAGAACCTGATGCCCCATATCATCCGCGCCGTCGAGGCCTATGCGACGCTCGGCGAGATCAGCGACTGTCTCCGTCGCGTCTTCGGCGAACACCGCGAATCGGCTGCCCTCTAGCGGGGGGTCTCCGGCGCGTCTGGCCAACGGGTGAACGAGGCCATCCGCCAAGTCCTCTCTATGCGCGCGTCAGGCGCGTTGACGGGGCGAAGGCGGCTCCGCTAGAATGGCTCTCTCGCGTGGCCGGAGTGGCGGAATTGGCAGACGCGCCAGACTCAAAATCTGGTGGCCGTTGGCACGGCCGTGTCGGTTCGACTCCGACCTCCGGCACCATACCCTGAAGAGAGGGCGACTTCAGAACCTCCGGAGATCGCCTCCCCCCAGACCTTCCTCCTGAACACCCCAGAGGCACAGCGGGATGCGCGTCGCCGATTCCTGAAAAGGGGAGATCAGCTCTGCCACAACGCGTTCACTTTCAGACCGGTCAGGTCACTGCCACTTGAGGGCGCGCGCTCTCAACAGGGGATCACAGGGTCGGCGAAAAAAATGGAGCGGGCGACGGGATTCGAACCCGCAACACTCAGCTTGGGAAGCTGATGCGCTACCGTTGCGCCACGCCCGCTCATCGTCCGGCTCTTTTCAAACACCCCCTGCTGTGAGGGTACAATCCTAGCCAAAGGCTCGGAAAAAGTCAACCGTTCTGTATTCGTTCGGCACCCCTCTGGGGACCTATGCACCCTCATACGGCACCGCGTGCAGGGGGAGCGCGGACGCTCTTCCCACGCCGCATCTTGAAAAGGGCGATCCGGTATGCTAGCTTTTCAAGCCCTATCAAGACAGGAGGTTGGGCGATCGTATGTTCGAGCCGACGAATATCATGATGCTGGCAGCCCTTTTGGGCGTGATGGGGTTGGGATTTGCGGCCCTCACGTATGTGCAAGTCGTCCGGCAACCGGCCGGAGAGGGCCTCATGATCGAAATCTCCAATGCCATCCACGAGGGCGCGATGGTCTTTCTGAAGCGGGAGTACAAGATCCTCTCGGTCTTCATCCTCGTGGTGGCAACGGCCATCTTCTTCGGCCTTCCGGAGGGGGATAAGACGGCGCTCTCGTTCGTCCTCGGCGCGCTCTGTTCGCTGCTGGCAGGATTTTTCGGCATGAAGGCGGCCACGCGGGCGAACGTGCGCACGGCGGAAGCGGCGCGTCGCGCCGGACAGCGGGCGGCGCTCATGGTCGCCTTCAGCGGCGGTGCCGTGATGGGCATGTCCGTGGCGAGCCTGGGGTTGGTCGGGACGGGCGTCCTGCTGTATGTGTACACGCAGCTTTTGGGATTCCCTCCGGATAAGACGGCGATGATCATCAGTGGCTTCGCGATGGGCGCCAGCTCCATCGCCCTGTTCGCTCGCGTCGGCGGAGGCATCTACACGAAGACGGCCGACGTGGGGGCTGATCTTGTGGGGAAGGTCGAAGCGGGCATTCCTGAAGATGACCCGCGCAATCCGGCGACGATCGCCGACAACGTGGGGGACAACGTGGGGGATGTCGCGGGCATGGGGGCCGATCTCTTTGAATCCTACGTCGGCTCGATCATCGCGACGATCACGATCGCGGCGACGACGCCGCTTCCGGGGGAGCGGCTGCCGTGGATGGCTCTGCCGCTGCTCGTGGCGGCCATTGGAACGGCCAGCTCGTTGCTCAGCCTCTTGCTTGTCCGCTTGCTGAAGCAGGCCGATCCGGCGACCGTGCTCAGGACGGCGACGGCTCTGGCTGCGCTCTTGATGCTCGCGGGCTCGCTCGCGGCCATCGTGCTGCTGGATCTGGACCTGCCGGAGAGTCCGGTCTACTATGGCCCGTTCTGGGCATTGGCCAGCGGGACGTTGGTCGGTCTGCTCATCGGCTACCTCACCGAGTATTACACGGCGAAGAAGCCGATTCTCGAAATCGCTCGAGCGGCGACGACAGGCGCCGCGACAAACATCATCACGGGCCTAGCCGTAGGGATGAAGTCCACGGTGCTGCCCGTGTTGGGGATCTGCCTGGCCGTCCTGCTGTCGCACACGGTGGCGGGCCTATATGGGATTGGCATCTCGGCCGTTGGCATGCTGGCGACGATCGGGCTGGTGATGTCCGTGGATGCCTACGGACCGATCGCCGATAATGCGGGGGGGATCTCCGAGATGAGCCGTTTGGGCGCCGATGTGCGCCGGATCACCGATGGCCTGGATGCCCTGGGCAATACCACGGCGGCCGTGGGCAAAGGGTTCGCCATCGGATCGGCGGCCTTGACGGCGCTGGCCCTCTTCTCCGCTTACAAGAGCGCCGCGCGGATCCCCACGATTGATCTGACAAACGCGTATGTCGTCATCGGCCTCTTCATCGGAGGTATTGTGCCCTTCTTCATCGCCGCTTCGACCATGGCCTCGGTCGGACGCGCCGCGTTCAAGATGGTGGAGGAGGTGCGTCGCCAATTCCGCGAGATCAAGGGACTCATGGAAGGGAAGGCCAAACCCGATACGGCGCGCTGCATTGACATCTCCACGATCGCGGCCCTGCGGGAGATGATCGTGCCGGGGGTGACGGCTGTGCTCGTGCCTGTCCTTGTGGGATTCATCTTTGGGAAGGAGGCGCTCGGAGGGACGCTGGCTGGAGCGACCGTGAGCGGCGTGATGCTGGCCCTGCTGATGGCCAATGCCGGAGGAGCGTGGGACAACGCGAAGAAGCACATCGAGAAAGGAGAATTCGGTGGGAAAGGGAGCGACGCGCATAAGGCGGCTGTCGTCGGCGATACGGTCGGCGATCCCTTCAAGGACACGGCCGGTCCCTCGATGAACATCCTCATCAAGCTCATGTCGGTCGTCAGTCTGGTCATCGCTCCCGTTCTCGGCTCTGGGATCTTCGCACAGTGATGGGGCGTGAATGGAACGGCGGCGGAAGATCCACTCTGAAGGGAGGGGTGTTCGTATGACCGGTGGGCGAAGGGAGGACGGCGTATGAGCGCGCGCCGCTGGCGACCGTCGGTGCGCGGCCTCGCGCACTCGTCGTTGCTGCTCTGGCTGCTTCTGGTGCTCGTCTCCGCGCACGTTTATTTCTCGGCCCGCGCGCTGAAGGGGGAAGATGTCGGGATGACGCCAGCCGCCACGTCCGCAGCATCTTCGGAGTCCGCTGAAGAGGCGCTTCTGAAGGACCTGGAGCGCTTGCCGAAGCTCACGTTCCTCGCCACCGCCTATGCCCTTCCCGGACAGACGGCCTCGGGCGAGAACGTACGTGCGGGGATCGTCGCGGCCGATCCGGACATCTTACCCATCGGCTCGATCATTCACATCTCGGCGGGCCGGTATTCGGGAGTTTACACCGTGCTCGATACGGGGCTGAAGATTCGTGGGCGGATGCTCGATATCTGGATGCCGACGCCGCAGGAGGCGCGAGCCTTCGGCGTGCGCCGCGTGACAGTGCGTGTTCTCCGATGGGGATGGGGCTCCTCCCGATAACCGAGGGCACACGCGGCGCGCACGTTCATCCGAGGTCCTCATCCACGCGATAACGATGGCGCCACTCGGCCAGAAGGCCGTGATTCCAGGTGGAGAGGCGACTGAAGGCCTGCGCGCCGAGAGCCAGGCCGTCCAGGCGCGAGCTGTGACAATGCGGACACTGCCGATGAAGTCCACGGACGCAGCGTCCGCAATCCAGGCAGAGGGTGAAGTCGGGCGCGGGCAGCAGGCCCGCCGAATGCGTCTGGAAGAATCCGCGTGAGACCAGGGCCACCAGCGGCTCGATCGCCGTCGCTCTCTCGCTCAACCAGATTGGGGTCGTGACGCCGAAGATCCCCAGATCGTGCAGCAGCCCCTCGATGCGCACGCGCTCCAGGGCGCGCACGCTGGCATGCGGCAGGACTTTGAAGGGGCGACTGTAGTACACGTCCCCCTTCTCGACGTCTCCGGAGACCGTCTCGGTGGCGCGCGCGGCGAAGGGCGAACGCACATCCAGGCGCGCCAGTCGGTGCGCGGCCATCTCGTCGGTCGAATCCGCCACGACAAATCGAACCTTATGCTTGTCGCTCAGGCGTTCGGCCTCGCGCACCAGATGCGTGGCGATGCGCAACGCCATCTCCACCGCCTGATCCGACTCGTGCAGATGCTGCCCCGTGAGCAGCCAGACCGTCTCGTCCAGCCCGAAGGGACAGATGAGATGCGTCGTCCAGGTGAGCTTCAGAAACGTCGTCTCCGGATGGCGCACGGCTAAAAGCGCCAGCGGCCCGGTTTCACCGAGCGCCATCAGCTTCTCCAAGAAGATGCGTTTCTCCAGATGAGCCTGGGCGACCAGCTCCATCACCTCGGTGAGCTGCTGCAGAAAGGCGAGCAGATCTCCATCGGCGCGATACCCCAAGCGCGGGAGATTCACCGCGACGGCTTGAAGCACGGCCGTGCGCCACTGCCACGTCTGAGCGCGCTCATGGCTGGGCCCAAACGGGACGCTGAATCGCGAGAAGAAGCTCCCCGACGGATCGCGATCGAAGACCAGGCGCACGCCTCCGCGCTCCGCCAAGACGTGGCACAAGAGGTCCAGGAACTCGCGATACCCCTCGATCCTCGTGAAGTGCTCGGTCAAATGCAGCACCAGACGAGGGGTGAGGAAGGGGCGTCCCCGTCCATCGCCCTCTCGATACACATCCAGGAGTTGGAGGAGGAAACGGCGCGCGATCTCGCCGTAGGCGGCGTACGTCTCTCCGGTCTCCTCCCCGTGAGGACCGAGAGCCGGACGATGGGCCAAATACGCGGGCACTTCCCAATCCACATGGACCTCGCAGGCGATGACCTGCCCGCCGCGAGCCACGGCCGGTGCGGACAGCTCGAACAGGAGCAGTTGCGCCAACTGTCGCAGATCGCGATCTTCTGCGTCCCGCAGATACGGCGCGAGCGCCACATTGAGACTGTCCCAGATGACCGGTCCGGCCAAGTATCCGTGAAGGGCCGCCGAGAATTTCACCAGGTGCGCCAGCAGCACTTCGGGATGCCGCGCCGGACGCGCGCTGGCGAATCCGTGTGGCAAAGCGATGCCGTAGCGCTTCAGGTAATCCAGGGAGCTGGTGATGGCGTAGGGGCGATCCACAGCCCCCAGGCCCTGAATATGAATCCCGCCGGTCAGATGCGCCTCCGCGACGGCCTCGGAGAAGACCTCGCGAATCGCATACTCCCGCTTGATGGCTTCGGCCAGCAGGAGGCTCGTGCCCTCCGGACCATGCGGGGGCGCTTCGCGCTCACGCGCGCTTTGCCGGATGAGGCGATCGGCGTCATAGAGCGGAACGCCCAAGCGCGAATGCGCGCGATGCGCCGCCTCCAACCCGTACTCCAGCAGCTTCACGTTCACCAACTCGCGAATGAGCGCGGAGCTGAGCGCGCGAATGCCCGCGCGCGCGATCGCTTCGGTGACCTCCGCGCTGATCTTCGTCGCCAGCTCCACGTCCACATGCGCTTCGCGGACCAGGGCGTCCACGATGCGCTGGGGATCGAACCGCGCGACTTGCTCATCCGAGCGGCGGACGTAAAGCTCCGGTTCCGCGTGCGCCCCCTGTTGTGACCACGGCTCTTCCCGCTCCATACGCCCCACCGTCCCCGAGGATCGCTCGGCCTCTTCCTCCCGTTGGCCGTCCATCCTAACGCACTGCGCCCTTCGATTCAAGAGGCCGGCCGACTATAATAGGCTCGATGCGCGAAGTCGGTGGCATCGGAGGACCGACATCATGAGCGTGCGCGTGCGATTCGCGCCGAGTCCCACGGGACACCTGCACGTCGGGAACGTGCGGACGGCGCTCTACAACTGGCTCTTCGCGCGGCAGCATCGCGGGGCGTTCATCCTGCGCATAGAGGACACGGATCCGGAGCGCTCGCGCCGTGAATATGAAGTGCAGATTCTGGACGATTTGCGATGGCTCGGCCTGGATTGGGATGAGGGTCCGGATGTCGGTGGCGACTTCGGCCCCTATCGGCAGAGCGAGCGCCTGGCGCTTTATCGCGACTATGCGCATCGGCTGCTGGAGGCTGGATGGGCCTATCGTTGCTTCTGCACGGAAGAAGAGCTGGAGCGCGAGCGCGCGCAAGCCCGAGCCGAGGATCGTCCCTATCGCTACTCGGGTCGGTGTCGTCAGCTCTCGGAGGAAGAGGTGCGCGAGCGCGTGAAGGCTGGACTCCCCCACACGCTTCGATTCCGCGTGCGGCCGGGGCCCATCGTGTGGGAAGACGTCGTGCGCGGTCCCATCCGATGGGAGGCCGAGGTCATCGGCGATTTCGTCATCGTGAAGTCCGACGGCTGGCCCGTCTACAACTTCGCCGTCGTCGTGGATGACCTGCTCATGCGCATCACGCATGTCATCCGCGGCGATGGCCATCTGCCGAATACCCCTCGGCAGCTTCTGCTCTATGAGGCGCTGGGCGCGACGCCTCCGGTCTTCGCGCATCTGTCGACCATCCTCGGCGCCGATGGCACAAAGCTCTCCAAGCGACACGGAGCCACGGCGCTGCGCGAGTTCCGCGAACAGGGGTATTTGCCCGAAGCGCTCTTCAACTTCCTCGCTCTGCTCGGCTGGGCGCCCCCGCAAGAGATCGGAGAACTGCTCTCACGGGAGCAACTGCTGGAGCTGTTTGCCCTGGAGAAGGTCTCCAAGGCTCCGGCCATCTTCGACCTGCAGAAGCTCAAGTGGATGAACCGCGCGTATCTGAAGGCCAAGCCGCTGGAGGAGCTGGTGACTGCCGTCGCCCCCTATCTGCAACAGGCGGGGCGCGTGCCCACTCCGCTGGATGAGGCGACGCGAGCCTGGTTGCAGCGCGTCGTGGAGGCGGTGCTCACACACCTGGAGCATCTCTCGCAGATCGTCGAAGAGACGCGCATCATCTTCGAATACGATCTCTGGACCGCACTCACCTATCCCGAGGTGCGTGAGGTCCTGGAGGATGCGGGCGCGTTGGACGTCCTTCGGCGGATGGAGCGGGAACTGGCCGACGTCCCCGCGGTCACGACCGAGGCGTTTCGCGAGGCCGCAGCTCGCGTTCGCGAGCAGACCGGACGCAAAGGGCGCGCGCTCTTCCACCCCATTCGAATCGCGCTCACGGGTCGCCCCTCGGGACCGGAACTGGATAAGCTGGTCCCGATTTACGAGATCGGCGCGACGCTCCCCCTCCCGCGACCGATCCCCTCCGTGCGCGATCGCCTCCGGCAATTCCTCGAATGGGCCGAGCGCGTGCGCGCTGAATCGCCTTCGCGCTGAGGCGCGTGGTGGACATCGAGCGACTCTTCTACCGGATCAACGGTCTCTTCTGCCTGGGCATGGCGGCGAACTTCTTCTGGAGCGCCGGCTGGCTGGGCGGGCGTGCACTCGAATCGTTCTCGGAGAAGGAGCTGGAGCATCTGTTGCGTCAGCTCGCCGGAGGCGGCCCGCATGTCCTCGTGCTGGTGAGCTATCTGCCCGCCCTACTCATGATCTCGCTCATGCTCGCCTTCTACCTCTATCTTCATCGTCGAGCGCGATACCTCTCGCTGCTGGCGCTGCTGTCGGGAGTTCTGCTGAGCGGGATTCTGCTCCTTCGCCAGATCTCCGGGCACCAGTTGGTCGCCGTGGCGCTCCGCTACGTCGCGACGACCGAATATACGGCCCGAGGGGAGCTGTTCCAGGAAGCGCGCCGCGTGCTTGATCTTCACCTGATGCACGGGCTGCTGGTCAATCGGGCGAGCATCGTCGCTTACGCCCTCTACGGGTTCCTCTTTCAAAAGAGTCGGAGTCTGCTGGAAGTTCTGCTGGGGTATCTCTTTCTGCTGAGCGCGCTGCTGCTGCTGATCGCGCAAGTGATGGCGCCCTGGGGCGGCGCGCTCGATCTCTCGAAGGCCGCGGGCTTTCCGGCTTTCGCCTTCATCCTGGCCGCCGTCGTGCTCCTGCGCGCCCGATCGGAAGAGGAGTGAACGATCCGCCGAAGACTTCGCCTCCTCCGGGGAACGGATCGAGAACCGGCCCTTCATTGACGGACTTCTGCCACGCCATGTAAACTCAACGGGTGAAGGCGCACCATGTGAGGAGGGCATTATGGCGGAGAATAACGGAGCGAGCCGTCTGACCTACTTTCTGATCGGATTCGGCCTGGGAGCGGTCGTCGCTCTCCTGTTCGCCCCGAAATCGGGGCGGGAGCTGCGCGAGGACATCGCCGAGAAGACGCGGCGCGGCTTGGAGAAGGCCCAGGAGACGTATGAAGCGGCACGGGAGCGCGCGAAGGAGCTGGTCGAGACCGGGCGCGAGAAAGCCGCGGCGCTGGTGGAGGAGGCCAAGGAGCGCGTGACCGAGAGCCGCGAGCGCCTCTCGGCAGCTCTTGAAGCGGGTCGGCAAGCCTATCGCGAGGAGAAACGCAAAGCAGAAGCCGAGGGGTGAGCTCCCGCAAAGGAGAGTCCGACCGTGGGACATGCCGTTTTCGAATGGGTGATCGCCATCGCCGTTCTCGTCGTCTTCGCCTCTAACCTCGTCTTCCTCTGGCGCATCAATGAGACGCTCAAAGCCCTGATGGTGAATTCCCAGCAGATGAACGAACGCCTGAACGCCATGCTCAATGAGGCCCACGGGGTCCTCAGCGATGCGCGCGGAGCGATTGCCGCGCTCGTCGCAGAGGCGCGCCCGATCGTGCGCGCCATCGCGACGACGACGAACGAGCTGACGGACATGGTCCATCTGCAAGCGCTCGAAGTGCGCGGACTGCTGCGCGACACGGTCCTGGTCCTGCGCAACAAGGTCGAACAGCTCGATGAGCTGGTCACGCGCACGACCGAGCGCGTGGATGAGACGACGGCCACCATCCAGCGGCAGATTCTGGAGCCCGTTCGAGAGATCCACTATGTGATGGCGGCGCTGCGGCGCGCCGCTGGCGTCTTGCTCTCCGGTCGAAAGCGATCCGTGGATCGAGCCTATCAAGACGAGGAGTTGTTCATCGGATGACGACGCGAGCTCCCCTGGACCTGAAACAGACGATCAATCTCCCGAAGCGGATCCTGCCGATGAAGGCGAATCTCGTGGAGTCGGAGCCGGCGCGCTTGCGCCGCTGGAAGGAGATGCGCCTCTACGAGCGCATCCTGGAATCGCGACGGGATCGCCCGCTCTTCATCTTGCATGATGGGCCGCCGTATGCCAACGGCCACATCCACATCGGGCACGCCCTGAACAAGATCCTGAAGGATTTGATCGTGAAGACGCGCACGATGATGGGGTATCAATGCCCCTTCATCCCGGGATGGGATTGTCATGGTCTGCCGATCGAGATCCAGGTGGATGAGCAGCTGGGTCGCCGCAAGGCCGAGCTGTCCGTTGTGGAGATTCGGCGTGAGGCGCGTCGGCTCGCCGAATACTACATGCGGGCGCAATCGGAGGAGTTCCAGCGGCTGGGCGTCTTCGGCGATTTCGAGAACCCCTATTACACGATGGACCCGCGCTATCAGGCCGACATCGTGCGCGTGCTCGGGCGGTTCATCGAGCGGGGGAGCGTCTACAAGGGCCTGCGCGCCGTCCATTGGTGCATTCACTGTCAGACGGCGCTGGCCGAGGCGGAGATTGAGTACGAGGAGCACCGGAGTCCCTCGATCTATGTGAAATTCCCCCTGGATTCGGACCCGGCGCGGATTGATCCGGCGCTCGCGGGGAAGCGCGTCTCGATCGTCATCTGGACGACGACGCCCTGGACGCTCCCGGCCAATCTGGGGATCGCCGTCAATCCCGGCTTTGACTACAGCGCCGTCGAGGTGGGGGATGAGGTCTACATCGTCGCGGCGGAGCTGCTGCCGCGCGTCGCCGAGAAATTGGGCTGGCGCGATCCGCGCGTTCTCGCCGTCGTGAGGGGGTGGAGACTGGATCGGCTCTGGGCTCGCCACCCCTTCATCGCGCGGAAGTCGCTGCTCATGCTCGGCGAACACGTCACGCTGGAGGCGGGGACGGGCTGCGTGCACACGGCCCCCGGCCACGGGTATGAGGACTACGTGATCGGCCAACGGTATGGGCTCGACATCTACTCGCCCGTGGATGCGCAGGGCCGATTCACGGCCGATGTCGAGCGATTCGCCGGGATGCAAGTCTTCGAGGCCAACGGCCCGATCATCGAGCATCTGCGCGACGTCGGGATGCTCCTGGCTGCTGAGGAGATCGTGCACGCCTATCCGCATTGCTGGCGATGCCATAATCCGGTCATCTTCCGCGCGACCCCGCAATGGTTCATCTCGATGGAGAAGACGGGATTGCGACAGCGCGCGCTCGAAGCCATCGAGCGCGTCCAGTGGATCCCCCGCTGGGGGCTCGAACGCATGCGCAATGCGATTCGCACGCGCCCCGATTGGTGCATCTCGCGCCAGCGGGCGTGGGGCGTGCCGATCACCGTCTTCTACTGCCAAGCGTGCGAAGCCATCCTGGCCGACCCCCCCCTCATCGAGCGCATCGCGCAAATCTTCGAGCGCGAGGGAGCGGATGTCTGGTACGAGCGCGAGCCCGAATACTTCCTCCCGGAAGGCACGCGGTGCCCGCAGTGCGGCGGAACGCAGTTCCGAAAGGAGACCGATATTCTCGACGTCTGGCTCGATTCGGGGACGAGCCATCTGGCTGTCCTCGAACGGCGAGGTCTGCCCTGGCCTGCCGACGTGTATCTGGAAGGCGGGGATCAATTCCGCGGATGGTTCAACTCCTCGCTCCTGGTCGCTATGGAGGTGAAAGGCGCGCCCCCCTATCGCACGGTCATCACCTCGGGCTGGACGGTGGACGCCGAAGGGCAGAAGATGTCCAAATCCAAGGGCAATGTGATCGAGCCGCAGGAAGTCATTGCCCGCAGCGGCGCCGAGATCCTTCGCCTCTGGGTCGCCTCCTCCGATTACCATGAGGACGTCCGCATCTCGGAGGAGATCCTGAATCGCCTCATCGAAGCGTACCGGAAGATTCGCAACACGGCGTGCTATCTGGTGAACAACCTCTACGACTTCGATCCGACCACCGACGCCATCCCGTACGCGGAGATGGAGGAGCTGGATCGGTGGATTCTGGCCGAGTTGAATCAGCTCATTCGGCGGGTGCTCGCCGCGTATGAGGCCTATGAGTTCCATCTCGCCTATCACGCGCTCTACACCTTCTGCGCTTCAGAGCTCTCGGCGATCTACTTCGACATCCTGAAAGATCGGCTCTACACGTTCGCGCCGAGATCGCGCGAGCGACGGAGCGCGCAGACGGCGCTCTTTCGCCTCCTGGATGCGCTGACGCGCTTGCTGGCGCCGATCCTCGTCTTCACGGCCGACGAGATCTGGAGCGTGATGCCGGGGCCGACGAGCCGCGAGCTGCCCTCGGTGCACCTGGCTGAATTCCCGAAGGTCGAGGAGCATCCGGGCGAGGCCGAGCTTCTGGCCCGCTGGCACCGACTGCTCGATGTGCGCGACGTGGTGCTGAAGGCGCTCGAAGAGAAGCGCGCCGAGCGCCTCATCGGAGCTTCGCTCGAGGCGAAGGTGACGCTCACCGCCGGCGGCGAACTCTACGATTTCCTGGCGAGCTTCGGCGAGCAGCTGCGCGCCGTCTTCATCGTCTCGCAGGTCGAGTTGCTCAAGGACGAGCAGGCCCCCCTCGCCGTCGCGGTCGCACGAGCGGAGGGCCGCAAGTGCGAGCGATGCTGGAATTATTCGACGACCGTCGGCGAGAACGCCCGCTATCCCACCGTTTGCGCCCGGTGCGTGGCGGTGCTGAAGGAGCTGGAAGCCGAATGGGACAAGATGCACGCGTCATGAGAAAGCGCCACTACTTCGCCCTGGCTCTGGCCATCTATGCCGCCGATCAGTATACGAAGCATCTGGCGACGGGGTTGAAGCATGAGCCGAGTCTGCCGATCATCCCCGGACTGCTCCATCTCACCTACGTGGAGAACGCGGGGATCGCCTGGGGACTCTTCGCCGATGCGGGCCCGGACGGGCGCTGGGTTCTCTCGCTCATCTCGGGAATCGCAGCTCTCGGCATCGTGCTCTACGCCCTGCGCACGCCGCTACAGGAGCGACTCACGCAGTGGGGGCTGGCCCTTGTGCTCGGCGGCGTCCTGGGGAATCTCACGGATCGGCTCCTGCGCGGGGCCGTTGTGGACTTTCTCGACATCTTCATCGGGCGGTATCGATGGCCTACGTTCAATATCGCCGATCTCGTCATCACCACGGGCGCGCTGTTGCTGTTGGCCGATGCGCTGCGCCCCTCGCCGGAAGCTCGCCTGCATCGTCAAACCACTGGGGGGCTCCCCTAGGAGCGCGCGAGGATGCATCCGGAACTCTTTCGCCTCCCGTATATGAATGTGCCGATCTACACCTATGGCGCCCTCCAGGCACTCGCCTTCCTTCTGGGCCTGTGGCTGGCCGTGCGTTTGGGCGAACAGGACGGATTAGATCGCACGCACCTGTTCAATTTCGGCATCGGCGCGCTGCTCGGAGGGGTGATCGGCGCGCGGCTGCTGATGATCCTCACCGAGTGGAACCTCCATGAGGACAAACGAGAGCTCCTCTTCTCTCTCGATCTCTTGAGATCGGGTGGCGTCTACCTGGGCGGCTTCTTGGGCGGGCTGACCGTCGCTCTGTGGCTGGCTCGGCGATACCGGCTCCCTTGGTGGCGGACGGCCGATGCGTTCGCACCGAGCGTGGCGCTCGGGCTGGCTCTGGGGCGGCTCGGCTGCTTCTCCGCCGGGTGCTGCTGGGGGAAGCCGACATCCGCGTGGTGGGGGGTCGAGTTCCCCGAGATCGCGCATCGCTTCGTGGGGACGCCGACGGGCGTGCGCCTCCATCCGACGCAGCTCTATGAAGCCACGGTCGCCTTCCTCCTCTTCCTCCTGCTGCTCGGGCTGCGAAAGCGGCGCGCGTTTCCCGGCCAATTGATCCTCACCTACATGTTCCTCTACGGCGCAGCGCGAGTGGTTATCGAATTCTGGCGCGACGATTGGCGCGGATGGATCGGCCCGCTCTCGACCTCGCAATTCCTCTCCCTTGGCTTGATGCTCGCCTCGCTGCTCTTCTTCGCCCGATTGTCCGCGCGGCGACATCGCCCAGCGCCCGAAGCGCCTTCATCCCCCCCTCAGGGAAATTGAGGATCGCGAGAGCGTGTGCTATAAGTAAAGACCACGTCCGGTGTGAGGCCGCGATCTATGGCGCTGCCGGAGAGCGCTCGACTGGAAGGACCGATCCTTCAGGAGCTGCTCGCTCTCGGAGGCGAGGAGCGCCTGCGCGCGCTGTATGACCGGCTCCGGGCCTATTTCCCTCATCTCGAGGAGCAGCCGGGCGCTTCCGCGCGTTGGCGAATGCTGGTGCAACGCGCTGGAGCCCGCTTGGTCAGAAAGGGCGAGCTGCAGCGGCGCGCGGGCCGGTGGCGACTCACCGAGCGCGGCCGTCAGCGCGCCGAGGCCGAGCGGATGTTCCTGGAACCGCTGCGCGTTGAGTCCCCGCGACGCGCGCCCTCTCATGCGGAGCTGCAGACCATGCTCGTCGAGATCGGACGCCTGCTCGGCAAACACGCGGAGCGAGAGCACGATCGTTACGACGTGGTGTGGAAGGACAGCCCCCTGTCCCCCCGCCTGAGCCACGTGTTCGAGGTCCAGGTGCGGGGGAAGCTCGAGAGCGCGCTGGTCAAGCTCAAACATGCCTACGACACGCAGCGGTCGAAACCCGTGCTCGTCATCTCGGACGCGCGAGACGAACGCCGCGCGCGCGAATGGCTGCGCCCCTATCTCTCCGGCTCCTTCCACGAGATCGGAGAGGTCACCGTCGTCCTCGGGGCCGGAGACGTCGAACGCTTGCATCGCGCGCTCACGTCGGTTCGAGACGTGCTATGCGGGATCTTCACCTGACGCCGCCCCTGCGCCGACAGTATCTGGAGATCAAGCGGCGCTATCCCGACATGCTCGTCCTCTTTCAGGTGGGCGACTTCTTCGAGGCCTTCGACGACGATGCCCTCACGCTCTCGCGCGAGTTGGGGCTGGTCCTGACGACGAAGTACATGGGGAAGAATCTGCGCGTGCCGCTGGCGGGCATTCCCGTGGTCTCGCTCACGCATCACCTGCGCCGGTTGATCGAGCGGGGATATAAGGTCGCCATCTGCGAACAACTGACGCCGCCCGGCCGACGCCTCATTCATCGCGACGTCACGCGCGTGGTGACGCCGGGCACACTCATGGAGCCCGCGCTCCTGGAGGAGCGCGCGAGCAATTATCTGGTGAGCTTCCTCGTCGAAGCCGCGCGCGCGGGCGTAGCCTTTGTGGAGATCACGACCGGGGAATTCGCGGCGACAGAAGCCTCGCGCGAGCAGGCCTGGGAAGAGCTGACGCGTTTAGGACCGGCCGAAGTCCTGGTCCCGCAGAGCCTCGCCCGCGCGGAGGGCGCGAAGATCCCCGCCCTCACGCTCGGGCGCGCGGCGACGATCACGCCGCTGGCGGACGAGGTGTTCGCTCCGGATGCCTGTCGCCGCGCGCTTCACGACCACTTCGGCGCCGCCGCCCTCGAGGCGCAACCGCTGGCGATCCGCGCCGCCGGCGCCATCCTGCAGTATCTCCGGCGAACGCAGCCGCGCGTGGTCGAGCAGCTCGATCGCGTGCACTCGTATACGCTCGACGCTTACATGGCGCTGGATCCGCAGACGATCGCCCACTTGGAGATCTTCCAGAGTCGCGCGGGGACGAGCGAGGGATCGCTGCTGGCCGTTCTGGATCGCACGATCACGCCCATGGGCAGCCGTCGGCTGAAACAGTGGCTGAAATACCCCCTGGTGGATCTCTCGGCCTTGCGGGAGCGTCAGGAGGCGGTCCAGTGGTTCCTCGACCGGGACGCCATCCGCCGCGAATTCCGCGCCCAGCTCGGCCAGCTCGCCGATATGGAACGGGTGATCGGACGCGTCAAGAGCGGATCGGTCACGCCCCGCGAAGTCGTCGCGCTCGGCCGCAGCCTGCGCGCGCTCTCCGCGATCCGCGCGCTCTTCGCCGAAGACCCCCCGCCACTTCGCCCACACCTCGCTCAGGTGATCCCGCAGGACGCGATCGCGCAACTCATCGCCGAGGCGCTTGTCGAAGACCCTCCGCCCTCCCTCGAACAGGGTGGGGTCATCCGAGCGGGCTTCTCCAGAGAGCTGGACGAGCTGCGCGCGCTCCTCAAGAACGGGAAGGCCTATTTGGCCGAACTCGAAGCGCGCGAGCGCGCGCGCACGGGCATCCGCTCGCTCAAGGTGGGGTACAACAAGGTCTTCGGCTACTACATCGAGGTCACCAAGCCCAATCTGCATCTGGTTCCCCCGGACTACATCCGCAAGCAGACGCTCGTGGGGGCCGAGCGGTTCTTCACCCTCGAGCTGAAGGAACACGAATCGGTCGTCGCGCACGCGGAGGAGCGAATTCGCGAGTTGGAATCGAGCCTGTTCCAGCAACTCTGCGCGCGCATCGCCGAACGCCGCGAGGACATCCTCCGCACGGCGCGCGCGCTCGGCGAGCTGGACGTCTTGGCGACCTGGGCCGACGTCGCCGCCGAATACGGCTATGTTCGCCCGCAGCTTGTGGCCGAACCGCGAACGCTCATTCGCAATGGGCGCCACCCCGTCGTCGAACGCTGCTTGCCGGCCGGTCAATTCGTCCCCAACGACACGGCCCTCTCGACCGAGGAAGCGCAGATCCTCATCCTCACCGGCCCGAACCTCTCGGGCAAGTCCACGTATTTGCGTCAGGTCGCCCTCATCACGCTGCTGGCACAGGTGGGCAGCTTCGTCCCGGCTGAAGAGGCCCTCATCGGAGTGACCGATCGCATCTGCTACCGCTTCGGCGCCGAAGATTACATCAGCCAAGGCCGCTCGAGCTTCTTCGTCGAGATGACGGAGACGGCGGCGATCCTGAATCGCGCGACCTCGCGTTCGCTCATCCTCTTCGATGAGATCGGGCGCGGGACGAGCACGTACGATGGCCTGGCGCTGGCGCGCGCCGTGATCGAATACCTCCATCACCATCCGCGCGTGCGGGCGCGAACGCTCTTCGCCACGCACTTTCACGAACTGACGGAGCTGGAGCAACTGCTGCCCCGGGTGAAGAACTTCCACATCCTGGTGGCTGAAGAGAACGGGGAACTCCGCTTCCTGCACCGCGTCGTCCCCGGGCGCGCGACCCGCAGCTACGGCGTGCAGGTCGCCCGACTGGCGGGGCTGCCGCGCCCGGTCATTCGCCGCGCCGAAGAGTTGCTCGCCGAATATGAAGCTCAAGGACGGCGGGGGCTCGAGGTCGGACGCCGCGTCGCCGAACATCCCGACGAATATGCCACGTCCCCCCTTCGGGAGATCGCCGATCGGTTGCAGCGTCTGGACCCGAATGTCCTCACCCCGATCGAAGCGCTCATGACGCTCTACGAACTGAAGCGCGTGCTCGAAGCCTCCGGGTCGGAGTGACCGCCGCGCTTCACCCCGCTTTCGTCGAAGGACCGGCGCGCAACACGGCGAGGAATGCCTCCTGGGGGATCTCGACGCGCCCGATCTTCTTCAACCGCTTCTTCCCCTCCTTCTGCTTCTCCAGCAGCTTGCGCTTGCGCGTGACATCACCGCCGTAACATTTGGCGAGCACGTTCTTGCCGATGGCGCGCAGCGTCTCGCGGGCGATGACGCGACTGCCGATGGCAGCCTGAATGGGCACTTCGAAGAGCTGGCGCGGGATCAGCTCGCGCAGCTTCTCGACGATCGCCCGACCGCGGGCATAGGCGTGATCGCGATGCACGATCACCGAGAGCGCATCCACCGGCTCCCCCGCGACCAGAATGTCCAGCTTCACCAGATCCGCCTCGCGATATCCGGCGAAGTGATAGTCGAGCGAGGCGTAGCCGCGCGAGAGCGATTTCAACCGATCGTAGAAATCGAGCACGATCTCCGCCAGCGGCAGCTCGTAGGTCAACAGCACGCGCGTCGGCGAAACGTATTCGAAGCGCTTCTGCACGCCGCGCTTCTCCTCCAGCAGCTGAAGGATCGAACCGACGGATTCGGCACTGGTCAGGATCGTCGCCTCGATGATGGGTTCCTCGACCTTCGCGATCTGCCCGGGATCGGGCATCTTGACCGGATTCTCGATCTCCAGCACCTGTCCCGCGCGCGTCGTCACGCGATAGCGCACGCTGGGCGCTGTCGTGATCAGCTCCAGGCCGAACTCCCGCTCCAGGCGCTCCTGCACGATCTCCATATGCAGCAGGCCGAGGAAGCCGCAGCGGAAGCCGAAGCCCAGAGCCGCCGACGTCTCCGGCTCGAAGAAGAACGCGGCGTCGTTCAGGCGTAGCTTCCCCAGGGCCTCGCGCAGCTCCTCATACTGCCCGCTCTCGACCGGATACAATCCGGCGAAGACCATGGGCTTGATCTCCTGAAAGCCGGGGAACGGCGCGGCCGTCGGCCGCTCGGCCTCGGTGATCGTATCCCCGATCTTCACATCGGTGATCGTCTTGATGTTCGCGATGACGAAGCCGACCTCGCCCACGGAGAGCTGCTCGACACGACGCGGCTTGGGGGTGAGAACGCCCAGCTCCTCCACCTCGTACTCGCGCCCGGTCGCCATGAGCCGGATGCGCTGCCCCAACCGCATCGTCCCCTCGATCACGCGCACCAGGACGACGACGCCGCGATACGCGTCGAACCAGGAGTCGAAGATCAGGGCTTTCAACGGCGCCTCAGGATCCCCCTGCGGCGGCGGAATGCGTTGGACGATCGCCTCCAAGACCTCATCGGTGCCCACGCCGAGCTTCGCGCTGGTGAGAATCGCCCGGCTCGCATCCAGGCCGATGATGGTCTCGATCTGCTCGCGCGTCTTCTCCGGATCAGCTCCCGGCAGATCGATCTTGTTGATGATGGGGATGAGTTCGAGATTGTGCTCGAGCGCGAGATACGCATTGGCGACCGTCTGCGCCTCGACGCCCTGCGCGGCATCTACCACCAGCAGCGCCCCCTCGCACGCGGCGAGACTGCGAGAGACCTCGTAAGTGAAGTCCACATGTCCGGGCGTATCGATCAAATTCAGGATGTAGGGACGCCCATCCCGCGCCGTGTACTGCAGGCGAACGGCGTGCGCCTTGATCGTGATCCCCCGCTCGCGCTCCAGATCCATCGAGTCGAGGACCTGTTCGGTCATCTCCCGTTCGCTGAGCGCCCCAGTGCGCTCCAGGAGGCGATCGGCGAGCGTGGACTTGCCATGATCAATATGAGCGATGATCGAGAAATTGCGGATGAGCTCAGGCCTGATCATCTCCGAAACGACCGGAAGGTATCGCGCGCGAGCATCGCGCCGCCGATGACGCCCGCCTGACCGCCCAGCAGCGACGTGACGATCTCACAATGAGCCGCCATGGCCGCGAACGCCCGGCGCTTGACCTCCGCGATGATCGGATTCAGCAGCAGCTCACCGGCGACCATGACGCCTCCCCCCAACACGACCATGTCGGGATTGAGGAGGTTGATGACGTTGGCCACCGCGATCCCGATCCACTTCCCCGTCTGCTCCAGGATCATGAGCGAGAAGTCATCACCGGTGAGCGCTTCGGTGGCGATGCGCTCGGGCGTCAGCTCCCCTTTCCCCGGCATGGCCAGGCTCGAGAGCGAGGAGCTGCGGTCCCGGAAGAGCCGCTCGCGCGCGCGCCGGACGATATTGGGGCCGGAGGCGATCGTCTCCAAGCACCCGCGATTGCCGCACGCGCAGGGCAGGCCCTCCGGGTCCACGGTCGTATGGCCGAATTCTCCGGCGAAGCCGAGCGCGCCGCGATAGAGTTTCCCTTCGCAGATGACCCCGGCCCCGATGCCCGTCCCCACAGCGATGTAGATCACGTTCGATCGGCCCCGAGCCGCACCGCAGATGAATTCTCCGTAGGCGGCCATATTCGCATCGTTCTCGACGAGCACCGGACAACGCAAGAGCTCCGCCACCGCTTCGGAGACATCCACCTTCACGAGTGCGGGCAGGTTCGGCGCCGCCTCCACGCGCCCTGTCCTGGCGTTGACCAAACCCGGGACGCCCACGCCCGCGCTGCGAATCGGCCACCGACGCTCGCTCGCCCGATCTCGCAGGCGCTCGACGCAGTGGCGCACCCCCTCCAGGACCACGCCCGGATCATCGCCGATGGCCTCCTGGGTGATCTCGCAGATCTCCCCCTCGGCGTTCACGAGCGCCGCTTTGACGGTCGTGGCGCTGACGTCCACGCCCATGTAGATGGTCGCATCGTCCATAGACCTTCCCGCCTCGGTTTTCGACACTATAGCAGAAGGCGCGAGAGCGCGTCAAAATCTCCCCCCTCCGTCCCTCCGCCGCTGACCTCGCGAATCTCGGTCCCACGACCTTGCGCGAATCGTCGAGTGTGATAAATTTACCACTTCGCGTGATGATCTCGCCATCGAGGGAGAGGGGCGACCGATGAAGACGTATACAGGACCGGAGATCCGAAACATCGCTGTCGTCGGGCATGGAGATGCGGGGAAGACCTCGCTCGTCTCCGCCATGCTCTTTGATGCGGGCGTCACTCCGCGATTGGGGCGAGTGGACGACGGCACGACGGTGACCGATTATGATGAGGATGAGATCGAGCGCAAGATCACGCTGCACACGGCGCTCGCCCACGTGGAATGGAAGGGGACGAAGATCAACCTCCTGGACACCCCCGGCTATCAGGCCTTCATCCACGATGCGCGCGGCGCCGTGCGCGTGGCCGATACGGCTCTGGTCGTTGTGGATGCCGTCGAGGGCGTCCAAGTCCAGACGGAGAAGGCGTGGAGCTATGCGGAGGAATTCGGCACCCCACGCGCCCTCGTCATCAATAAGATGGATCGCGAGCGGGCCGACTTCGACGCCGCGCTCACCTCTATCGTGGAAGCGTTCGGGCGCTCGGCTGTCCCCTTCCAGATCCCCATCGGGAGGGAGCGCGAATTCTCCGGCGTGGTGGATGTGATCGCGCGCCGCGCCTATCTCTTCCAGAATGATCTGAGCGGGACGTTCACCGAGATGGATCCGCCGACGGAGCTGAGCGATCAGATCGAGGCGCGCCGCGAAGCGCTCATCGAGATGGTGGCCGAGAGCTCGGATGAGCTGCTGGAGAAGTTCTTCGCCGAGGGCACGCTCGCGGATGAGGACTTGCTCGCGGGCATTCGGAAGGCCATCTTGGAGAAGCGGCTCTTCCCTGTCTTCGTCGCTTCGGCGTACTTGAACATCGGCATTCAGCCGCTTCTGGATGCGCTGGTGCGCTACACGCCGGCGCCGACGGACTTCGGGAGCGTGCGCGGGCGCGCGGGGATCGAGGCCGATGCCCCGGTGATCGAGCGTCCGATCTCGGATGACGCGCCCTACTCCGCCTTCGTCTTCAAGACGATCGCCGATCCCTTCGCCGGTCGCATCACGCTCTTCAAGGTCTATTCCGGCATCATGCGGTCGGACATGACGGCCTACAACATCACCAAGGGCGTCCAAGAGCGCCTGGGGCCGCTTCATGTCGTTCAGGGCAAGCAGCTCGAAAAGGTCCCCGAGCTGCATGCGGGTGACATCGGGGCCGTCACGAAGCTGCGCGAGACGCACACCAATGACACCTTCGCCGATAAGGCGGCGCCCATCGTCTACGATCCGATCACCTTCCCGCAGCCAGCCATCGCCTTCGCCATCGAGCCGAAGTCGCGCGCGGATGAGGACAAGCTCTCGGCGGCGCTGCATCGGCTCCTGGAAGAGGACCTGGCGCTGCGCTTCGAGCGCGATCCGCAGACGAAAGACTTCCTGCTCTCGGGGACCGGACAGTTGCACATCGAGACCGTCGTCGCGCGCCTCAAGAAGCGCTACGGCGTGGACGTGAACCTGAAGCTCCCGAAGGTGCCCTATCGCGAGACGTTCAAAAACCGCGTGGAAGCGCACGGGCGGCACAAGAAGCAGACGGGCGGGCGCGGACAGTTCGGCGATTGCGTTTGCATCTTCGAGCCGCTGCCGCGCGGCGCGGGCTTCGAGTTCGTGGATAAGATCTTCGGCGGGGTGATCCCGCAGCAGTTCCGCCCGGCGGTCGAGAAAGGCATTCTCGAAGCCGCGCAGAATGGGCCGCTGGCGGGCTATCCCGTCGTGGATTTCCGCGTCGAGCTGATTGACGGGCAGACGCATCCGGTGGATTCCGATGAGTTGTCCTTCAAGTTGGCGGGGATCAAAGCCTTCCGCATCGCCATGGAGAAGGCCAATCCCGTGCTGCTGGAGCCGATCATGCACGTGGAGGTCGTCGTCCCGCAGGAATGCGCGGGCGATGTCATCGGCGATCTGAACGCGCGGCGCGGCCGCATCCTGGGCATGGAAGCGCGCGGCAAGCAGCAGGTCATTCGCGCGCAAGTCCCGCTGGCCGAGATGCTCACCTATCAATCCACGTTGAATTCCCTCACGGGCGCACGCGGCACGTACACGATGGAGCTCTCGCATTACGACGAGGTTCCCCCGCACATCGCGCAGAAGATCATCGCCGAAGCGCGCGCCGAAGGCCGAGTCAAAGCTGAGGAGGAGTGACGCCCCTTGCGCGCGCCGACCGCGCGCGGAGACGCGGCATGCCGAGGACGTTGCTCGTCGCGACGAGAAACCGCGGGAAATGGATGGAGATCCGGGAGTTGCTCGCCGACCTCCCGCTGGAATTGATCAACCTGGGCGATCTCCCTCATCTCCCCGAGGCTGTCGAATCCGGGGCTTCGTTTGAGGAGAACGCGCGGCAGAAAGCCCGCTTCTTCCACGAACGGACGGGATGGCTCACGGTCGCCGAAGACTCCGGTCTGGTCGTGGAGGCACTAGGAGGTGCTCCGGGTCTTCTGTCCGCTCGATACGGCAGGAGCGACGCCGAGCGCATCGCCCGATTGCTCGCCGAGCTTCGCGACGTCCCCTCCGAACGACGCACGGCCCGCTTCGTCTGCGTCGCCGCGCTCGTCGGCCCGGGCATCGAGAGGACCTTTCGTGGCGAAGTGATCGGTCGGATCCGAACCGCACCGGCGGGGACCGGCGGCTTCGGATACGACCCCGTCTTTGAATACCCCCCGCTGGGAAAGACATTCGCCGAGCTGACGCGCGCGGAGAAGTGCGCCGTCAGCCACCGCGGCCAGGCCTTCCGCCAACTCCGGGACTTCCTCCAACAGTACCTGAGCATCGCTCCTTGAGGTCCTCTCGCCCTCACGAAGAGGGAGGGCCGACCGGCCTCCAGCTGCTCTCACAGCAGCAAGCGCATCCTGGTGAGGCCATAAAACGAGCCACGCCGACACCTGTTCTTCACAACGCTTCGCCCGTGCCGCGGTCCGTTGCGCGACCGGCGTCGTGAGAATCGCCTCTCACGCCCCCGGCATCTCAGGGATCGGATGAAACCGAAGCTCCCACTGACGCGCGCTGAAGAACTCGTGGCCGCTCAAACTCACCCTGTCGCTCCAGCGCAGGGCACCGGCGATAGGCACCGACCAGATTCGCTCGCTGGCACAAGAGGAAGAGGGGCATTCGATCCGGGAGGGGATGTTCTGGGATGAAGACGAGGGACGTGTCTTCAGGAGGGAGGGCGCTCAACTCCCCCAATCCCGCTTGTAGCGGAAGTCGTGGCCGATGGAGCGAGAGGAGATCTTCGGGCAGAGGGGCGTCCGCCGCTTGAACTGCGATCGGCGCACCATCTCCGCGATCCGGCGCACCAGCGCCTCATCATGGCCATCGGCGACGAGCGCCTCCAGGGACCGACGCCGATCCACCAGCTCGACAAGAAGGGTATCGAGCACATCATAGGTGATCCCCAACTCCTCCTCATCCGACTGGCCGATCCACAGGTCGGCCGTCGGCGGCTTCTCCAGAATGCGCGATGGCACGCCGAGGTACTGTGCCAGCCGTCTCACCTCGGTTTTGTAGAGATCGCCGAGCGGCCACATGGCCGCCGCCATATCGCCGTAGATCGTCCCATATCCCACGAGCAGCTCGGTCTTGTTACTCGTCCCAATCACCAGAGCGCGCAATGCTGCCGAGAGATCGTACAACACCAACATCCGCATGCGCGCCATCGCGTTCCCGCGCCGGATGCGATCGGCATCCGGGAAATGCTCGAAATACGCGTCCACCATCGGCGTGATCTCGACCCGAATCGTCCGAATCCCCAATTGATCGGCGACCATCTGCGCATCGGCCACGCTGGCGGGATCGCTCGTCCGATAGGGCATGAGCACGCCGTAGGTGTTCTCCGGTCCCAATGCCCGCGCCGTCAGGTGCGCGACGACCGAGGAGTCCAATCCCCCGGAGAGGCCGAGCACGCCGCGCTCGAACCCCACCTTCGTCACCTCCTCGCGAATGAACCGAACGAGCAATTCCGCTGCCAGAGCGGGATTGAAATCCTCAAACGCCATCTCCGATCCGCGCTCACGATCCCTCGTCCGAGGGCGCAAGATGATGTCGTCTCGCATAGATGCGCTTCAATTCGCGCAGGACCAAATCCAGGCGCTCATCGCGCAAGAGGGGATAGAACAAGCGAGCGCGACGGATCTCCCCCACATCCACCTCGCCGACGAGCAATGTTTCGTCCAGCATGGGAGCGCTCGCGCTCGGGCGCCCGAACGGATCCACGATCACCGACCCTCCGGCGAATACGGCGCCGTCTTCGAATCCCACGCGGTTCACATACACGACGTAGATCATGTAGGCCTGCGCGGCGGAACGGGTGATCGTCTCCCACGCCTCGATGCTGCCGAGCTTGCCCTCGCCGCGCACACCACGTCCCGGACCAGCCGAAAGGCACAGGAGGATCTGCGCCCCATCCTGCGCCAGGAGATAGACCGAGGAGGGATGCCACATGTCCTCGCAGATGAGCATCCCCATGCGCCCCCATTGCGTGTCGAAGGCGCGCAGGGTGTCGCCCGGGGCCAGGTATCGCCCCTCGTCGAACATCCCATAGGTCGGCAGATAGAGCTTGCGATGGATGTGGACGATCTCCCCTCGGCTCACATACACCGCCGCATTGAAGAATCGAAAATCCTCCCCGACCTCGATGCAGCCGAAGGCGATATCCATGCGATGCCACAGGCTGGCCTCGCGCAATGCCGCCACAACCTCCGAGCGCGCGGGCTCAAGCGCCACATCGGGGACCAAATCTTCCAGGTAATACCCGGTGAGGGAGAGCTCGGGGAAGACGATCAACTCGGCTCCCTGCTCCGCCGCGCGCGCGATCGTCTCCAGATGAAGCGCGAGGTTGCGCGCCACGTCGCCCAGCGAGGGCCGAATCTGCGCCAGCGCGATCCGGAATCGCATGCGCTCTCCCCGGGATCACCGAATCTCCAGGTCCTGACTCAGGATGAGGCGGAAGCGCGTCCCCGGGCGCAGCGAGATATCCTCGCCAGGAAGCGCGATCTCCGTCGCCCCGGATTCGCGCGTCGAGACCTTCATCAACTCAACGCTCTCGCGTCGCAGCCCTCGTCGGGAAGGCTTCCCTTCAGGAATCCCCGGATCCGGAATCCGGCGAATGCTGATCCCGCCGGAGACTTCGATGCGCGGCCCACGACGCGGCTCCCCCCCGGTCGTCTCCGCTGGGACCATCTCCTTGGGCGGAGGCGGCGGCTCCAGCGCCTTCACCCGCAGGGCGATGGGAAGCGCGCGCGCGCCTAGGGAGACCTCGCGAAAGTGCACGACGAGCGTCGAGAAATTCCCCTCCTCATCCTGCTCCGCTCGGGCCACACCGAGGATCCGCGCGCCTCGCGGCAAGACCTCCCGCCCACCGACGAGGATCGTCTGCGCCAGGCGAAGCACGAACCGCCCCTCCTCTCCGATCAGGCGCGTATCCAAATCTTCCTCCAGCTCCGCCACGAATTCGGTCCCTGCCGGGATGACGGCCCGTTGAGCGGCGATGACCATCCCGAGGAGCATCACGGCGAGAAGCCCCGCGACACCGCTCCAGAGACGGATGGAACTGGCTCGAGCGATCGTTCCCATAACTCCCTCCCAGCGCTCACTGAAGGCCGTAAATCTTCAATCGGAACTCATCGCTGACCAGCTTGATCTCGGGGCGAATGCCCGAGAAGTGCTGGGCGACATGCAGCAGCATCGGCACCCCCCCGGTCACGGTCTCCAGTCCGTAGTACGGGCTCTTGAAAATCCCCTTCAGCCGAGGATGGGGGGCGTTGACGACGCCGTAGCAGATGGGATCGAGGGCGACCCCACTTGTGCGCATCGGATTGATCAGCTCGATGCGATCATCGAAGATGAGCAATCGCGTCACCTGGTCGCGCGCGCTGTAATCCCGATGCACCAGGGCATTGGTGAGGGCTTCGAGTACCGCCGCGCGGGGGTAACGCGCGCGCGGCGCGACTGGGGATCGCTCCGACCATCGGCGCAGCGGACGCTCCTGGAGTAAATCCGCGTAGCGCTCCACGAACCGCAACGCCCGCTCGTAGACGTTGGCGAGATTCCCCACGATCTCCTCCCGCTCGACGATGGGATCGGTGATGTCCACCCCGCCGAAGCGCGTCGCCACAATGCCGCTGCGCGGCAGATGCGCCGCGACCCGCTCATCCTTCCCGAAGAGCAGCAGCCCGGCGAGCGTCGGGACGCTCTCGTGCTCGAACGCGACCGCCAACTGCAGATAATGGATCATGACCTCGTCCACGGGATACCCATGCTCCTCGAACTCGCTCAGGTCCCCCCCGCGCACCCCCCGCACATAGCTCCAGAAGACGGCCTCATCAATATCGTCGAGCGTCGCTGTGGTGATCGGCAGCAACTCGAAGCCATATGAGTGGCGGGGATCATACATCTCGGCGATCTCCTCGGCCGTCGCCTCTCGCTTAGTCGAGCCCACGCGCACGTAGCACCGATGATCGAACGTCCGGTAGGGCCGATGCAGGCCGCTCACTTCCAGCGCCACGATGCGCTTGCCGTTGTCGAAGGCGATCTTGTTGATCTGCGGACGAATCGGCGGGATGACAAGTCGCCGGCAGACGTCAATGAGCTGCTGTTCGACCCATTCGGGATCATCCACCCCCTCGACGCGCCGATTGTCGTTGACGCCGATGATGATGAACCCTCCGCCCGAATTGGCGAGCGCCACGATCTCCGCCGCGAGCTTCTCCGGGTTGTTCAAGCGCACCTTGAACTCGACGTAGCTGTCCTCCCCCCCTTGGATGAGGTTGAGCAGCTCGGTTCGATCCAGGAGGACATGCTCCTCGAAATACTGCTGCGCGAAGAAGGAGCGTGTGGAGCTGGGCACATGCCGGTTGCGGAATCGTCTCCTTCCCATGGGCCGCCCTCGCGCCTGAAGACGCGCCATCGGACGCGACCCGCCCGATGCCGTCTTCGATGGAATGTCCATGCTGCATGCACAGGGAGAATATACACGATCCCCGACCGCCGGCGCAAAAATTTTCCCTCCGAGGGGGGTGAACGCCTCAAGGCTCGGGGATGCGCTGCGCGATCCGCCCGCTCACCGCGCGGTCTCCGAATACGGTCGGCGGAGGTAGCGACGCGCTTGCTCGTGCGCATCCAGCACATTCTCTCGTCGGAGGACGAGCTGATACTGCGCCTGCGCCGCCCGACGCTCGCCACGAAGATCGAGGATTTGGCCGACGCGAAGATGGGCCAGCGTCTTCAGATCCGCATGAGCGTCCTCCATGGCGACGAGGCGGCGAAAATGGTGGAGCGCCGCCTGCTTGTACCCGCTCTGGAAGAGCGCCTCGGCATACTGATAGCGAATCAGATCGTGGTTCTCTCGATAGGCCGGCTGCGCGAGCAACGCCTCGAACGCGCCGACGGCCTCGGCTCGCTCCCCGAGGCGCATGAGCAGGTTCGCACGCTCCAATCCGAAGAGGTAGTTGCGGGGATATCGGGCGATCAACTCATCGAGCACGCGGAGGGCATCCGAGAAGCGCCCCTCGCGATAGTAGACGGCGATCAGGAGCGTGCGGGCATCGTCGGCCACATATTTGCCCGCGCGCGCGGCCTCCTCCAGTTGCTCGATCCCGCGCTCGCGGCTCCCGCGAATCCCCCCCAGGGCGACCAGGATCTTCACGGCCAGGGGCAGGCTCCCGACGATATACTCGTAGAGGCCGACGGTGAGCAGGGCATCGGCGAACTGGGGATCGCGACGCAGCACCTCCCGATGTTCCTTCACGGCGCGAAAGCCGTTGCGCAACGCCGAGAAGAACTTGCGGAGGACGGTCGCCTCATACCCGGCCAGCACGGCATACGCCGCGCCCAGGAAATAGCGAGCCTCGACATCGGCCTCGTCCGCGCGAAGTCGGGCCTCGGCCTTCTCAATCGCCCGCTCGATATACGCGCGAAATCGCCGCTCCTGCTCCTCATCCGCGCGCTCCTCCGATTGGGCGTAGAAGGCCGGATTGATGTAGATGCCCGTCTGAAGCCGCCGCGTGCGATTGAGCCAATCAATCCAGGCGTGCGTGGCCAGATAGAGATAGCCCGCCGGATGCTCGGGGAAGTCGGCGGTGAGCCGCTCGAAGTACCCTCGCGCTTGCTCGTAGTCCAAATTGTAGAACGCCTCGAACCCCGCGCGGCGCAATGCCTCGAACGACGCTGACTCCTGCACGACGCCCAGCGCCGAAGACGGAGCCGCGACCGCGCGCCGCCCCATCGCCTCAAGGAAGCTCCGTACGGGAGCGAGCGCGAGCAAGAGGACCGCGCCGATGATCCGCGCACGCATACCGATCACCACAGGTGGTTATTGTACCATCGCGACGATGTTCGAGGAACGACGACCCGAAGGGCGCCAGGGATGACCTCGAACTCGACCGGCAGCGTGCCCGCCAACTCGCCATCCACCTGGAAGGGGATCTCCACCTCGGGATCCGTGTACGCCCGCCCCCGCCGCACGCTCACGTAGAGGACGCCAGGTTGATGAATGTGCCATCCGAGGAAGGCCAGAGGCAGATAGAAGAAGAGGTAGAGCAGCCGGCTCCGGCTCGTGATCACACAGGCGCGCAGCTCCTCGGAATCCGGGCGAGCATCCGGCGCCATGCGAATCCCTCCGCCATAGCTCGGCACATTGGCGATCGCCGCGAACGTCGCGCGGACGCGGCGATCCTCCAGTTCCAGCGTGAACGTGGGCGCCTTCCACATGAACAGATGCTTCACGCCGGCCACCCAGTAGGCCAGGATGCCGAGATGTCGCTTGAGCCACGGATTCACCTGGCGCACGATCGAAGCATCCAGCCCCATGCCGACCATCAGGACGAAATATCGGCCATTGGCCCGGCCGAGGCTCAGGCAGTGGGTGTGATGCTCGGCGATCATGCGCACCACATCGGGCAGACGACGAGGGAGACCCAGCACCTCGGCCAAGACATTAGCTGTGCCCGCGGGCCAGAGGGCCAGGGTGACCGGCTCCCCGACGATCCCCTGCACGACCTCGTTCACCGTCCCATCGCCGCCTCGAACGATGAGGCATTCGGCCCCCTCAGAGACGGCCTGGCGGGCGAGTCGCGTGGCCTCGCCGGGCACCGATGTCGTGAGCACGTCCAGGACGATGCCTCGCTCGGCGAGCATCCGCCGGAACTGCACGATCTGCTCGTGCGCCCTCTTTTGACGTCCCGCCGCCGGATTGTGGATGAGAACCGCGCGCGTGAGGGGAGCCCCCAGAGGATCAGTTCGCCGAGATCGCCGCGAGAGTCCATCCCTCATTCGAGGCGATAGTTGGGTGCTTCCTTGGTGATGATCACGTCGTGCACGTGACTCTCGCGCCATCCGGCCGGCGTGATCCGAATGAAGCGCGCCTTCTCCTGAAGCTCTCGGATCGTGCGACAGCCGCAGTAGCCCATGCCGGCGCGCAGTCCACCGACCAATTGCTCGACGATCACCGCCAGCGGCCCTTTATACGGGACCTTGCCCTCGACCCCCTCCGGCACGAGCTTCCCGCGCTCGGGCGCTTGCTGATACCGATCGCTACTGCCGGCCATCATGGCCCCGAGCGACCCCATCCCTCGATAGGTCTTGAACGTGCGCCCCTGGTAGAGAATCGTCTCCCCCGGACTCTCATCGGTTCCGGCGAAGAGCGAGCCGATCATCACGCAATCGGCGCCAGCCGCGATGGCTTTCGTGATGTCGCCGGAGAATCGAATCCCGCCATCGGCGATGATGGGAACGCCCGTGCCGCGCGCCGCGCGCGCGCACTCCATGATCGCCGTGATCTGCGGCACGCCCGCTCCCGTGACCACGCGCGTGGTGCAAATCGAGCCCGGCCCCTGCCCGACCTTCACCCCATCCGCACCGGCCGCGATCAATTCGCGTGTCGCTTCCGCCGTGGAGACATTGCCAGCGACCACGTCCACCTCGGGGAACTTCCGCTTCAGCTGCCGCACGGCCTCCAGCACGCGCGTCGTGTGCCCGTGCGCCGTATCAATGACGAGCACGTCCACGCGCGCTTTCACCAGCTCCTCGGCCCGCTCCAGGAAATCCCCCGTCGCGCCGACGGCGGCACCCACGCGCAGTCGCCCCAAGTGGTCCTTCGCCGCATTCGGATACTTGATCGCCTTCTGAATGTCCTTGACCGTGATCAACCCTTTGAGCCGAAAGTCCTCGTCCACAATCGGGAGCTTCTCGATCCGATGCTGCTGCAGAATGACCTTCGCATCCTCGAGCGTCGTCCCGACGGGCGCCGTGATCAACCGCTCGCGCCCGGTCATCACGTCGCGGACGCGCAAGTCCATTCGGGTCTCAAACCGCAGGTCGCGATTCGTCAAGATCCCCACGAGCTTCCCATCGCCGTCCACCACGGGCACGCCCGAGATCTTGTAATGGGCCATCATCGCTACGGCTTCGGAGATCGGCCGGTCCGGCGTGATCGTGATCGGGTCCACGATCATCCCGCTCTCGGAGCGCTTCACCTTATCCACCTCGGCCGCCTGCGCCGCGATCGAGAGATTGCGGTGAATGACCCCGATCCCCCCCTGCTGCGCCAGCGCGATGGCCAGATGCGCCTCGGTGACCGTGTCCATCGCCGCACTGCTGATGGGGATGTTCAACCGCACATTCCGCGAGAAGAAGGTCGTCGTATCGGTCTCCGTGGGCAGGACATCGCTCTTGGCGGGGATGAGCAGGACATCGTCGAAGGTGAGCCCCTCGGGAAGGCCCATCGTCGGTATGGTCTCACTCTGGCCGCTCATAGCTAGGCTGTGAGTGTATGCGAGGAGGGCGCGATCGTCAAGGAAGATCGCATCCGCCGCCCCTCAGGCCGCCGCGATATGCTCCCTCAACTTCTCCGCCTGATGATGCGTGATGAGGGCCTCGATCAGCTCATCCAACTCGCCGTCCAAGATGCGATCGAGCTGATAGAGGGTGAGACCGATGCGGTGATCCGTCACCCGATTCTCCTTGAAATTGTAGGTGCGAATCTTCTCGCTCCGATCGCCACTTTTGACCTGCTGCCGGCGTTCGGCGGAGACCGCCTCATGCTGCCGCCGCCGCTCCAATTCCAGCAACCGCGAGCGGAGTACGCGCAGGGCGCGCTCACGATTCTTGATCTGCGAGCGCTCGTCCTGACAGGTCACCACAAGCCCCGTCGGCAGGTGCGTGATCCGCACGGCGGAATACGTCGTGTTGACCGATTGCCCGCCGTGTCCCGAGGAGCAGAAGGTATCAATGCGCAGATCCTTCGGATCAATCCGCACTTCCACCTCTTCGGCCTCGGGCAAAACAGCCACCGTCGCCGCCGACGTGTGAATGCGCCCGCTCGCTTCGGTGATGGGGACGCGCTGCACGCGATGCACCCCGGACTCGAACTTCAAGCGGGAATAGGCTCCCCTCCCTTCGATCAAGAGGATCGCCTCCTTGACGCCTCCGATATCGGATTCGGAGACGTCGAGCAATTGCACGCGCCATCCCTGGCGCTCGGCATAGCGCGTGTACATGCGCAAGAGATCCGCGGCAAAAAGCGTGGCCTCGGCTCCCCCCGTCCCGGCGCGCACTTCCAGAATGACGTTCCGCTCATCGTTGGGGTCCTTCGGCAACAGCAACAGCTTCAGTTCCTGCTCGCAGCGCTGCAGCCGCTCTTCCAAGGCATGCATTTCAGCGCGCGCCAGCTCGCGCAGTTCGCCGTCGGTCTCTTCCTCCAGCAGGGCGCGCGCGTCCTCCCATTCTCGCCGCAGGCGCTCGTACTCGCGATATTTCGCGATGATCGGCTCCAGCTCTCGCTGCTGCTTGAGGAGCTTCACATACCGCTCGTGATCGAGGAGCACCTCGGGATCGGCGAGCTGACGGTCCAGCTCCTCGGACTTCGCCGCGATCTCCCTGAGCTTCTCCCGCAATTCCATCGCCACGGTCTCCCGACAGAAACACCGAGGGCCACAAGCGCTCACTCCCGCGCGGGAGCAAGACCTGTGGCCCACAGGAGAAGGACGACTCCGCTACCCCTTGTTCTCCCCGGCCGGTCGTTGCCCGTACTTCCGCTGGAAGCGCTCGACGCGACCGGCGCTATCCACGTACTTCTGCTTCCCCGTGAAGAAGGGATGGCAGGCGGAACACACCTCCAGATGAATCTCCCGCTTGGTCGAGCGCGTGCGCCACGTCTCACCGCAGGCGCACGTGACGATCGCTTCCACATACTCCGGATGGATGCCTTTCTTCACAATGCTCCCCCTCTCTCACCGGTATTCGAGGAGAAAAGAGTACACGGCGCGCGCGGCCCCTGTCAAGGAGGGGCTAGCTTCAGGAAGGGAGATCGAGCACATCATATCGGGTCACGATGCCAACGATCCGCCCATATTCCTCGACCAGAATGGCCGGGGAATGCTTGAGATATTTCACGGCCGTCTCGACCTCGACGCTCTCGCTCACGACGGGGAACGGGGCCTCCATGACCTCGCTCACGGGCGCCTGCAGCAGATCGCGATTTTTGAGGAGCTTCGCCATGAGCCGCCCCTCGCGCACGCTTCCGACCGAGCGTCCCTCTTCTAATACGGGCAACTGCGAGAGTCCATACTGGTTCATCTTGTGCAAGGCCTCGGCCACGCGGTCGCGCGGGGCGACAGCGACCAAGGGCGGCACCATGCTCGTGTCCTTCATCTGCAAGAGCGTCCCCAAGGTCAACCGTTCGAATCCGAGCAGCCGCTTCTCCTTCATCCATTCATCCGAATAGAACTTGGACAAGTAGCGCTCGCCTGTATCGCAGACGATGAAGACGACCACATGCTCGCGCGTCAGCCGCTCGGCGACCTTCAGCGCCGCATACGCGATCGTCCCCGTGCTCCCTCCGGCGAAGATGCCCTCCTCTCGCGCCAAGCGCCGCGCCATGTTGAACGAATCGCGATCGGTGACGTTGATGATCTCGTCAATGTACTTCATGTGAACGTTGGCGGGGATCGTCTCCTGCCCGATCCCCTCGACCAAGTACGGGGTCGCTTCCATGAGCTGCCCCGTTTCCTTGTAGGTCTTGAAGACCGACCCATAGGGGTCGGCGCCGATGACCCGGATCTTTGGGTTCTTCTCTTTGAGATACCGTCCGACACCGCTGATCGTCCCACCGGTCCCAATGCCCGCGACAAAGTGCGTGACCCGCCCCTCGGTCTGCTCCCAGATCTCCGGCCCCGTCGTGCGATAATGAGCCTCGGGGTTGGCCGGATTCTCGTACTGATTGAGCATGATGGCCCCCGGGGTCTCGCGCGCGATCCGCTTGGCCGTGTTCACGTAATGATCTGGGGAGTCGGGCTTGGCCGTGACCGGGACGATGACGACCTCCGCCCCCAGGGCCTTCAGATACCGCACCTTCTCCTGACTCGCCTTGTCGGTCATGACGAAGATCGCTTTATAGCCCTTCACAGCGCAGGCCAGGGCCAATCCGATCCCCGTATTGCCACTGGTCGGCTCGACGATGGTCCCCCCCGGCTTCAATCGGCCCTCTCGCTCAGCCCGCTCGATCATCGCGATCCCGATGCGGTCCTTCACGCTCCCGCCGGGGTTCATGGATTCGAGCTTCGCCAGGACGGTCGCTTCGATCCCCCGGGTCACTTTGTTGAGCTTGACGAGCGGCGTGCGGCCGATGAGCTGCAGGATGTTCTCCTTGTAGTCCATATGCACCCCCCTCGTTGTCGCGCGATCACGCGCCTGTATTGTACACGGCTTCGCTTCGGCTTTCACGCGCCGATCGCGGCTTTCCCCAGAGCGCCGCCGTGGGTATAATGGTCTGCAGCATGATTGCTCCGAAAGCCGAGATTCGACGCTTCGACATCTTCGCCGAATGGAATCGGCTGCGCGCGGTGACACTCCTGAAATTGCCGGAGCCGGAAGCGCGCGCTTACGGATTGGCCGTCGCCAAGGTCGTCGCGGCGCGCAAGCTGCACGGCTATACGCCGAAGGAGTTGGCCGACTTCAAGCGTCAGGCGCGGACGCTCGCGCATCCTGAGGAGATCACTGTCCCGTGGTGGCATCGGCTCGCCTCTCCCGAAGAATTTGAGACGAAGATCGTCGAACGCATGGGACGCACCTTCTACGAGCAGGTCTTTCGGCCCACCATCGCCCGAGCCTGGCGCGAGGGGAAGAGTTACGAGGAGATTCGCGACACGCTCCGTCAGCAGTGGAACCGACTGCGGGAATAATCCGACCCTCACGGGAGCCTCTCGCGCACGCGGGCGACAGCGCGCATGAAGGCCTTCACGCGCTCGACATCCACGGGATGATGCACAATCCCATCACGCTTGAAGAACGTCCCGACGATCACACCATCAGCCACGCGGAGCAGATCCGCGACATTCTCCACCGTCACTCCGCTGCCCACCAGCACGGGCGTCGCCCGGGCCACAGCTTTCGCTTCCCGGACGCGCTCCGGAGATGTCTCTCGCCCTGTCGCCACTCCCGAGAGGATGAGGGCATCGGCCCGTCCCCGCTCGATCGCCTCCAGAACCTCTTGCGCGAGGTCGCGTGGGGCAAGGGGAGCCGAATGTTTCACGGCGACATCGGCGAAGACCTTCACCGTACTTCCGAGCATCGCGCGATCGCGCAGCAGCCGATGAGCCTCCCCCTCGATCACGCCCTGATCGGTCACGCGCACCCCTATGTGAACGTTGACGCGGATGAACTCGGCCCCGATGGCTGTCGCGATGGCCAGAGCGCTGCGCGCATCATTGCGCAGGACGTTCACTCCCAGCGGCTTGGCGAAGACCCGCTTCACCTCGTGGCCGATGACCGTCAGGAAGGCCACCGTATGCGGCGGGACGCGGCGCGGATAGTAAGGCGCATCGCCGAAATTCTCTAAGAGAAATCCGTCCACCCCACCTTCGGCCAGCGCCTCTGCATCGGCCAAGACCTGCGCGCGCACGCGCTCCCAATCGCCCTCGAACCCCGGCGCCCCGGGCAAAGCCGGCGCATGAAGCATACCGATGACCGGTCTCTCGACTCCGAAGATCCGCTCGAGCATTCCTCTTCCGCCCAGTCTACGGGGTTCCACGCCAAGACGCAACGCGAGGAGCCCTGTTCCCGAGCATCGGCCTTGCCATCCCCGCAGGAGTGATGATAAAGTGGGGGGCGACGCCGATCATCACGATTCCGCCAGGGCTACGAGAGAAGCTCGGCGAGGATGGGGCCGAGGCTCTGGTGGCGGGGATTTTCCTCGCCCTCCTTCGTTTCCTCCGCGCGTGAGCACTCGCGCGTTTCTCATGCGGATGCCTCCTTCGCTCTGCATCCGACGGGGATCGAAGGGCACGCCCATGCGGCGATGATGCTGTGATCGCGGGCTCGTGTTTGCCGAGTGCCGCGTCGCTCTGTCATAATCCATTAACGGGGCTGCCATGAAACCACGAATCATCCTCTTCTCCGGCAAAGGGGGTGTTGGCAAGACGTCGGTGGCGGCCGCGACGGGAGTGCGCGCGGCCGAACTCGGCTCTCGCACGATCGTCCTCTCGCTGGACATCGCGCACAGCCTCTCGGATGCCTTCGACCTGCCCGTCGGACTGCACGAGAAGAATGAAGGCCGTCCCGTCCACGTCGCCGATCGCCTCGATATTCAGGAGATTGACGTCCAAGAGGAACTGGAGCGGTGGTGGAGCGAGGTCTACAAGTATCTGGCCGCCGTCTTCAGCGCCACCGGTATGGGCGACCTCATGGCCGAGGAGATGGCCATCCTCCCCGGCATGGAGGAGATCATCGGCCTGCTCTACATCAATCAGTACATCGAGGAGCGGAGCTACGACGTCATCATCTTGGACTGCGCGCCGACGGGCGAATCGTTGCGCTTCATCAGCTTGCCCTCGGCGCTCGAATGGTTCATGGACAAGATCTTCCACCTGGAGCGCACAGTCATGCGCGTCGTGCGCCCGATGGCGAAGCCATTCGCGCCGATCCCTCTGCCGGACGATAGCTACTATGCGGCCATCGAACGGCTCTATCGGCGCCTCAAGGGCGTGGACAAATACCTGCTCGATCCCCAGGTCACGACAGCGCGACTGGTCACGAATGCGGAGAAGATGGTCGTGCGCGAGACGCAGCGCGCGTTCATGTATCTCTGCCTCTACGAGATCGCCGTGGACGCGGTGGTCGTCAACAAGCTCATCCCTCCGCACGTCATGGACGCGCACTTCAGAAGCTGGCTGACGGCGCAAATGGGATATGTGGAACAGATCGAGGAGTACTTCGCTCCCATCCCCATCTTGAAAGCGCCCCTTTTTGAGAGCGAGATCGTCGGCGTGGAGCGACTGCGCCAACTCGCTCTGGAACTCTATGGCTCGCGCGACCCGACGCACGTGCTCTATGCGGAGAAGCCGTACCAGTATCACTTCGCAGATGGGCGGTATGTGCTGCAGCTCAAGCTTCCCTTCGCCAGTCGCGAGCACATTGATCTCTATCGGGACGCCGATGAGCTGATCATCCGCATCGGCAGCTTCAAACGCCACGTCCTCCTTCCGCACAAGCTGATCAAAAGCCGCATTCGATCCGCTTCGTACAAAGGGGACACGCTTGTCATCGAATTCGCGGAGGCATCGGAGTCCTGAGCACATCCCAGCCTCATCGAGAGGGCTCCCCGACGCGGTGCAGCTTCATCATGTCGGAGAGGCCGAGGCCGCGGAGTGTGCCGGCCATGAGTACAATCACGTCCCCCACGCGCGCCAAGCCCTCGTTCAGAAGCAGACGATCACATGCGGCGAGGAGGTCATCCGAGCCTGCGGGGAACGGAAAGAGCCACGGCTCCACGCCCCAGACGGCGGCCAATTGCCGATAGGTCGTGCGTGACGGTGTGAGCGCGATCACCCGTTGCGCGGGGCGGAGCGCCGCGAGATGCCGAGGCATGTTCCCCCTCTCGGTGAAAACGACGATCAGAGCGGCGTTCACCTCCTCGGCGGCGAACGCCGCGGCCTCCGCGATGGCCCGCCCAGAGGATCCCGACGGCCGAGTGCTCACCGCTTCTCGGAGTCGCGAGCGGGAGAGCGGCGAGGCCTCTGCCGCTCGAACGATGCGGTCCATCGTGCGCACAGCCTCTAGGGGGAATCGTCCAACGGCCGTCTCTCCCGAGAGCATGACGGCATCTGTGCCATCGAACACGGCGTTGGCGACGTCGGAAGCTTCGGCGCGCGTCGGGCGCGGATTCTCGATCATGGATTGGAGCATCTGCGTCGCCGTGATCACGATCTTCCCCGCGCGATTCGCTCTCGCGATGATCTCTTTCTGCAGGACGGGGACGCTCTCGACCGACGTCTCGACGCCGAGATCGCCCCGCGCGACCATGAGCCCGTCCGCCGCGCGAAGGATGTCGTCCAGGCGTTGAACGGCTTCGGCCTTCTCGATCTTCGCGATCACGGGGATATGGGCGCCGGCCTCCTCGATCACCCGCCTCGCCAGGTGACAATCGGCGGCGGAGCGGACGAAGGAGAGACCGATGTAGTCCACCTCCTGTTCGATCCCGAACCGGAGATCGCGCCGATCCTTCTCCGTCAGCGCAGAGAGCGACAGCGAGACGCCCGGAAGATTCAGGCCTTTGCGCGGCCCCAGCCACCCTCCGTGGACGACGCGGCAGACGAGGGCACCGGCCTCCTTCTCCTCGACCACCAACTCGAGCGCCCCATCATCGAGCAGGATGCGATCGCCCACGGCGGCCTCTTCGACCAACGCGGGGTAATTCGTCGAGAGGCGCGTCGCGTCGCCCACAATCGGCTCGGCGACGATGCGCAGGCGCGCTCCCGTCGGCACCTCAATCGGTCGTCCATCTTTCAAGTCCCCGATTCGCAGTTTCGGCCCCGCCAGGTCCAGCAATACGGCGACGGCGCGTCGCATGCGGTCCGCCACCTCGCGCACTCTCGCGATAGTCTCCGCGTGCTCCTCATAGGTCCCATAGGACATATTCAGCCGCACGACATCCACGCCCGCTTCGATGAGCGCTGGGAGCATCGAGCGCGAAGCCGGTCCAATTGTCGCGACGATCTTCACGCGCCGCATCGCTTCTCTCCTGGGGCGAATGTCGAGCACCGTGAAATCGCGCGCGGACTCACGAAGTGCCCTTGGCAGACGAAGAGGGAGGCGATGACTCCGCCACGTCGCGCTCCCACGAGAGCGTCGCCGATCCCATTCCCTCCGGGGCGTTCTCCGCAGGAGCCGGCTCACATTCCGCAGCGGACGACACGGATTCCGGCTGATCCGCATCAGGCCGCGAGGAGGCCACGCGCAAGAAGTCGAGGCTCGGCACCGCCTCATAATTGGCGTCCGCAGCCACCACCTCCTCCTCCCGGAAGCCGGGATAGGGGACGCGCTCGTGATAGAGCGTCCCCAACGTCTGAACGATCGTCTCCCGGATGCGCGTGAGATCGCGCATCCGAAGATTGCACTCATCGAATTGTCCGTCGGTCACCATGTCCTCAATGATCCGCCGCACGAGCGACCGAATCTTCTCCGGCGTGGGGCGTCGGAGCGAGCGCACAGCCGCTTCAGAGCTATCGCACATCATCACGATGGCCGCCTCGATCGTCTGCGGTTTCGGGCCCGGATAGCGAAAGCACCGTTCATCCACCGGTGTTCCCGAGACTGCGGCGCGCTCCAGCGCTTTCGCATAAAAGTAATGCAGGCGCCGTGTCCCATGATGCTGGGGGATGAGGTCCACGATCTGCCGGGGCAAGCCATATTGCTCGGCCAAGCGCATCCCCTCGCTCACATGCTGAATGATCCGACGGGCGCTCTCCTCCGGCGGCCAGCGATCATGCGGATTACTCCCCGCGCGTTGATTCTCGATATACAGGCTGGGATCGGCCAGCTTCCCCACATCGTGATAGTACGAGCCAACGCGCACCAGCAGCGCGTGCGCGCCGATGGCCTTGGCCGCCTCCTCAGCCAGCGTCGCGACGATGAGCGAGTGATGGTAGGTCCCTGGCGCCTCAATGGCCAAACGTTTGAGCAGTGGCAGCTCGACATTGGACAACTCCAGCAACTTCACGTCCGTGACGATGCCAAAGAGCGATTCGTTGATCGGCAGGGCGAACGCCGCCAGGGCCGCGGTCAGCAGTCCCCCGGTCACTCCACACACGGCGTTCCAGAGGATGGGACCGAGGACCATGCTCTGGCCCTGGCTCAGGAGCACCAGTCCGGTAGCTCCGAGGTTCGCCACCCCGATGATCAGGCCGGCGCGCGTGATCGTGTCCCGCCGCTGATACCGGCCGACGCCATAGACGGCCACGATATTCCCGATCGCGGCATAGAGTAACAACGAGAGGTCTCGCGCCAGCACACCGACGAGCAGCGAGACCAGTAACCCCACCACCAAGGCCAGGCGCGATTCCAGCAACACGGCGACCACAAGCGCCGCTGCCGCATAGGGGATGGCGAACTGATACCCCTCAGGGGAATCGAATGTCCCCAACCGATAGGCGATGCCACTGGAGATGGCCAGGCCCGCGCGTACGATGAAGAGCTGGGCGAAGATCGAGATCGCCGCCAGCAGGAAGATCTTGAGCGGCGTGAGGTAATAAACGCGCGTGCGCGCGGCGAAGCGCCAGAGCGCGTAATAGAACACCAGGGAGATAACGCACAAACCGAGCGCCCGTCGGCCCGGACGCGCATCGGCCGCCTGCCGGCGCAACGCTTCCAAGGCGGCCTGAATCTGAGGAGTGACGATCTGTCCGCGAGCCGCGATCAACTGTCGCGGCACATAGCGCGTTGTGGCCACCAGGTGCGCCGTCGCGTGACGACGCAAGCGTTCGGTCAGGTCCTCGGCCAGCAGACAATTCACGCGCACAAGGTCGGCGAGCCAGGCGCCGTACAGTCGGGCGTCGGATTCGCTCAAGGAGCGCCGCACGGCCTGGCGCGCCTCCGTCAGCGGAATGACCTCGCTCGCCCGCACGCGGGGATGCTCCTGAAGGCGCTCGATCTCCTCCATCGGCTCCACCTGAGCCGGAACGATGCGCACCTCCCCGGTGAGATTCTCCGCCAACTCGCGCGGCTCACCATCGGGGCGAATATACCGACTCATGACGCTCTGAAGCGCCGCCTCCAGACGGGCGAGCACCGACTCCCCGCTCTGCCCCAGCGCCCAGATCGAGATGATCTCATCTGTCAGCGGGAAAGGCGCTCCCTGAGCCCGAAGCGGAGCCACGACGTGCATCTCCAAACGCGCCCGTATGCGACGACGCTTCAACTCCTCAGCGCTCAGCGCGCGCCTCCCGAAGCTGGCCTCCATCTGTTTGGCGAACTGCTCACGCCCGAGCGCGAAATAGTCCCGCAAAGCCGATCGGGCGTCCTCGGCCCGATCCGGATAAAACCGGAAGATCGGCGGGATCTTCCGCGCTTCCTCCTGGCGCAATCGCGCCGTGCGCTCCGGGTCCACGACGATCAACTCCGTCGGCGCGACCACATCTGTCCGAAGCACTTCCCCCACCCGATACTGTGGAAACGCCGACAGCGGGAACCGCGCCACGAGCACCGCCGTCAGCGCGGCCAGAGGAGCCGCGCAGAGCCAGAACGCAACGCTTGGCGACGTGCGCCTGATGAGCCGCTCCCAGAAGCGCGCGGCCAAGGCCTCGATGTTCTCCCGAAGCTCCCTCATGCGCGCACGCCCACCAACGTCTCTCCGAAGAGTTCATCCGCTCCCCCACATCGTCCCAACTGCTCCGCGATCCGCTCCAGCAACTCCCCGAGCGTCTCCGCATGAAGGGCCGAGATGGCGAGCGCGCCATAGCTGCGACAGAGGTTGCGCAAGATCTCCGGGGCCACCAGGTCGCTCTTATTGAAGACGAGCAAGCGGGGGATCTGTCCCAGATGCAACTCCCGCAACGTCGCCTCCACCGTCTCGATATGCCGTTCAATGTGCGGGCTGCTGGCGTCCACCAGGTGAATGAGGAGATCCGAATCGGCGATCTCCTCCAACGTCGCCCGGAAGGCGCGGAGCACATCCGGTGGGAGATGACGAATGAACCCCACCGTATCCGAGAGGATGATCTCCCGCCCCTGCGGCAAGCGCAAGCGGCGGCTCGTGGGATCGAGCGTCGCGAACATCCGCTCCTCGGCGAGCACACAGGAGCGCGTCAGCGTGTTCAGGAGCGTGGACTTCCCCGCATTCGTGTAGCCGACGATGGAGACGACCGGAATCTGCGCGCGCCGCCGCCGCTGACGCCGCTGCTCCCGCTCCGTGCGAAGCGCGGCGATTTGCTCCTCCAGATGCCGAATGCGCTCGCGAATCCGTCGCCGATCCATCTCCAGCTTCGTCTCCCCCGGACCGCGCCCGCCGATGCCGCCGGTCAACCGCGAGAGTCCCGTATCGGCATCGGTCAATCGCGGCAGCAGGTAGCGGAGCTGCGCCAGCTCGACCTGCAACTTCCCCTCTCGCGAACGCGCCCGCTGCGCGAAGATGTCCAGGATGAGCTGCGGACGATCGAGGATCTTCAAATCCGTGGCCGCATTGATGGCGCGCACCTGTCCCGGTGTCAGACTCTGATCGAAGATGATCATATCCGCACCGAGCTGCAGCGCGCGAGTGAGGACCTCCCGCAGTTTCCCCTTCCCGATGAGGAACTTCGGGTCATACGCCTTGCGCCGTTGCACGAGGGCATCCAGGACGACGACGCCCGCTGAATCGCTCAACTGCCGAAGCTCCTCGAGCGACTCCTCGGCCTCGGCCAGAGACCCCGTCGTCACACTCACCAAGAGCGCCCGCTCGCGCTCATCCTGCGGATGCGCCAGGCGGCGATTGCGCGCCAGCTCCTCCTCGAGCGACTGGATCAGCTCCAGGAAATTCACCGAGAGGTGACCGGGCGGTTTGGGCTCGAGCAGCTGAAATCGAGACGCGAAGGAGGCGCTCCTCCCATCGGCGTCCCCCGGCTGCGCCGGCATCAGATGCGCCACGTGCACGCGCGCCGGAACGCCCGTCTCGGTCACCTCCACGATCGCCATCACGTCCAGCCGCAGCAGCGCCAGGTCCGTCAGATCGTCTTCCGTGAAGGATTCGCCATTGAGGTGCGTGTGGATGCAGCGAAGCCCGCAAAATCGCCCGCTGGAGGTCCGAACGCGCCGCAGATCCGGCCAGACGATCTGACGCGCATCTCCGACGACGACGTACTCGATCCGCCCTTTACGATCCACGAGAATCCCCACCTGCCGATGCATCTCATAGGAGAGCTCGGCGAGGGTGCGCGCCAACTCCGGCGTGATGATTTGGTCCGGGGGAAGGCGGCGATGAGAGAGGCGTTCCAATCGCCGCCGATGGCTCGCCTTCAATCCGTGCGTCTGACCGAAGACCGTTCCGATAGGCCGTGACCTCCCAGATCAACCTCACCGAGCGAACACGCGTCGCCCGCACTCCGGCCCTCATCGGCCGAAGCATGAGGTATTGTACCACCCTGGGCAACCCCGGGGCGAGAGGGAAGGACGAGCGAGCGCCCAGCTTGACGCCGACCGCGTGGCCCCTTTAGACTTCCCCCTCGCATGCGGGAGTGACGATGAGATCTGAATTCCCAAGCCACCTTCCCTGTACGGTCCTCATCACGCGGCCACGCGATCAGGCGGAGGAGTTGGCCGACCTCCTTCGTGATGCGGGCGCGCACCCTGTGATCTTTCCGACGATCGAGATCGCTCCCCCTCAGTCGTGGGACGCGTGCGATGAGCGCATCCGGCGGATCGCCGACTACACCGATGTGATTTTCACGAGCCCGAATGCCGTCCGCTTCTTTCTGGAGCGGTGCGCGCGCTTCTTCGATCTCGCGCATCTGCGCGCGCGCACCTTCCACGCCGTGGGGCCGAAGACGGCGGAAGCGATCGCGGCCTATGGCCTCACCACAGCTCCCCTGCCCGAGGCGTTCGATGCCGCGCATCTGGCGGCGGCGCTCGCCTTGGAGCCGACGGCGCCGCAGCGCCGCTTCCTCTTCCCGAGAGGCGACCTGGCGGAGGAGACCCTCCTGTGCCGATTGCGAGCGGCCGGCCTCTTGGTGGATGACGTCATCGTGTATCGAACCGTGAAGCCTGATCCCCCTCCGGAAGTGCGACAGGCCGTCTGGGCGGCGCTCGCGCGCGGGGAGATTCACGTCGTCGCCTTCTTCAGTCCCTCCAGCGTGCGGAATTTCCTGGAATTCTTCCCGAACTTCCCGGCGCTCTTCCGCGAGCCGCAGGTGCGCCCGCCCAAGATCGCCGTGATTGGCGAGACGACGGCACGCGCGTGTCAGGCGGCGGGGCTGCCCGTGCATCTTCGCCCCGAGGCGATGTCGGGCATCCCTCCGACACAAGCGCTCGTCCGGGCGATCCTTCGAACATGCCGCGCGGAGAGGTCCGATGAAGCCGCTTGAGAATGACCTCTTCCTGAAGGCGTGCCGGCGAGAGCCGACCGAGCGCACGCCCATCTGGCTGATGCGCCAGGCGGGACGCTACTTGCCCTCCTATCAAGCGCTGCGCCAGCGCTACGATTTCCTCACGCTCTGCCGCACGCCGGAACTGGCGGCCGAAGTCACCCTCCAGCCTGTCGAACAGCTTGACGTTGACGCCGCCATCCTCTTCTCGGACATCCTCGTCGTTCCTGAAGCGATGGGACTCACGGTGCGCCTTGAGGACGGCCTTGGACCACAGATCGAGCATCCCGTGCGCACGGCTGCTGATGTCGCCCGCCTTGTGATCCCCGATCCGCACGAGAAGCTCGGCTATGTCCTGGAAGCCGTTCACGCGACGCTGGAGCGCTTGCGCGGGCGCGTGCCGCTGATCGGATTCGCCGGAGCCCCGTGGACACTCTTGGCCTACATGGTCGAAGGCAGCGGGACGGGAGATTTTCGGCGCGCGCGGGTGTTCATTCGCGAAGCTCCGGATGTGGCGCACGCGCTTTTGGAGAAGATCGCGCACGCCGTCGCGCGCTTCCTGCGGGCTCAGATCGAGGCGGGCGTGCACGCCGTGCAGCTCTTCGATACGTGGGCCGGACTTCTCGACCCCGACTCCTTCGCAGAGTTCGCGCTCGCGGGGGTGCGCCGCGTCATCCGGGAGCTCAAGGCCGCCGGATGCGATGACGTCCCCATCCTGCTCTTCTCGCGCGGGACGGCCGCGTGGACGGAGACCCTCGCGGAGACGGGCGCCGATGTCCTGAGCCTGGATTGGACCTGCGACCTCGCGCGCGCTCGTCAACAGGTCGGCGATCGCGTCGCCCTTCAGGGGAATTTGGATCCGATTGCGCTGCTCGCCTCGCCCGACATCGTCGTCCGGGAAGCTCGGCGCGTGCTCGCCCGATTCGGCCCCGGCTCGGGGCACATCTTCAACCTCGGGCACGGCGTGTTGCCGGAGACTCCAGTCGAGAACGTGCGTCGGCTCGTGGACACCGTCAAGCGCGAGAGTCCAAAATATCATGTCGAGGATCGGGAGGAGCCGATGCTCGACTGACGAGCGACTGAGCCTCGTGTGAGAGCATCGCCGTGAATCAGGAGCCGCCGACATGAAGAGTCTGGAATTCGTCGAACTGGACCTGCTTCGGAAATACGATCGACCGGGACCGCGCTACACGAGTTATCCTCCGGCTCCGGCCTTCACGCCGGAGTTCGGACCGGAGGAGTTCCGGCGCGCCATTGTGGAGAACAACGTCGCACGGGCGACCGCCGATCTCTCGCTCTATGTTCATATCCCGTTTTGCGATACGCTCTGCTACTTTTGCGGCTGCACGATGTTGGTGACGCATCGGCCCGAGACGATCCGAAAGTACCTGGATCATCTGGAGCAGGAGATCGCCATGCTGCGCGCCTGGATCGCTCCCGAGCGAAAGGTCACGCAACTGCACTGGGGAGGCGGTACCCCTTCCTACTTGCGCCCGGAGGAGATCCGCGAACTGGCCGGATTCATCGCCGAGCGCTTCCCCTACGCGGAGGATCCCGAGATCGGCGTGGAGATTGATCCGCGCGGGCTCACCGTCGAGCACATGCGGGCCTTTCGCGAGAGTGGGTTCAATCGGGTGAGCATGGGCGTGCAAGATTTCGACCCCATGGTCCAGCAAGCCGTCAACCGCATCCAACCGGAGGAGGTCACGCGCCGCGCTCTCGAGTGGGCGCGCGAGCTGGGCTTCCGCAGCATCAACCTGGACCTCATCTACGGCCTTCCCTTCCAGACGCTTGATTCCTTCGCGCGCACGTTGGAGACGGTGATCGAGCTCTCCCCCGATCGGCTCGCTGTCTTCAACTTCGCGTACGTGCCGTGGCTCAAGCCGCATCAGCGGTTGATCCGACCGGAGGACCTTCCCCCGCCGGAGACGAAGCTGCGGTTGCTGAAGTTGACCATCGAGACCTTGAGCCAGGCCGGATATGTCTACATCGGCATGGATCATTTCGCGAAGCCGGAGGACGAGCTGGCGCGCGCGCAACGGGAGAAGACGCTCTATCGCAACTTCCAGGGCTACTCGACGCGCGCCGGCGCTGACCTCTATGCCTTCGGCATGTCGGCCATCAGTCAGTTCGATCGCATCTACGCGCAGAACTTCAAAGAGCTGAAGGCGTACTATGCCCGGATCGAGGCCGGGACACCGGCGACGGCGCTCGGGTACCGGCTGACGGATGATGACGTCGTGCGCCGCCACGTCATCATGCGGCTGATGTGCGATATGGAGCTGACGAAGGCCGACGTGGAGCGAACCTTCGGCATCCGCTTCGATGAGTATTTCGCCGATGCGCTCCCGAAGCTGGAGGAGTTCGTCGCCGATGGCCTGCTGCGAATCACCGAGGAGAAACTCATCGTCACGGATCTCGGCCGGTTGGTCATCCGCAACATCGCCATGTGCTTCGATGCGCACCTGGAGCGGATGATGCGCGAGCGGCCGATCTTCTCGCGAACCGTGTGACCGCGAGCCTTCGCCCGGAGGTCGCCATGCCCGAGCACGGCATCATCCTGTTCAACCTGGGCGGACCGGATTCGCTGCGCGCCGTTGAACCGTTCCTCTTCAATCTCTTCTCCGATCCGGACATCTTCCGCGTGCCGATGGGGCGGCTGTGGCAGCGTCCGCTGGCGCGCGCGATCGCGAAATGGCGCGCTCGCGCCGTCGCCCGCCACTATGCGCAGATCGGCGGACGCTCCCCGCTTCGGGAATGGACCGAGCGTCAGGCCGAGCGTCTGGAACGAAAGCTCCGCGCGCATCTGGAATGTCGCGTCTACATCGGCATGCGCTACTGGCATCCGTTGATCGAGGAGGCCGTCCGAGCGGCGCTCGCTGACGGCGTCCGCGCGCTCACGCTCGTGCCGCTCTATCCGCAATTCTCCTTCACGACGACGGGCTCCAGCTTGAACGAATTCCAGCGGGTATGGCAGCGATACGGTTCCCCCCCGATCCCCATCACCACGATCCGCAGCTATCCCGATCATCCCCTCTATGTGCGCGCCGTGAGCGAACGGATCGAGGAAGCCGTTGGTCGCCACCACCTGCACGCGCATTCGGCCTGGGCGCTCATCTTCAGCGCGCACAGTCTGCCTGTGCGCTTCATCGAGGATGGCGATCCGTACCTGGAGGAGACGAGGCGATCGGTCGAAGCCGTCCTCGCTCATCTGCGCACCGAGAGTGAGCATCGCGACATCTACGCCCGTGTCCCCACCGCGCTCGCGTTTCAAAGCCGGGTCGGGCCGGTTCGGTGGCTCGAGCCGTCCACCGTGGAGGTCGTGAAGCAGTTCGCGCGCCAGGGGGTGCGAGACCTCGTCCTCGTTCCCATCAGCTTCGTCTCCGATCACATCGAGACGCTCTACGAGCTGGGGCATGAAGTTCGAGAGATCGCCCGCGCACACGGCGTGCGTACATTCGCTTTGGTCGAGGCATTGAACGATTCGGAGACGTTCGCCGACGCGCTGGCGGCGATCGTACTCGAGGCGCTCGACCATGGGACCTGAAGTCGCGATCATCGGAGCCGGCATTTCGGGATTGAGCGTCGCATTCTTCCTGAAGCGAGCGGGCGTTGGCGTCCTGGTCCTCGAAGCCGAGGAAGACGTCGGAGGGACCATGCGAAGCCGGCGCCTCAACGGATACCTGGTCGAGCTGGGGCCGAATAGCGCTCTGGAGACGACGCCGCTCTTTCAGGAGCTGATCGCGGCCGCCGGATTGGCGGATGAGCGGGTGTACGCGTCCGAGGCCGCGCGGAACCGATACATCTTTCGCGGCGGAGAACTGCACCCGCTGCCTCTGACGCCCTTGGCCGTTCTGCGGAGCCGGCTCTGGAGTTGGAAGGGGAAGCTGCGCGTGCTCGCCGAACCGTTTCACGGC